>CAXTEE010000001.1:0-968885 GCA_964243375.1 uncultured Acidobacteriaceae bacterium | reverse complement strand
TGATGACGGTGCCCTCGGTGCCGTGGACGGCGGTGCCGCGCTCGCGGTTGTAGGTCTTTTTGCCGGTGATGCAGTCGCCCTTCCAGGTGAGGAGTTTGCCGGGGTACTCGAAGGAGACGTCGAGCGTGTCGTAGAACTGCCAGTCGTCCTGGGCGGCGTAGCGGCCGCCGGCGGCGACGACGCGGGAGGGGTTCTCGACGCCGAGGGCCCATCGGGCGACGTCGACCTCGTGAGTGCCGTTGTTGAGGGCTTCGCCGGTGCCCCAGTTCTTAAACCAGTGCCAGTTGTAGGGGTGGACGTTGCTCTTGTAGTCCTGGCGCGGGGCGGGGCCCTGCCAGAGATCCCAATCGAGGGTGGCGGGGACGGGGATCACTTTGCCGACGCCGATGGGTTTGCGGCGGTTGGTATACCAGGTCTCGGCCCAGTAGGCGTTGCCGATGGCGCCGGAGTGGATCTTGTTGACGATCTCGATGGTGTGCGGGGAGGAGCGCTGCTGCGAACCCATCTGGCAGAGCTTGCCGGTCTTCCGCTGGGCTTCGACGAGCCAGAGGCCTTCCTGCGGGTTGTAGGAGCAGGGTTTTTCGACGTAGACGTGCTTGCCGGCCTGGAGGCCGAGGATAGCCATGGGGGCGTGCCAGTGGTCGGGCGTGGCGATGGTGATCACATCGACGTCTTTCGCGGCGAGGACCTTGCGGAAGTCCTTGTCGGAGATGGGGGCGTCGCCCATGGACTTAGTGGTGGCGGCGGTGTACTTGTCGAGGATGGTGGAGTCGACGTCGCAGACGTGGGTGATGCGGGCGTCTTTCTTGTTGGCCTGAAGGGAGGAGAGATGGGCGTAGGCGCGGCTGTTGAGGCCGATGACGGCGAAGTGGACGCGATCGTTGGCGCCGGCGATCTGGGCGTAGGACTTTGCGCTTGCGGGGGCGGAGGAGGCGATGGCGAGGCCAGCGGCGGCGGTGGCGGCGTTGCCTACAAAGGTGCGACGAGAGAGCATCGGGTCTCCTGCGGGGTGGGAAGAGTTCGGTTCGGGGGAATGGTACGCCGCGCTGATGAGGAGTGACAAACCGTGCGGTGCTTGCCGGGACCGGCCGTGGAAGACAGGTCGCTGCGGAGCGATGAGCAAACATCAGGCGCACGAAGGTTCTGCGGCCGGATGAGGCGGTTAAAGGAGCGGGGTCAGCGATTGAGCGGCTTTGCCGGTGCCGCCGTGATGCGCTTGTAGTTGCTGTTTACCCAGCGCGGGGGCTCTGGTTCAGTCGAGTGGATGGAGTGGCCGAGGGCGGGCTGCCAGCGATCGAGCCAGGAGAGGCCGTCGGCGCCGACGAAGGCCTCCGGGGTGCGGTAGGCGGGGTCCTGGAGGACGGTGTCGATGGGGACGAAGGTGTAGCCGCGTTGCTCCATGAGGGTGAGGACCTGGTCGAGGGTGTCGGCGTTGAGGATGTCGGTATGCATGAACATGATCTGCGGGATGTCGTGGCCGAAGGAGGCGCGGGTGAGCTGTTCGGCGTGGTCGAACTCGGCGGTGATGTGGGCGAGGTAGGCGGCGCGGATGCGGGCGAGCTCGGCGGTGTTGCGGTGGCGACGGGCTTCGTCGAAGGAGGCGTTGAACATCCAGTCCTGGTTCTGGATGGTGAAGGGGGCGACGCGGTAGCCGTGGTCGGCGAGGAACTGATCGAAGGCCTGCTTCTTTGCCGGAGTGTCGCCGGTGTCGAGGTAGGGTGCGCGGAAGAAGCGGTCTCGCTGGTGATGGGCTTCGAGCAGCGGGACGGTGATGACGTCGCCGCGGAGGAACTCGGCCTCGTACTGCGCGAGGGAGAGGTCCTTGAACTCGCGATGGCTGTAGCCGTGGTTGCCGAGCTGCATACCGGCGGAGAGCCAGTCGTCGAGGAGTTTCGCGCGGGCGTCGCGTTCGCCAGGGACGTTGAGCTTCACCTCGTTGATGAGACCGAGAGCGACGGCGTGGTGGGCACGCAGGACGCGCAGCATGCTGGCGGTGATGCCTTGCGTTTCGGCGAGGGGGCCGGCGATGTGGTCATTGCCGACGACGGTCATGGGGAGATCGTCGAAGGTGAGGGCGATGGTGCGGGAGGCGGCGGGCTGCTGCGCGTGGCTTGAGGCGCCGAGGGCGAGGAACGATGCGAAGAGGCAGACGCGTGCTGCGGACGAGAGACGACGCATAGCGACTACTGTAGCCCGAGCGGCGCGGGATGCTGGCGAACTGGCGAGGCGTTTGGGGCCGGGCTAGACGTCGTTGCCGAGGTGGAAGATGGGTTCGACGCCGGCGGCTCGGCCGAGCAGGGCCTGCTCTTCGCCGTGATCGAGCGGCTGGAAGTTCTGGGCGACGTCCATGGCGAGGCGGAAGTATTTCTCGTCGCCGGGAGGGAGGGCGGCGGTGACGCCGGGGTGGCCGAGGGTCCAGCGCAGGCCGAGCGAGGCCTCGTGCGGGAAGGTGGCGGGCTGGTACCAGCACTTGGGCTCGGGGTGATCGTTCTTCTGGTCGGCGGACCAGACGGTCTTGGCCATGCCTTTGAGGGCGAGGATGCCGATTCCCTTCTCCTGCGCTCGCTTGAGGATCTGCGGGCCGAAGTTGGCCTGCGAGAAGAGGACCCAGTTGACGGGAAAGAGGACGGTGTCGAAAGGGTAGCGATCCATGGCGGCGAGGGCGGTCTCGGCGGAGTGGACGGAGAAGCCAATGAAGCGGATCTTGCCTTCCTTTTTTGCGGCCTCCATGGTTTCGATCGCGCCGCCGGGGCCGAGGACGGTGTCGAGGTCGGACATTTTGGTTAGAGCGTGGAACTGATAGAGGTCGACGTGGTCGGTCTTGAGGAGACGGAGAGATTCTTCGAGCTGGGCGCGGGAGTCTTCGCGTTTGCGGCCCTCTGTCTTGCAGGCGAGGAAGCAATTTTTGCGATAGGGGGCGAGGGCGGGGCCGAGGCGCTCCTGGGCGTTGCCGTAGCTGGGGGCGATGTCGAAGTAGTTGACACCGCGATCGACGGCTTCGGCGACGACGTTTGAGGCGGCACCGGTCTCTTCGTTCATGACGACGATGCCGCCGAAGCCGATGATCGAGAGCTGCTCGCCGGTCTTGCCGAGGGGACGGCGGGCGATCTTTGCGGAGGGTGTGGCGGCGGTGGCGTGGAGGGAATGGGTGGCGGCGAGGGCGGCGGTGGTGGTGGCTTGCTGCAGGAAGGCGCGACGCTGCATGCGAGAACCTCGGCGGTCGGGATGACCTGTGGTCCTGATGCTACGCCCTTCGCTGGGGAATGCGCGGCAGGCGTCCAGAACGGCTTGCTGCCGGTGGTTGCGGTGGTGTCAGGGGCGGGCTTCGTAGACGAGGTTGAAGGGAGTTTCGGCGGCGCGGCGGAAGCGGGTGAAGCCGGCGGCGGTGACGACCTCGCGGATGCGGGCTTCGCCGGCCTGGGCGCCGAGGGTATGGCCGCCTTCCTGCGATTTGGCGCAGGGGGTGCAGAGGAGGGTGGAGAAGCCGTAGTAGACGCGGCCGACGGGGTTGAGATTGTCTTTCATGGAATCGTTGGCGAAGGGCTCGACGATCATCCAGGTGCCGTCGGGGGCGAGGGAGTGCAGGATGTGGCGGGCGGCGCCGACGGGATCGCCCATGTCGTGAAGGCAATCGAAGACGGCGACGAGATCGTAGTTGGTGCCGGGGTACTCGGTGGCGGAGGCGGTGTCGAAGACGGCGCGGTCGGAGACGTTTCCGCGGGTGGCGGAGGCGCGGGCGGCGGCGATGGATTGCGCGTGATAGTCGAAGCCGAAGAGGCGGGAGTTGGGGAAGGCCTGCGCGAGCAGAAGGGTAGAGGCGCCGAGGCCGCAGCCGACGTCGGCGACGCGAGCGCCGGCTTCGAGCTTGGCCTCCACGCCATCGAGGGCAGGGATCCAGGAGGGAACGAGGTTGGCGGCGTAGCCGGGGCGGAAGAACTTCTCGCAGCCGTGAAAGACGCCATCGGCGTGCTCATGCCAGCCCATGCCGGCACCGGTGCGGAAGGACTGCTCGATGCGTGGGACGGCGGCGAGGGCTCCGAGGGCGAGCTCAAAGGCGCCGGGGAGATAGGCGGGACTGTCTTCCTGGGCGAGGGTGAAGGACTGTTCGGGGGAGAGACTGAAGGTCCTGGAGGTTTCGTCGTAGGTGACGTAGCCGCCGGCGGCCTGGGAGGCGAGCCACTCGCGGACGTAGCGCTCGTCGGTGTGGGTGGCGGCGGCGAGCTCGGCGGAGGTCATGGGGTGGGCGGCGAGGGCTTTGTAGAGGCCGAGCTTATCGCCGAGGACGACCATGCCGGCGTGGACGGCGGCGCCGAGATCGCCGACGAAGCGGCCGACGAAGGCGTTGAGTTTATCCATGTTGAGGGCGGGGGTGGGCGATGCGCTCATGTGGGACCTCGTTTCTCTGGGGAGAGTTGGTCGGGCCCGGGGTGACGATTCGTCGCGTGCGGAGAGGGAGTGTGGCGGACGCAGCGATTCTTCGCTGGTCTGCGATTGAAGTCAAGCGGAATCGGGAGAGAGTGCGACGCGTGAAATGCGGGAGAATGGGGTGTATGGATACGGTGCGGATGGATAAGTGGCTGTGGGCGGCGAGGTTCTTCAAGACGCGGGCGCTGGCATCCAAGGCGTGCGAGCTGGGACGGATCGAGTCGAACGGGGTGACCGCGAAGGCGGCGCGCGATGTGAAGGTGGGGGATACGCTGCGGGTGAAGAATGAGGGCGGTGAGTTTGTCGTGGAGGTGCTGGCGCTCGATGATGCCCGCGGGCCGGCGGCGAAGGCGCAGGGGCTGTATGCGGAGACCGAGGCGAGCAAGGAGATGCGGCTGAAGGTGGCGGCGGAGCGCAAGGCGGCGATGCAGTTTGAGGTGTTGCCGGCGGCGAAGCCGATGGGGCGGGATCGGCGGGTGCTGAATCGGTTTCGCGGGCGAGGGTAAGGTGCGGAGTGTGGTCGGGGCTTGATGTGATTGAGGGTGCGTGGGCGATCGCGGTCAAGAAGCAGATCCCTGCGAGATGACAACAAAGGATAAGGGGCTGCGACAGGTCTCAAGCAGATGACGCGCCTGGCGCTTGACAGTGTTTGCGGTGGAAACGTAGGTTCGGCTGCACCCTGGCGCGGGTGCGTGGCGGGCCGAAGAGGATGGGGGTGGGGATGCGGGCGAGCGAGACGGCAAAGGCGGTGCTGACGGATAGCCACTTCTGGATTCCAGTGGTGGTGCTGCTGGGCGGCGTGGTGCTACTGGTGGTGCTGCATTGAGCCGCGCGGCCCTGAAGGTGGTGGCGAAGCCGCATGCGGAGCGGGCGGGTGAGGGCCGGAGCTTCCATGTGCTGGGCGTGCTGTGCGGGCTGACGGCGGGGGTGTGGCTGGGTGCGGCGGAGGCGCCGACGAAGCTGGTGGTGGCGGGGTTCTCGCCGTTCGTGATCTCGCTGTGCATGGTGGCAGGAGTGTTTACGGCGCGATGGACGTTTCCGACGCTGCTGAAGGGTACGACGTATGTGTACGCCGACCTGATGGAGAAGAAGCACCTGATTGTGTGGGCGCTGCTGGCCGGGGCGTTGTGGGCGGTGGCGAATACGCTGACGGTGTTTGCGATTCGCGATGTGGGGCTGGCGGTGGCGTTTCCGCTGTGGAATACGAATTCGCTGATCGGCTTGCTGTGGGGGCGGGTGCTGTTTCGTGAGCTTGATGGGGCGAGCAGGGGGAACATCGCGAAGGTGGTACTAGGTGCGGTGCTGATTGTGATTGCGGCGGTGATGCTAGGATTCAGCACGATCCATGGGGCGGGCTCGGGCGGCGGATCCCACGTGGGCGGGCATGCGGCGGGTGGCATTCTGGCGGCGGCGGGGGCGAGTGTGATGTGGGGCACGATGTATGTGCCGTATCGCAAGGCATACCTGAGCGGGATGAATCCGCTTTCGTTTGTGACGGCGTTTACGGTGGGCGAGCTCGTGACGATGTTTCTGCTGGTGTGGACGCTTGATGGCGGATCGCGGTCGGCGGCGTTTCACTTCGCCGCGATCAAGCCGGTATTGTTCTGGCTGTTTCTGGGCGGATTTGTGTGGGTGATCGGGGATATTTTTCAGCAGTTCGCGGCGAAGTATCTGGGGATCGGGCGTGGGATTCCGCTCTCGAATACGAACCAGTTGTGGGGGCTGGCGTGGGGAGCGCTGGTGTTTGGCGAGCTGGCGGGGGCGGCGCGGGAGCAGAGGCTGCTGGTGCTGGGCGGGTCGGCGCTGATGATTCTGGGTGCGCTGGCGATCGCAACGGCGCGGGCCGCGGGTGGGGAACATGCGAGCAAGAATGAGGCGCTCGAGCGGGAGTGCATGCGGTACGACCTGGATTATTACAAGGTGCTCTCGGCGCAGGGTGGGGACGAGTTCAGTGGGGAAGGCGAGCGGCGGCGCTGGTGGGACTTTGCGATCGTGATTGCGGCGTGCGGGGTGTTTGCGTGGCTGGCATGGAATGCGACGGTTCCGCCACTGCACATGAATCTGAAATGGGTCGCGGTGCTGGGGGTGTTGCTGGCGGTGAGTGTGGCGGGATGCGGGATGCGGTTGTGGCGGCAGACGCGGTTTTCGTGAGTCGCGCGGCTGTGGAGATTAGAAGTTGCTAGGGATTTTGGCGGCGGCGTATAGTTTGATCTCTGCCGCTGGGAACGATACCGGCGCGCGTCGAGGGGATACCGATGAGCACTGCGCTGCCGCTTGCGAACGGGCCGTTGGGGGATCTGGACGAGTGGGATGAGTTTCTTGCGGGGCGCTACAAGGAAGGCAAGAGCGAGACGGAGTTCCGGCAGTATGACGCCGAGGCGAACCCGGGTGTGGCGGAGTTCTACCGGCTGAATCATGAGTTCCAGACGGTTGACCATGTGCTGGGCAAGGAGCGGCAGTACTTCGGGCTGACACGTGGGAAGAAGACGGTGTGGGAGGCGGCGGAGTATCTGAACACGCTGGTGGACGATAGCGACCCCGACACCGACCTGACGCAGATCGAGCACCTGCTGCAGACGAGCGAGGCGATGCGAGCGAACAACGAGCCGCGATGGATGGTGCTGACCGGCTTTGTGCATGACCTAGGCAAGGTGCTGTGCCTGTATGGCGAGCCGCAGTGGGGTGTGGTGGGCGATACGTTTCCGGTGGGATGTGCGTATTCGAAGGACGTGGTGTTTCCGGAGCGCTTCGCTGCGAATCCGGACTCGAGGAACGCGCTGTACCAGAGCAAGTACGGGATTTATGAGCCCAATTGCGGTCTGGACAAGGTGCACCTGAGCTTTGGGCACGATGGGTACATCTACGAGGTGATGAAGAAGTACCTGCCAACCGAGGCGCTGTCTATGCTGCGGTACCATTCGTTCTACGCGTGGCATCGGCATGGGGCGTACGGGCACCTGACGAACGAGCAGGACCAGACGATGCTCCAGTGGGTGAACCGGTTCAATCCCTATGATCTGTACTCGAAGTCGCATACGAAGCCGAACCTCCAAGAGCTGAAGCCGTTTTATGACGAGCTGTTCGCGGAGTTTCTGCCGGCGACGCTGGATTGGTAGAAACCGAACAAAGGTCACGTTATTCAAGGTCCCGGAGGTACTGCCTCCGGGATTTTTGCGTATACAGAAGCGCGGATGGCCGGACTATGCTGGGCCCATGCGATCGACGAGCAGAAGCGGGGATGGGCTGCGCGGGCTGGTGACGCTGGTGCTGGTGTTTGGGTTTGCGCGCGCGGGATGGGGGCAGATGGGGTCCGCCGCGCCGACGATTCTGCAGTCGGTGGTGATGCATCCGTGTGCGTCGGCGGCGGTGTGCTCGGACGAGGTGGCGGGCGGTGAGAGCGTGATTCCGCCGGTGCGGTCTTCGGGCGCGATGAGCGGACGGCTGGCGCGGACGACGACGGCGAACGGGTCGGGATCGACGACGTACGCGCGGGATGCGGCGGTTTCCGCGCGGGTGCAGACCGAGTTTGTGCGGGGTCTGGAGCGCAGGCTGAACGGGGCGCAGGCGGAGGCGATTGCGCGCAATCTGCGGGAGAATGACCCGATCGCGCGATGGGCCGGGATGGTGAGCGGCGACGGCCTGCACACGGGCGATCTGGCGGATGCGCTGGCGAGCTACTGGGTGCTGAACTGGGCGATGGCGAACGGTGGCGAGAGCAGCGCGGAGACCATGCAGGCGGTGCGCGAGCAGGTGCGGTGGGCGGTGGCAAACCGGCCGGCGCTGGCAAGGCTGACGGACGCGGAGAAGCAGGCGATGGCCGAGGAGGCGATGCTGAACTTCGTCTACGAGGTGACGGGATACGTGCAGGCGCGGCAGGCGGGGAATGATGCCATGCTGGGGCGGTTTGCGGTGGGGGCGGAGATGCGGTTCCGGCGGGAGATGGCGGTGGATCTGCGGTCGCTGCTGCTGACGAGCAAGGGGCTCGAGGCGAAGCGGTAGACTCGCGAGAGGCCGACTTGACGCTCCGGGCCTGTTCTCTTCCGCGTGCAGATGCAGGAGGCCCGTCGATCATGATTCTTCCTCACCAAAGGTGCACAGGATGGTCTTCAGAACGTTTCCGCTGCTCGTCGCCCTGGCTTTCACGATTGCCGATGTCAAGGCGCAAACGCCGGCTCAGACAGCAGCGGGGGCAGCGGCGTTTGATGTGGTCTCAATCCATCTGAACAGGACCGCGACTGACGGCCACCACCACATCTTCAACGACCCGGCGGAGAGCCGCTTCCGTGTGATCAATCTGCCGCTTCGCGACCTGATTCAGTTCGCCTACGGATTACCGGGTTCGCAGATCCTGGGCGGTCCGGGCTGGCTGGACTCCACCATGTTCGACATCGACGCAAAGTGTGATGCTGCAGTGGATGCGCAGCTACACGCGTTGCGGACCGAGGAGGCGCGGCACCAGAAGCAGGTGATGGTGCAGGCACTGCTCGCCGATCGATTTCAGCTGAAGGCACATCAGGAGATGCGCCAGGTTCCCGTGTACGCGCTGGTGGTTACGAAAGGCGGGGTCCGGTTCAAGGCGTCCGAGGTGAACGGGACGACGATCGACACGGATAGAACGCGCCTGCACGTTGCGGGGAGTGAAGACACGATCGCGCTGCTTGCGCGTGTGTTGGCGCAGGTGCTGGGTCGCGTGGTGCTGAACGAGACGGGCCTAAGCGGGCGCTATGATCTAAGCCTGCGATGGACACCGGATGATGACGCTGCGCGGTCGACGTCTCCGGATGCGCCGCCAGGTCTCTTTACTGCGATCCAGGAGCAGCTGGGACTGAAGTTGGATTCGACGAAGGGTCCTGTTCCTGTGCTCGTCATCGACGGGGTCGAGATGGCTTCGGCGAATTAGCGTTTCTGTGCTCATTGAGGCGGTCCTGCGGCGGAGGCCGTTGGTCGACTCGCGGGGAGTCGTTCATCGATGCGGATTGTGATTTCGTTGCTCTTTGCCGTCGTTGCGGCGGCTGGTTTCACTGTGTCGGCTCAGGTGCCTCATGCTGTTCCCGCACTTGTCTTCGATGTGGCTTCGGTGAAGCAGAACAAGACCGCGGGACCGCAGCACAGCAATGTTCCGCTTGACAGCGGCAATGTATACCAGGCGATTGATCCGAGCGACTCGCGGACGGTGGCGGGTGGATATTTTGTGGCGACGAATCAGCCGCTCTGGGAGTACCTCGTGTTTGCGTACAAGCTTTCGGGCACGCAGGAGCTGGCGCTGCGCTTCAGCTACTTCGATGGGCTGCGGTCGAAGGCGCCGGCATGGGTGACGGGTGGATTTGATGTTTCTGCGGGCCGCTTCACGATCGAGGCTCAGACACCGGATGGGTCGACGATCGACGGGATGCGCCTGATGATGCAGGCGCTGCTTGCTGATCGATTTCAGCTGGTGGTGCATCGTGAGACACGGGATGCACCGGCGCTGGGTCTGGTGCTGGCGCGCGGAGGTGTGACCGGTCCGAATCTCCGGCCGCACGGGGCGGCTGATCGTTGCTCTCCCTCGGGTGCGCCGCTGAGTCGGGAAGGCTCGCCGAGCACACGATCGACGGTGGGAGAGCTGCCGCCGGTGTGCGGGGTGATTGCGCATCTGCCGTCCGCGGCGGATCCGCACAGCAGCTTTGGCGGTCGCGGCGTTCCGCTGAGTCTGCTGGCGACTTCGCTGCCTACGATGACGGGCATGGCGACGGTGCCTCGGCCGGTGGTTGACCAGACCGGGCTTGCGGGTCTCTGGGATTTTGCGATCCACTGGAGTCAGGCCGCCGATCTGGAGACCGGGGACACAGCCGCGTCGTTCCGAAGCGCGCTGCGGGATCAGCTTGGGCTGGAGCTGAAGCCCACGCACGCGCCGATTGAGATTCTGGTCATCGACCGGGTGGAGCGGCCTTCGGAGAACTAGCAGGAGCGCTTCGTTCGCGGGCGTGCGTTGTGGGACGGTGCACGGGAGTTCGGCACGATGTGCCGTGGCAGCTGGGGGCTAGACTCTCCCCATGCTGGGATTGACGCGATTTGCGGTGTTTGGGTGGGTGCTGGGTCTACGTCTGGTGCTAGCGCCGGTGATGGCAGTGGCGATGGCAGATGAGAGTGATGGGCCGGTGGTGAAGACGTCGCACGGAGGGGTACGCGGGTCGCTCGAGCGGGGAGCGGGTGGGACGACGGTGGCGGTGTTTCGCGGGATTCCGTATGCGAAGGCGCCGACGGGCAAGCGGCGATGGACGCCGCCCGAGGAGATGGGGCGATGGATGCTGGCGCGGGAGGCGACGCACTTTGGCCCGGCGTGCGCGCAGTGGCGGCTGGGGTGGAACGATCGGTTTGCGGGAGAGTCGAGTGAGGACTGCTTATACCTGAATGTGTGGTCGACGGCGGTGGCGGGCAAGGGCGCGGGCGATGAGGGCAAGCTGCCGGTGATGGTGTATCTGCACGGCGGCGCGAACCAGGCGGGGACGGCGTCAGAGGATCTGGCCAACGGGCTGGCGCTGGCGCCGCGTGGGGTGGTGCTGGTGACGGTGAACTACCGGGTGGGGGTGTTTGGCTTTCTGAGCTCGGCGGAGCTGCGGGGCGCGGACGGGGCGAGCGGCAACTATGGGCTACGCGACCAGATTGCGGCGCTGCGATGGGTGCAGGCGGAGATTGCGGCGTTTGGGGGTGACCCGGCGCGAGTGACGGTGATGGGGCAGTCGGCGGGGGCGCTCGATGGGGGAGCGTTGATGGCGTCAGAGCAGGCGAAGGGCTTGTTTGCCGGGGCGATTGAGGAGAGTGGAACGGTGATGGGGCTGGGGCCTGTGCCGAGCGCGGCGGAGAGTGAGGCGGCGTGGGCGGGGGTGCGGGCGAAGCTGGGAGACTCGCTGCGGTCGATGCGGGGGCACACGACGGAGGAGGTGCTGGCGGCGGACCATGAGGTGCCGGCGACGGCGCGGGGCGGGCGGGGGCTGAGTGTGGATGGGTGGGTGCTGAAGGAGACGCCGGCGGCGGTGTTTGCGGCGGGGCACGAGGCGCGGGTGCCGCTGCTGATCGGGAACAACGTGCAGGAGATTGTGCCGGAGGAGGGCACGGCCGATGAGGTGCGGGCGCGGATCCGGGCGGCGCTGCCGAAGGCTGATGCGGAGGCGCTCGAGGCAGTGTATGGACTTGGAAAGGGTGGCGACGGGGCGGCACAAGGGAGTGGCGAGTCGCACCGGCTGGGCGATGCGACGGCGCGGTTTGCGACGGACACGATGTTCCGCTGTCCGGCGCGGGCAGTGGCCCGGCTGCATAGCGCGCACGATGCGCCGACGTGGGAGTATCAGTTTGAGCCGGGACTGCCGTGGGAGGAGGCGGCGATGCACTCGACGGAGCTGTTCTTCCTGTTTCACTACTTCCACGCGCAGCACGGCGAGCAGGGGGAGTGGTCGCCAACGGATGAGGAGGCCTCAGAGACGATGGAGCGGTACTGGACGAACTTCGTGAAGACCGGGGATCCGAACAGGCCGGAGGAGGCGGAGGCGAAGTGGCCGCGGTTCACCGAAACTCGAGAGGGTTACATCAAGCTGACGCTCGAGGGGGCGATCGCGGGGGAGCGACTGGAGGATGCGGCGTGCCGACTGGTGCCGGTGAAGTAGCGTTCTGGCCGCCGCGTAGGGCCTGAGGCGTTAGTCGGGATTGCGGAGCGGGGCGAGAAAGTTGACGGTGGCGACCATGACGATCTCGTCGCGCTGATTGAAGGTGGTGGTGCGGGAGCGGACGACACCGAAGGCGGGGCGGTTGCGGGAGCGGCGAACGTCCTGGATCTCGGCCTCGGTGCGGAGGGAGTCGCCGGGGCGGACGGGCTCGGTCCAGCGGATCTCTTCAACGCCGGCGCCGATCATGCCGCCGGCGACCTGGATGGACTGGACGCGGAGACGCATGCCGATCGCGGCGGTGAGCCAGCCAGAGGCGGCGAGACCCTTGAAGAAGGAGCTTTCGCCGGCGGCTTCGTCGAGATGGAAGGGCTGCGGATCATAGTGCTGGGCGAAGTCCTTGATCTCCTCGGCGGTGACTTTGTAGGAGCCGATGGAGTTGAACTTGCGGCCGGCGTGGAAGTCTTCGAAGTAGAGGTCGGCGGTGATAGGTCGATCGATGGTGGCCATGGATCTTCAGGGTACCGCCGGGCGGGGATAGTTGGCTAGGCCGGGTGGGAGATCGGTTTGGAGTGAGGAGAGGCGGAGGCCGGTATTTCCATTCGGTGCGGAGACGCCGGCCTGCCGGGTGGGCTCAGGCGGCCTTTTCAGACTTCAGGGATGCGATGTCGATGACGAAGCGGAAGCGGACGTCTCCCTCCTCGACCTGCTTGTAGGCGTCGTTGATCGTGTCGATGGAGATGACCTGGATGTCCGGGGCGATGTTGTGTTCGGCGCAGAAGTCGAGGACTTCCTGGGTCTCCCGAATGCTGCCGATGAGGGAGCCGCCGACGGAATTGCGGTGGCCGGCCATCTGCATATTGCTGACTGGCATGAGCGGGCCGAGATCGCCGCAGACGACGAGGCTGGCGTCCCGCTTGAGCAGGGGAAGGAAGGGGTTGAGATCGTGCTTCTCGGGCACGGTGCTGAGGATGAAGTCGAAGCTGGAGGTGAGCGGGTTTTTAGGGTCGCGCTCTTTCTTGAGCTCGTCTTCGAGGATGGCGGTGGCGCCGAGGCGATGGGCTTCCTCGATCTTCTCCCTGGTGGTGGTGAAGAGGACCACGGTGGCGCCCATGGCGATGGCGATCTTGGCGGCGATATCGGCGAGGCCGCCGAAGCCGATGATGCCGACCTTGTCGCCTTGCTTCACGCCCCAGTGCTTCATGGGCGAGTAGGTGGTGACGCCGGCGCAGAGGATGGGGGCGGCGGCTTCGGGTCGGAGGCTGGCGGGGATCTTGAGGACGAAGTCTTCGGGGACGACGACGACGTTGGAGTAACCTCCGAAGGTGTTGTCGCGGCCGTAGTGATTGGTCTCGTCGGGAGACTTCTTGGCGGGGACCATGGGGCCGTTGTAGGTGGCAAGCCAGCTGTTGGGGCCTTCGCAGTAGTTCTCATCGCCGGACTGGCAGGGCTCGCAGTGGCGGCAGCTGTCGATCATGCAGCCGACGCCGACAAGATCGCCGACCCGATGGCGGGAGACGGAGCTGCCGATGGCGGAGACACGGCCGACGATCTCATGGCCGGGCATGCAGGGATAGACGGTGTTGCCCCACTCGTTCTTGGCCTGGTGGATGTCGGAGTGGCAGACGCCGCAGAAGAGGACATCGATGACGACTTCATTTGGCTTGGCGTCTTCGCGCTCGAACTCGTGCGGTTTGAGGCTGGTGAAGGAGTGGTTGGTGGCGTAGCCGATTGCTTTGATCATGAGAGACCCTTCGGTGCAGGTGAGACCTGACAGTGGTCAGATGTTGCCGCAGCGAGAGGGGCTGTCCTGAGGACAGAAGGATGGTGTCGTGGTGTGACGCGAAGTTGTTGCTGGATGCAGGGTGGGGCGGCAAAGCTACCCGCTAACTGAAGCGACGACGGACGGCCGAAAGGAGACCTAGCAGTCCCGTTGCGGCGAGGGGTAGTGTCCCTGGCTCCGGAATGGGAGCGGGTTGCGAGCCCGTGATGTCCTCCCACGTACCTGGCTGGGCGATGTTGCCGCCGCGCCCAGCAGTGGAGTCAGAGCCATAGGGCGTCTGGAAGGTCTAATCGAAGACGCCTCCGTAGTAGCCCTCGACGAACTTCAGGCGTGGATCTGACACCGTGTCGATGACACGACCCGAGTCGAGCGTGATGGTGATGCCCCAGTGATCGATATCGCCGTTGCCGTCGGTCCAGATGACAAAGCTTGAGCTGGCGACTCCGGAAGAGGTTGAGGTAACGCCATCCTCGAAGAAGAAATACGAGGGATCAATGGTTGTCGCGACGAGATTGCCGGGCAACGGAGAGGCTGTGTCGAACCCGCCGCTAATGAAGTCGGACGCGGTGTAGGGAGGAAGGATGGCTGGCGCGGTGGCCGGCCGCGAGAGGATGGACGCGGTCGGGGAGTAGTTCTGCCCCGTGTAGAGGTAGAGGGCGTCGGCCCAGACGGTCCTGGTACCAGCGATTGCGAGGGCGATAAGGATGGCGAGAGAGGTGGCGCGATGAATGAACAATGTCAGGTCTCCACGTGGAGGATGGAGGTATCTGGCCCAGGGACGCGACGATCATAGCAAATGCAAGGAAAATGGTGGGCGATCCCTGCCCGACGATCCCGGATCTTGACCGCTTGCTCTGCGCAGGAGTTCTAGTTGATGGTGTCGACAGGCGGATGCGGTTCGCCTGGGAAGTGGAGGTAAATGGCGGCGCGGGCGTGGTCGAGCAGACCCATGACAGCGCGGGAGTGGGCGTGGGTGACGACCGGGCTTTCGCGCCGGCCGGCGCGGAGGAGATCGCAGAAGTGGGCGGTCTCGTAGTGGAGGCCGTCGCCGAGGACGGGGTGATGGAGCTCAAGGGGTGGGCCGGACACGGGGGTGATCGTGGCGCGGGAGGCGTTCCACCAAGGTTTGTGGACCGTGACGAAGCCGCGCGGGCCGCAGAGAGTGGCGCTGCCGGGCGAGGCGAGCTCGAGGCCGGCGTAGAGCTGGGAGACGCCGCGGTGGTGGCGGGACTGGACGACAGTGAAGGTGTCGACGAATGGCTGGTTTGCGGTGGAGTCTGCGGTGGAAGGCTGGCTGAGGGCCTGGGTTTCGGTGGCGGGGCCGAGCCAATCGACGGCGAGGAAGGCCTGGTAGACGCCGATGGCCATGAGGGCTCCGCCGGCGAGCGTGGCGCTCCATGAGGGGTGATCGGGTGGGGTGTGAGCGCTGCTGTTACCGGCCTGGACAAAGGTGATGGGGCCGGGGCTTCCCTGCCCTTCCGCGGAGGCGAGGTGATCGCACAGGGCACGGTAGAGGGGCAGGAACGGGGACTTCATGGCCTCCATGAACAGGAGGTTGCGGGCGGCGGCGAGGGCGAGGAGATCGTCGAGCTCGGCGAGCGAGCGGGTGATGGGCTTTTCGCAGAGGACGGGCAGGCCGGCTTCGAGGGCGGCGCGGGCGAAGGCGTGGTGGGTGTCGGGGAGGGTGGCGATGTAGACGGCGTCGATGCCAGCGGTGAAGAGCGCGGCAGGAGTCTGGACAGGGACGGCGTCGTGGGCGCTCGCGAGCTCACGGGCCTGCTCCGGGCGACGGGCGTAGACGGCGGCGACGAAGGAGTTGGGGACGTGGGCGAGATCGCGGGCGAAGCGGCCGGCGATGGCTCCGGCGCCGAGGATGCCCCAGCGGATGGGGATGGTGGACATGGCCCGAGTCTAGATGACGGCGACGAGGAGGACGGTGATGTTGTCGCGGCCGCCGTGGTCGTTGGCGGCGTGGATGAGAGCGGCGCAGGCCTGGTCGAGCTCGGACTGGGCAGGCGGGCGGGCGGGGAGTTCGCGGCGGAGGATGGCGGAGAGGGCTTCATCGTCGAGCTCGCGGGTAAGACCGTCGCTGCAGAGGAGGTAGATGTCGCCGGGTTTCGTCCGGTAGCTGTCGGTGTCAGGCTGGATGCGGGTGTGGGGGCCGACGGCGCGGGTGATGTAGTTGCGCATGGGGGAGACGGCGGCCTGGTCGGCGGTGATCTGGCCGGCCTTGAGCTGCTCCTCGACGAAGGAGTGATCGCGCGAGAGCTGCTGGAGGGCGCCGGCGCGGAGGCGGTAGCAGCGGCTGTCGCCGACGTTGGCGAGGAAGAGATCGGGTGGCGTGACGAAGCGAGGCTTGGGTGTGCGAGGGGCGGCGCGGCGGTCTTTTAGGGGAGGCGGAATGTAGAGGAGCGCGACGAGGGTGGTGCCCATGCCGGCCTGGTCCGGTGTGTCGAGAGAGCGCTTGTGGACGACGGAGTTGGCGGCGAGGATGGCGGTTTGGAGGCGCGTCTGCGGGCGGGTGTTGGCGGGCGGGGGCGCGCCGAGATGATCGAGAAAGGTGGTGGCGGCGAGGCGGCTGGCAACTTCGCCGGCGGCGGCTCCGCCCATGCCGTCGCAGACGACGAAGGCCCCGATCTCGGGGGAGATGGCGCAGGCGTCTTCGTTGTGGCTGCGGGAGCGACCGATATCGGTCAGCATGGCGTGGATGAGGTGGTGAGCGGGCACGGGGCTGAGAAGATGAGTCTTGGGGAACTGTACACGGGCGCAAGGGCAAGGCCAAAGACACGATCGGGGTATTACGGATGAAGCAATGCAGGACTGGATACGAGGTGCGATGAACCAGATTGTGCATGGGGATAACCTGCCGGTGCTGCGGGAGATGCCGACGGGGAGCGTGGCGCTGATCTATGTCGATCCGCCGTTCAACACGGGGCGACGACAGACGCGGACGCGGATGCGGACGGTGCAGGATGAGGCTGGCGACCGGGTGGGGTTTGGCGGCAGACGGTACCGGACGGAGCGCATCGGCGAGGGAGAGGCTGGCGCGGGTGGCGGCGGGTATGCGGATGACTATGACGACTTCATCGGATTTCTGCGGCCGCGGATGGTGGAGGCGCGGCGGTTGCTAACGGAGACGGGCAGCCTGTTTCTGCATATCGACTACCGCGAGGTGCACTACGCGAAGGTGATGCTGGATGAGGTGTTCGGGCGGGAGTGCTTCCAGAACGAGATTATCTGGGCGTATGACTATGGCGCGCGGGCGAAGCGGCGATGGCCGGCCAAGCACGACAACCTGCTGTGGTACACGCGGGATCCGGAACGGTACACGTTCAACCTTGAAGCTGTGGACCGGATTGCGTACATGGCGCCGGAGCTGGTGGGCCCGGAGAAGGCGGCGATAGGCAAGACGCCGACGGATGTGTGGTGGCACACGATTGTGAGTCCGACGGGCAAGGAGAAGACGGGATATCCGACGCAGAAGCCGGTGGGGGTGCTGGAGCGGATTGTGAAGGTGCACTCCAACCAAGGCGACGTGGTGCTGGATTTTTTTGCGGGGAGCGGGACGACGGGTGAGGCGGCGGCGCGGCATGGGCGGGAGTTCGTTATGGTGGACTCCAACGAAGGGGCTATTGCGGTGATGCGGGGAAGGCTGGCACGGTGGATGACGGACGAGCTGTGATGCGAGGTGAGTGGCTGCCGTCGCAGAGCGTTCGATGACCTGTGCGCGCCGGGAGGAACCTGGCAGAGGAGAGGAAAGGATGTTGAGGCAAGGACGACGGTGGCTCGCGATGGGGCTGCTGCTGCTGGGTGGATCGGTGGCGGCATTTGGGCAGGCAAAGAAGAGTTGCACGATCGATCATGCGCCGCCAAGTGAGGCAGACAAGGCGATGGCCGCGAGGGAGTACCCGAAGGCTGAGCAGCTGTATGGAGCGATGTGGAAGGAGAAGCCGGGCGAGACTTCGGCTCTGGCGGGAGTGATCCGGGCGAAGATGGCGCAGGGCAACGTGGATGATGCCCTGCTGCTGGCGAAGCAGCAGGCCAAGGACCACCCGAAGGATGCGCGGCTGGCGGACGCGGTGGGCGAGGTGGAGATGCGCCGAGGGGAGCCGGAGCTGGCGGTTGAGGCCTTCAACGAGTCTCTGCGGGATGACCTCTGCGTCGCGCGAACCCACTACGATGTCTCCCGCTACTACAACCTGACCGGGCTGCATGCGACGGCGCGCACGCAGCTGACCCTGGCGCACACGCTGGCGCCAGAGGATCTGACGATCAGCCGCGCGTGGATGTCTGCCACGGCGCCGCGGGCGACGCCGGAGCAAGAGATCGCGCGTCTGCAGGAGCGCGCGGCGTCCCCTGAGACGAGCGACGAGCAGAAGCAGGCGATGGCTGAGACCATCAAGGGGATCGAATCACGGCAACGAGGCGACTGTGAGCCGGTAGGGGAGGTGACCTCCACCAAGCTGCAGATTGTGGGCATCGCGAATGGTCCGCAGCCCATGTACGCCGCCGGCCTGGACGTGCAGATGAACGGCAAACGCAAGCGGCTGGAGATTGACACCGGGGCGAGCGGACTTCTGCTTAGCCGATCTTCGGCGATCAGTGCGGGGTTAGTCCCTGAGGCAGAGATCAAAACGGGCGGTATCGGGGATGATGGGCCGACGGGCGCCTACGTGACCCATGTGGACCACCTGAAGATCGGCGGGATGGAGTTTCACAACTGCATGGTGAGGGTGGTGGAGAAGCGGAGCGCGCTTGAGGTCGACGGGCTGATCGGGAGTGATGTGTTTCGGAACTACCTGGTGACATTGGACATTCCCTCCCGCGAGGTGCGGCTTGCGCCTCTGCCGAAGCGACCGGAGGAAGGAAAGGCTCCGGAGAGTCTCGCGACAGATGACGATGAGAGCTCGTCGCCGGCGCGGCCGGCACCACAGGATGGGTACATTGCGCCGGAGATGAAGGACTGGACGAGAGTGTATCGAGTCGGGCATCAGCTGATCGTGCCGACGCGCATAGGCAACGCCCCGTTGAAGTTGTTTGTTCTGGATACAGGGGCGTCGGAGGGGTTGATCTCGCCACGGGCTGCGCGCGAGGTGACCCATGTGTCAAGCGATGATCTGGCACGTGTCAGCGGCATCAGCGGCAAGGTGAAGAAGGTGCAAGAGGCCGATGAGGTGACGATTACGTTTGCAGGGGTGCAGCAGAAGCTTCGCGGGATGCGATCGATTGATACGTCCAACCTGTCACACGGCGTGGGGCTCGAGATTGCGGGTTTTATCGGCTTTCCGACGTTGCGGGAGCTGGTGCTCACGATCGACTACCGGGATGACCTCGTCCACGTCGTGTATGACCCTAACCAAGGCTTCCACGCTCACTGAGCCTGTGGAGGATCGTCCGCGGTCACGGTGCGTCTAAATCACCTGAGGACGTGACGATGCGACGATCGATGATGGCGGCGGTGATGGTGCTGACGAGTGCGGGAACGATGGCGCTGGCGCAGGATGTGAAGGTGAACTGGCGGGAGAAGGCGGCGTTTGGGGACTTCCGGACGTTTCAGATTGTGCCGGCCGGACAGAACACGGACGATCCGCTGTGGACGCAGTTTGTGCCGAAGTACCTCGCGAGCGCGCTGGAGGCTAAGGGGCTGAACCCGGTGCAGCCGGGGCAGGTGCCGGACCTGAAGGTGGCGTATCACTTCCGAGAGCGGGACCTGGTGGACCGGCAGACGACGAGTGATGGGTTTGGCTGGGGCGGCGGACCGTGGGGTGGATGGGGCGGCTGGGGCGGGTACGGCGCGTGGGGCGGACCGGACTGGTCGACGACGCGCGAGGTGCCGCGAACGATGGGGATCCTGACGGTCGATCTGGTGGAGGCTCGCGGGAACGAGGTGGTGTGGCGTGGGAAAGCGACAGAGGATCGCGTCGCGGACTCGCAGCACAAGAATGAGGATCAGGTGTGGAAGTCGGTAGGAAAGATGTTCGAGCACTACCCGCCGAAGCCGGACAAGGGCGATAAGTAAGGTTGGGTGACGCGGGTGCTTGACGAAGTTGGTGGTCGTTTCACTCTGGTTGCTGGTTCGGATCGGCGGCGTGCTGGTCTACGCGGAAGCGGTAGGTGAGAGAGAAATAGCCGAGGGTCTCCGCCGCACCCTTGTTGTTCTCGAGGAGGGCGCCGCCGGGAAAGAGATGGCCAACGCCGGCGTTGACGACGAGGAAGTCGTGGAAGACGTACTTGGCGGAGACGTCGAACTCCTGGCCGATGCTGTCGGATTTGAAGCCGCCGGTGGGGGCTTTGAGGACGACGGTCGCGGTGCTGGAGTAGAGGTCGTCTCCCTTTGCCGCGAGATTGAGGAAGCCTCCCTGCACAAGGAGGTAGAGGTTTCTTGCGGGGCCGAGGTCGAGGTTGATGCGTTCCTGGCGGATGTTCTGGTAGCCGAAGAGATCGACCAGGCCGAAGGCGTTGTGGTTGGAGGGATACTGCTGGTCGTAGGTACCGAAGCGGTTTAGGTTGCGATGAGTGTCGCCGGTGGCGTAGTCGAACTCGCCGCCGATGCGGGGATTCCAGGGAAGATTGCTGGCGAGATAGGAGAGCTTGCCGAAGCCCTGGCCGGCGTGGATGCTGTCGTTGGAGTAGCTGCCGCGCTGGAGTGATCCGTTGGCTTCGTAGTCGAGGTTGGCGGGCAGAACGCCCTCGATCTCGGTGCCGAAGGTGGTCTCGACCTGATCGCCCTTGCGACCTGCCTGGCTGGTGACGCCGCGCGCGGTGTGGACGAGCACGTAGGGCGAGACGCGAACGTGTGGGATCCAGGTGGCGACAGAGCCGTAGGCCCCATGAAACTGGAGGCCGTTGCCGTGGGTGTCGAGCGACGTGGGATTGGTTTTAACGACCGAGGTGCTGAAGAGATCGAGGCGATTCCGATCGCCGATGCGGGCGCTGTAGCCATCCCAGGAGCGGCTGTTGTTGGTCCAGTCGCTGATACCGATGACGCGCTCGCTGCCGAACCTGAGCTCCTGACGGCCGGCGACGAAGCGGACGGGGACGCCGGCGGCGCGAACGTGCAGGTTGAGGTAACCCTGACGGAGATCGAAGGCGTCGCGCATGTTGGTGCCGATGACGTGAGTGGGCAGACCGAGAGCGTGGGTGTCGATGAACTGGAGGTAGCCGGTGAGGAACTTCGCCGGACGGACCTCGAGGCCACCGTAGATGCGGGTGAGCTCGTAGATGCGGTCGCCATCCTGCGTATCGTTATAGGAGGTCTGGCCTTCGGTGCGGCCGCGCAGCTCGGAGTTGAGCGTGAGCCAGGTGGGGAGGCTTTGCCACTGAAGCGGCTGAACTTTTCCGCGGTCCTGGGGATAGTCGAAGTAGACGGCGCTTTGCGCGGCTGCCTTCGTGGTTCCGAGGAGAACGATGCAGGCGAGGATAGCGGCTGAGAGGGCGTTCCGGTGCAGTGTGGGGGCACTCGCGGGTGCAGACTGTTTCATCGAACGATGCTTCTTTCTCTCTCTTCGCCTGCGGCTGATGTTTGTTGGATGCGTTTCCGCATCAAGGCTGAACGATTTGGCCGGAAATGTGTTGGGCGTAGGAGGGTTCCGTGCGGTTTGGAAGATTCCGAGAAGCAGAAGATCGTAGACTTGATCTATGCGATTTCTGATTGCGCTGCTTGCGGCGGCGGGGCTGTTTGTGAGTGTGCTGGCGTTGCGGGTGCACAACCAGGACCCGGGAATGGCCCCGCCGTGTGCGGTGACGGAGCGGTTTGACTGCGGGGCTGTGAATCACTCGAAGTATGCTGTCTTTCCGCCGAAGTTGTTCGATGAGAAGCCGGGGATGATGCATGTGCCGGTGGCGGCGCTAGGGATTGTGGGCTACGGCATGATGGCGGTTGCGGCGCTGATGGGATGGATGGGGCTGACGCTGGTGCTGGCGGAGGTTGGATTCTTCTTTGCGGCGATGCTGACGTATCTTGAGGCGTACGTGATTCAGAAGTGGTGCATCTACTGCCTGTGGTCCCAGTGCATCGTGGCGGCGATTCTGCTGCTGACGACGGCGGTGGTGACGCAGCGGTGGTGGGCCGGGCGGCGGCGTGGTGCGGTGACGGTGTAGCGAGGGAACACATGCGGCTTATGGATGCGGTGCGGGCGAGTGCGTTGTTGCTGATGGCGGCTTCGCTCGAAGCGCGGGTGATTGCCGTGACCGGGGCGGTGGAGGGGACGCACGATCCCTCGATGGCGCGCGACGGCAAGACCTGGTACGTGTTTGCGACGGGCAAGACGCCGGAGGGTGGGCAGTTTGCGGTGCGGTGCTCGGAGGACCTGAAGGCATGGCGGCGATGCGGGCAGGTGTTTGCCGAGATTCCACAGTGGATCAAGGAGAAGAGTCCGAAGACGACGGAGCTGTGGGCGCCGGATGTGCAGCGGATTGGCGGAGAGTACCGGATGTACTACGCGTACTCGCTGTTTGGGAAGAACACGAGCGGGATCGGGCTGGCGGTGGCGAAGACGCTCGATCCGGCGAGTCCGCAGTATGGCTGGGTGGATAAGGGGCTAGTGCTGGAGTCGAAGGTGACGGATAACTTCAACGCGATCGATCCGGCGTACATCACGGACGCGCAGGGGCATGGCTGGCTGGCGTTCGGGAGCTTCTGGGACGGGATCAAGATGCGGCGGCTCGATGACGGGACGGGAATGCTGAGCGCGGCGGATACGAAGCTGCGCAGCCTGGCGCGGCGGGCGAACGGATCCGGGCCCAGGACTGAGTCGACGGAGGGGTTGGGGTACCACGTGAACGGGCTGCCGCCGGACTCGGAGGCGATTGAGGCGCCGTCGCTGCTGCGGCATGGTGGGTACTTCTACCTGTTCACGTCGTGGGATCTATGCTGCCGCGGGGCGAAGAGTACGTACCACACAGTGGTGGGGCGGTCGAAGTCGGTGACCGGGCCGTATGTGGATGAGAGCGGGAAGGCGCTGCTGGATGGTGGCGGAACGGCGGTGCTGACGGCGAATGCGCGATGGGCGGGGCCGGGCGGCGAGACGGCGGTCGCGGTGCCCGGAGGTGAGGATCTGCTGGTGTACCACGCATACGATCCGACGTCGGGCAAGCCTTCGCTGCAGGTGTCGACGATTGAGTGGAAGAGCGGATGGCCGGTGGTGGGGCTGGCGACGGAGTAGACGACTCACGATAGACTTGGGGGCTATGTGGCCTGAGTTCATCTTGAAGAACCTTCCGCAGCTTCTTGTTGAGCTGATTCCTCATGTGCAGCGCGCTCTGCCGAGCCGTGCGGACACGCACCCTGCCGGGAAGAGCTATAACGATTCGAAGTTTGAGGAGCTGGCGGCGAGCCTGCGCGGCGACATGGGCAAGGTCGCCAAGGCACACATTGCCCTGGCGGAGCAGCTGGACGCCTTTGCGACGCACGTGAGCGAGGGTGCGGCGGAGGCGAAGCGATCGCGGATGGCGGCGGAGCTGGCGCAGATACGAGTGGAGGCGCTGGAGAAGCAGGTGGCCGGGTTGCGGTCGCTGGTCATTGCCGGGCTGGTCGCGGTGTTGCTGGTGCTGGCGCTGGTGGTGCTGGCGTTTGTTCTGGGAGCCCGGTCCCACTGAGAAGCGCGATGGTCGAGGTCTGATCGGATGCACCGGAAGAGCCCACCTGTGACGATGAGACTGTCATGGATGGAGCACCCGCTTCGCGCGGCGGTCACATTTAGGTCGTCCGGCCTAGGAGAGTTTCGGCGCGTTGATGGCGGTACGAAAAGCAGGTCCTTCGACTTCGCTCAGGATGACAAGTTGACGATGGGACGACGTGGGCGGGCGTAAGATTAAGGCATGGGAATCACGCGGGAACAGGCTCTAGAGTGCTTCGCGAGCGACGATCTGATCGGGATCGGGATGGAGGCGGACGCGGTGCGACGGCGGCTGCATCCGGAGGGTGTGGTCAGCTACATCATCGACCGGAACATCAACTACACGAACTTCTGCACGGAGTACTGCACGTTCTGCGCGTTCTACCGGCCGTTGAAGGGCAAGATGGCGGCGGAGGGGTACATTCTCGACTTTGAGACGATCTACGCGAAGATTGCGGAGACGCTGGAGATGGGCGGCACGGGCGTGCTGATGCAGGGTGGCATTCACCCAGACCTGAAGATCGACTGGTTTGAGGGCCTGTTTCGCGGCATTAAGGATCGCTTCCCTGCTATCTGGCTGCACTGCCTGTCTGCCTCGGAGATCCTGGCGATTGCGGAGTACTCGGAGATCAGTCTGCGCGACACGATCATGCGGCTGCGGGATGCGGGGCTGCAGTCGATTCCGGGCGGCGGCGCCGAAATCCTGGATGATGAGGTGCGGCACAAGATTGCGCGGCTGAAGTGCAAGACGCAGGACTGGGTGGATGTACACCGGACGGCGCACGAACTGGGCATGCGGACGACGGCGACGATGATGTTTGGCGTGGGCGAGACGATGGAGCACCGCGTGAACCACTTCGAGGTGGTGCGACGGCTACAGGAGGAGACGGGCGGATTTACGGCATTCATCCCATGGTCGTTCCAGCCGAATAACACGGCGCTGGGTGGGCGGGGATGGGACGAGGCCACATCGGTCGAGTACCTGAAGACGCTGGCGATCTCGCGCATGTACCTGGACAACATTGAAAATGTGCAGTCAAGCTGGGTGACGCAGGGCCTGAAGGTGCTGCAGATGGGGCTACGCTTCGGCGGGAACGATGTCGGGTCGGTGATGCTCGAAGAGAATGTGGTGAAGGCGGCGGGGACGTCGAACTCGACGACGGAAGAAGAGCTGCGGCGGATCATTCGGGATGCGGGGTTTGTGCCGAAGCAGCGGGATACGCTGTACCGGACGATGTTTTTGAACTAGCGATCCGTTTCGCAGAGCGGCGTTGCGCCGGACGGCATCCCTCCCAGTGAGGGATGTTTTTATGAGCGAGCTGCGGTCGAGTGCGCCGGAGATCCTCCGGCTGGATCACCTGGTGCTGACGTGCGAGGACGTGGCGGCCACGGTGTCGTTTTACGAGCGCGTGATGGGATTTGCGGGGGTGGAGACCACAGGGCGATGGGTGCTGCGGTTTGGACAGCAGAAGATCAACCTTCACCAGAAGGGGCGGGAGATTGAACCGCATGCGATGAAGCCGACGGCGGGCTCAGGCGATCTTTGCTTCCTCACCGAGGCGCCGCTCGAGCAGTGGCTGGAGCACCTGCTGCTCGAGGGCGTGGTGATTGTGGAAGGACCGGTGGCGCGATCGGGCGCAATGGGATTAATGCAGTCGGTGTACATGCGCGATCCTGACGGCAACCTGGTGGAGATCGCGCGCTATGACGAGCAGACCGGCAGCTAGAAGTATTGCTCGCGGGTGTGGATGGTGAACTGCAGCGCTTCTGTCTTGGACATGCCCTGCGAGCGGGCGAGGTTCATGCAATGACGATAGAGCGGACGGTCGAGAACGGTTGGACAGGCACGGGCGCGCAGCCGGCGATGGATGCGAAGGTTGTTGCGGAGGATGTGGTGGATGTTTGACATGGCGATGCCAGCGTAGCGCCCGGCATCCAGGGCGTCACTGCCCCTTTCGAGGGATGCGCGCGGTTCACGTAGGATTCCGCGAGACTGAAACCCTACTGTACAGATGCTTCGGTGACGGAGGCCTGCTCTGACTGCAGTGGATCTCCCTCGCGGGCTTCGAGACGGAGCGCGCGGCGATTGCCCCAGGCGAGGATTGGCTTCTCGTAGAACTGAAAGCTGATCGCGGCAATCACGATGGTGATGACAAGCTCGAGCGGAAAGATGTGTTGCGTGGCGGTGGTGCCGGTGACGCCGAACGGGATGTGGAGGCGCTTCTTGAGCACAGTAATGACGATGATGTGGAAGAGGTACATGCCGTAGGAGATGCGGCCGAGGTAGACGAGCGGCGGCGCGGAGAGCAGGGTGTTAATGCGGCCCGCGGGCAGGAGAAGCACCCAGGCGATGAGGAAGAAGGAGATGGCAGCGACGAGGGTATAGCCGATGCTGTTGAAGCTGACGGAGTTCGCCTCGCGAGTGAAGGCCGGCGTGACGGAGCGGATGACGCCGAAGAGCGCCGCGGCGGCGAGGAGGCCGATGAGGCTCCAGCGGGCGAGCCAGCGCTCGGCGGCGAGGCTCTCGGTCAGCAGCGCGAGCATGGCGCCGGCGGCGAGGCCATCCAGACGGAAGGGCGTGAGCAGGAAGATGGGTTCGAAGGTGCTGACGTGGGGGGTGGCGAGGCCGCGCAGGATCGGCTCGACGAGCAGGACAGCAGCCAGCAGAAGCAGGAGGTTCTTGCGGGAGAGGAAGCGAACCGCGAAGGGCCAGAAGAGGTAGAAGTGCTCTTCCACGGCGAGCGACCAGAGAACGATGAAGAGGCCGTTGCGGTAACGGGTCAAGTTCATGACGTTGCCGAGAAACAGGCCGTAGCCGGCGAAGGTGGGCAAGGGGATGTGACGCGAGAGAAGGAAAGCGACGGCGAAGAGGATGAGCAGCGGAGGGAGAATGCGAACCGCGCGCTTGAGATAGAAGCGCGACCAGTAGGTCTTGCGGGTAAAGGACGAGCGAAGGATGCGGGTGATCAGGAAACCGGAGAGCACGAAGAAGAGATCGACGCCGGCCCATCCCAGCTCCACGAGCAGGAAGTGGTGAGAGGCGATTACCATCAGGATCGCGATGGTCCGCAGCGTGTCGAGTCGAGATAGTCGCATGGGATGGATCAGTTTTACAGGAAAACCCGGGATGGCTTAACGCTAGCACGTCGGCCGATGGGCTGGCGGCCGGGCGGTGCTGATGGTGTGGAGGTTGAAGAGAGCCGATAGAATGGCGCAATACCCGGAGTCTCGGACGGAGAACCCTTGAGCCCAGTTGCAGGAAAGATGATGAGCCTCACGATGTGGCTGGCGGCTCCGCACGGGCTGGGGCACTACTGGAAGACGCACTACGCCGATAAGACGTTCGAGCACCTGTATCGATGGAATGCGTTCGATACGGCGCTGCTGATTCCCTACTTTGTCGTGATGGTGATCCTGGCGTTCTACGGTGTTCATCGGTATCAGCTGGTGTGGCTGTACTACAAGAACAAGAAGAACGAGGCAAGATGGGCAGAGCCGCCGGCGCGGTTTGCCGAGGACGAGCTGCCATTTGTCACGATCCAGCTGCCAATCTTCAACGAGCAATTTGTAATCGACCGGCTGATCGATGCGGTGTGCCGGATGCGGTATCCGAGAGATCGCTTCGAGATCCAGGTGCTGGATGACTCGACGGATGAGACGCAGGTGGTGGCTCGCGACATCGTCGATCGCTATGCGGCGGGGACGAATGGGTTGGAGCCGCAGCCGATCGTCTACCTGCACCGGACGAACCGGCATGGTTACAAGGCGGGCGCGCTCGATGCCGGACTCGATGTAGCGCGGGGCGAGTTTGTGGCGATCTTCGATGCGGACTTTGTGCCGCCCGAGGAGTGGGTGCTGCAGGTGATCGATCACTTCGCCGAGACGGGTGTGGGAATGGTGCAGACGCGATGGACGCACCTGAACCGGAACTACAGTTTTCTGACGCAGGTGGAGGCGATCCTGCTCGACGGGCATTTTGTGCTGGAGCATGGCGGCCGGTCGCGGGCCGGCGTTTACTTCAACTTCAACGGAACGGCGGGGATGTGGCGGCGGCGGGTGATTGGCGAGGCCGGCGGATGGCAGCATGACACGCTGACTGAAGATACAGACCTGAGCTACCGGGCGCAGCTGATTGGATGGAAGTTCAAGTACCTGCAGGATGTGGAGTGTCCGGCGGAGCTGCCGATCGAGATGACCGCGTTTAAGACGCAGCAGGCGCGATGGGCGAAGGGACTGATCCAGACGGGCAAGAAGATTTTGCCTCGTGTGCTCGAGAGCGACGCGCCGTGGCACACGAAGCTCGAGGCGTGGTATCACCTGACCGCGAATATCAGCTACCCGCTGATGATTGTGCTGAGCACGCTGCTGATGCCGGCGATGATTATTCGTAGCTGGCAGGGATACTTACAGATGCTGCTGATCGATCTGCCGCTGTTTATGGCGAGCACGATGTCGATCTCGTCGTTTTATCTCGTGAGCCAGAAGGAGCTGTACCCGCGGTCGTGGTGGAAGACGATCGCGTATGTGCCATTCCTGATGGCGCTGGGTGTGGGGCTGACGATTACAAACAGCAAGGCCGTGATGGAGGCGCTGTTCGGGGTGCAGACGGCATTTGCGCGAACGCCGAAGTACTCGGTAACAAAGAAGGGCGAGAAGAGCCAAGCGAAGAAGTATCGCAAGCGGCTGGGATGGGTGCCTTGGGTGGAACTGGGGCTCGGATGCTACTTTGCGTATACGGTCTGGTATGCGGTTTCGACCGAGAACTTTTTCACGGTACCGTTTCTGCTGCTGTTTGTGCTGGGGTACTGGTATACGGGGCTGCTGAGCCTGCTGCAAGGCCGGTTTGAGCGCAGTGGCGATGCGGGTGCGGAGATGCACGAGAAGCCGTATCCGGTCGGGATCTAAGAACGGGCTGGGGCCAGACGTCTCTTGACGTTTCATTGGACAGGAGAGGGCGATGCGAACGAACCGGGCGGTGGTGCTGAGTTTGCTGCTGATGACGTGGAGCCTGGTCGGGCAGGCGATGGACTCCGTGCCGAAGGCGGAGTATCGCCAGCGCCGGGTGGCGCTAGCGGAGAAGCTGAACGGCGGCGTCGCGGTGCTGTTCGCGGCAGAGGAGCCGGTGCTGGACTTCATGCCGTATCGGCAGGACTCCGACTTTTACTACCTAACTGGATGGAATGAGCCGGGCGCGGCGCTGATGGTGATCGGTGCGGGGCCAGCAACTACGGTAGCGCGGACGGGCGAGCAGGTGCCGGCGCATACGTATCGCGAGGTTCTGTTTCTGCCTGAGAGAAATCGTGTGATCGAGCTCTACACGGGCGTGAAGATGGACGCCGCGACGGCGGGTGTCACGACGGTGACCGGTGTGGATGAGGTGATGCAGCTGCACGCGCTGCCGGATCAGGTCACGGCATTTCTTACGGTCGACCTCTACGGGCGCGGGCGCAAGGTGTGGCGACAAACCGACGTGCCCGCGGCTGCGGCGACCATGAACTTTCTGGCGGCGGCGTTTGGGCGAGCGGATGCGCCGCCAGAGAACGATGTGCGCACACTAACGATGCAGCTACGTGAGGTGAAGAGCGCGGCCGAGATTGCGCTGTTGCAGAAGGCGAGTGAGGCCTCCATCGCCGCGCAGCTGGCAGGGATGCGGGCGATTAAGCCGGGTGTGCGAGAGCGCACGGTGGCTGGCGTTGAGATTGCAACGATGATGGCGGATGGATGTGAGCGGCCGAGCTATGCGGCGATCGTGGGGTCGGGCCCGAACGCAACGACGCTGCACTATGGCGAGAACGGACGCGTGATGGAGAAGGGCGATGTGGTCGTGATCGACGAAGCGGGCGAGTACAGCATGTATGCCTCGGACATTACGCGGACAATGCCGGTAGATGGTCATTTTACGGCGCGACAGAAGGAGATCTACGACATTGTGCTGGGGGCGCAGAGAGCGGCGGCGGCGGCATTTGTGGCGGGCAAGTTTCGGCTTGGCAATGTGAATGAACGTGGATCGAATGTGACAGATACGCTCGATAAGGTGGCCTACGACTACATCAACACGCATGGCAAGGACCTGCACGGACAGCCGCTCGGCAAGTACTTCGTACACGGGCTGGGGCATCCGGTCGGGCTTGATGTGCACGATCCATACGATCCAAAGCAGCCGCTCGACAAGGGATGGGTCTTCACGATCGAACCCGGGGTGTACCTTCCTGAAGAGAAGATCGGGGTGCGGATCGAGGATGTGTTTTATGTGGACGAACGTGGCCGGCTGATAGACTTCATGGAACATCTGCCACATGACGCAAACGCCGTGGAAGCAGCGATGCATCCCTAGGCCACGCGTATTTGTAACGCGTTTTGATCTTACTGAGGTAGGTCTTTCTGCATGATTGGATACGCCATCCTTGGTCTCTCCGTGCTCGCCGGCTACTGCATGACGGTGGCGTGCGCGTTGATCGGCACGATGGGCATCGCGTCAGCCGCTCCACGATTTGTGATCGCGGACCATCGAGTGCGCGGCAGCTACAAGCTAACGCATGAGGCGATGTGGTTCTGCTGTGTCGTGATTGGCGGCTTTGTGACCGCACGGGTAGGGCTTGGCATGTCCGAGTGGCGACAGGAGATCGGGCTGATCAGCGTTCTTCTGCTGATGCTGTGGCGGAATACCTGGGAGGCGCGTCAGCGAGGCATGGCCCACCAGATCCTGATCAGCCTGGTGACCGTCGCGGGTGTGCTGGCGGGATTTTTCATTCGCAACAAGCTGGCGTTCTAGGACACAAGCGCAGCAGAAAGCCCGGCGGGTGCCGGGCTTTCTATGCTGCAGCGTTAGAAGCGCACGCCGAGGGTTATTGGGATGTAACTGCTCTCGTTGGAGTTCGGCGGATACAGGTTGTATGGCGTACCGGCACCAGAGTAGGTCGGATCGCCAGCGCGATACTGGTTGAAGGTATGCACGTAGCGCGCCTCGGCGAAGAAGCGGGTGTTTCCGAAGCGAGAGAACTTGTACGTGGCACCGATGCCGCCGGTTACGCCGGGAGCGTTGCTGGTATAGGTATCGATGTTCTGGTTGTAGGTGTACTCGTAGGGACCGTAGAAGTAGTCGAAGCCTTCGCCAAGCTGGGGCAGCGTGAAGTTGGTGACTTTGTGATAGAAGCCGCCACCGACGACGGCATAGGCACCAAGCTTATCGCCCTGGTAGAAGTTGAAGGTCGGGTTGAGGGTGAAGGACCAGATGTGTGCATTGGCATCGAGACCGGAGAAATCGACCGCCGCGCCGGTGCTATCGGTGAAGCCCAGGTTGTTATAGAGGTTTTCCTGATTCTGCAGAATGGCGCCGGGAACGCCGAAGCGGTCGTAGTCAAACTGAAGCAGGACTCCGAGTTTCTTGTTGAAGTTGATTCCGCCGCCCACTTCAAAACGAACGTTGGTGCTGAGGTAGTTCGACGTGGCGTCGCCCACCGGGACGTCGAAGCCGACACCGGCGACGAAGGCGAGACGATTGGAGCCGTCCGAGTTATGCCAGCGATCGTCGTAGTTTGGCCGGCCATAGCGACGGCGGCGTGGGGGAGGCTGCATGTTGCCATCCGCCGCAGGATCAGCCTCCAGGTTGAGGCGATCGGCGGATACGTTCGCATCTGCGGAGTCACTGGATGAGTTCGAAGAAGAGGAGGTCGCATCCGGCAGGGAAAGATCGAGCGGCGCATGGAGAACTGCCTGAAGATCAAGGGTCTTCGGCCCGCTCGTCAGTACGGGCGCGTGGGACAGAGTCATGGGAACGGCGAAGCTTTCACCCTGTTGCGCGTGACTCGCGACGGCGAGCGGCGCCACGAAGAGGGCGGCCGCGGTAAGGCCGCTAAGGCGACCAAACGGCGAGGGTTGACGGTGTGACTTGGTCATAAGAGGAGGCTCCCTGAGATGCGGGCTGCTGCCCTGGTTAGCACTAACCCAAGGCGCAGACTGATGTTGTGTAAGACGCACGCTTTTCCGGAATCGATCATTTCGCACGGTTACCGCACGGTGATGCGGTGAACAAGCGAAGACCAAACGAGCACCGGAGACCGGATGCTCGTTTGACTCTTGCGGCTGGTGGCGTTGGATCTAGTGGATGTCGAACTGCTCCGGGTGGAGGGTCGGATCGGACTTCACCAGGATGGTTTTGCCGACCATCTCTTCCATCTCCTGCAGCCACTTCGCCGTGGGGCTCTTGAGCTGCTTGACGACCTCTGGGTTGACCCGCAGCATGACGTCACCACGATCGAGGTGCTTCTGCATCTTGCGCATCTCGATGTAGATGTCGTTGCATACGCTGACGGCAGATTTGACCATACCGGTGCCGGCGCAGATCCCGCAGGTGGTGGAGAGGGTGCGCTCGAGCGACTGCTTGACGCGCTTGCGGGTGATGGCGACGAGGCCGAAGTCATTGAACTGCAGGACTTTGGAGGGGGCGCGATCCTTCTTCAACTCCTCCTCGAGAACGGCCATGACTTTGTGACGGTTCTTGCGCTCGTCCATATCGATGAAGTCAATGATGATGATGCCGCCGAGATCGCGCAGGCGGATCTGCCGAACGATCTCGGGAATAGCGTCGAGGTTGGTCTTGACGATGGTGTCTTCGAGCCGGGCCGTCTTGCCGACATACTTGCCGGTGTTGATGTCGATCGCGACGAGGGCTTCGGTCTGGTTGATGACGATAGAGCCGCCGGACTTGAGCCAGACCTTCGAGCGGAGCGCCTTGTTGATCTCTTCAGTGATGCCGAACTGCTCGAAGAGCGGGGTTTCCTTGGTGTAGAGCTTGACTCGCCGGATGAGGGAGGGCTGGAAGCGCTGCAGGAAGCGCAGGACGCGCTCGTACTCGCTTTCAGTGTCGACCCAAATGGCGGAGAAGTTGTCGGTGACCTGATCGCGCAGGATGCGCTCGACGAGGTTGAGATCGTGGTAGATGAGGGCGGGCGACTTCGAAGCTTCTGAACGCTGCTTGATATCGGCCCAGAGATTGAGCAGGAAGCGGAGGTCGCTGCGGAGCTCTTCTTCGCTGGCGCCGGAGGCGGCAGTTCGGACGATGAAGCCGCCGGAGGCCTCGCCTTTTTCAGAGAGCAGGATCTCCTTGAGGCGACGGCGTTCGCCGTCCGACTCGATCTTGCGCGAGACGCCGGTGTGATTGACGGTCGGCATGAAGACCAGGAAGCGTCCGGGAAGGGCGATGTGCGAGGTAATGCGGGCGCCCTTCTTGGCGATGGGCTCTTTGGCGATCTGAACGAGGACCTCCTGTCCGGGCTTCAGCAGATCGCTGATGGCGGGCAGGTTGGTGGTCTGGGCGGAGCGATGGCCATCGCGGCGGCCTGGCCGGCTACCGGAGTTGCGGTCGCGATCGCCAGCCGAGGTGCTGCTGCCCGCGATGGGGCCAGCGAACGAACGCGAGCGATCTCCGCCGCGATCGCGGTCGCGGCCGCCACGGCGGCCGTCTCGTCGACCACCGCGCCGGCCCTCGTTGCGGTGCTCCTGCGGCTGCGTGTCAGAGGATCCGGCGGCACGGGGGGAGTCGGTCACTTCATCGTCGATGCCGGATGGCTCGCCGCTGAAGTCGGCCTCAGTGAAACCCATGGAATCCGCCTCGGAGGTCTCCTCGAAGGAGTTCGCGAAGGCTCCGTCCTCAACTGAGTCCTCCTCTTCGAAGGCGTAGTCGTCTTCCTCGTCTTCCGTGGCCGGCTCGACGGGCTGGGTGATCTCGTCGATGGACATCTCGCGCAGCATGGTACCGAGATCGGCCGCGCCCTCGAGGGTCTCCTCTTCCTCGTCGTAGTCCATCTCTTCGATGGAGGCGGCGTGAAGCGTGGTGGTGAAGTCTTCCTCTTCGGCTCCGGTCTCGGACTCGGTCTCGGTCTCATGCGAGAGTTCTTCAACGATGAGGTTGTCGGCCTCTGGGGAGATCTCCGGGATATCTGCCGGAGGTGTGGTCGCAAACGACTCAGGCTCGGCGACGGAGTGTGAGGCCGGCTCCGCATGCAGAATCGCGGTTTCATGCTGCAGCGGCGAGGCTGGCTCGGCGATCTCCTCGGCGGGTGGCGGCGGAGGCGTCTGCGAGAGCATCTCGCCATCCTCCGAGATGGAGGTGAGATCGTGGGCCGGGAGGACTTCAGCCGGGTGCTCGGAGTGTTCAACAGGCTCGGAGGCCGCGGACTCGAAAGGCTGACCCTCCGTGTGCAGCGGGGTCAGAGGCGTGCCGGGCGGAGGCGTGATGCTGTGGACCAGCGAGGAGGCCTCTGGAGAGGATTCGCTCTCGGGCGCAGTCTGACGGAACTCGCGGGGAGGAATCGGATCGAAGCGGTGGGAAGCCTTGGCTTCTGTGGGCTCGTACTCCTGATCGACAAGCGCGGCGCTCAGAGTTGTCGACTCCTGGTGCATCGAAGCCGGCGGTGTCTGGGACTCGTGCAACGGGAGCGCGGGCGCGGCTTCGGCCAGAGTGGCCTCGGCCTCAGGTGGCGTGGCGATCGCGGGACCATCCGCATCCTGTTCGACCGGCGCCGGTTCGTTGCGGAATGAGGCGATCGGAGCGACGTTGAAGGAGGCGGCAGGCTGGCGTCCGGAGGTGCCACGATCGGTGCGGCGATTGTCTGTGCGGCCATCACGACGGCTGTCGCGGCGTGGCTCAGGGGAGAATCCGGCGGACGATGAGCGTGGGCGGATGGTCTCGCCCGGGAGGATGCTGCCGCCATCCCAGGCGCCGGGAAGGGTGAACTCCGGGGCTGGCGCTGCGGCGGCTGGAGTGGATGCAGCTATCTGAGCGGCTTCCCCGCCCTGCCGGTATTTTGAAAGGCTCTCGCCGGGAAGGATGATCGGCTCGATTGGCGCGGTATCCGCTCCTCCCTGGTCGGTGGTGTCGTCTACACCGTAGAGCGCGCGGGAGGGAGCAAAGCCGCGCGGCGCTCGCGGACGATCGTCGCGACGATCGCGGCCGCCGCGATCCCGGCGACCCCGGTCACTGGCGTCACGCGGGCCGGCAGTGCGGCTCTCACGGGGTTCAAGGCTAGGAGGCGCGGCGGAGGGCTCGGACGATGTTCCGCGAAGGCTCTCCTCGCCGCCAGATTGTTGGAGGTGCTGAGGCGAACCCGATCCACTCGGATCGTGTGGCTCGGCAGCGGAGGCGTCGAGATCGAAGTCGTCAAAGCTGTCGGAGCCTGACTCGAACGATCCGGAAGGCTCGGCAAGATCGTAGCCGGAAGAGGGATCGGGGGCGAGGCTCGAGGGATCGAGATCGGCGGTTCCGGATGCGGCCTCGCCGACGGGCAGGCCTTCACGATTTCCGCCGCGACCACGACGCCGGCCACGGCGACCGCGCCAGCGACGGCTTCCGTCGGCTCCTGGCGCGCCTTCGCCCAGGTCTGCTTCATTGCCGAGTTCGGGCGGAGTGACCTGGAGCGGCGGCGACGGCGGGGTCGAGGTGCTGTCAGTGAAGGAGGGAGTGTCGGAGACGAGGCGGGGCTCGCGGTTGCCGCCGCGTCCACGGCGACGGCTGCGGTCGTTGCGGTCGTTGCGGTCTGACGTGCGACCTTCCGGCTGGGAGTCCTGGCCGGCTTCAGCGGCTTCGGTGAAGGGGCGATCCTGGCTCTCGGCCGGGGAGTTCTCCCCCTGCTGGCCCTCGCGCCCGCGATCGTTCCTACGGCCGTTCGAGCGGCCACGGCTCTCGCCGGTGTCGAAGACCGCGCTGTCGCCGGCTTCTTCCATGAAGTCAGTGATGTAGAGGAAGGCGTCGCGCTCGAGGCCGACGTCGACAAAGGAAGACTGCATGCCCGGGAGCACGCGCGTGACCTTGCCGTTATAGATGGATCCCGCAAGGGTGTACTCGTTCTCGCGTTCGTAATAGATCTCGGTGAGTTCGTCATGTTCGACGATGGCGAGCCGCGTCTCATGCGGCGTGGAGGAGATATAGATCTCTTTTGACATCAGTTCTGCTCTTTCTGCCCGGCCCGGCTTGGGTCGCGGACGGCAGACGAGTCAGAGAGACAATCGAAGCGACTGAGCCGAAAGGGCTTAGACGCAACCTGGAACGAACGGGCAGGAGCGATCTGCGAAGGCTCGTGAGACTGCGGCCGATATCAGAGATGAAGCTGGAGCAGCCGTGCTGGACCCCTGGTGAGGGGTGTGCGCGGCGATACCGGACGGAGCAGACGAGCGGGAAAACGCGGAGGACGCTGGCGAGCAAGCGGATGTGGCCAAGACAATCTCGCGGGTGCGAGGCGGGGCCGTTTGCCATCCGGATACGATCATTCGCCTGAAAACCTGCCCGGCCAACGGGTTCGATAGGATCTCTGGCTGGCCGGCCTTTTTGCTAAATTCAGTGCCGCTCGCTGCGCCTGGCGCCAAAGGGAGCGGATTGCCGAGGGTGGCATCTACAGCCGATCCTCGATGTCTTCAGTATGGCACGATCGTGCGAATCGGAACAGGGAGACGTTTTCTATACAAGTACTAAGCGGCGTGCCTGTTGATGGCAAAAGCGTTAGTTCACGAAGCGACGCATGCGGATATTCATGACGATGCCGAGCGCGAGGAAGGTGAAGAGGATGGAGCTGCCGCCGTAGCTCATCAGCGGTAAGGGGATTCCGGTGACGGGCATGAGTCCGAGGACCATGCCGATGTTGACAGCAATCTGAAAGAGGATGACGGCGACGACTCCCATGATGAGAAAGCTTCCGGGGAGGTCCGAGGCAGTCTGGGCGTTTTGGATGAGACGCATAAGTATTAGAAAATAAAGAACAAGGATGCCGATGGCGCCGACGAAGCCGTGCTCCTCGCAAAAGGCGGCGAAGATGAAGTCGGTGTAGGGAATAGGGAGGAAGTCGCCCTGGGTCTGGGTGCCTTTGTTGGCTCCCTTGCCCCAGATGCCGCCGGAGCCGACGGCGATGAGGGACTGGCGGATCTGGTAGCCGGAGCCGCGGGGGTCGGAGTCAGGATCGAGAAAGCTGGTAAGTCTTGCCTTTTGATAGGGTTTCAGGAGTTTGCCGGTGCTCCAGCCGACCCCGATGACGATGAGAAAGCCAAGCAGCAGAACGCCGGCCTGCTTAGGTTGGAGGCCGCCAAGGAAGAGGCCGCAGAGCAGGATGGGGATGTAGGTGAGGGCGGTGCCGAGGTCGGGTTGCTTGAGGACAAAGAGCATAGGGACGCCGACGAGCGCGAAGGCCTTGGCTATGTCCTTCCAGGTCAACTGTTTACCGGAGAGGTTCCAAAAGTAGCGAGCGACGACGATGATGAGGACGAGCTTGACCCACTCCGAGGGCTGGAAGTGGATGCCGCCGCCGAGATTGATCCAGCGCTGGCCGCCGAGGACCTTGGTGCCGACGAGTTTGACGGCGACAAGGGAGGCTATGGAGATGATGTAGGCGGGGGTCGCGATGTCGAGCAGGCGATGGTAATCGATCAATGAAATGAGGAACATAAGGCAGATGCCGACGAAGAGGAACTCAATCTGCTTGCTGTCGAAGCCGTGGAACTTGGTGTGAGCGGTGGCGGATTTGATCTCGAGGACGCTGAGGATCGAGAGGAGGAGGACGAAGCCGAGGAGCACCCAATCGAAGTCGCGGAAGGTGGAGAGGCGAGGCATGCTTCTGAAGGTACTTTATACGCGCTTTTGGGGGAGGTTGAGTGGGGTTTGGCGGAGGTTAAGGGGGGTTTGGTGGAGGTTTATTGACGGAGGCGAATTCGCGTCGCTTCGCTCCGTGGTTAAAAGCGGATGCGGAGGTTCCTCGCTGCGCTCGGAATGACAGCGAAAGATTGCGCCCTCCGCGATGGTTTGCGGAGGGTAAGCGGAGGGGGGGTTAGAAGAGGGCTTTGAGGCCGAACTGGACGATGCGGGGATCGAAGGTGCTGGTGATGGCACCGCCGGTCTGGATGGGGACCGTGGTGCCGGCCGAGTTCTTGGCGGTGGAGTTGGCGAAGGTGGTGGCGGGAGTGTTGAAGTTGGTGTGGTTGAAGGCGTTGTAGAGCTCGCCGCGGAACTCGATCTTGAGGACGTCGAGCGGGGTGTCGAAGCGCTTGTTGATGGCGACGTTGAGATTGTTGTATTCGGGGCCGCGGCCGGGGTTACGGGCGATGTTGCCGAAGGGGCTCTGGCCGGCGGTGAGGGTTGGGATAGAGACGGCGCCTCCGGTGGGGTTGGCGGCGGTGTTGACGTTGACGTACTGGATGGAGGCGCCGTTGGAGCTCGCTTTATTCAGGTGGTTCAGGGCGACGCCGGGGACACGGTTGGGGCGGTACTCGTTAGCGCCGCGGTAGGTGGCGGCGATGCCGGAGACCTGGTTGGCCGTGGAGGGATTGTAGAGGACCTGGTAAGGGAAGCCGGACTGCGCCTGGTTGACGGCGGAGACCTGCCAGTCGCCGGCGACAGCGTTGAGGATGCCGCCGGTATCCATGTAGCGGCGGCTGCGGCCGAAGGGCAGATCGTAGACGAGCGAAGTGGTGTTAATGATGGGCTGGTTGTACTCAGATTGGCCGTAGTCGCCGGCGAGGTTGCGATAGTCCTGCGGGGATGGGGTGTTGGCCTCGAGCGAGGCTCCGGCGTTATCGAGGGCGTGGGCCCAGGTAAAGGAGTTCAGCAGGGTGAGGCCGCCGACGAAGCGCTGCTCGTAGCGGACCTGCAGCGAGTCGTAGTGCGAGTAAGCCTCATGGAGGGCGATGGTGATGTCACCGAAGGCTGGATTGGGCCGGCTGAAGAAGCCGTTGGTGAGCGGCAGGGACGGATCGCCCTGGTTGTAGTTGGCTAGCTGCAGGAGCTTGGAGCCGTGATTGCCGACGTAGGCGACATCGAGCAGGGTGTTCTTGGCGAGGGTGCGCTGCACGTCGAGGTAGTAGTTCTGAACGTAACTGTCGCGGTAACGATTGGAATCGATGTAGGTGATGTTGTCGGTGACAGGACTGAAGGTGAGGGTGCCGGTGGGAAAGCCCTGATCGATAGAGGTGAACGGCTTCGGCGCTCCGCCGGGGGTGACGACCTGGCGAGTTTGGGGCGCCTGGGTGACGGTGACGAAGAGAGCCTGCGGCGGATTGATGGCGAGGATATTGCCGGAGCCGGCGCGATCGTAGTGCGAGTAGCTGATGCCGTAGCCGCCGCGAATGGCGGTCTTATCGTCGGCGGCGTAGGCGAAGCCGATGCGGGGCGCGGCGTCGTTGTAGTCGGGGTTGTAGGTGTACTTATTGCCGGAGCTGGCGGTGGTGAAGGCGGAGAGCGGATTGGCGGCGAAGGCCGCGGCGTTGTAGTTCGGGTTGAAGTTGGACTGCTGGTTTTTCTGCTCGTAGTAGGGGGTGGTGTACTCGTAGCGGACGCCAAGGTTGACCGTCAGGCGGGGCGAGACCTTCCAGTCATCCTGCACGTAGGCGAAGTGAGACTGGTTGCGCAGATGTGCGACGAAGTAGGACGAGAGCGAGTAGGCGCTGGACGCACCCCAGAGAAAGTCCGCGACGTAGTTGTCCGTCGTGGCGGTGCCCACGGCTTTGCCACCGACGTAGGGGCGCGAGTAGCCGCCGGCGAAGGTGAAGGAGCCGTAGAGCGGGTTGGTATCTTCGACGGCCATCCAGACGTGCTGGTATTCGTAACCAAACTTGAGCGAATGGTTACGAATGACCCAGGAGTAGTTGAGCTTGGGGTTGACGATCGCAGGATTCTGGAACTGCGGGTTGGTGGTCTGACGGCCGAGCGCGTTGATGCCGGTGATGGCGATGCCGGGGATGCCGCCGGCGACGATGGGATCGGTGGGAAGGCCGGGAAAGTTGATGCCGGCGTTCTCGCCGATGGAGAGCGAGAACTTGCCGGCCTTGGTGCGGGAGACGCCGAGGCGAGCGTCCAGCAGCTGGTTAGGGCCGACGACGCGGGTGTAGCCGACGGCGACCTGCTGATCGAGGATGCGCTGCTTGCCATTGGAGTTTCCGTCGAGCGGGAGGCCGAAGATGGGGAAGTCGGTGGCGTTCTGCTTGAGATCCGAGACGCGAAGAAAGAAGGAGTTCTTCGGGTTGAGCGCGTAGTCGAGGCGAACGTCGCCCTTGTCAGAGAAGTTCTGCGAGCGCTGCGCGGGGTTGGTGTAGTTGTTGGAGGCGGCAGTGCCGGGGCCGAGATTTGCGACGTCTTTTGCGATGAGGAGGGCGGAGGGGGAGAGATCGGGTGCGGTGAGGATGGACTGGCCGGCGGCATAGTTCTGGCCGGTGTACGGATCCTGCACGGCGGTGGCAAAGACGCCAGCGAGTTGATTTGGCGTGGGCAGGGTGACGGTGGAGACCTGCTTGCGTTCCTGACGGAAGCCCTCGTAGTCAAGGAAGAAGAAGAGCTTGTCCTTGAGGATGGGGCCATTGAAGTTGCCACCAAACTGGTTACGAATGAACTGCGGCTTCTGGCCGCCTGGCGGACGGAAGAAGCCGGTGGCGTTGAGGTCGGTGTTGCGGAGGAACTCGTAGGCGCGGCCGTGGAAGGAGTTGGTGCCCTGGGCGTAGGCCACGTTGATGACGGCACCGGAGGCGCGGCCATACTCGGCGGTCTCGTTGTTGGTGACGACGGAGAAGGCGGCGATGGAGTCTGGCGGGGGCTGGATGATCTGATTCGAGAAGCCCTGGTTGGACTCGCCGTAGGCGTTGTTGTCCATGCCGTCGAGCAGAAAGTTGTTGAATATGGAGCGCTGGCCGTTGATGTTGAAGGAGCCCTCGCGGAGGAGGCCGGTGTTGGCGGTGCTCGAGAGCGAGCCGGCGGTGGGGCGGGCGCCGGTGGTGAGGCCGATGAGGTCAGAGTAGTTGCGGCTGACGAGGGGGAGGGCGGCGGTCTGATAGTTGGTGATGATCTGCCCGCGCTGGCTGGTGTCGGCCTCGACCTGGAGGTTGATGCCGGTGACTTCGACGGTCGTGCCGGCATCGCCGACGGCGAGGGTGAGATCGACGCGCTGGCGGGTGGAGACGGAGACGGTGACGTCGGTGGCTTTGGCTTCGGAGAAGCCGGGGTGCGCGATGGTGACGGTGTAGGAGCCGACGCGGAGGGCGGGGACTTCGAAGTCGCCCGAACCATTGGAGGTGCGGGTGCTGACGACGCCGGTGGCAGTATTTGTAACCGTTACGGTGGCATCCGGGATGACGGCACCGGAGGCATCGTGGACGGTGCCGACGATACTGCCATTTTCATATTGGGCAATGGCGGAGACGGGCAGGCACAGCAGGGCTGCGAGGGCGAGGCGATGGGGATGACGCATGAGATTGAGCATAGCGGGCCTTGTGTATCAGGCCGATGACAGGAATGTAAACAGGATAATAATGCGGCTGGCAGAACAAGTCAGGGGTGAGGCGGAGGCGACTTGCGCAGGGTGGCTGGGACGAAGTCGGTAGAGAAGAGTTTTGGGTTTTCAGTGAGGTAGTAGGTGGGGAGTTCGGGATGCTGCTCTTCGACGAGGAGGAGGGTGCGGAAGTCGAAGGATTGGATCTCGGAGCGGGACTCCATGCGCTGGCGCTTGATAGCGCCGACGAGGGTGTCGACGAAGAGCTGGGGGCCGACGGTGTGATTCCCGAGCATGTCGGGCGTGATGCCGGGGGGCAGGTGGGCGGGGGTGGGGACGTGGTCGGGGAGGATCTTGGTTTCGAGGTTGAAGCGGACGGTCGAGCCGGTGTGGGCGCGTTCGGCGGCGTGCGGGTTGGAGGCGCCGGAGCCGGTGCGGTAATAGTCGGCGTAGAAGCGGGTGAAGCGGAAGAGCTGTTCGGCGTTGGTGGGGGCGTAGGGGCTGGGCATGCCTTCTTTGGCGGCGAAGGCGACGGCGACGGGCGAGAGGCTGAGGTCGTTGCGCTGGTCGGGAAACTTCGGGTTCAATTTGTCACAGATGAAGTTACGTTCGGCGTCGGCCATGGAGATGTCGCGGGTGTAGACGCGGTTGGCGAGGGTGTAGGGGGCGCCATCGGCGCGGCGGCAGTGGTCGGGGTTGAGGAACTGGTCGTGCCAGATGAGGGAGACGTGGTCGGTGGTGACGCCGGTGTCGGTTTCGAGGGTGGTGACGAGGTGGTCCATGCCGGACTCAAAGGAGGGCAGGGTGTTTTCCGGGCGGAGGCCGCGGCCACCGCGGTGGGCGGAGACGTCGAAGTCTTTGTGCGGGTTTCCGGCGGCTCGCTCTTCTGTGAGGACCTGCTGGAGGATGTCCGGGCGGTCGGTGATGAGGCCGTCGACGCCCATGCGGATCTCGGTGCGGATGGTTTCGGCGTCGTTGGGGTTCCAGGGGAGGATGAGGAAGCCGGCGGCGTGGAGCTCGGCGATGGGAATGGATTTATTGAGGAGAGAGGCGTCGTCGGGCGAGAGGACGGGGCGGACTTTGACGCCGTGCTGCTGGGCGTGGAGCCAGGCGGCTTGCATGAGCTGCAGGTAAGGGTTCTGCTGAGGCTGCTGGGAGTGGGCCATGGTGGTGAGGGTGGCGAGCAGGAGTGCGGTGCGTATGCGCATGGGTGTGGGTCTAGGGTGGCGGGTGCGTGTGACAGAGAGATGAACGGGATGGGTTGAGAGACGACGGCCGCTGAAGACGGCCATCGTCTCTGCAGTTCCCTGCTCTATTTCGCGGCGGCCTCCGCGCGCCATTTGTCGGTGAGTTGCTTGTCGGCGAGGGCTTTGATGAAGACGCCGCCGACGACGGAGCGGGCCTGGAAGGGCTCCTGTTTACCGGTTTTGGTGTCGTACCAGTCGGAGAGAGGGACGCGGCTGGGGGTTTCGTTGATCCAGAGCGCGATGGGGTCCATGATGGCGTTGAAGTCGGCGGGATCCGAGGCGAGGGTGGCGGTCCAGAGCGACCAATCGAGCTTGGTGTAGTCCTTGCGGCTGTCGAGGGGGAGGCCGTACTTGTTGATCTTGGTTTTGTAGAAGGCGAGCTCGGATTCGCGGAGGGACTTGGGAAAGAGGTTGTAGCCGAGCAGCTGATCCCAGACGAGATTGTACTTCTGGCTCCAGGTGTTCGGGGAGTCGTAGGCGAGCTTGTAGTGGTCGCCTTCCTTGTCCATGGTGATCCACTTGTTGGCGTAATCGTGTGCGGTTTTGCTGTAGTCGCGGGCGACGTCGTTCTTGCCCTGAAGTTTGGCGAGATCGGCGTAGGCCTCGAGGGCGTCGATGGCTTTGAGGGCGAGGTTAGCGTTGTGGGTGACGTGGCCGGCGAAGTCGTCGGTGGTGAGCTGGTTTTCTGGGTCGAGGCCGTGGGCGCGGAGGAACTCGGCCCACTGGGTGATCTTGGGCCAGTATTGCTCGGCGAGGGTGAGGTTGGGTTTGCCGTTTACGGTGGCGCGGGCGACGGCGTCGAGCATGATGAGCATGTTGCCGGACTCTTCGACGGGCATCTGGTCGTCTTCAGTCCGTTCGCCGCCGCCGTAGGTCTGGCCGTTAGCGAGCGGGTAGGTGCCGAGGTCATGCGGGGCAAAGGGGAAGCGCCAGCGGTTGGGGAGCGCGGTGTACTCCATTAAGGGACGGAGCTCGGCTTCAAGCAGGGCGGGGTTGAAGAAGAGGAAGAGCGGGGCGGCAGGGTAGAGGACGTCGACGGTGCCGATGGAGCCGTTCGAGGAGTTCTCCTTGCCGAAGACGAGGGGCTTGCCGTCGAGATCGGCGACGAAGCCGTGGGCGGCCCAGGCCTGGCGGTAGGCGAGGATGCACAGGTTGGCGTAGTTGGCGCCGGCGGTCTTGGTGAGGTCGGCGGTGAGTGTGCTGTCGAACTCCGTGCCTCGGGCATCGAGGGCGGGCATCTCGCGCTCGGCGGCATCGAGCATGGCGGAGACGGTCTGGCCGTTGCGCTGCCACCATGGCTTCAGGTTGCGCTCGAGATACTGGATGGCGTAGCCCTCGGTGTAGGAGACGAGGAGGTGGCGGGTGACTGGCTGCTCGGAGACGGTGTGGAGCAGGAGTTCGGTGGCGATATGGGCGTCGCCGCGGCCGACGATGGGGGAGGCGTCGAGATCATCGGCCTTGGGAAGCAGGCCGGTGGTGACGAAGGCGCCTTTCGGCAGGACGGAGGTCTCGCGGACGATGGCGGAGACGGACTCTTCGTCCTTGGGGACGGAGAGATGGAAGTAGCCCCAGTCGATGCGGAGGTCGTCGCCGGAGCGGTTGAGAATGCGCTGGTCGCGCGAGCCGACGGAGAGGACGGTCTGGGTCTCGGTGTTACTACGGGAGTAGGTAACGGCCTCGCCGGGGGCATTAACGGCGATGACGGGGCCGACATCGGTGAGGATGGCAGTGTCGTTATGGGGTTTGCCGTCGATGGATTTGACCGTGTAGGTGAGATAGGTGACGGGGCGGGAGAGGATGTCGAGGTCAGACAGGATGGTGGGCGTGAAGAAGGTGAGATCGAGCTGCACGCCCGAGCCGGTGAAGCTATAGCGGGTGTGAGTGGGGGTGACGGTGTGGGCGATCTGCTGCATGGCGGGAAGATCGCGCGGGCTGGCGCCCATGAAGCGCATGGTCTTGCCATCGACGCGGAGAAGGCCGGCGATAGGCTGGGGTTTGCCGGTCCAATGAACGGTGTTGGAGTCGGTGAGATTGTCCGTGTCAGACCAGATGGAGAAGTAGGGGTTGTGGGTGATGAGGGGGGTGGAGGGATAGCGGATGGGCTGCTGGGCCGTCTGCGCGGCGAGCGGAAGGGCGATGCCGAGGGCGAGGGGGAGGAGGGCGCGGCGGAGGTGCTGGAGCAAGATAGGTGTCCTCGAGAAGGAGAGTGTCGAGGGTCATGGTATGCGCTTACATGGGGCGAGGGGAAGGGTTCGGCGTCGAGGATCGCGGCGGAAGGGCGAGGACGTTGCTTCGGGTCTGGCGGGTGCGCTGGAACGACAATGCCGTTCGGGAGGGCAAAAGGGTAAGAGTTTGCTCTTGGCTACAGGATGGCGTTCGGAAGATGGGGGAATTTGCAGGCGCTTTGAGAGTTTGAGGATGGACCTGAAATTGCAATGTAGCAAAGTACTGCACCAGCGTAAGACTGGGCGACGAAGGAGTTTGCGTTATGGCATCGACTGCAACTTTTACCTGCCTGTGTGGCGTTCAGAAGAAGGCTAGCAACCATTGGATTTTGGCAATGCAGCATGGCGCGACGATCCGGTTTTCCGCGTGGGACTGGGACCTGGCTCTCAGCGAGAACGTGGTCATCCTTTGCGGAGAGCGCTGCGCGGCGGCGCTGCTCAGCCGGTCCCTTGGGGAGTGGAAGCATGAGAGCCTAGCGCGGGTGGGAGTGCTCTTCGCGGCGGCTTGAGAAGAGCGCGCGCGTTGCTCCAGGAGAGGAGTGTGCTTGGTCCCAGGCGATCTTGGGCGGTTACAGTTTGGGCGCGGAGATCTGACCGGCTTCGAAGCAGATTCGTTCAGGGGCAAGTCAACGAGGCGGGCGAGCCGGAAGGCGAGCGTAAGGAAGATCGTACTCGCCGGTTCAAGGGCGTTGACGGAATGACGCGAGCCGGCGAGTCGCTCCGCAAGCTGGCCTGAGTTGAGAGTGCTGACATGTTGCATGTGTCTGGAGCGAACGACTTTAATCGCGTGAGGGATTGGTTTACAGAATCGATGGCCCGGTTTGAGAGACGTTTGCGCTTTCCTCAGTAGCACCCCTATGGAGGATCCAATGACGTTCTCTTCTCTGCTGTCTTCCCTTTTTCGTTTCCGCGCAGCGCAACCGCGGACGGATCAGGGCTTGCTCCCGACCCGTACCGCGTACGGCCATGCTGCCGCTGCCGGTCTTCTCCCCCTGCTGTTTGCGGGCGTGACGGCGTCTGCGTTTGCGGGCGTGATTCCTTACTCGAACGTTGGCACGATCGCGCCGGAGGTTCCCGTGTTTGCCTCAGGCGATGGCGGGATCAACGTGTTCTATTTTGGCAGCGGCGCAAATTTCTACGATTCGGTCGAGGTTCTCGATCCAACGACGGGCTACGACAGTGGACCGATCCTGGGGAATCACACGACGACTCTCGGCGCGGAGCTTACGCTGGGCACGGGCGCGGGCGGAATCAAGGCGGGGGATCAGCTGGTGTTCTTTATCGATTCGCCGGAGGGGAAGTTCGCGTCGCTCGACTCGTACAGCGCGGATGGGGTGAACCACGCGTACATCACCAACTACGCGGGTGGGTCAGTGGGCGGAGTGAGTGTCCCGAGCGGGCTGTATGTGGGTCTCGAGGACCAGACGAACGGCTTCGCGGACTTTGACTACAACGATGATTCGTTCGTGTTTACCGGAGTCTCGGCGCCTTCGATGCCGGTTGCGGCGACTCCGGAGCCCTCCACGCTGGCGCTGCTGGGAACGGGTTTGCTGGGGGCGGCTGGAGCGGTCCGGCGGCGGCTGACGGACCGGTAGGCGGAGATGGCCCGGTGACCTGTAGAACGGTCACCGGAGCCATGCTCGGTGTTGAGAGCAGCAGCTAGGGATGGGTCGTGTCTGCTCCGGGCTTGAGGGGACCGATGCCGCAAGCGGATGGAACATTGGCCATCTGTTTCGCGAAGACGGCGTAGCTTCTGGTTCCGGGCTGGAGGGTGGACCAGTAGCTGGAGCGGGTGACGAGGGGCTTGTGCTGGCGGATGATCTGGTTCTCAACGATGCGGATGCCGCAGCCGAGATTATTGGCGGGCTGGAGGATGGTGCGACGCGGATCTTTTTCGGGAAGGCGGCGGTCGTGTTGCCAGTTGAAGTCGCAGCCGTAGCGGTCGCTGTCATCGTAGGTGAGCTGCAGCAGGCCTTCCTGGCGGACCGGGCGTTTGGAGACCGTGTCGATACGGGTGACGGCGGCCTCGGTATGGCGAACCTGGATGGTGGGATCGAGACCGGCCTCGGCACCGGCGAGGGCCTGGAAGAGATAGGCCCAGAAGGCGCGCTTGTCGGCTTCGGGCTCGGTGGCGAAGCGAGGACAGAAGCCGGCGACGGCGTGAGCGGCAGTGGCGGAGAGCAGGTCGGACGGAAGCGCTTTTTCGACGAGGGCGTCCCAGGCAGGGTCCCAGGTCTTCTCGCTGCCGAGCTCTTGCTTCTGCACGGCGATCGGCGTGGCGGGCGCGGCTTTGAGGGCAGGACGGGCGGGTCCGGCGGCGAGGGGTGCCTGATGGGAGTTGCAGCCGATTGCCACGAGGAGCAGAGGCACTGCCAGGAGCGATGCCGATCGAAGAGACATGGTGATTTATCCTTCGCCACGGATGAGTGGATGCCGCGGCAGGCTGATGCTATTCCGAGCGGGCCGAAGGCCGCGGGAGAAGTGGCGGAGGATCAGGTGGCGAGCCCCTGGTAGGGCAGATAGAGCTCGAAGACGGTCCAGCTGCGCGCGTGCTGATGACGGCTGCGAACGCGCAGACGGCCCTGGTGGCGATTGACGATCTCGCTCGAGACCCAGAGGCCAAGGCCGGTGCCTCCAATTCCCTTTGTGGAGAAAAAGGCGGTGTAGAGACTCTTCATGGTGCTGGGATCGATGCCGACGCCGGTATCGGCGATGGTGATCATGACGCCTTTCGAACCGGAGCGCCACTCCGAGGCCTCGCGACTGCGGATGAGAAGGCGGCCTCCGGGGCCAGCCATGGCGTCGATGGCGTTGCGAATGAGATTGGCGAGGACCTGCCGTATCTCACTTTCGAGGCAGACGATGGACTCGCACATGCGTTCGCGGCGCTCGACCGAGATGTTGGCGTTGATGAGCTTGGCCTGATAGAGGTCGAGCACGCCGTCGAGCAGGGTGGATGGGCGGACGGCAAGGGGTTTGCTGGATTGCTTGTAGAAACGAAGGGATTGGGAGGTGATCTGCGAGGCGCGGTGGAGCTCTTCCTCTGCATGCCGAACGTAGCCCTGGGTCTCCGCGAGGCTGTCTGACTCGCGCGCAAGATAGAGGAGGTTGGTCACGGCCTCAAGCGGGTTGTTGATCTCGTGCGCGATGGAGGCGGCGAGGCGACCGACGGCGGCCAGCTTCTCGCTTTCGCGCAGGGCAGACTCGAACTCGACCCGGGAGGTGACGTCCATCTGAATGCCGACGATGTGCGTGACCTTGCCCTCGCGATTCTTGATGGGAGAGAGGGAGAGTTCATTCCAGAAGAAGCTGCCGTCCTTGCGGTAGTTGCGAAGAATGGCGACGATCTCGCGCCGGCCGTTGATGGCCTCGCGAATGAGGGTGAGGCCGGGCTGATCGTGCTCCTCACCCTGCAGAAAGCGGCAGTTATTTCCCTGGACCTCTTCAAAGCTGTAGCCAGTCATGACCTCGAACGCCGGGTTGACATAGACGAGTGGAAGGTCAGGGTGGGTGGCGCTGGCGATGGAGATGCCGCTGGTAACGGAGCGGAAGATGCGGCGATTGAGCTGGAGCTCCTCCATGGCGGTGCGGAAGCGGCGGATGTAGGCGCGGTGCGCGAAGAGGATGACGCTGAACTGCGCGAGGAGCACGGAGGGCTCCTGCGGCAGGGTGAGGACGCCTTCAAAGAGGCCGGTGCTGTCCTCCAAGGTCTGCGGCGACCGAGCATCGCGCTGGCGGATGGCGATCAGAGCCGGGTGGACATGTTCGGCGGTCTCCTCGCGCCGGCGAAGGGAGGCGCGCAAGACGAGGGCGAGGGCCTCGTCCGCGACGACAAGCTCAAGATTGGCGAGGTGTTCCGCGTCGAGGGCCGCGGGCTGAAGCGGGATAGCGACGAGATCCAGTTGGACGGCAAGGCCTTCGAGCAGGCGAAACGTAGGTCCATCCTCAACCAGAAAGCCGACACCCGCTTTGGCGGAAGAGACGGTGCCTACGGATTGTGGCTTGCTGGGGGAGGGCAGTTCCACTCCCGGGTATGGCTCGTTCATTGTTCTGGCCCCTCTTCCTGTATAGCGTACGCGCAGACTTCCCCTCAGGAGGCACCGGACGGACGAGACCAGGGCGTTAGAGGGCTGGTTGTGAGGGTACTACTCGGCCGGTGGCGGATCGTTGGTTGAAGTGGGTTTTCCAGGCGGCGGAGCGGCAACCTCGTTGCTTGCCGGGGACGGACTGTTGGCCGGCACCGCGGGTGAGCGGGGAGGAGTGGCTTCGGCGACCTCGCGGATGTTGTTGGCGCGGGCCCGCTGCTTGTTCACGAAGGCCTCGATGACGCGGGCGGCGAGCTTGGCGGAGTTCGAGCCCCAGTCGCCGTTCTCCCAAAGGACGGCGACGACGATGTCGGGGTTGCGGCGGGGGGCGAGGCCGACGAACCAGGAGTTGGGGACGGTGCGATGGCTCTTGCCGGAGCGAGCGAGGGCGTCGTGGCCGATGACCTGCGCAGTGCCGGTCTTGCCGGCGAAGTCGACGCCTTCGAGGTGCGAGGCGAAGGCAGTGCCGCCGGCGGTGGTGGTCTGGGCCATGGCGTCGGTGACGATCTGCCAGGTGTCGGGAGAGATGGCGACGTTGCGGGTGCCGGCTCCGTTGAAGGTTTCGTGGACGGCCTCGAGCTCCTGAGAGGGGACCTCGTCGGGGAAGACGACATGGGGTCGCTGGAGGGCGCCGCCCGAGGCGACACCGCCGATGGCACGGGCGAGCTGGAGCGGGGTGGCGGCGATGGCGCCCTGGCCGATGCCGACGGAGATGGTCTCGCCGGCGTACCACTTTTCGTGGAAGTTTTTCATCTTCCAGGCGGTGGAGGGCATGGTGCCGGCGGCCTCGTCGGGGAGGTCGACCCCGGTGCGCTGGCCGAAGCCGAGGGCTGTGGCATATTTAGCGATGGTGTCGATGCCAAGGCGGTTGGCGAGGGTGTAGTAGAAGGTGTCGCAGGACCAGGGAATGGCGTGGTAGATATCGACCATGCCGTGGACCTTGTCGCACTTGAAGTAGTGGCCGTAGAAGGAGGCGCCGCCGGAGCACTGGACGTGCATGGTCTGGGCAACCTGCTCCTCGAGGCCGGCGACCGACATGATGATCTTGAAGGTGGAGCCGGGGGCGAGCTGGGCCTGGATGGCTTTGTCGAGCAGCGGGTGATCGGGATTTTCGAGGATGGAGTTCCAGTAGGCCTTGGTGAGGTGGACGGAGAACTGGTTGGGATCGAAGGTGGGGCGGCTGGCCAAGGCCAGGATCTCGCCGGTGTGGGGGTCCATGGCGACGATGGCGCCGATCTTGCCGTCGAGAGCCTGCTCGGCGGCTTTTTGCACGTCGAGGTCGATGGTGAGGCGGAGGTCTTTGCCGGGGACGGCGTACTCCTGGCGGACCATGCCGAGCTCCTTGCCGTGGGAGTTGACGATGACGTCACGGGAGCCGTCGGTGCCGCGGAGGAGGGCGTCGTAGGTCTGCTCGACGCCGGAGCGGCCGACGACGTCGCCGGACTCGTAAAAGGCATAGCGGGAGTCGTTGAGCATGGCTTCGGAGACCTCGCCGACGTAGCCGATGAGGTGGGCGGCGAAGCCATCGCGGGGGTAGAGGCGGCGCTGCTCGTCGAGGAGCTCGATGGCGGGAAGCTCGTTGCGATGGGCTTCGAGGAAGGCCTGCTCGTCGGGGGTGATGTCCTGTTTGAGGGGTATGGACTGGAAGCGCGGGGCGGCGGCGAAGCGCTTGAGGATGGTTTCGATCTGGGCCACATCCATGTGCAGGCCCTGGGCGATCATGGGCAGCTGGGCGGCGGCGTCGTGGAGCTGATCGCGCAGGATGTAGCAGGTGACGGAGGGATAGTTGTCGACGAGGAGACGGCCTTCGCGATCGAGCAGACGGCCGCGTGGGGCGAGGACGGGAATCTTGCGGATGCGGTTGGCTTCGGCGAGGACGCGGTAGTTTTCCGCGCCGACGACCTGCAGGCGATAGAGGCCGGCGACGAGAATGGCGAGAACGGCGGCGACGACGTACTGCGTGGCGTGGAGCTTGCCGGGTGGGACCTTCTCTTCGCGTCGGCGGATACGGCCGCTGGGGCGGATGGGCGGGCGCGCTGGCGTGGCGGGGCTGGGCGGCTGCCACGGGTTAGGGTTTGGGGGCGTGCTCATAGGGGAGTGGGCCTGTGGGTAGTTTAGCCGGGGTAGGGCAAAAGCCTGCTGGGGAAGGAGTCCAGGTGCGCACTAAGGTACGTGGACGGGGGCTGCGGGATGAATGATTGTTCCCGGACGGTGCGAGCGTTCCCCGGAGAGAAGCAGATTCCTCGACTGCGCTCGGAATGGCCAAAAAAACAGACGTGGCGCTAGCTCAGGTAAGAGGCGCTACTGCTGGCGTTTGGCGCGGTCGAGGGCGAGGAAGAGGGGGATGGCGACGACGGTGTTGGCGGCGGCGCGGATGAGCTCGTGCCGCCAGAGGAGCTGGTGAGTGTCGAGGCCGAGAAGGCGGCGCACGATGAGATAGAGGAAGAGGCTGTTCATCAATGAGAAGAGAAAGATCATAACGACGCGGGTGGTGATGGCCTCGACGTCGATCTGCAGGCCGATGGACGCGGCGATGTAGCCGATGAGCGTCTTCGAAAGGCTGTTGATGCCGATGGGCTGGCCACTGACGAGATCTTCAAGCAGGCCAATGATCATGCCGGTAAGGGCGCCGGCGATGGGGGAACGGCGGCTGACGGCGAAGAAGACGGTGACGAGCAGAGGGAGGTCGAGCAGGAAGAGGGCCGGGAAGGTCTTGGTGAGCAGGACCTGCAGCAGGATGGCGACGAGCGGCACGAGGAGCGTGGCGATGGGGCTGAAGCTGTGCTCTTCGAGTTCGCGGCGGGTGGTGTAGCCAGGTGTGAGCATGGGGAGTCCGGGATCTCTGGTCCGCTTAGGGCTGAGGTGGTGTGGTCTCGGTGTCAGGGCGATCAGCTTCCGGAGCAGCCCGGGGTGAGCGACGAGGCTGGGCTGGCTCGTCGGCCGTTGCCGGGATGGACTCGCTAGTGTGCGGCGCACCGGGGGTGAGGGTGCTGGCGGGTGGCGTGGTGCCGGGGCTGTAGCGATCGTTGTGAACTGTCGGGAGCGGATGGGGGATGGTGCCGCCGGCGGTCTTAGGGCTGGCGGCGGCTTCGGCGGCAGCTTTCAGCCGGGCTTCCCTGTCGGCGGGGGTTTCGTTGGGATCGTGGAGGCCGGGGAGGCGGTCGGCGACGACTTCGGCGGCGGAACGGGCGGCTTCTTCCTTGGCGGCTTCGGCGGCGGCGGCGCGCTCGGCGGCGGCTTTCTGGGCGGCGGCGCGGGCTTCCGCGGTAGCGGCTGCGCCCTTGGCGAGGGCGTGCAGGGTGGCGGATGGAAGGGAGTTTTCGGTGCCGGTGATGACGAGGACTTCTTCGAGGCGGGTGAGGTTGGCGGCCGGGCGGATGCGAATCGCGGTGTAGGGCTGGTGCTCGAGGTCGGGCGCGATGGATTCGATGGCGCCGACGGGAAGGCCGCGGGGGAAGATGCCGTCGCCGCCAGAGGTGAGGACCTGCTCGCCGGGCTTGATGCGGTTGTCCTCCGTGAGATTGCCGATTTGCAGGTAGCCGGCGGTGGTGCCGCGAATGACAGCGCGGACGCGGGTCTGCGCGAGGACGACACCGGCGCCGGAGGTCTGGTCGTTGATCAGCAGAAGCTGCGAAACATGCGGGGCGGTCGTGGGAAAGACCTCGCGGATCTTGCCGACGATGCCGTCCGGGGTGATGACGGCCATGTCGGGACGGAGGCCATCGGCGGCGCCCTTGTCGAGGTAGAGAACACGTGACAGGTCAGTGCCGCTGGTGCCGATGATCTGCGCGGCGACGGTGCCGCTGACGTAGTGCTGCTGGAAGGCGAGCATGGACTGCAGACGCTGACCCTCGAGAGCGTCCTCGGCGATGGCCGCCTGCTGCAGGCGGAGGGTGTCGATCTGGTGGTGAAGATCGAGGTTCTGCTGACGGGTATGGCGAAGGTCGAAGTAGTTGCCCCAGGTAGAGCGGACGAAGTTGCTGGCGGTATGGATGGCGCGCTCGGCGGGGGAGAGGACGGCGACGACCCAGGAGCGAGCGACGGTGACGTGAGGACCATCGGGCGAGCTTGCTGACGAGTCGGCCGAGAGCGGGCCAGAGAGTGCCGAGGCGGCGGAAGAAGGCACGGGGCGGCGGACCTGAATGGCCAGGCCGACGGTCTGGATGACCAAGAGGGTGAGCAGGACCAGCGAGTTCCGGAAGCGAGAGAAGAAGGAGTCCATGCCGGCGTACAGGTTATTATCCCGCGAAGGTGGAGGCCGTGCGAAAGGCTGTGGAACGGGAGATCTTGTGACGGTGCTGCGATATGGTAAGCCTATGCGAAGCGGACAGTTGCCGGAGAAGCCTGCGCCGGCAGGGACAACCAGGCGGTTCGGGAGGCGTGACTGGCTGATTGCGTTTGTGCTGCTGCTGGCGACCATCCAGTGCGGCCGCGCGGACTTCTTCGTGAACAACACGTTTCTTGACTGGCACGCCTATGCGATGGGCCAGGCGCCGCTGCCCTACCAGGGACGGGCCGGGCTGATGCCGATCTTTCGGTGGGCGGAGAATACGCCGTCCGTGCGGCATGTGGCGGAACGCTATGCGAACACGGTTCGGATTGGAACGCTCTATTACGAGCCGGTGACGGTGGAGAAGTTTATGAGCCTGGTGTTGGGGCTGGTCTCTCTCGCAGTGATGATGCTGGTGGCGACGTGGTGGAACCGGCGCCGCGGGATTGAGCCGTGGTGGCTAACGAATGCGCTGCTGCTGGTAGTGCTGGCAGTGACAATGACGCTGCGGGCGACGCAGAACTACTGGTATCCGTATGACCTGCCGCATGCGGCGCTGTTCGGCATCGGCGCGATGCTGGCGCTCGAGGGGTTCTGGCCGCTGATGCTCCTGTGTTTTGCGTTCGATGTGCCGCTGCGCGAGACGGCCCTGTTTTCGATCCTGATGCTCCTGCCGGTGTTCCTGGTCGAGCAGCCGGGACGGCCGCGATGGGGCAAGGCAGCGCTGCTGTTTGGCGGGATGGCGGTGTACTGGGGATTGGTGCGGCTGGCGATTGCGCGGCACTTTGCCGGGAACCTGAACCTGACATATCCGCGGCTCTCGCAGAACCTGCACGAGATCCTGTTTCCGCACCATTGGCCGCAGCTCTTCAGCGCGGGCGGGTATCTCGTGATCTTTGTGTGGCTGGAACGGCGCAGGTTGGTGCAGCGGGATTCTATGCTGTTGTATGGGTGCGTGCTGTGCGTGCCAATCACACTGTGGTTCGGGGTATGGACGGAGACAAGGGTGTGGATGGAGTGGAGTCTGCCGGTGGCCGCGCTGGCGGCGGCGGAGGCGGCGAGCTGGCTGGCCGGCCGGGCTGGTGGAGATATGGCGTCTACTTCGACTGGAAGAGCAGCGGCGTGAAGTGTATGAGGTTATCGCGCCAGACGAAGGAGACGTGGGCGCCCGGAGTTTCGATCTCGGTGACTGGCAGGTCCTTTGATTTGAGGTAGGCGGCGAGGGACTGATTAGCCTTGAGCAGGCCGTCCTCCTTGCCGCAGGCGATCCAAAGGATCTTCAGGTCCGTGCCCTTGGGGGTGAGGGTGCCGAACTGCGTGGAAAGATCGATAAGATGTACGGCGGCGCTGAAGCCGCCGAGATACGCGAACTTGTCCGTATTGGCCAAGCCGATGGTTAAGGATTCGAGGCCGCCCATGGAGAGGCCGGCGAGGGCGCGGCCGTCGCGATCATGGCGGATGGCGTAGGTCTTTTCGACTTGCGGCATGACTTCGGTGAGGAGTGCCTGCGAGAAGAGAGCCGTGTTGTGGTCGACGACGTCTTTGTGCTTCCACATCTCGCCGATCGGGCCGTTAATAAAGCTCATGTCGCCGTAGGCGAGGGGCATGACAACGACCATGGGCTTGATCTTGCGCTGGGCGAGGAGATTGTCGAGGATGAGGTCGGCCTGCAGGGTGGTGGTCCAGGTGTCGACGGTGTTGGACCAGCCATGAAGCAGATAGAGAACCGGATAGAGCGTCTTAGCGCGGGGGTCATAGCCGGGCGGCGTGTAGACGAGGAAGCGGCTCTGGTTGGCGGGCAGACCGGTGACGAATCTGGTGGTGTAGCGGTGCTCGTGCAGTGTGCCGTGGGGGACTGCTTGGAGGTCCCAGGGCTGCGGGGTGTCGGCGGGGACTTCCGCCTCATCGCCGCGATAGACGAGGTTGGGCGTGATTCCAGTGAGGTTGTTGGGGTCGAACTGCGCGCGGCCATCGACGTCGAAGCGGTAGGAGTAGATCTGTGGCGGCAGCGGCGGGGTGGTGTAGGTCCAGAGGCCGTCGGCGCCTTTGGTCATGGGCACCGGCTTAGCGGCGAAGTCGTAGTTCAGCTCGACCGCGCTGGCGGCGGGATCGGCATAGCGGAAGGTGAGGGTGTGGTCAGGGTTGGCCTGGTGCGAGTTGTAATCCTTGGGAGCCTGGGCGGCGGCGGAGAGGATGAAGGCTAAGGACGAGGCAGCGGCCAGGGTGCGGACGAGGATCATGGGGAGCAGTGTAGCGGACGGAGGTTGCGGCGGGATGGTCCGCCTGTGACGGAACCCCACGCTCATTTTACGAACAGGAGCGGGGCGAAGTGGGTGAGGTTGTCGCGCCAGACCATCCAGTCGTGCATGCCTGGGGTTTCGATGACGGTGACGGGCATGTGTTTGGATTTGAGGAAGGTGATGAAGTCGCGATTGGGTTCGAGGAGATGGTCTTCGGTACCGCAGGCGATCCAGAGGAGTTTGAGGTTGGCGGATTTCGGATCGAGGCTCGCGAGTTTGGTGCGGTCGATGGAGGCGGCGGCAGAGCTGAGGCCGACGACGTAGGCGAACTTGTCGGTGTTGTTGAGGCCAACGGAGAGACTCTCAAGGCCGCCCATGGAGAGGCCAGCGATGGCGCGATCCTCGCGCTTTTTGGAGACGCGGTACTCGCTTTCGACGCGGGGAAGGACCTCAGTGAGCAGCGCCTGCTGGTGACCGGAGGTGTTGCTGGCTACGGAGTCCGGTGTGTGCCAGGAGCCGCCCCCGTTACGGACAAAGCTCATCTGGCCGTAGCCAAGGGGCATGACGACGAGCATGGGCTTGGCTTTACCTTGAGCGATCAGCGCATCGAGGATGAGGTTGGCTTTGCCGACGACGGTCCAGCCGGAGGCGTCGTCTGAGAAGCCGTGCAGGAGATAGAGAACGGGGTAGTCCTTCTTGGCTTTGGGGTCGTAGCCGGGCGGTGTGTAGACGAAGAAGTCACTCTGGTTCTGCGAGAGGCCGGTGACGACGGAGGTGGTGTAGATGTGGTGATGGACCTCGCCGTGGGGGATGTTCTGCGGCTCCCAGGGCTGCGGAGTGTCGCCGGGAACATCGAGCATGTTGCTGAGATCGAGCAGGTTAGTGGTGACGTCGGTGTTCTTCGGGTCAAGGCGATCCATGCCGTCGACCTGGAAGTGGTAGCCGTAGATCTGCGGGGTCTTGGCGGGGGTGGTGGCGGTCCAGATGTTGTCGGCGCCCTTGGTCATGAGCTGCGGGTCGGGGGTGCCGTCGAAGGCGAGCGTGACCTTGGTTGCGGTGGGGTCGAGGTACTTGAAAGTGATGGTGTGGTCGGGGTTGACGACGGCGGACTCGAAGTGTGCCGGGAAGTCCTGGGCGGAGCTGACGACGGGAAGCAGAAGGAAGGCCATGACAGCAAGCAGAGGCGCGGATCGCATGGGTGGAAGTGTAGAGCATTGGATTGGCGGTTGGTTTGTGCGGCGGAGAGGACGATACTAAGGAGATGGCGCTTCGTTCTGGATTCGTATCGATCATCGGCCGGCCTAACGCGGGAAAGTCGACTCTGCTGAATGCGCTGCTGGGACAGAAGCTGGCGATTGTGACGCACAAGCCGCAGACGACACGGACGCGGATCCTGGGTGTGCTCGAGGTGCCGGCGACAAAGAAGGGCAAGGGCGGCGCGGGACATGGGTCGGCGCAGGTGGTGCTGGTGGATACGCCGGGGGTGCACAAGCCGGAGACGCAGCTGGACCGGCGCATGATGCAGGAGGTGCATGACGCGCTCGAGGGGCGGGATGCGGTGCTGTTCCTGGTGGATGCGACGCATCGGCTGCCGCAGAGTGCGCCGGTGAAGGTCGAGGGTGAGGAGGCGGCGGAGACCGCCGCGCGGGGCAAGAGGTTCACGGCGAGCAAGCGGGCGAAGAGCGCGGCGGAGGATGACTTTGCGCTCTCGCTGGTGAAGAAGCTCGAGTGTCCGGTGATCCTGGTGCTGAACAAGATCGATGCGGTGGACAAGGTGGATCTGCTGCCGCTGATTGCGCACTGGAGCGGGCTGCATGCGTTCGCGGACGTGGTGCTGATCTCGGCGCGCAAGGAGGAAGGGCTGGAGCTGCTGCTCGAGAAGGTGATTGGCCATCTGAAGAATGGGCAGCGCTACTTCCCTGCTGACCAGGTGACGGATCAGCCGGAGCGATTTCTGGTCTCGGAGTTGATTCGCGAGAAAATTCTGCTGCTGACGGGGGAGGAGGTGCCGTACTCGTCTGCTGTCGTGGTGGAGAAGTGGGAGGAGCCGGCCTCGATGAAGCCGGGTCGCGATGGGCGGCTGCCGCTGACCAAGATCGCGGCGGCGATTATCTGCGAGCGGACGGGGCAGAAGGCGATCCTGATCGGCAAGGGCGGTGAGATGCTGAAGCGGATCGGGACGTCGGCGCGGAAGGATATTGAAGGACTGCTGGGGACGCGGGTGTTTCTCGAGCTGTTTGTGAAGGTGCAGGACGAGTGGCGATCGAGCCGCGGGTTTGTGGATGACCTGGACTGGCGGCGTCAGATGGAGCACCTGGCGGCGAAGCAGGCGGCGGAGGAGGAGTAGGTACCCCCTCCCCCGTACTTTGGAGCCAAAGTCTTGATTTGCGGAGAGTTGTCCGGAAAGCACCTCCCCCTCCCACCCTTGGTGGAGACCCCGTGGGGCTTCACCGCGGTGGATGCAACAGCGGCGCGAGAGGTGGCGCGACGGCTGGATGCAGCGGATGCAGCGGATGCAGCGGATGCAGTGAATATGCTCATACCTCCATGGTAGACAGCGCGGCGGGTAGTTGCGCCACGATCCTCTAGAGGTCTTGCGGTCTAGCGATCCAGCGACCTTACGATCTAGCGACCTAGCGACCTAGCGACCCTTATGATCCAGCGACCTAGCAATCTTGCGATCCAGCGACCTAGTGAGCTTGCGGTCTAGCGGTCTGGCGGTCTGGCGACCTTGCGGTCTTGCGGTCTTGCGGTCTTGCGGTCTTGCGATATGGCGGTCTAGCGGTCTAGCGGTCTACGTGGGCCATGAGATGCTGCGGGTAGCGAGCGCCCTGCACCTCGATACCCGCGATTGCGGACTCGATGTGTTGCAGGTCTTCGGTGGAGAGCTTGACGGCGGCGGCGCCCAGATTTTCTCTGACGCGATGGATCTTCGTGGTGCCCGGGATGGGAACGATCCAGGGCTTCTGCGCGAGCAGCCAGGCGAGAGCGATCTGGGCGCGGGTTACGCCCTTGCCGTCGGCGATCTCTCCCAAAACATCGACGAGCTTCTCGTTGGCCTTGCGGGCTTCCTCCGCGAAGCGGGGCGCGGAGCTGCGAATGTCTTTGCTGTCGAAGGTGGTCTCAGCGTTGATGGCGCCGGTGAGGAAGCCTCTGCCCAAGGGGCTGAAGGGCACGAAGCCGATGCCGAGTTCCTCAAGCAGCGGCAGGATCTGCGCCTCGGGCTCGCGCCACCAGAGGGAGTACTCGCTTTGCAGCGCCGCGACGGGCTGGACGGCGTGCGCTCTGCGAATGTTTTGCACGCCGGCCTCCGAGAGGCCGAAGTGCTTGACCTTGCCCGCGGCGATGAGATCTTTCACGGTGCCGGCCACGTCTTCAATGGGAACGGTGGGATCGACACGATGCTGGTAGAGAAGATCGATGCAATCGGTGTTGAGGCGCTTCAACGACGCTTCGACAACCTCGCGAATGTGCTCTGGACGGCTATCCAGCCCGAGGGGCGGCTTCGCTTCCTTGAAGCCGAACTTGGTGGCGATGACGACCTGGTCGCGGACGGGGCCAAGCGCCTCGCCGACAAGCTCCTCGTTGGTAAACGGCCCGTACGCTTCCGCGGTGTCGAAGAAGGTGACACCTCCGTCGAAGACGGCGCGGATGACCGCGATGGCCTGCTTTTTCTCGGTCGGGGGTCCGTACCCAGAGCTGAGCCCCATGCAGCCGAATCCCAGGGCTGACACTTCAAGACCGCTCTTGCCCAACATGCGCTTTTCCATCGAGTTTCTCCTTCTGCTGTCAGGCTACGCCACTCGAATTTGCAGGCGCAAAGACGCTTCACGGCGCGTCCCGAGGCATCACTTCTTGCTAGCGTGCTCCCGCGCTTCGGAGGCTGCGGGGGTGTTTGCGACAAACTGCTTTCCGCGTTTGGAGCCGGCTACCTTTTTGCGGTCCGTTGCGGCGCGGTCCTCCGGCGAGAGCTCTTTCCAGGCTTCGTCGGGAAGGTAGCGGTGCGTGGTGTCGCCCTGGATGGCTTCTTTGCCGTCTTCCGTGTGCCAATGCTCGTCGCCCCACTGCTTGAGTGACTTTTGCGCGTCGGTGCGAGCGTGCTTGTAGCCGCCGCCCTGCGCCTCGTACTCGTGCGCGACGAGCTGGGCTTTGCGGGCGCTCCACTGCCCGGCACGGCCGCCTTTGTCGCCGGCGATCACCTGCTCCTTCACCTTCTCGCGAAGGGCGGGATCGGTGTAGTTGTCGGCGGTAGCTGCGCCGGACTTTTTGCTGGCGGGTTTAGGCGCTGACTTTTTGGCTGGAGCTTTCGTGGCTGCGGCTTTTGGTGCCGGGGCCTTCTTGGCTGGGGTCTTCTTCGCTGGAGCCTTCGTGGTTGTCTTTTTGGTCGCCATGATTCCTCGTTGCCGTCACTGAGGGAGATGCGGATTGCGCCGAAGATGATTGCCGGCACTCGATGCAGTCGAAGATCCGAAGCTGCTGTTGCGAAGATATGGAGGAAGGGCGGTGGCGGGTGGCGGTGTGCGGGAGGCACTCAGGGGCGTGGCTCGCGTGGACCTGAGCGGGCGCGGCGAACGAGGTCGGTGGCGGCTTGCTGCCAGGTCGGGTGCTCGAAGTGAAAGCCGGTTTCGAGCAGACGGGCGGGGACGACGTAACGACTTTTCAAGATGAGTTCGGTTTCGGTGCGGAGGAAGATGGCGCCGAGCTCCAGCAGCGGGCGCGGCGCGGGAAGGCCAATGGGGACGCGCCACGCACGGCGGAGATCGCGCATGAAGTCGCGGTTGGGAAGCGGGTGCGGAGCGCAGAGATTGACGGTGCCGGAGAGCGCGGGCGTGCTGATGAGATGGGCGCAGGCGCGGGCGAAGTCGAGGTCGTGCATCCAGGCGACGAACTGATTGCCGGGACCCTGCGTGCCGCCAAGGCCCTTGCGGACGAGGCCGGAGAGAACGCTGAAGACGCCTCCAGGATCGGGGCTCATGACCATGGAGATGCGCATGGCGACGCAGCGGGTGTGCGGGAGATCCCGCTCGAAGAGAGCACGCTCCCAGGCCTCGCCGACGCCCACGCCGAAGCTCCAGCTTGCGGGGACGCCGGGCTCGTGGCCGCCGTGCTCTCCGGTGCGCTCGTCCTGCGGGCGATCGAGGGCATGGCGATAGATGGTGGCGGTGGAGGCGTTGAGCCAGATGCCGGGCGGGTTGCTGGCCTGTGCGATGGCCTCCGCGAGGACGGCTGTGGAGCGGGTGCGGGAGTCGAGGATCTCGCGGCGATGCGCTGCGGTGTAGCGTGTGTTGACGGTGCGGCCGGCGAGACCAATGACGACGTCGGCGCCCTCAAGGTGTCTGGTCCACGAGTCGAGAGGAGGGCCGAGGGTGCAGCCGTCCCACGGCTCGGTGCGCCATGGAGTGGAGGAGGACGGGGTGCGGGAGAGGACGGTGACATCGTCGCCGCGGGCGTGGAAGAAGCGGGCGAGGATGGTGCCGGCCTGACCGGTGCCGCCGGCGAGGAGAATGCGCATACCCAATCAAGGTACTGCAGACCGCTCTGCGACTGCAGACGAGCGCAGGTGTCGTCGGATCCCGTCGCGATACATGCAACTTGTCGTTACCGGACGTTCTGGGTGACTCCCATCGTTACCGGACGTTCCCGTTATCGTGACAGGTCAGCAGGCGCGTCAGTTTTCAGCGCTTATGATACGAAGTGCGACTGGCCGCAAACAGTCACTCGCTCGGGCCCCATTGTCTGTTGAAACAGGAGGCCTTCGTGACACTTCGTGACGTAGTTTGCATGTTCACCCTCTCTTCCGCCATGGCTTACCCGGCCTTTGCCAGCCCCATTTATCTCAACTTTGAAGGCATTGTCCCTCCAGACAGCGACTTTGGAAGCACCGCGATCGGCAACTTCTACAACGGCAGCGGAGGTGCCGCGAACGATTTTGGAGTCACGTTTTCCCCGAACGCGATGGCCGACTGCCTGTCGACGACTGTGCCCACGCCGGCTGGCAACCACTGTGCGAATGCATCTCGTCTTGGGCTCGGCGACCCAAACTCGCAACTCGGAGCTCTAGAATTTGGGGACCAGATGCATGAACCCATCATGCGGTACATCGATGTGGCCGCCGGATTCGGTACTGACTTCTCGCTGTATTACACCAAACCGACCTATGACACCGCTCCAGGGTACGCCGCGATCTATTCCGGCCTTAACGGAACTGGAACCCTGCTCGCAACGTTGACCCTTCCCTCATTTGTCAATCCGCCGAGCTGTCCTACGGGATACCAGTGCCCGTTTGAGTACGCGGGCATCGACTTCTCCGGGACCGCTGAATCCGTAAGCCTGTACGGTGCAGTCGACCTTTACGACGACATCAGCTTCGGGGACGCTCCTGTTGCGCCCGCGCCCGTGCCGGAACCCTCGACCATCGGCCTTGTCGCCTCTGGTCTGAGCGCGATGCTGGCGCTGCGCAAACGCAGGATCCTGCACTGATTGTGGTAGAGAGCGAACTCCCAGAAACTTCATCAAGCAGAACCTTCCTTGGGTGCCGTCATCGTCACCGGATCGCGAGCTTGCAGCTCCGGAGAAGGAGCACGTGGCTCTGATACATGCGCTTGTGGGACGTGACGATGGATAGATGGCTCGCCAGGAGATCTCCTTGAGCAGCCCGGCACTACTCCTTGACGGTGACGCCGAGGGCCTTCATTTTGCGATAGAGGTGGGAGCGTTCGAGGCCGAGGGACTCGGCGGTGCGGGTGATGTTGCCGTGGTACTCGTCGATTTTTTTGAGGATGTAGTCGCGCTCGTAGGCTTCGCGGGCCTCGACGAGGGTGGGACTCTGGTCGTGCGAAACAGAGCGGCCGTTGCGTGGGGTATCGGTGGCGGGCTTGGGCTCGCGGAAGACGACCATGGGCAGGTGGCGGCGCTCGATGCGCTGGGATTTGGGGTTGAGGATGAGGACGCGCTCGACGAGGTTGCGGAGCTCGCGGACGTTGCCGGGCCAGTTGTACTGGCGGAGGGCGGCGAGGGCGTCGTCGGTGAGCTCGACGTGCTGACGGCCGTATTGGCGGCCAAACTCGGCGAGGAACTCTTTGACGAGCAGCGGGATATCTTCCTTGCGGTCACGCAGGGGCGGGACAAAGAAGGGGATGACGTTGAGGCGGTAGAAGAGGTCTTCGCGGAAGTTGCCGTGGGCGATCTCTTCTTCGAGGTCCTTGTTGGTGGCGGCGATGACGCGGACGTCAACGTGGACGGCGTGGGTGGCGCCGACGGGATAGAAGCGCTGCTCGTCGAGGGTGCGGAGGACCTTGGCCTGAGTCTTGAGGCTCATGTCGCCGACCTCGTCGAGGAAGAGGGTGCCGCCGTCGGCGCGCTCGAAGGTTCCCTTCTTTTCTGCGGGGGCGGAGGCGCCGGCGGGCGAGGCGCCGTGGCGATAGCCGAAGAGCTCGGACTCGATGTAGTCCTCGGGGATGGCGGCGCAGTTGAGCTCGACGAAGGGGCGGTCGCGGCGGAGTGATTCGGCGTGCATGGCGCGGCCGATGAGCTCCTTGCCGGTGCCGGACTCGCCGAAGATGAGGACGCGGCCGTTGGTGGGGGCCATGAGCTTGATCTGCTGGCGGAGGGCTTTGATCGAGACGCTCTGGCCGGTGACGGCGCCGCGGACGGCGAGCTGGCGGGCGAACTCCTGATTGTCTTCGCGGAGGCGTCGGGCCTTGAGGGCGTTGGCGAGGACGATGAGGGTGCGGTCGAGGGAGAGGGGTTTTTCAAGGAAGTCGTAGGCGCCGAGCTTGGTGGCGCGCACGGCGGCTTCGATGGTGCCGTGGCCGGAGATGATGATGACCTCGGGGATGCGCGAGGGCTCCATCTGGCGGATGAGGGCGAGGGTGTCGAGGCCGTCGCGATCGGGCAGCCAGATGTCTAAAAGCACCAGATCATACGAAGCATCTCTGATGAGCTCGAGGGCTTCGGTGGCGGTGCCGGCGGAGGTGACGGTATAGCCCTCGTCGGCGAGGATGGCGGAGAGCGACTCGCGGATCTCGGGTTCGTCGTCGACGATGAGAACGTGGTTCATGGCTGGCACCTCCTCAACGATGACATGCGCGTATGACTCATGGAACCTCTGGCCCAGGGACTGCGTACTCACCAGCGTAGTCTCTCCGGTTGAGGATTGGACGCGATGGTGAAGCTGCTTCTATTTTGTCTGTTGCTGGTGGTGTGTTGGCCGCTGGCGATGGTGGCGCTGGTGCTGTATCCGCTGGTGTGGGTGGTGCTGCTGCCATTCCGGCTGGTGGGGCTGGCGGTCGGCGGGGCGTTTGCGCTGATTGGGGCTATTTTATTTTTGCCGGTTCGGGTGCTGCGAGCAGCTTGATCGGCGCAGAGGCCTGCTTGAGCGCGCGGAGGAGCGTGCCAGGCACACCTTTCTGCCTGCGCCTGGGCGCTGCTCCGGTGCTATAGTTAGTCGCCTTCAGCAAGAGCAAGGAGGATGCGCGATGTTTACACCGAACGGAAAGTTTGGCTGGTACGAACTGATGACGAGTGATCCGACGGCTGCCGGGAGGTTCTACTCGGGGGTTGTGGGCTGGACCACGGAGGAGATGCCCACGCATGACGGTGGCACACCGTATACGGTCTTCAATCTGGGTGGGGTCGGGATTGCGGGGATGCTGACGATGACCGGGCACACGGGGTGGATTGGCTACATCGCGGTCGACGACGTGGATGCTCATGCCGAGAAGATCGTTGAGGCGGGCGGCAAGCTGTGGAAGCCAGCCGCGGACATTCCCGGCGTACTGCGATTTGCCGTGATGTCGGACCCGCAGGGCGCGGCGTTTGTGGTGTTCACGCCGGATCCCGCGATGCCCTCGCCGGAACGGCCGGCGTCGCCGACGGCCGGCACGATTGGCTGGCATGAGCTCTCCACGACGGACCTTGATGCGGGCTTTGACTTCTACCACGCGCTCTTCGGGTGGACCAAGCTGACGGACATGGACATGGGAGCGATGGGAGCGTACCGCATCTTCGATGAGGGCGCCCACAAGGAGATGGGCGATGGCGGGATGATGAAGAAGGCCGACCACATGCCCGTGTCGGCCTGGACCTTTTACATCAATGTTGACTCGACGAGCGCCGCGGCCGACCGTGTGAAGGCGGGCGGCGGGACGGTGATCCATGGGCCGGCGCAGGTGCCTGGCGGCTGGATTGTTCAAGGGCAGGATCCGCAGGGAGCGATGTTCGCGCTGCATAGCAGCCAGGAGTAGGTCAGAGGACGAGCGACGCGGGTCAGCGGGGACGTCGTGCGTGTACGAGATCGCGCATGGCGGCGCTTTCCGGAGTTCCGAGGCGATCGAGGCCTTCCATGACCGCCGCGGCATCGTGATCGTTGCGGTTTTGACTCGCCTTCCACTTGCCTTCCAAGCGGGAGACGCGGAGCTCCAGGCCGACGATGGCGCGGCTTAGTTTTGCGATGAAGTCAGGAGGTGCATCCTGGACTTTCCAGGGAAGCTCGGCGATGCGCTCGTTCTCGTCGGTCAGAGTGCGGAGATGTTCCAGCAGCCACACTGGATCCTCGATGGCTTGCAGGCGACCGTAGGCGTGCACGGCCACGTAGTTCCAGGTTGGGACCTCTCGTCCGTGCGTTTGCTTCTCGGGATACCACGAGGCGGAGATGTAATGTTGCGGGCCGGTGAAGATGCCGAGCGCCTCCTCATGAGTGAGGAAATCCTGCCACTGTGTGTTGGCTCGCGCGACGTGGCCGCGAAGTACGGTTGCGTTGAACTCGTCCGCGTGGAGCACCATGGGAATATGCGACGCAACCATGCCCTGTTCGGTCCGCGTGACCAGGGTGCAGAGAGGACTTGATCGCACGAAGTGCTGCAAGGTCGGGAGATCTGTCTCAGCGTTGATTCTGGGCGTGTACATGAAGTACCTCCGCGGTCGGTAGCGCCATCATTCAGGATGCGACCCGGGAGTGCAATCTTTGTGCACCTGACGTGTAGAGAGCGGCTGCATCGAGGATGCGAGGAGATCTGTCTCGCATCGAGCGGATGCTCAGAGAGAAGAGATGGTGGACACGGGTTCCGTGGCATTGACAGGATCGACTTCGGGAGAGAGCGGGGCGGGGCGGAGCTCGACGAGGAAGAGGGCGCCGGCGGGCTCGTTTTTCTCGGCGCGGATGGTGCCCCCGTGCTCCTGAATGATCTTGGCGGCGATGGCGAGGCCGAGGCCGGTGCCGCGCTGCTTGGTGGAGAAGTAGGGCAGGAAGAGGCGTTCGCGCATCTCGTCGGTGAGGCCGGAGCCGGTGTCGGCGAGGGTGAGCTCGATGAGGCCGGTGTCGGCGAGGGTGGTGGTGATGCGGAGCTCGCGGAGAAGTGCGTGCTGCATGGCTTCGGCGGCGTTGTCGATCAGGTTCGAGAGCGCGCGCTTGAGGGCTTCGGGGTCAGCGTGGACGAGCGGGAGGTTGGGCGAGAGCGTGCGGACGATGCGGATCTTTTGCAGGCGGCCGGCGAAGAGGGCGAGGGCGTTTTCGACGATGGTGTTGAGGTCTGCGGGACGGGGCTGCGCGGTGGGAAACTCGGCGAGCGCGGAGAATTGGTCGACCAACGAGCGCATCGAGTCGACAGAGGACGAGGTGATCTCCGTGCAGCGGCGGATGATGGCGATGGAGGGTGAGTCGAGGCCGCTGCGGCTGAGGGTCTCGGCGAGGCGATCGATGTGGCGGCGGGTTTGTTCGGCGGAGAGGGCGATGGGGGTGAGGGGATTCTTGATCTCGTGGGCGACGCGGCGGGCGACCTCTTTCCAGGCGGATTGCTTCTGCGCGCGGAGGAGCTCGGTGGCGTTCTCGAGGACGACGACGTAGCCGTGGTGCTCGCGGCCGCGCTCTGTCTGGGTCTCGAGGAGGGCAACGGTGGCGAGGAGGTTCGAGGGCGTACCGTCGACGGTGAGCTCGAGCTCAGAGGCGGCAGAGCCCATGCGATGGGAGCGGCCGATGAGGCGATCGAGGACTTCGTTGACCTCAGCGGGAAGGACGGCGTCGATGGTGGCGCCGAGGAAGTGGCGCTGGCCGCCGGGATCCATCATCTCGGAGAGGGCGCGATTGGCGAGGACGATACGACGATCGGGGGAGAGGGTGGCGACGCCGTTGGGGATGGTCTCGAGCATGGTCTCGAGCTCGGAGCGGCGGGCTTCGAGGGCGGCGTTGGCGGCGGAGATCTGGACGGTGGACTCGAGGACGGCGCGGCGGCTCGAGTCCAGATCGGCGGCCATGCGGTTGAAGGAGCGGCCGAGCTCGGCGAGCTCGTCTGTGGGTGAGGCTTCGACACGGTGGGCGTAGTCGCCGGCGGCGATGAGATCCATGGCGTCGGCGAGAGACTCGACGGGGCGCGTGACCTGCTTGGCGAGATGGAGGGCGAGCCAGCAGCAGGCGAAGAGCGCGAGCGCGGTGATCATGACGAGCAGCCAAGTGTAGAGGTTGCGGATCTGGCGGCGCGAGCGGAAGAGGGTCCAATAGGCGTCCGCGGCGTCGTGCAGGCGAGTCATGGTGGCGGCCATGCCGAAGGGGACGGGCAGGCCGACGACGATAGTGCCGCCGCCGGGGACGGCCGCGGTGCCGAGCGCGTAGTCCATCTCGCCGGCGGAGAAGATGGGCTGATCGCTGCGCTGCGCGGCGGCGAGGATGGAGGCGTCGATGGAGGTGGTGGGCAGGGACTGGGCGGCGGGGATGGACGGGGGTGCGGCGGGACGGCCTTCGGGTGAGTCTTCGGCGGACTCGGGGATCCAGGTCTTGAGCTGCGTGGGGCCGCTGCCGGTTGCGGGTATCTGGAAGCCGGCGATGGCGCGGCTCTCGCGGTAGATGACGGCGAAGCCGTTCTGGAGGGTGACCTCGTGATGGCGAAGGACGTTCGACAGCAGCTCTCGCTGGGAGGGGGTGGCGGGCCGAGGCTGCTGCGGTCTGGCGGCGTGGTTGGCGGCGGCTCTGGTGTGCACGATATGGCGGCCCTGAGGCAGGTGTTGGGGCGGGCGTGGCGATGAGCGGGTGGGCCTAGCGGCCGACGGAGCGGGCTGCGGTACCTCAGCGGCTATAGACTCGGCTTCGACACGGGCGTTGGCGGCGGTGTACTGCGCGAGCTGGAGGGCGATGCGGTTGGAGTCGTCGCGCATCTGGGTGACGGGCTGCGAGAACCAGCGATCGACGGCGCGATTCATCAGCAGATAGCTGAAGGCGAACATGAAGACGATGGGGACGAGGGAGACGAGGACGGCGCCCCAGACCATGCGGGTGCGCAGGCGGGCACCGAGGATGCGGGTGCGCTGATCGGCGTAGAGCTTGAGGACGTTGCGAACGAGAAGAACGAGAACGGCGAGGAAGAGCAGGAACGCGACCGCGGAGAGGGCGGTGTAGACGAAGATCTCCGGCGTGGTGGCGGGGTTGAGGAAGCCGAGGTGGAAGGCGTTGAGGGTGGCGAGCGCGGCGAAGAGGACGAGCACCAGAGCGGCGAGCGCGACCGAGATGATCTTGCGCCGCCGCTGGCTGATGGTCATGTGAGCGCTCGCTCCTGCGTTTCGGGCAAAACTCCCGCCGAGCGTCTGCGGTAGAGAAGCAGATCCCTACGGGATGACAACCAAAGAACAGACAACGGCGGACAGACCTCTGCGGCGTGACGGACAAGGACAACGGCTATAAGACGTCCGCGACCGGCTTCCAGTTTCGCCCCTGGGCCTCGGCGACGGCGGCGTAGGTCAGGTTGCCGGCGTAGGTATTGACGCCTTCGGCGATGCCGGGGTCCGCCTGAATGGCGGCTTTGGCGCCGTGGCTGGCGAGGCGGAGGACGTAGGGGAAGGTGGCGTTGGTGAGGGCGAGGGTGCTGGTGTTGGGGACGGCGGCGGGCATGTTGGTGACGCAGTAGTGAATGACGCCGGAGACCTCGAAGGAGGGGTCGGTGTGGGTGGTGGGGCGGGCGGTCTCGATGCAGCCGCCCTGATCGATGGCGACATCGACGATGACAGCGCCGCGCTTCATCTTATCGACCATGGCGCAGGTGACGATCTTGGGCGCGGCGGCGCCGGGGATAAGGACGCCGCCGATGACGAGGTCGGCCTCGGCGGTGGCGGCGGCGACGTTGTAGGAGTTGGAGGCGACGGTGTAGACGCGGCCGTTGAAGATGTCGTCGAGCTCGCGGAGGCGATTGAGGTTGTTGTCGAGCAGGGTGACCTTGGCGCCCATGCCGAGGGCCATCTTGGCGGCGTTGGTGCCGACGATGCCGCCGCCGATGACGCAGACGCTGGCGGGGGCGACGCCGGGGACGCCGCCGAGCAGAAGGCCGCGGCCGCCGTGCTCCTTGGTGAGGTACTGCGCGCCGATCTGGACGGAGAGACGGCCGGCGACCTCGCTCATGGGCGTGAGGAGCGGAAGCGTGTTGGCGCGATCGCGGACGGTCTCGTAGGCGATGCCGGTGACCTTGCTGTCGACGAGGGCGTTGGTGAGGTCATTGAGCGGGGCGAGGTGGAGATAGGTAAAGAGGAGGAGGTCCGGGCGAAAATAGCGGTATTCCTTTTCGGTGGGCTCCTTGACCTTGACGATCATGTCGACGAGTCGCCAGACGTCGGGAGCGCCGCCGACGATCTCGGCACCGGCGGACTGGTAGTCGTCGTCGGGCATGGCGGAGAGCGCGCCGGCGTTGTGTTCGACGAGGACTTTGTGACCGGCCTCGGTGAGTGCCTTGACGCCCGCGGGCGTGACGCCGACGCGGCTTTCGTGATCCTTGACTTCCCTGGGAACACCGATGAGCATGACTCTCCTTCTCTGGCTCTATTGTATCTATCGCGAAATGGACGCGAGAGCGTTGCCGGCGATGCTTTAGTCTGGAGTCGATCTTCAGGAAACAGCTGAAGAATACGCGGGGTTTGAGCGACTGTCTCTCGACACGGGGCGCTTGGCTTGCCTGTTGGCTTGCGGTGAGATGGAGAGGGCCTGTCTTGGAGACGAATGCGCGCGAGGCAAGGGGATTCTTTGGTGCTGAGCAGCGGCCGTTCCTGATCTTTCTGCTGTTTTCGCTCCTAATCTCAACTGCGGCTGCGTTTGTCTTCAACCGTGCGGATGCGCGGAGATCGGTCTTTACGCTGTCGAACTTTGTGGGGCCAACGGCGGAGACGCTGCTGCATGGCGAGGGCCTGACGGTGTGCTCGACCGGGCTGGGAACGGTGGGGAATCCGATCTGTTTTCATGCGGCGCGCATGCCGGTGCCGTCGGCGGTGGTGGCTCTTGGCGCGAAGCTGCTGGGCGACCGGTTTCCGCTCGTGGCGCTGTTCAAGATGCTGCTGCTGCTGCTGCCGCTGGAGTTCGCAGGGTTGCTGGTGTGCCGCGAGATGCGGGCTGGGAGCGGCCGGCGATGGCTGGCCGTGGCGCTGCTGCTGCTGCCGTTTGCGATGACGCCGTTTCTGGCGGATGTGGTGAATTTGCAGGTGGAGGAGGGCTACTCGTACAGCCTGCTGGCGCTGGCGACGGCGCTGGTGCTGTTTCGGCCGGCGGGTGCGGCGAACTGGCGGCGAGTCGCGGTGTTTGCGGTGTCGGCGGCGATGCTGTACCTCGCGAAGAGCTCGATGGGGCCGGCGGTCGCGGTGCTGACGATGGCGTTTCTGTGGCCGCTGCGGCGGCGCGCGGGGATGGTGGCGGTGACGCTGGCCGCGGTGCTGCTGGCGGCGGGTGGATGGGCGATGTGGCAGCACCATGCGGCGGGGCGATATACGTTTGGAACCAGCATTGACGGGGTGAATCTGCACAAGGGCAACAACGAGTTCTTTCTCGCGCGGTATCCGCCGCGGCCGGGAGAGACGCTGGACCGGTACGATCCGGCAATGAATCAGGGGCTCTCTTTTCCGGACGAGTGGAGCTTCAACGACTACCACCAGCGGGCGGCGGTGCGGTTTATGAAGACGCATCCGCGGGCGACGGCGGAGGGCGCGTGGCGCAAGCTGGAGGTGGTGCTGTTTTCGCTGCGGAAGCTGGGGTCGAAGACGTCCTCGGGATGGATGGAGGCGCTTGAGACGGGTGGCATTCTGCTCTTCCGGGTGATGTTCTGGGGGGCTCTGTTCGCTTCAGCGTGGGCCTTATTCCAGAGGCCGGAAGCGGGACGGCGAGCGGCGGGAGTCGCGTTTCTGCTGCTGGTTGCCGCGGTGGCGCTGCCCTACGTGGTGGGGTTCGCGTATACGCGCCACATCAGCGTGCTGATCTATCCGTCGGCGCTGCTGCTCTGCCGGATGCTGGTGCGACCGGCGGAACTCCAGCGGCTGCCATAAGGGATTACACTGTGTCCGAACCCCCTTCTTTACGAGGAACGCTCCCCTTTCATGTCTTCTAACGGATTTCAGACCCGGTACAGCCGCATTCACAACATGCGGTCGCTTTTCAGCCTGTTTTCGAGCGATCTGGCGATCGACCTGGGAACGGCGAACACGCTTGTCTTCGCGGCCGGCAAGGGCATCATCGTCAACGAGCCCTCAATTATCGCGGTGAATCGCAATACGAACGAGGTGGAGGCGGTCGGCAAGGAGGCGAAGGACATGCTGGGCCGGACGCCTGGCAACATCATCGCTATCAAACCGATGAAGGATGGCGTGATTGCCGACTTCAAGCATACCGAGAAGATGCTGAACTACTTCATCCACAAGGCGCATAACCGCAAGATGATGGTGCATCCGCGGATCGTGATCGGGGTGCCGAGCGAGATTACGCAGGTGGAGAAGCGGGCCGTGATGGACTCGGCGTACCGGGCGAAGGCGAGCGAGGTGCACCTGGTGGAGCAGGCGATGGTAGCGGCGATCGGCGCGGGTCTGCCGATCACCGAGGCCGGCGGCAACATGGTGGTCGACATCGGCGGCGGGACGACGGATATTGCGGTGATCTCGCTGGCGGGTATCGTGTACTCGCGATCGGTGCGGATGGCCGGCAACCAGATGGACGAGGCGGTTTCGACGTACCTGAAGCGCAAGTACAACCTGCTGATCGGCGAGCGGACGGCGGAGCAGATCAAGATCGAGCTGGGATCGGCGTATCCGTTGGATCGGCCGCTGACGATGGAGGTCAAAGGGCGCAACCTGATCGAGGGCGTGCCGAAGACGATCACGATTGAGGACGCGGAGATTCGTGAGGCGCTGAGTGAGTCGATCGCGACGATCATCAATGCGATTCGCGTGGCGCTGGAGCGGACGCCGCCGGAGCTCTCCGCTGACATTTCCGATCGCGGCATTGTGCTGACCGGAGGCGGGGCGCTGATCAAGAATCTGGACAAGCGGATTCGCGAGGAGACCGGCCTGCCGGTGTCGATTGCGGACGATCCGCTAGCCAGTGTGGTGCTGGGGACGGGGCAGATGCTGAACAACTTCAAGCTGCTGCGAAAGATTTCGATTGATTAGGGCGTTGAGGCTGTGCAGCGGCGTTTGGCTCACCCACAGTTCCCGGTAGTGAAGCAGATCCCTACGGGATGACAACCAAGAGAAGGATGTCGCAGCTGCAGGCAGCTACTCGGCTTCGGAGGCTTCGGCGAGGGTGACGCGGATGCGGTCGATGCGGCGGTCGGTGGCGGCGAGGACCTGGAAGCGAAGGCCGTTTTCTTCGACGACTTCGCCGGGGTGGGGGATATGGCCGGCCATCTCAGAGACGAGGCCGCCGAGGGTGGTGGCTTCGTAGCCGTCGCCGAGGCGCTGGATGACGTCTTCGCGGGGGTCGTCGCGGGGCTCTGTGCGAGGCTCTTCCAGGGTGAGGACAGGTTCGGTCTCGGGGATGTCGAGGGTGAGCTGGTGGGACGGCGCGCGTGTGTGATCAAGGTCTGTGAGCGGCAAGGATTCCGGGTGGCCGGCTGTGCGTAGCTGCTCGAGGAGGAGGTCGCGCAGGCGGGGGATCTCGAAGGTTCCGCTGACGATGAGAGAGCCGTCAGGCGTGACGGTGGCGAGATCCTGATCGTCGGGGGTGTCGTGCTCGTCGTCGATCTCGCCGACGATGGCCTCGAGTAGATCCTCGATGGTGACGAGGCCGGCGACGCCGCCGTACTCGTCGATGACGAGGCGCATGTGCTGCTTTTCGCGCTGCATTTCGCGGAGGAGCTCGGCGACATTTTTGGTCTCGGGGACGAAGGCGGCGGGGCGCTGGAGCTCAGCGACGGTGCGGCTGTCAGCTTCGCTGTCGAGAACCTGCAGGAGATCGTGCGCGAAGGCGATGCCGGTGATCTCGTCGAGCATGCCGGCGAAGACGGGGACGCGGGAGAAGGCGTGCTCTTCGATGGCGGCGGTGAACTCTTTGAGGGTGAGCGAGCCGGGGACGGCGAAGATCTCGGGGCGCGGCGTCATGACTTCGCGGACGAGCTTGTCGCCGAACTCGACGACAGAACGGACGAGCTCGCGGTCGGACTCTTCGAGGATGCCCTCTTCTTCACCGGCTTCCAGCAGGGCGTCCATGGCCTCGGACGGGTGCTCCTGTTCAGTCTGGTCTTCGGGCTCGGCGAGGGCGGCGATCGAGAGCAGGAGGCCGAGGGCCAGCACGACCGGCTGCACGAGGTAGAAGAGTGTGATCAGCAGATAACGAAGACGCAGGACCCAGATGCCGACCGTGCGGGTGAACAAGATCTGCGGGATGAGGCGATCGTAGACGAGCAGAAGCAGGATGAGCTCGGCGGCGGCGCGGGCGATCTGCGCGATGCCGGGCGAGTGGAGGAGCAGGTACTGGGCGGGATCGTGGGTGTAGAGGTTGTAGCCGAAGAGGACGGCGATGGCGGCGAGCGAGAGCTGGCGGAGGATGGAGGCGGAGAGAGCGATGGCTTCGCGGCCGAGGCGAAGGCGCGGCTCCATGAGCTGCTCCCAGGAGTCGATGTTGTCCTGGTACTCGCGGGCGAGGAACTTGCCCATCTCGGAGTAGATGCGGTCGACGTAGGCGGCGAGGGTGAGGATTGACAGCAGGACGGCGAGGGCGATGAGGTAAGGGAGATTCATCGGGCGGCTCGGCTGCGGGGACGTGATGATGGTGATAATTTCTTCGGGGCCGGGCGCTTCCGCGGGGCGGCGGAGACCGTGCGGTCGATGAGGCCGTTGGGCAGGCGGAGGCGGGTGCGGAGATCGAGCTCGCGGGCGGCCATCTCGCCCGAGTCGGTCTCGTGATCGAGGCCGGAGAGGTGAAGGAGGCCGTGGAGGATGAGGATCTTGAGCTCGCCCTGGAGGTCGTGGCCGAAGCGGGCGGCCTGACGGGCGGCGGTCTCAAGCGAGATGGCGAGATCGCCGGCGTGCTGATGCGCCGCAGGGAGGCCGGGGATGGCGTCCGCAGGGAAGCTGAGGACATCGGTGGGCTTGTTTTTGCCGCGGAAGGTGCGATTCAGGCGCTTGAGCTCGGCGTCGGTGGAGAGCAGGACGGAGACGGACGCGGAGAGACCGACAAGGGCTTGTGCACGGCGGAGGAAACGCGTCAGGGTGGGCCTGGAGAGCGGGAGTTGATCGGTGTGCGGACTACTTGGGGGGTCGATGGTGATCATCGGGAGAGGGGCTGCAGGGAGGGATCAGGCGCAGCGGGGATCAGCTCCTTTGACTGCCGAAGTAGAAGCCGAGCACGGTTCCGAGAACCGAGGTGACGGCCGGCAGGATGGCCTGCATTGCGTCTTTTACCCGGAGCCAGGTGGTGTCGCCGGAGCGAGCGGCGAAGGTGAGATACGCAATGACAACGGCCAGAAACATGATGATGGCGATGATCGCAACGGTTCCTCGAACTCCCTCCCGCGCCCGGTCCGGATCGTAGTTGCCGGTGTGAAACGGATTCGGGGAGAAGGGGTCGGACATCTAGGCGATTCCCTTAAGCTCCGTGAACTTGCCGTCACGTTCGACGAGCAGCTTGCTGCTCTGATCATGCACCGTATCCGCGACGAAGTTTGCGATGTTCAAGCTCTTGTTCAGAGCTGCTTCCAGATCATCCGCGCCAAGTTTCTGTTGCAGGATCTGCAGCTTGGAGACGAGCTCGGGTGACAGATCGGCGGTGCTCATCGAGAGACCTCTCTGAAGGCAGGGTAGCATGGGCGATCGCGCCTCGAACACCCATGCTGCTGCCTGTAGTTTGACCGCTTTACTGCGGTTTTGCCGTGGGCACGAGAGCCGGTTTTGCGGTGAGAACCGCCTCATGCGGCGCGGCGTCGAGGGCCAGCGGGAGCTCCTGCTGGTGGGCGCGGCTGTAGTTATCGTAGGCGCGAACGATGCGCTGGACGAGGTGATGGCGAACGACGTCGACGTCTTCGAAGTGGCAGAAGTGGATGCCTTCGACACCATCGAGCACGCGCAAGGCATCGAGAAGGCCGGACTTCTTGGGGTTGGGAAGATCGGTCTGCGTGAGGTCGCCGGTGATGACGGCCTTGGAGTTGTTGCCGAGGCGAGTGACGAACATCTTCATCTGCTCGATGGTGGTGTTCTGGGCCTCGTCCATGATGATGAAGGCGTCGGACAGGGTACGGCCGCGCATGAAGGCGAGCGGGGCGACCTCGATGACGTTGCGCTCGAGCAGCTTGTCGACTTTCTCCTGATCGAGGAGGTCGTAGAGGGCGTCGTAGAGCGGGCGGAGGTAGGGGTCGACCTTCTCCTGGAGCGAGCCTGGAAGGAAGCCGAGTCGCTCGCCGGCTTCGACGGCCGGGCGGACGAGGATGATGCGGGAGACCTTTTTGGCCATGAGGGCGGAGACGGCCATGGCGACGGCGAGGTAGGTCTTACCGGTGCCGGCGGGGCCGAGGCCGAAGGTCATGTCGGACGACTCGATGGCTTCGACGTACTTGCGCTGGTTGGGACTGCGCGGCTGCACCATGCGCTTGACGCCGGCGGAGCGCTGCTTGCCGGAGTCGACGAGCGAGCGGAGGGTTGCGGCGGGGTCGGCGACGACCAGCTTGAGCAGGCCGTGGAGCTCGCCGTTGTGGAGATTGTGGCCGGCTTTGCGGAGGGTTTCGAAGTCGGCAAAGATCTGCTGGACGCGACCGACCGCGATGGGGTCTCCCGAGACGTGGATACCGTCGGAGCGCAGGTCGATGGTGACGTGAAGGCTGTCTTCGAGCAGCCGGAGGTTCTCGTCGCGGGTGCCGTAGAGAGGTTCGATACCGGAGCCGATCGTGATGACAGATTTAATCAAGGTGTTGGCTGTCCTCCGTCAGTGCAGACGTGGGTTTTGGATGCATGGAGTTGAGGAACGGAGCGGGGCTGGCGAGGGGGAGACTCGGGATCCACGAACCGCGGGAGGGCGGTGCGGGTGCGGCAACCGGGATGGCGAGAGGTGCCAATTGTGGGCCAAAGATGGGTGAAGACTAGACGCAGGCCGGGGGCGCGTCAAGCGGTATCGCCGGAAGAGTTTGAGGGGGTACAGGCGGGGATTGCGGTTGACCGGAGAAGCGGGATTGCTTAGACTAGGAGACTGCTGCGAAGGCAGGGCTGCGGCTCGAGCGAGGTTTGGCTCGGGACGGCCTGAGACAAGGTGAAGCGAAGCCTTGATTCCCTTCCGCACAAGATTTCAGTAGGTGCGCTTCCGGCGCGGACCCCGTTTCGGGGATCAGAGAGAGTTGAAGAATGGCAAATCATGTTTCGTCGTTGAAGCGCGCGCGGCAGACCGAAGTTAAGACCGCAGTGAACCGTTCAAACCGCTCCAAGCTGCGTGGCACGCTTCGGCTGCTGCGGGAGTCGATCCTGAAGGGCGACCACCAGGAAGCGATGACACACTTCCGCGCGACGGCATCGGTGCTCGACAAGAGCGTGCAGAAGGGTGTTTTGCATAAGAACACCGCAAGCCGCTACAAGAGCCGCTTGAATGCGCGCGTGAAGGCGCTGGCGACTCCGAAGGCTGCCTAACGAAGCTCGGTTTTCACAGGATCAGAGAAGGCCACCGCTGCTTGCGGTGGCCTTTTTGTTTGCCCGCGGCTTGTTCGGGGGCGGCTCGGCTCAGCGAGGAGTCGGGGTGGGCGCGGGCGCGGCGGTTGGGTCGTGGGCTTCGCCGGGGGCGTAGAGGGTTGGGGGCTTGCGGTGGCCCTCGGTTTGGGCTGGGGCGTCTCCGAGCTGCGTCTGCTGGGCCTGCGTCCCTTGTGGGGGCGGGGCTTTCTGGGCGACGGGGACGGCTTCGGGTTCGCCGGCAGGGGTCTGCGACGGCGCCGTGGTGGTGGGGACGATCTCGGTTGCGGGCGCTTTGGAAGCGACGGCGGGAGAGGCGGTGGGTTCGAGGCGCTCGCGAACGGTGGAGCGGTTGCGCTTGCCGTCGAGCAGGATGGGCGCGTTGGTGCGTTCGGGGGCGAGGGTCTCGGCGAGGTGGATGCCGGCGCGATCCTTGCCGCTCAGCGGGGGCAGGGTATAGATCTCGATGGCGCCATTGTTGAGGACGGCGAGCTCTTCGCCGGTGGGCGAGAGGGCGAAGTTCTCTGACGCGCGAAGAATGGGATTGCAGTTGAGCGAAAAGACCTGGCGGCCGCTCTCGGTCTGGTAGACGGTCACGGTCTGGGCGGTGAAGCCGGCGGTGACCTCCTGCTCCGGATCCACCGGGTAGCTGGTCGTAAGGCGGCTGAGGGCGAAGCGGCCGGCGGTTGGGGCGAAGGAGAAGGCGGGGGCGGTGAAGCTGTCAGTAAAGGTCTGCTCCCACATCTCTTCGCCGCGCAGGTTGAAGCCGCCGAGTTCGCGCGGATCCTTGCCGCCGCGACAGCCGAAGGCGACGAACTCACTGCGGCTGACGAGGAACGGGATGGGATGGCAGCTGGAGTCGAAGGGCGAGAGCTCGTCGACCTTGCCCTGATGCGAGTTGAAGTTGAAGGCCCAGTGGGCGCTGCCTTCATCAAGTACGGAGAGGAAGCCGTCGGCATCGATGGGCAGAAGGACCATGTTGTGGGCGGCGACGGTGCCGGCCTTGGCGAGGTTGAGCTTCTCCTGCGCTTCGGCGCGGGGCTCGCGGTGGAGACGGAAGAAGTCGATCTGCACCAGGCCCTGTGGCTCTTCGGCCGCGGCATCGCCGGCGGCGGCGGCGGAGGCAGCCGCGGCGGCGTAGGCGGAGGTGCCGGGGCTGGGCTTGCTGGGGCGAGGGAGATAGCGCGAGCGATCGAGGGTTTCGAGCGTGAGCAGATCGCCCTCGGGTGACAGGAGAACGGAGCCGATGGGGCGGTTGCTCTTGATGAAAGGCTGCTCGGCGAAGGCGTTGCCGGTGGCGAGGCCGGCGAGCGGCTGCAGCAGAGTGAGGACGTCGCGCTGACGCAGCACAAAGGCGCCGTTGCCGAGGCTCCAAAGGTATTGGCCGGGATCGTGGAGACGCCAGGAGGTTCGCGCGAGGGCCTTGCCGGAGGTGAGGTCCAGAAGGACGGCATCGATGTTGCGATCGACGTCGGTCTCCGGATCGCCCGGAATACGCGGCATCAGACGACGGCGATTGAAGGTGACGAGGAGGTGCTTCGCATCGACGTAGTGGAGGGTGAGGAGAGAGGCACCGGAGGAGAGGACCTGCGCGGGGAACGCCTGGAAGTCGAGGGGTTCGAGGGGGATTCTCAGGGTCGGGGGCGGGTTGCGCGCGAGGCACAGGGATGGAACCAATGTGAGCGCAAGGACGGTCGCTGCTCGATGAAGGCGGCGAGACACGAGGCTGGCGGCGGATCGTGGCGCGGTTCGTGACACAGGAGGACACCTGCCTCTCTCTACTCTGGCATAGGTGACGGAGAGAGGGCAAAGCATGCCGGCGGCGGAATTTCATGGGAGCGGGGCGGGGGCGTTTTCCAGAAGAACCAGACACCCTCGACTTGCGTAGGATGGCGTAAGCGGATTGGCGCGCGAAGGCGAGGAGACAACGGATGGCTGGGGAACGACGGGAACAAGGAAGAGCGTGCGCCGTATGGACGACGCGAGTGGCAGGAGCGGCGATGCTGGGCGCGCTGGTGGCCGGGATGAGTGCTGAGGCGCAACAGCCGGGGAGCAGGTCCGGAGTATCGGCCTCGGCGGCTGCAGGAACGGCCGGGGCTCCGACCAGCACGCCGGTGGTGTACCAGCCAATTCCGGCGTTTGATACGACGTCGATCGACAAGACGGCGGACCCATGTACGGACTTCTATAAGTTTGCGTGCGGCAAGTTTGAAGCCAACCATCCGATACCGGGCGATCAGAGTGAGGTGGATCAGTTCTACGCGCTCTATAACGTGAATACGCAGTTGCTGCGCGGGATTCTGGAGAAGGCGTCGGCGGCTGGCGCCTCGCGCTCGCCGGATGCGCAGAAGATCGGCGACTACTACGAAGCCTGCATGGACGTGAAGGCGATCGACAGCAAGGAGCTGACGCCGGTGCAGCCGCTGCTGGGCGAGATCGATGGGCTGGGCAATACCCTGATGGCGAAGCGCGACCTGCCGAAGGTGATTGGGGACCTGCAGCGGGTCGGCGTAGATGTGTTCTTCGGCTACGGCGAGCAGCAGGACTACAAGGACGCGAGCAAGCAGATTTCATTTGCGGCGCAGGGCGGCCTGGGGCTGCCGGAGAAGGACTACTACCTGCGCACGGGCGCGAAGGATGCGGAGATTCGCAAGCAGTACGTGGCGCACGTGGCGAAGATGCTGACGCTTGCGGGAAGCTCGCCGGAGCAGGCGGCGAAAGATGCCGACGCGATCATGGCGTTTGAGACCAAGCTGGCGCAGGCCTCGCTGGGGGTGACGGATCTGCGGGATCCGGAGAAGACCTACCACCTGGAGCCGATTGCGACGTTTGAGAGCAAGCTGCCGGGCGTGAACTTCGGACAGTTTGAGGCGGCGGTGCACTCGCCGTCCGTGACGGAGATCAACGATTCGACGCCGGGGTTCTTCCCTACCCTGGTCCTGGCGGTGCGCGACGCCGACATGCGGGTGCTGAAGGCGTACATGCGTTACCACACGCTGACGACGCTCGCGAGCCGTTTGCCGATGCGCTTTGACGATGAGAACTTCGAGTTCTACAGCCACCAGCTGAACGGTGTGCCGGAGAAGCCGGCGCGCTGGAAGCGGTGCTCGAACGCGGTGAATGGTGCGCTCGGCGAAGCGCTGGGGAAGGTCTACGTGGAGCAGTACTTTGCCGGCGACAGCAAGGCCAAGATGCTGCAGATGGTGGGTGATATCGAGCATGCGATGGACGCCGATATCGACTCGCTGACGTGGATGAGCGCGCCGACGAAGGTGAGAGCGAAGGAGAAGCTGAACGCGGTCGCGAACAAGATCGGCTACCCGGAGAAGTGGCGCGACTACAGCTCGCTCGCGGTGAAGCCGGACGACGCGCTGGGCAACCAGGAGCGCGCGAATGCGTTTGAGAACGATCGGGTGCTGAACAAGATTGGCAAGCCGGTGGATCGCGGAGAGTGGGGCATGACGCCGCCGACGGTGAACGCCTACTACGACCCGAGCATGAACGACATCAACTTCCCTGCCGGAATTTTGCAGCCGGCGTTCTACGATCCGAAGCAGGACGATGCCGTGAACTACGGGCACATCGGCGCCGTGATCGGCCATGAGCTGACGCACGGCTTCGACGATGAGGGCAAGAAGTTCGACGCGAAGGGAAACCTGAGCGACTGGTGGACGCCGGATGACACGAAGAACTTCGAGGCGCGTACGGACTGCCTGGTGAAGGAGTACGGCAACTTCACGGCGGTGGATGACGTGAAGGTGAACGGCAGGCTGACGCTCGGCGAGAACACGGCGGATAACGGCGGCCTGGTGCTGGCGTACATGGCGTATCTGGAGCGCGCCAAGCAGGCCGGCGTGAACCCCGCCGGGAAGACCGATGGCTACACAGGGCCGCAGCGCTTCTACATTGCGTTTGCGCAGAACTGGTGCGAGAACTCGCGGCCTGAGGCGATCCGCTCGCAGGTGCTGCAGGATCCGCACTCGCCGGACCACTTCCGAGCCGATGGCGCGATCGTGAACCAGCCGGGGTTTGCGGATGCGTTCGGATGCAAGAAGGGCACGGCGATGGTGCCGGTAAACAGCTGCCGCGTCTGGTAGAGGCGCGGCTTCAGGAATAGGCGACGGCCCGGGTTCGGCGTGGATCTTCACGCTGCTGCCTGGGCCTTTTGCTTTGGTCTGAACTGTTGGGCTACATCGCTGGCGACAGCTTCTGCTTCTGTCTGTGCGAGAGTGGAGGAATGGGTGAGGTGCGGCAACGCCGGGGACTGGGATTTGCGGCGTGCGCGCTGGCGAGCTGCTTCTGGGGATGCGGCTTCTTCTTCGGCAAGATTGCCCTTGCGGAGATGAACTCGGCCTTCATGGTGCTGTACCGGTTTCTGTTCGCGATGCTTCCGCTGCTGCCGCTCTTGCTGCTACATCGGCCAGGGTTCAGCCGAAGGGAGTGGGGGTTGCTCGGCATTGCGTCGTTCCTGGGTGTGCCGCTGCAGTTCCTGGTGCAGTTCTATGGGTTGTCGCTGACGACAGTGAGCCATGCATCGCTGATGATCGGCACGATGCCGGTGGTGCTGGCAGTGGGCGCAACGATCTTTGCGCACGAGCGGCTGGATGCGATCGGTTGGGTGGCGATGACGGTATCGACGACGGGCGCGGCCCTGATTGCTTTGAGCGGACGGGGTCATTCCGCGGGCGGACGGTCCGGCTCCGTTGAGGGCGATCTGCTGGTGGTGCTTTCGTGCCTGATTGCGCTGTTCTGGATTCTCTTTAACAAGCGGCTGATGCAGGGGCACAGCCACCTGACGGTGACGGCGTACGGGCTGGCGTGCGGCACGGCGATGCTGGTGCCGTGGGTGCTGCTGACGCATGGCCTGCCGCCGGTGGCGCACGTCTCTCCGCGGGCTTGGGCGGCGCTGGCGGGAAGCGGTGTGCTGTGCACGGCGGCGACGACGCTGCTGTGGAACTGGGGCATGACGCAGGTGCCGGCGTCGCAGGCGGGTGTGCTGCTCAATATCGAGCCGCTGATGGGAAGCGTGCTGGGCGTGCTGGTGATGGGTGATCGGCTGGGACCGCTGGCGTGGGTGGGCGGCGGCATGATCCTGGTCGCGGCGGTGACGCTGACGACGCGCTCGCAGCAGGGGCATCGGCGAGCGGCGATGGAAGCGGCGCTTCACACCGGCGAGCCGATCTAGGGCACGGCCTGGGCGGGGATGGGCGCGGGAAGGTTGTGGCTGACGGTGCGCCATCGCCAGAGAAGAACGATGCCGGCGACGATGAGGGCCGCGCAGAGGCCGATCCAGAGACCGCGCGCGCCGAGCTTGCGGGTGAAGCAGAGATATGTGCCGAGCGGCAGGCCGAGCAGCCAGTAGGAGCAGAGGTGTGTGATGAGGCCGGAGCGGGTGTCGCCGGCGCCGCGGAGAGCTCCGAGTGCGGTGACCTGCAGGCCATCGAAGAGCTGGAAGACGGCGGCAATGGCGAAGATGGGAACGGTGGCGGCGATGACGGCGGCATCCGGCGTGAAGACGCGGGCGATGGCGTGAGGGAAGGCCGTGTAGAGGACGGAGGTGCAGAGCATGAAGCCGCCGCCCAGCAGCATGGCGGCCCAGCCTGCGGCGCGAGCTTCTTCTCTTGCGCCGCGGCCGATGGCCTGGCCCACGCGCACGCTGGCCGCGGCGGAGAGGCCGAGCGGCACCATGAAGGTGAACGAGACGACGTTGAGCGCGATCTCATGGCCGGCGAGCGGCAGCGGGCCAAGGGTGCCGATGAGGAAGGTGACGATGGCGAAGATGGAGATCTCCACCAGCAGCGTGGCGCCGGCGGGGAGGCCGAGGGCGAGCAGTCGCTGGATGAGGTGCGGTTCCGGCCGGAGGGAGAGCTGGCGCAGACCGTAGCCGCCACGGCGATCCACGAACCACAGCGCGATAAGCAGGAAGAGCGCCTGGTAGATGCGCGCGAAGGAGGTGGCGAGGCCCGAGCCCATGACGCCCAGGGGAGCCCAGCCGAAGGTGAAGGTGGTGCCGGCGAGATGCAGCGAGAGGTGATGGCCGTAGATCAGCAGCCAGTCGAAGAGGAGATTGACCAGGTTGGCCGTGACGAGCGTGGCGGCGATGATGCGGACGTGATTGAAGGCCTGCAGGTAGCGGCGAAGAGTGAAGTAGAGCAGCAGCGGAACGACGCCGATGGTGAGGGCTTTGAGGGTTGCGATGGCGCCGCTGATCACCTCAGGCGGGGCGCGCATATGGAGCATGCCGAGCGGCGCGAGAAGGAAGATGGCGGTGAGCAGAAGGGAGATGGCGGAGGCGAGCAGAAGGCCGTTCCAGAGCCAGCGATTGGCCTCGTCCACGCGGCCGGCTCCGTGCGCCTGCGCGATGACGGCGTCGAGACCGAGCAGCGTGCCGCCCAGGCCGAAGGCGAGGGTGTTGTAGAAGATCTGGGCAAGCGCGACGGAGCTCATGGCGACGGCGGCGTTGGGCAGGCGGCCGACCATGACGGTGTCGACGAGACCCATCATCATCCAGCCGAGCTCTGCGGTGACGAGCGGCAGGGCGATGTGCAGCATGGGGCGGAGCTCGTTGCGGAGGTGCATGGTGCTCCAAAGCTGTTTGTGCTCGACGGTGTTACGTAATCTAAATGGGTGTGATGATGCCGCCGACGGGCAGGCTGGTGGGCAGCTTGGGGCCGCTGCCGGGGCGCTTCAGGTGCATGGCGTCGGCGGTCATGTCGGTGTACTTGAGACCGGCTCCGGTGTTGAAGAGGACAACTTTGTCGGTTGGCTTGAGCTCACCGGTGGCAAGCAGCTGATCGTAGGCGGCGGTGGCTGCGGCGCCCTCTGGGGAGAGGAACAGGCCCTCGTGTTTTGCCCAGTCGAGGATGCTTTCGAGGATGCGCTCGTCGGTGCTGGCGATGGCCTTGCCGCCGGAGCGGGCGAGGATGTCGAGGATGATGGTGTCGCCGTAGGGCTTCGGAACGCGAAGGCCGGAGGCGAAGGTATCGGCGTGCTCGAAGAACTCGCTGGCGGGCTGGTGCTCGTCGAAGGCCTTGGCGATGGGGGCGCAGCCGGTGGACTGGAGGGCGTACATCTTCGGCCGCTTCGCGCCTTTTTCGATCCAGCCAATCTCCTCCATCTCGTCAAAGGCCTTCCACATACCGATCAGGCCGACGCCGCCGCCGGTGGGGTAGAAGACGGCATCGGGGTACTGCCAGCCGAGCTGCTCCACGAGCTCGTAGCCCATGGTCTTCTTGCCTTCGACGCGGAAGGGTTCCTTGAGAGTGGAGATGTCGAACCAGGTGTCGGCGGCGGGGGTGCCGCTGGCTTTCTGCTGCTTGATGTGTTCGCCGACCATGCGGGCGCAGTCGGAGATGAGGCCGTCGACCATGGTGACGTCGGCGCCGTAGACGATGCCCTCGAGGTAGTTCGCGAAGGGGATGTCCTGCGGCATAAAGAGGTGAGCGGCGATGCCAGCGGCGGCGGCGTAGGCGGCGAGCGCACCGGCGGCGTTGCCGGCGCTGGGGACGGCGAGATGCTTCAGGCCGTAGTGCTTCGCCATGGTGACGGCGAGGCCGAGACCTCGGGCCTTGAAGGTGCCGGTGGGGTTCGCGCCTTCTTCCTTGATGCACAGACCCGGGTAGCGGCGGGACTGCAGCATGGGGGTCCAGCCTTCACCGAGGGTAACGGGCGGGACGTCAGGAAGGACGTCACGGTAGCGCCACATGCCGAGCGAGACGGTGCTGGCTGCGGCGTAGCGGGCGGGGTTCTCGCGCCTGGCGGTGGCTCGAAGCTGGTCGAGGTTGTAGCGAACGTAGAGGCTGCCGGCATCGATGGGGCAGAGTGTCTGCGGGGTCTCAGCGGAGAGGCGATGATGGCAGCGAGAGCACTCGAGATAGGCGATTTGGGGCATCTTCCGATGCTATCGGAGTCGCGGACTGAACGCGACTGGACTGCCGTCAGGAGCGAGTGAGCCAAAGGCGCGCGGAGAGCTCGAGGGCGATGCTCGAGGCGAGAAGAACGGTGCTGATCAAGAAGGCGCCGCCGACCCAGTGCAGGTCGAGCCGATTGCTGGCGAGGAAGCGATCGAGGATGCCGAGTACGAGGACCAGAACCGCGGCTTCAGCGAGGAAGGCAGCGACGCGATGCGAGGAGACCTTGACGAACTCTTCGAGGAGATGCCGGCGATCCCGAGCGCTGCGATGAGGCTCGAGGGATGCGGATCCAAGTGCGGGCAGAAGGACGAGACGAGCGGAGGTTGAGGTTGCGTCCGCGGACGTGGAAGTCTCTGGTGCCGTCGACGAGGGCGATGGGCCGACGGTGGAGAAGTGTTTTCGAAGGTCGGAGGCGATGCGGTGGTGGAACATAAAGGCACCTTTCCTGCTTCTTCCCAGTATGGAGAACGGCGGTGCGGCTGTCGAGTCAATTTCCCGTAAATGCATCATTTGTAACTATTTACGAGTATTTATGCAGGACGGGTGAGAGAATATACGGGCGAGGCATGGTGTGACAGAGCACGCAGCGGTACGGATGATTGCGGTGGACATGGACGGCACGCTGCTGGCCACGGGTGGGCTGGTGAGCGAGGCAAACCGGGCGGCGATAGCCGCGGCCGAGACGGCTGGCGTGGAGTTCGTGGTGGCGACCGGGCGGCGGCATTGTTACGCGATGCGGCAGTTGCGGGCGTTAAGGCTGAGGAGCGCGAATCTGCTGGTGAGCTCAAATGGCGCGGTGGTGCGGACGATCGGTAGTACGTTGATTCGACGGGCTTTGATGACACGGGACAGCTCGGAGCGGCTGTTTGCCGGGCTGGGGGAGTTTCGCAATGCGCTGGTGGTGACGTTTGATTGCGTGGGGCTGGATGGCGAGGATGAGCGCGGGGCGCTGGTGGTCGAGGAGCTGGCGGATCTGCATGCTTCGATTGACAAATGGATGATCGCGAACGAGCCGTATATCGCACATACCAAACCAATTGAGCGGTGCCTGGAACAAGGACAGCCGATCCAGATGATGCTGTGCGGAACGGTGGAGCGGATGCGCCGGGCGGAGGCGCTGCTGCGCTCGATGGAGGGAGTGTATTTTGCTGATGGCAACAGCGTTATGCCCCCTTCCGGGGTCGAGATCGCACTGCATCGGACGGAGTATCCGGAGCGGGACTTGAGCCTTGTAGACATCCTGCCGGCGGGGGCGAGTAAAGGGGCGGCGGTGCGGCTGCTGGCGGAGGAACGCCGGATCGACCTGGGCGAGATGATGGCAATCGGGGATAACTGGAATGACCTTTCGATGCTTGAAGTTGCGGGGCATCCGGTGCTGATGGGGAACGCTCCGGCGGAGCTGCTGGCGATGGCTCGGGAGCGCGGATGGACGGTTACGGCGACGAACGATGAGGATGGGGTGGCGAAGGCGATCTGGCCGGTCTTGCCCGAGAGTGGACGGACGTTTCAGGCGCCGGAGATGGTGATGAGCGATGCGATTTAGGGGCATTTTGGCTGGCGTGGAGCCCCGTTTGGGTGAGGTGAGGCGGGGTTTCGCGATGGTAGGCTGCTGAGGTGCGTATGCGGGTTACGTCGGTGCAGAGGATCGCGGGTGTGATGGCGTTGGTTGCCGCTGCCTGCTCGCCCCTGCGGGCGGCGGAGCGGGTGACACTGGTGAACGGGTTCACGGTGGATTGCCTGCGGCACGAGACGGCGGGCGACCGGACGCGGCTGGTGATGGCGGAGCCGACCGGGGCGACCGAGGCGGCGTACATGGATGTGGCGGCCGGCGCGATCGCCTCGATTGCGGTGACGGCGGACCCGGTGACGGCGGCGCCCGCGGCAAAGACAGGTCGGCTGGCGGCAAAGGGCGCGGCGGTCGGCGTAGCGGGATCAGCGGCGGCGGCTGAGACGCGGACGATGACGGCGGCGGAGATGCATCCGCTGCTGGCGCAGGCAGGGGTGACGCACCGGATCGATGAGGATCTGCTGGCGAGCGTGGTGCGGGCGGAGAGCGGCGGACAGACGCATGCGGTCTCGCGAACGGGTGCGCGTGGGCTGATGCAGCTGATGCCGGAGACGGCCGCGCAGATGGGCGTCGCCGATGCGTTTGAGCCGGGGCAGAATGTGGACGGCGGCGCGGCGTACCTGGACCGGCTGCTGCTGCGCTACCACGATGACATCGCGCTGGCGCTGGCGGCATACAACGCGGGGCCGGGCGCGGTGGACAAGTACCATGGGGTGCCGCCGTACCGGGAGACGCGAGCGTATGTGGCGAAGGTGATTCGCGAGTTCAACCGGCGCAAGCTGGCGGGGATGATGGCCAGTACGCGCGTGCCGCAGTAGCGGTGCCGATGCGTCTGACGGTGATCCCTTGGCCGGCACGAGAAGAGGACACAAGGTGAGAGCGGAGCTCTCCACTGCGCTGTGCTGCGGTCGAGATGACGGTTGTCGGGCGGAGATCGGCGCGGAATCGAACATGTTTCGACGACGCGAGAAGGAGCTGGGTTGAAGGTTGCGGCGAAGAGTTCGGTGCGGGTGTATGCGATCTCGGCGATGGCGGTGATCTGCCTGGTGATGGTGCTGCATCGGGCGCACTTTGATTGGAGAGCGTTCTTCGGGCAGCTGCGACTGGTGGTGTGGTGGCACGTTGCAGTAGGCGTGGCGCTGATCTACGGAACGTACTGGTTGCGGGCGTGGCGATGGGCGGAGTTCTGCCGGCCGATGACCGAGGGTGCGCTTGTTGGGACAGCGGATCCGGAGGGGATGGCACCAAGAGGGGCGGAGGCACTGGCGCAGCGGCGATCGCCGGTGCGGGCGCGCGAGGTGCTGGGGGCGCAGTTTGTCGGGTTTACGGCGGTGGCGATCTTTGGGCGGCTGGCGGACCTGGCGCGGCCGTACCTGGTGGCGCAGCGGACGCGACTGCCGGTGAGCTCGCAGGTGGCGGTGTATACGGTGGAGCGGATGTTCGACCTGGGCGCGGCGGCGGTGGTGTTTTCGAGCGCGTTGGCGTTTACACCGGCGGGGCTGGCGCATCGCGACCGGTTTGTGCGGGTGGGGGTGGGGAGCCTGGGTGCGACGCTGTTTCTGGCGGCGTTCGCTGTTGCGGTGCGGCTGCGAGGTGAGGTGGTGGCGGCGTGGATCGCGCGGCAGGTAGCTCGGGTGTCGCCGAAGTTTGCGGCTTTGGTGGAGGAGAAGGTTCTGGATTTCCGGCAGGGGCTGCGGGCGATCTCGACGATGCGGGAGTTCCTCCTGGCGGCGGCGATCTCGCTGGGGATGTGGCTGATGATCGGGTCGACCTACTGGCAGACGACGCATGCGTTCGCGCAGACGCCGGAGCTGGCGGGGTTGAGTTTTTCGCGCACCATGCTGCTGATGGCGGCGAGCCTGGGCGGGTCTCTGCTGCAGCTGCCGGGGCTAGGCTGGTTTACGCAGATTGCGGCGACGGCGGCGGCGATGCGTGGATTCTTCGGCGCGCCGATTGAGGCGGCGACGGCGTGCGGAGCGATGCTGCTGTGCGTGACCTCGCTGAGCATTGTGCCGGCGGGGCTCCTGTTTGCGCGGGTGGAGGGGATCCGGTTGCGGGATGCGGGGACGGTGGGCGAGGTGGAGCTAAACGCCAAGGGACCGGGCGGTGAAGTTACAGGTTTCTGATTGGAAGCCGTCTTGCTAAAGGTCGATTCTGGAGAGCAAGAGTTCACTCTTGCTTAGTCACTGACGAGAATGCGACTTGGCAGGAGTACTGCTTTCTCGGCTGTCTTCAGTTCTCGGTGGGCTGCTCTACGTGCTCGATCCACAGGGTGCGAACTGGTCCTTTCATTGCCCTCACTCTCAGCCCGAGCTGTTGCTTGAACGCCGAGAAGAGGGAGAAATCTGTAGAGTCCTCAGAAGCGTCGCTTGCCATCGTTGAGTTCTCCATTGGTCCGTACACCGTTTTCCACGGAACCGTAAAACTCAAGTCGAAATCAAAGTTTCCGGCGAGGTTCGTGGCGTTGATAAAGGTGCGACCTATCTGCGTACTTAATTTCTGGTTCAGTCGATCAACAAGTTGATCTAGCGAAGCTCCCTGCCCTTTCATTTCAATGTGCCCGGCGACAAACAGGTAAGACACCACATGTGCTCCCATGGGGGAACCATCTCCCCATGTGGCTCCATCCGCATATTGAGCACCTGCCATGGCCCTGTGGAGACCACGGGGTTCGCTCGCGAGGACAATTTGATAGATTGGAAGCTGCTTTACCCTCGGTGTGAGCACGAGGCGGAACCGTTCCGTGAGGAGTGCTTGTAGCATGTGTTCTCGACCCAACCTTGCTCCGGCATCATCCAGATGCTTCATCAAGTCGGTGGTTTTTGCATCTACCCGAGCTTCTACTGTGAATGTCTGCGAATCCAGCCATTTAGGCTCGTTCTGAATCTGAACATCTTCTACTCCGTACGCCTCGCGTAAGAGTTCCTTAACGGTCACGTGTGATGCTTCATAACCCGTATCCCTCCACTGCACACTTGCCATCCTGCCCATGCCGTTAGGTTCGTCCGGATGGACCGCGACAACTTCGAAGGTAAGTTCGGCCGGAGGAACTTGCGGGGAAAGAGCCTGAGACCAAGCGAGAGGCGCCAACGTGCTCAGAAAGAAGGAAGCTGCCATCGGGTGAAAGCGTACTCTGTTAGACATCAAGTCTTCCCCGCAGATCAGAATCATGCTTTGACGAGCGAGCCGCCGACTCGTTACCGCGCTTCAGATTAGTCCTGATCAACGCCATTGTCGTCACCTACCTTATGCGCCACAGCGGGCTGCTTGCTCACAAGGCCTAGTTCGGAGAGAGCGGGCGGTACATGCTGGCTTGCGACGCAGAGAGGGAGAGCGGCCGGTGCGGCGCTCGATGAGCTAAGAGCGGTGATGTGTGTGCGGCGGCCTAGTGTGTCGAGAAGGCCGCAGATGGCGCCTGGGTCGCTTCGCTCTGCCCGAGGTCCATGCGGTCGATGAGGCCGTCCGCGAGGGTATACACGTGCCGGACGTGGCTGTCCGAGAGGACGTCGCCGCTGAGACTCTTCACGAGCTGGTGGACCTTGACCTCTGCTTTGCCGTCATGGCGGATGATGATTCAAGTGGGTTCCACATGCGGATCGAACTCCTGCCACTGACGACTCCAATAGGCGCGGATCTCCGCTTTCCCGACCACGCGACCACCTTCCGAGGCCTTGGGCCAGCTGACGGTTTCGCTCATGCATGCGAGGGCTGCATCGATGTCGCGATGGTTGAAAGCGGCGTAGACCCGAGCGATGAGGGTCTCGATGGGTGTCATTGCGATCTCCGCCTTGCATCGGTGTGGTGTCTCCCGAGAGGATAGCGGGCGTGGTTGGGGCTACTCGAGGGCGATGACGACGGCGGCGAAGGGTGGCAGGTCGATGCTGCTGAGGTTGACCTTGGTGCCGGCGGGGCTGGTGTTGCTTTCGAGGATGGAGCCGGTGGTGGCGCCGAGGTTGGTGAAGTGCTCGGTGTGGGACTCGGTGCTCATGTTGAGGGCGACGAGGAGGTTGTGGCCCTGCGCGCCCTGCGGGACTTTGCGGAGGAAGCTGAAGACGTTCGGGTCGTCGGGATTGATTGTGGTGTAGTCGCCGAAGAGAAGGGCGGTTTCGGTGTGGCGGAGATGGAGGAGGGACTTGTAGAAGGTGAGCAGGCTCGCGGGGTCCCCGGTCTCGGATTCGACGTTGACGGTGCGGGCGGAGGACGGGACGGGGAGCCAGGGGACGGCGTTAGGTGTGGTGAAGCCGGCGTTGGGTGCGGCGGCAGACCACTGCATGGGAGTGCGCTCGCCGTCGCGACCTTTTTCCTTGGGCCAGCCGGTGATGCCGATGGGGTCGCGGACGTCTTCTTTACGGGTGGGCTCGGTGGTGCGCATGCCGAGCTCTTCGCCGTAGTACATCTGCGGGGTGCCGCGTGGGGTGAGCTCGAGGACGGCCATGAGCTTGGCGATCTGGAGGCGCTGGGCGTCGTCTTTGGCGAGGGCGCTGTAGCGCTCCCACTGGCGAACCTGATCGTGATTTGAAAAGAAGTACTCGGGCCAGCCGTCGGCGGGGTTGGTTTGGACGTCGGTGAAGAGCTTGCGGAATTTGGGCGCGGAGAGCACGTTGGCGTCGGCGATCTGGAAGTCCATGGGGAGCTGGACCTCGTCGCCATGGGTGCCGTACATCTTGCTGAGGTCGGCGATGGTGGGCTCGTCGGCCTCGGCGATGAGGACGGGGTGGCTGGGGTAGGTGTCGACGAGCTTGCGGAGCTCGCGGAAGACCTCGTGGGTCTCGGGCAGGTCGTCGGTGTACTTGTGCTGGATGTTGCGGTCACCGAAGGCGTTGGTGCCGGGGAGATAGGGATCGTCGTGGAGGTTGGGGTCTTCAAAGAGGCGGGAGACGGCGTCCATGCGGAAGCCGGCGATGCCCTTGTCGAGCCAGAACTTCATGACGCCGTACATGGCCTGGCGGACCTCGGGATTGCGCCAGTTGAGGTCGGGCTGCTGCGTGTAGAAGTAGTGGTAGTAGTACTGGCCGGTGGTGGGATCGGGCGTCCAGGCGGAGTGACCGAACCAGGACTGCCAGTTGTTGGGGTAGCTGCCGTTCTTGCCGTCCCGCCAGATGTACCAGTCTCGCTTCGGGTTGGTCTTGGAGGAGCTCGACTCCTTGAACCAGGGGTGCTGGTCGGAGGTGTGGTTGAGGACGATGTCCATGATGACGCGGATGCCGTGGGCCTTGGCGGTCTTCAGGAGCTGATCGAAGTCGCCCATGGTGCCGTACTGCGGGTCGATGGCCTCGTAGTCGGCGATGTCGTAGCCGAAGTCGACCTGCGGCGAGGGGTACATGGGGGTGATCCAGATGGCGTCGATGCCGAGGGTCTTGAGGTAGTCGAGGCGGCTCTCGATGCCTTTGATGTCGCCCTTGCCGTCGCCGTCGGAGTCCTGGAAGCTGCGGGGGTAGACCTCGTAGATGACGGCGTGCTTCCACCAGGCGTCGGCGCTGGTGCGGCTGCGGACGGCCTGCTCCTGGCGCGGCGGGGACTGCTGGGCGGAGACGCCCGTGGGGCCAAGTACGAGCGCAGGAGCGAGGAGGGCGACGGTGAGAGCGGCGTTGCGGAACGACACGGCAGAGCCTCCGACAGATGCGGTTGGTTCCCCGTGATAGTAGACGCGGCCGCGGAGCGATGTCACCGGAAGCTTTGGTTTGTGTCGCGTGCCTGCGCAGAAAGCACACCGGCACCCTGAGGCAGGTGCCGGTGTGCCTGCTCCCGGTTTATGGCTGCGTGTAGTCCATGTTGTCGAGGTCGGTGATCAGGTGCGGACCGGTGGGAATCCAGTTGAGCGTCTGCCGGGTAAAGGCACTGGAGGAGGGCATGTCGAGCATGACGAGCGGGCCGAACATGCCAAAGTGTGCCTGTGCCTGCTCGGGCTCGATGCTGACGACCGGTATGTTGAAGCCGCGGCCCAGCGCTTCGGCGATGTGCTTTACGGAGACTCCCTCTTCATCGACCGCGTGATAGATGGCTCCGGGTTCTGCCTTCTCAAAGGCCAGACGATAGAGCCGGGCGACGTCAGAGACGTGCGCGGCCGGCCAACGCTGGCTGCCATCGCCGACAAAGGCCGAGACGCGCTTTTCACGCGCCACGGCCGTGACGTAGGGCACAATGCCCTGCTTGCGGGTGTCGTGCACCTGTGGCAAGCGCACGATCGTGGTGGATACGCCGCGGCCAGTGAACTCCTGCACGGCGGCTTCCAGACGCCAGCGGGCATTCCAGGTGGCGATGGGACTAGCCTCTGTGGATGGCTGCCCATCCACACAGACCGTCAGCGCCGTGCCCGAGGTGACGACCAACGGACGTCCGGAACCGACCAGCGCCTCGCCCAGCGCCGTAATGGCCTTGAGCTCATCGGCGGCGTTTTTCTCTCGCTCCGACCAGTCGTGATTGAACGCCAGGTGGATGACGCCGTCGGCATCGGCGGCGCCTGTACGCAGGCTGTCGAGATCCTCGAGATTGCCGTGCAGGGCCTCGGCGCCGGCCGCGTGGAGCTTCTCGGCGCCGGCCTCCGAGCGTGTGAGTCCCAGCACCTGATGTCCTGCCTTGATCAACTCCGGAACGAGCGCTGATCCGATGAAGCCGGGCGCGCCGGTCACAAAGATACGCATGATGAGATCTCCTTTGGGTTCTGTGCCGGCGCTCATTTCGCGCCGTCGAGCAGTAGATGGATCCCGTCCGGGAGACGATCTATACTGTACGTCTGTATGATCGGTCCAATCGTCCTGACACCACTGTCTACACCTGAGCTCCCAAGCGTGGAGCGAGGCCAACCGATGCCGGATGCCCGGTCTGGCCATCGAGTGGATCCGCTTTCGGAGGTGCTTGCGCTGGTGAGACCGCAGGTTTATGCCACCGGCGGCTTTCTGGTGGAGCGAAACTTCGCCGTCTGCTTCCCGAAACACCAAGGGGTGAAGTGCTACGCCGTGCTCGCTGGGCGGAGCTGGCTGATGGTGGAAGGCCTGCCCGAACCCGTGTTGCTTCAGGTCGGAGACTGCTTTCTGCTGCCACGCGGGCTGCCCTTCCAGCTCTCGACGAATCTTTCGCTGGAGCCGGTGCCGTACACGGAGGCCCGCGCGCGACTGGTCATGAGCAACGACGTGCCGAGCGACGCGCAGGGAACGTGCTTCATCGCGGGCGGCCACTTTGCCTTGAGCGGCGAACCGGCCGAGATGATCCTGAGATCGCTGGCGACGATCGTGCACATCCGGCGTGAGTCGGACAAGGCCGCGATGCGGTCGTCGATCGAGCGCATGCGAGAGGAGCTCAGGAATCCGCAGCCTGGCGCGTCGCTGATGGCGCAGCATCTTGCCCACACGATGCTGATCCAGGCGCTGCGGCTGCACCTGGCGGACACGGCCAACGCTGGTCAGGGGTGGCTGTTTGCGCTATCGGACAAGCACATGAGCGCGGCGATCGCGAGCATGCACGAGAACCCGGGGTATGGCTGGACGCTGCAGTCGCTGGCGGAACGGGTCGGCATGTCGCGCTCCGTGTTCGCGCTGCGATTTCGCGAGCGGGTGGGCACGACGCCAATGGAGTACCTGGCGAACTGGCGCATGCTGCTGGCCGCGGACCGCCTCCGGAACTCTTCGGACGGGCTTTCGGCGATTGCACAGACGCTTGGGTACGAGTCCGAAAGCGCATTTGGCAAGGCGTTTCGCCGCGTGATGGGATGCTCTCCGCGGCAGTACACGCGAGTTGGCGCAGCGAGTGCTGCGCGCTGAGCAAAAGGGCGGCCGGGAGGCGCTGCGATAGAATCGAGGGCGTCCTGATGCGATGTCCTTACTGTGGTTTTTCCCAAGACAGGGTGGTTGACTCACGCGAGAGCAAGGAGGCGGATTCGATTCGTCGCCGGCGCGAGTGCGAGCAGTGCAATAAGCGATTTACGACGTACGAGCGGATCGATGAGATTCCGTACATGGTGGTGAAGAAGGATGGACGGCGAGAGAAGTTTGACCGGCAGAAGGTGCTGAGCGGGCTGCTGCACTCGTGCTCGCGGCGGCCGATCTCGGCGGCGAAGCTGGAGCAGATTGTGGATGAGGCCGAGGCGTTCGTGGTGGACAGCCCGGAGCGGGAGCGGTCGACGAAAGAGGTCGGCGAGATGATTATGGCGCGGCTGCGGGAGATCGATAAGGTCGCGTATATCCGGTTCGCGAGCGTGCACAGGGACTTCAAGGATGTGCAGGAGTTCAAGAGCGAGCTCGATGGGCTGCTGGGTGGGAAGCGATCGTAACTAACGACGACTGATGGACGACTGAGAAGGATGAGCGAAGCATGAGTGAGACGCACAAGATTACGTTGATTCCGGGCGATGGCATTGGGCCGGAGGTGACGAACGCGGTGGTGGAGATCCTCGAGGCCGCGGGCAAGCGCGAGGGCGCGAGCTTTGACTGGCACCGCTACGACGCGGGCGCGGATGCGTTTGCGAAGACGGGCGAGTATGTGCCGAAGGCGCTCTATGAGTCGATCGAGCAGAACCGGGTGGCGCTGAAGGGCCCGGTGACGACGCCGATCGGCGGCGGGTTCTCGTCGATCAACGTGACGCTGCGGAAGAAGTTCGACCTGTACTCAAACTTCCGGCCGGTGAAGAATCTGCCGGGGCTCGAGACGAAGTATCCGGGGATCGACCTGATTATTGTGCGCGAGAACACCGAGGATCTGTACGCGGGTCTTGAAGTGATGGTGGTGCCGGGTGTCGCGCAGTCGCTGAAGATCATTACCGAGAAGGGGTCGACGCGGATTGCGAAGTTTGCGTTTGAGGCGGCGCGGAAGTATGGCCGCAAGAAGGTGCACTCGGTGCACAAGGCCAACATCATGAAGATCTCGGACGGGTTGTTTCTGGATTGCTGCCGCAAGGTGGCAAAGGACTACCCCGAGATTCCGTATGCCGAGCACATTGTTGACAACACGTGCATGCAGCTGGTGATGAATCCGTGGCAGTACGACGTGATTGTGACGGAGAACCTGTACGGCGACATCCTGAGCGATCTGTGTAGCGGGCTGATCGGCGGGCTGGGACTGGTTCCGGGCGCGAACCTGGGGACGGAGTGCGCGATCTTCGAGGCGGTGCATGGGTCGGCGCCGGATATCGCGGGCAAGGGCCTGGCGAACCCGACGGCGCTGCTGCAGAGCGCGGTGCTGATGCTGCGGCACATCGATGAAGCCGCGACGGCAGATGCGATTCAGACGGCGCTCGAGGCGGTGTACGCCGAGGGCAAGAGTTTAACCAAGGATGTGGGCGGCTCGGCGGGTACGGGCGCGTTCAAGGATGCGGTGCTGGCGGCGCTTGAGGGCGCGAAATCATGAAGACAGTTGCGAGTGTTGTGTCGGTTGTCATGGCTGGATTAATGCTGACGGGGTGCAAGCCGGATGCGGCGCTGAAGAAGGGTGAGGCGATCGACGGCGGGACGAAGCCGGCGACGGCGGCGATACCGAGTGGGTCTCCGGTGGATCCGGCGACGGCGGGCACGGTGATCGGGGTGGTGAGCTTTTCAGGAAAGCAACCGGAGCGGTTACAGATCGACATGAGCCAGGATCCGGTGTGCTCGATGACCGGCGGCCAGAACGAGGCCGAGCAGTATGTTGTGAAGGGCGGCAAGCTGGCGAACGTCTATGTCTACGTCAAGAGCGGACCGCCGGCGGCGATGAACGCGGCGCCGAGCGGGGCGCTGGCACCGGTGGTGCTCGACCAGAAGGGCTGCAAGTATGTGCCGCACGTGGTGGCGGTGATGCGCGGCGGGGCGGTGGAGTTTCGCAACTCGGACTCGACGATGCACAACATTCACACGATGCCGGCGGTGGTCGGGAACGAGGTGATTGATGTGTCGCAGGGGCCGAAGGGCGCGCCGCAGGTGCGGCGATTCGATAACGCTGAGGCGATGATGCCGGTGCGGTGCAACAACCATCCGTGGATGAATGCGTTCATCAACGTGTCGGCGACGCCATTCTTCGCGGTGAGTGCGACAGACGGCAGCTTCACGATTTCCGGGCTGCCGGCGGGCGAGTATACGCTGGGATTTGTGCACGAAAAGATGGGTGAGAAGACGGCACAGGTAACGGTGGCGGCGCACGGGACGGCGAAGACGGCGGCGACGTTCTCGGCGGCGGCCAAGTAGCGGGTACAATTCCCTTCTGTTGCCCGGAGGCACTTTCAGATGAAGTTGGAATTGATCCTGCACAACCTGCCACTCTGGTTTCTGGTGTTTTCGCTGTTTCTGCCACGGGTGGCGCTAGCGATCGCGTGGCTGCAGGGTGCGTTGTTCCCGTTTCATCTGAACGGCGTGGTGCCACTGGTCATTGCGGTGCTGCTGCCGCGAGTGTTGATTTTGTACCTGATCTATACGGACCAGGGACTGAGCCTGTGGTTTCTGATTCACCTGGTGGCGGCGCTGCTGGTGTGGGGCGGGTCTGGTGGGTACTCGGCACGACGGCGGCGGCGGGATGATTCCTGAGCGATGATTCTGGTCTACGTGCGCCGAGCTACAGGCCGCGCTAGACTTGAAGGATTATGGAGCGGCGCAAGGTAGGAATTCTCGGCGCGACTGGCATGGTGGGCCAGCGATTTGTGCAGATGCTCGACCAGCATCCGTGGTTTGAGATCGCGTGGCTGGCGGCGAGTGATCGCAGCGCGGGCAAGACCTATGGCGAGGCAGTGCGATGGAAGCTGGATACGCCGTTGCCGGCGAAGATTGCCGCGATGACAGTGCAGCCGAATGTGCCGGAGCTGGCGGTGGGCGAGCTGCCTAAGATCATCTTCGCGGCGCTGGACGCGGACATCGCGCGGGAGCTGGAGCCTAAGTTTGCGGCGGCGGGCTGCGCGGTGATCTCGAACTCGAGCGCGTTCCGGATGACGAACGATGTGCCGCTGGTAATTCCGGAGGTGAACGCGAGCCATCTGCCGCTGCTGGAGGCACAGAGCTGGCGAGCGGAGAGCGGCGGGTACATCGTGACGAACCCGAACTGCTCGGCGATTGGGCTGGTGCTGGCGCTGAAGCCGCTCGAGACGAAGTTCGGGATTGAGAGTGTGTTTGTCTCGACGATGCAGGCGGTGAGTGGCGCGGGGTATCCGGGCGTCGCGTCGCTGGACATTCTCGGCAATGTCGTGCCATTCATCCGGAACGAGGAAGAGAAGCTCGAAGAGGAGTGCGCGAAGCTGCTGGGGACGCGGAGCGTGAACGGGATCGCCAGGGCAACGGCGCGGGTGAGTGCGCACTGTAACCGGGTGGCGGTGGAGGATGGGCACACCGAGTGTGTGTCGATCAAGCTGAAGACACCGGCCACGCGGGAGGAGATTCTGGCGGCGTGGAGTGAGTTCAAGCCGTTTGCGGGAGAGCATCTGCCGAGCGCGCCGGAGCAGCCGGTGGAGTATGACGAGGGCATTGACCGGCCGCAGCCGCGGCTGGACCGCATGCGCGGCAAGGGCATGGCGGCGACGGTGGGGCGGCTGCGGCCGTGCAGTCTGCTGGACTGGAAGTTCGTAGTGCTCTCGCACAATACGATTCGTGGGGCGGCCGGGGCTGCGGTGCTGAACGCCGAGGTGCTGGCGGTGATGGGCAAGTTCGACAAGGTTCCCGGTGCGGGCTCCGCTGCGGGCAAGACGCTGGTGAACGTGTGAGCACAGCGCGCGAAGACCTGGTGGTGATGAAGTTTGGCGGTACGTCGGTCGAGGACGCACGCGCGATGGAGCGGACGGCGACGATTGTGGCGGGACGACGAGCGCGCGGGCTGCGGGCGGTGGTGGTGGTCTCCGCGATGGCCAAGGTCACGGACCAGCTGCTGGCAGCGGCGAAGGCAGCGGGGGATGGGGACAAGGCGGGTGCACTGGCGGTGGCAGCACGGCTGCGGACTCGGCATCTGGATACGGCGGCGCAGCTGCTTGATGAGTCGCGGATGGCGCAGTTGCATGTGGCGTTGGGGCAGGAGTTTGATGCGCTCGATGATCTGCTGCGCGGGATCTCAGCGGTCGGGGAGTTGACGCCGCGGACGAATGATCTGGTGGTAAGTTTCGGGGAGCGGCTTTCGAGCCGCATGGTGGCGGAGGCGTTTGCGCAGCGCGGGTTAAACGGGGCGCATGTGGACGCGCGAACCTGCGTGGTTACAGATGCTCACTTTGGCAAGGCAGCGCCGCTCGAGGCGGCGATTGAGAGCCGGTTGAATGAGCATGTGCTGCCGCTGGTGGATGCCGGGCGGACGCCGGTGATGGGCGGATTTATTGGGTCGACGGTCGACGGGATTACGACGACGCTGGGACGCGGCGGCAGTGACTACACGGCGGCGCTGATCGGCGGCGGCCTGCACGCGGGCGCGATCGAGATCTGGACGGATGTGAACGGGATCATGACGACCGATCCGCGGATCTGCCCGGATGCACTGCGGGTGAAGACGATCAGCTTTGAAGAGGCGGCGGAGCTGGCGTACTTCGGCGCGAAGGTGCTGCACCCGGCGACGATTCTGCCGGCGGTGCAGAAGAGCATTCCGGTGTGGGTGCTGAATAGTCGCGAGGCGGAGAATGAAGGCACAAAGATCACGGCAGTAGCGCCGCACTGCAGCAGTCCCTTCAAGAGCATTGCGGCGAAGAAGAAGTTGACGATTATCGATGTGGTGGCGAGCCGGATGCTGATGTCGCACGGATATCTGAAGGCTGTGTTCGATGTGTTCGATAAGTACAAGTGTGCGATCGACATGGTGTCGACGAGCGAGGTGAGTATCTCACTGACGGTGGATTCGAACGAGCGGCTGCCGGAGATCTGCGAGGAGCTGGGGCGGATCGCGGATGTGAAGTATGAGGGCCGGAAGGCGCTGATCTGCCTGGTGGGCGAGGATATTCGCGGGCACAACGGGATTGCCGGCCGCGTGTTTACGGCGGTGAGCCATGTGAACCTGCGGATGATCTCGCAGGGTGCGAGCGAGATCAATATGAGCTTCATGATCGACGAGGATGATGTGGACGAGGCGGTGCGAAGTCTGCATCGCGCGTTCTTTACAGAGCCGGATGCGACGGTGTTTGATGTGGACGCACGGAAGGCTGCCGCGGCGCGGGTCGCCGCGACAGCGTAGAGAGGATCAGTCACGATGCGCGTTCTGGTACTGGGACATGGCAAGACGGGGAAGCTGGTTGCCGACGTGGCGCATGAGCGCGGGCACGGCGTGCATGTGCTCGACGCAAAGGAGAACCGCGATGCGATGGCACTGACGCCGCCGTTTGTAGCGGGGTTCGACGTGGTGATCGACTTCACGACGCCGGATGCGGTGCTGCAGAACATGCGAGCGTGCCTGGCTACGGGGGCGCGGATGGTGATCGGGACGACCGGGTGGTACTCGCGGCTGAAGGACATGGAGGCGCTGGCGGAGCGTCGGCAGGCGGGGCTGCTCTATGGGACGAACTATTCGGTTGGCGTGCAGGTGATGCTGGAGCTGGCGGGGACGATGGCTGGTGCGTTGAAACACGCAGGATACACATTCCGCGTGGAGGAGACGCATCACACATCGAAGCTGGATTCGCCCAGCGGCACGGCCATCACGCTGGCGGACGCGGTGCGTGCGGCTATAGAGCATGGCGAGGTGCCGGTGACGTCCAAGCGCGAGGGCGATGTGGCGGGCGAGCATGTGTTGATTGCGGAGAGCGATGCGGATCGGCTGGTGCTGACACATGTTTCGGCTTCGCGGCGGGCGTTTGCTGAGGGTGCGGTGCGGGCAGCCGAGTGGCTGGCAACGCGGCGCGGCACCTTTGACTTCAAGGATGTTTACAAGCAGCTGTAACGCTGCAGGCCCGCGTGAGAGCGGCAAAGGAGTGAAGAGTGACGGCAACGGCGACGGCGGTACAGGACACAACGAGTGCGTTCAGCAAGCTAACCTTCGAAGAGAAATTAGACCGGCTGGCCGAGGTGGCGGTGAAGATCGGCCTGGGGCTACGCGAAGGACAGGAGATGCTGCTGACGGCGCCGATAGAGGCGCTGCCGCTGGTGCGGCGCATCACCGAGCACGCGTACAAGGCAGGGGCGTTGCTGGTGACGACCTTCTACGGCGACGACCCGTCCGTGCTGGCACGCTACAAGTATGCGGGTGACGCGAGCTTCGACTATGCGCCGGAGTGGCTGCAGTCGGCAATTGCCACAGCCTTTCGCAGCGGTGCGGCGCGCATGGCGATCGCGGGGGCGAACCCGGCGCTGCTGGCAGGGCAGGATCCGGCAAAGATTGCGCGAGCAAATGTGGCGGCGAGCAAGGCGTCGAAACCCGCGATGGAGTTGATCACGCGGCACGCGATCAACTGGACGATTGTGGCGTGCGCGACGCCGGAGTGGGCGAAGCTGGTGTTCCCGGACGACGCTCCGGACGCCGCTGTAAACAAGCTGTGGGAGGCGATCTTCAAGGCGTCGCGGATCGATGGCGATGATCCAGTGGCGCAGTGGAAGGAGCATGGCGCGCGGCTGAAGCAGCGCGTTGATCTGCTGAATGCAAAGCGATTCCACTCGCTGCACTTCAAGTCGAAGGATGGAACGACCGATCTGACGGTGGGTCTGGCGGACAACCACCTGTGGGCAGGCGGTGGAACGACGGCGGGCAATGGCGTGTACTGCCAGCCGAATATTCCAACGGAGGAGTGCTTTACGACGCCGCACAAGGATCGCGTGAATGGTGTGGTACGAGCGTCGAAGCCGCTCTCGCATCAGGGATCGCTGATCGAGAACATCTCGGTGCGGTTTGAGAACGGGAAGATCGTCGAGGCGCATGCGACGGCGGGCGAGGATGTGCTGCACCGGCTGATCTCAACCGACGAGGGCGCACGGCGGCTGGGCGAGGTGGCGCTGGTGCCGCACTCGTCGCCGATCTCCGAGAGCGGGATTCTGTTCTGGAACACGCTGTTCGATGAGAATGCGGCGAGCCACATCGCGCTGGGGCAGGCGTATTCGACGTGCCTGATCGGCGGCGAAAAGATGAGCGAGGACGAGCTCGCGAAGCTGGGTGCGAACTCCAGCTTGATTCATGTGGACTGGATGATCGGGTCGGCGGCGGTTGATGTAGACGGCGTGGCGGCGGATGGCTCGCGCGAGCCGCTGATGCGCAGGGGCGAGTGGGTTTAAGGGGGAAAGGCGGTCTGTGATTCGTCTCACAGACCGCCGCGGCTTTACTGTTCGTCGCACTCCGTTTCCTCGCTGTCCTTCTCACGCTCACGCTCTATGAGAAAGCCGACCGGCTTGAGTGTTCCGGTCATGACTGGGATAGCAAGCTTCTGCATGTCCCGGTAGCTCGGCCGCGTTTTGTCGTGGTAGTTCGAGCAGGACTTCACGCGAAAGTGAATAGAGAGTGGCCGATCGTAAACGTAGGTACAGAGAGCGATCACTTCTGACTCGCGAAAGCCCTTCGAGGCGCAGGGGTACTTAGCGCTCGGGCACTGTGCGGGATAAGCGCGACTAGCTGGAAGGTGCGAGGAGCGGGCAGAACAGCCAAGATGCGGCGCGCGGCCTGTCAACGCTATCGATAGAAAACATGCCTACTCCTCCTTTGCGAAGCTGACTATCGCATACCGATGTGCGGAGAGCAAGACTTTTCGCAAGCCTCCAGAGAGCCATCATCAGTGCTGGAGAGGGTTAGACTGAGGACCGTATGCAACTGCGGGGATGTGGGACAGCGCTGGTGACGCCGTTTGCGGCGGACGGCTCGGTGGATGAGGCGGCGCTGCGGGGCCTCGTGGCGTGGCAGATCGAGAGCGGCATCGACTTTCTGGTGCCGTGCGGGACGACGGGCGAGGCTTCCACTCTCACTGACGCCGAATGGCTGCGCGTCGTTGCGATTACGATTGAGGTCGCGGCAGGGCGGGTGCCTGTGTTTGCCGGATGCACGCACAACGCGACGGCGGTAGCCGTAGAGCGGGTAAAGCAGCTGTGCGCGCTGCCAGGGTTGACCGGCGTGCTGACGGCGAATCCGTTTTACAACCGGCCGGGACAGGAGGGGCAGTACCAGCACTTCCGCGCGATTGCGGAGGCGACAGAGCTGCCGGTGCTGCTCTACAACATTCCGGGGCGCACGGGGGCAAATCTGGAGCCGGCGACGGTGGCGCGCCTGGCGCAGATCCCCAATGTGATCGGGGTGAAGGAGTCGAGCGGCAGCGTGATGCAGATTACGGAGGTTCTGGCGTCGGTGCCGCCGGAGTTTGCCGTGTTTGCGGGCGACGATGGAATGGTACTGCCGGTGATCGCGCTGGGCGGCGTGGGGCTGGTGTCGGTGGCGTCGAATGCGTTTCCGCGACAGCTTGCCGCTCTGGTGCATGCGGCTGCGGCGGGCCGATGGGACGAGGCGCGCTCGCTGAACCTGCGGTTTTTCCGGATCATGCAGGCGCACTTTGCGGAGACGAGTCCGGCGCCGATCAAGGCAGTGCTGGCGATGCTGGGACGATGCGAGGAACGGCTGCGGCTGCCGATGGTGCCAGTCAGTGAGGGGCTTCGAGGAAAATTGGCCGGACTGATGGAAGAGCTGCGTGGAGTGGGTGAGCGGCTGTAGCGCAGAGGCTGGGTGAGGACGGCGGAAGAGAAGCAGATCGCAAAGGCGTGACAACAAGAAGAACGAGAGAGGGGTGAGATGCAGGAGGCTTTGGAACAACGGATTGAGGCGTGGTTCGGGAGGGGCGCCGCGGCTGTCGGCGAAGCTGAGGCGATGGCGGCGTTTCTGGAGCTGCGTCATCGGCTGGAGCTTGGAGAGTTGCGAGCGGCGGAGCCGGATGGATCGCTGCTGCTGGGATGGCGGGTGAATGCGTGGGTGAAGCGTGGCATTCTGCTCGGATTTCGGTTGGGGCAGATGACGGAGATGGGCGAGGACGGGGGCTTGTCGTTTGTGGACAAGTCGACGTATCCGGCGCGTCGGTTTGCGGTGGAGGATGGGGTACGAGTGGTGCCGGGAGGGTCGTCGGTCCGGTCGGGCGCCTACGTGGCGAGAGGTGTGGTGATGATGCCGCCGGCGTACATCAACGTTGGCGCGTATGTGGATGAGAGCACGATGGTGGACTCGCACGCGCTGGTGGGGTCGTGCGCGCAGATTGGCAAGCGCGTGCATCTGAGCGCGGCGGCACAGATTGGCGGCGTGCTGGAGCCGGTGAGTGCGACGCCTGTGGTGATTGAGGACGATTGCCTGATCGGCGGGAATACGGGCGTGTATGAGGGGACGATTGTGCGCAAGCGCGCGGTGCTGGCGGCCGGCGTGGTGCTGACGCGCGGCACGCCGGTGTACGACGTGGTGAACGGCGAGGTGTACCGGGCGACAGCGGAGATGCCGCTGATCATCCCAGAAGGTGCGGTGGTGGTGCCGGGCTCGCGGCCGATCACCAAGGGCAACGGCGCGGCGTGGAACCTGAGTGTGGCGACCCCGGTGATCGTCAAGTATCGGGATGCGAAGACGGAAGTGTCTCTGGCGCTTGAAGACCTGCTGCGATAGGCTCGATCCCACACCGGATGGAGCTGCTGAATCACCATGTCGGCAAGGACGGCTTTCGCCTGCGAGGCACGGCGATGTCGCGGGTGGATGGCTTCTCGGATGTGGTGTTCGGGTTTGCCCTGACGCTGCTGGTGGTCTCACTCGAGGTGCCGAAGACCTATGCGGAGCTGCACGAGGTGGTGCGCGGGTTCTTTCCATTTGCCATCTGCTTTGTGTTCCTGATGACAATCTGGATGGAGCACTACCGATTCTTCCGGAGGTATGGTCTCGAGGACACGGGGACGATCCTGCTGAATGCGGTGCTTCTCTTCCTTGTGCTCTTTTATGTGTATCCCATGAAATTTCTGTTCGCGGCGGTGGTGGCCTCGCAGGGCAACGCCGCGGTCTTTTCTGACCCGCGACAGATACGCGAACTGATGGAGCTCTATGGTCTCGGGTACGCGGCAATCTATGGCGCGCTGGGCATGCTCTACCTGCGCGCGTGGAGGCTGCGCGACGCGCTCTCGTTGACGGCCGAAGAGCGCTTCATGACGCGAACGGACATGGTGGATCAGCTGCTTACGGGCTGCGTGGGGATTCTTTCGGCACTGACGGCGATGCTGCTCCCAGCGGAGCAGGCGGGGTGGGCGGGCTTTGTGTTCTTCCTGATCGCGCTGGTCAAGCATCTGACAGGTCGGCACCGCAGGAGACGCCTGCGGGCGATGCAATCGCTCTCGAGAAGCGTGGGCGATGATAGAACCGAGGCCCTGAGCTGAAGCGCGCACGACTGGTAAGATGGAAGATTGATGGCAAACGATAAATTGAAGATGATTCCGCTGGGCGGCCTGGGTGAGTTCGGGATGAACTGCATGGCGCTCCAGTGGCAGGACGACATTGTCGTCATTGATGCAGGGTTGATGTTTCCGGAAGAGGAACTGCTCGGGGTGGACATTGTTGTCCCGGACATCAGCTACCTGCTCGAGAACCGGTCCAAGGTGCGCGCCATTCTGTTGACGCACGGGCACGAGGATCACATCGGTGGCCTGCCGTGGATCCTGAGCGAGCTGAACGTTCCGGTGTACGGAACGGAGTTCACGCTGGCGTATGTGGAGGGCAAGCTCGAAGAGCATCGGCTGCTCGACAACGCCGACCTGATCGAGATGTTGCCGGGCAAGCGGTTCACGATCGGACCGTTTTCCGTGATGCCCATTCGGGTGACGCACTCACTGGTGGATTGTGTGGCGCTGGCGATCCACACGCCGGTGGGCGTGGTGCTGCATACGGGCGACTTCAAGATCGATCTTTCGGCGCCGGACGGGCAGCCGTTCGATCTGCAGGCCTTCGCGGAGCTGGGCAAACAGGGAGTCCTGGCCTTGCTGCAGGATTCGACCAATGTGGACCGAAAAGGTTACACACCGGGCGAGAATGCGGTGCGTCCAGCACTGGACGATATCTTCTCGAGCACCAAGAAGAAGCTGTTCTTCTCCTGCTTCTCGTCATCCATCCATCGCATCCGGATCGCCATGGACCTGGCGCACAAGCATGGACGCAAGGTGGCGATCGTCGGCCGATCGATCGATAACTCGACCGAAATCGCGCAGGACCTGGGATACCTGGATGTGCCGCAGGGACTCATCATTCAGCCCGGTCAGATGCGCGACTTCCCTTCCGACAAGCTGATGATCCTGATCAGTGGAACGCAGGGTGAGCCGATGAGCGCGCTGAGCCGGGCGGCGGTGAATACGCACAAGTTCGCGAAGATCGACGCCGGCGACACGGTGCTGCTGAGTTCGCGCATTATTCCGGGCAACGAGCGGCCGATCGGGCGCGTGATCGATCACCTGGAGCGCCGTGAGGCAAAGGTGATCTACGACGACGGCACGAACGGCTTAATCCACGTAAGTGGGCACGGCAGCCAGGAAGAGCTGCGATTGATGATCAACCTCGTGCGGCCGAAGTTCTTCATTCCGATCCATGGTGACTTCCGGCATTTGAAGCGACATGCCGAGCTCGCGGGATCGCTGGGCATCGTTGAGAGAACGATTCTGCTGGAAGACGGCGACGTCCTGGAACTGAGCAAGGACAAGGCAGCGAAGACCGGCAAGGTTGCCGTGGGGCGGATCTGCATTGACTCGGGCGGCTCAGCCTCCGATGTGGTGCAGGACTTGATCATCAAGGATCGCAAGAACCTCAGCGAAGATGGCTTCCTGATGCCGATCATCGCGATCAACAAACAGACCGGCAAGATCGAGCGGACGCCGGAGATCGTGATGCGCGGGTTTGCGGTAGACGATCCGCGGATGGTAACGGAGGCGCGGCAGGTGGTGGAGCGAGCACTTGAAAGCTCGAGTGCCGAGGAGCGTGCCGACTACAGCATTACGAAGGAGAAGATCCGGCAGGAGCTGAAGCGGTACATCCAGAAGTCAACCAGCCGCCGGCCGCTCATCATGCCGGTCATCCTGGAGCTGTAGCTCGACAACCGATCGTTCGACAAGGCCCTTCCGTGTCTGCCGCTGCTTGAGAGCAGCGGCAGACGTGCTTAACGCCTCCAGGCGGACTGCTGCCGTCGATGCTTCGCGGTACCATGGCAGCTCGCATGGAAACCGCGCCTGCCACTTCGAATACGACCAGCTTCTGGCGCTCGGTGCGCGAGGCGCTGCGCGGGAGCCACCAGGACTACACCGCCGGAAGCCTGAACCGATCGATCCTGCTGCTCGCCATTCCAATGGTGCTCGAGATGGTGCTGGAGTCGCTGTTCGCGGTGGTGGATGTGTTCTGGGTGAGCCGCCTGGGCGCCAACGCGATTGCGACAGTGGGGCTCGCGGAGTCGGTGCTGACGCTGGTGTTTGCGGTCGGCATCGGCCTCGGCATGGCGACCACGGCCATGGTGGCGCGGCGCATCGGCGAGAAGGATCCGGAGGGCGCGGCGGTGGCCGGGGTGCAGGCGATCATCCTGGGGCTCTGTGTCTCGGTCGCGCTGGGTCTGCCGTTCTTCTTCCTCGCGCCGCGGCTGCTGGGGTGGATGGGTGCCTCACCAGCGATCATTGCCACCGGGGCAAACTACACGCGCATCGCGCTGGGCGGCTCGGGAGTGGTGGTGCTGCTGTTTCTCAACAATGCGATCTTTCGCGGGGCGGGTGATGCGGCGATCGCGATGCGGCTGCTGTGGGTCTCGAACATCCTGAACCTGATCCTCGATCCATGCTTCATCTTCGGTCTCGGACCATTTCCGAAGCTGGGCGTTACCGGCGCGGCGCTGGCCACGTTTACCGGCCGCGGCATCGGGGTGCTGTACCAGTTTTACCGGCTGGCCCAGGGCACGGAGCGGATGCGCATTCTGGCGCGGCATCTGCGGGTGGAGTGGACGGTGATGCTCCGGCTGGTGCGGGTGTCCCTGAGCGCGATCCTGCAGTTCCTGATCGGGCAGGCGAGCTGGATCGGTCTGGTGCGCATCGTGAGTCTGTTTGGCGCGCCCGCGCTGGCCGGCTACACGCTGGGGATCCGGATTGTGATCTTCGCCATTCTGCCCTCGTGGGGGCTAAGCAATGCGGCGGCGACGCTGGTCGGGCAGAGCCTCGGCGCCGGTCTGCCGGAGCGGGCGCGAACGGCGGTGTACCGGACCGGGTTGTGGAACATGCTGTTTCTCGGCTCGGTGGGGCTGGTGTTTATCGGCCTGGCGCCATGGATTATCGGGCTGTTTACGCAGGATCCGCAGGTGGTTCCGGTTGCGGTGAGCTGCCTGCGGATCTTCAGCTGCGGCAATATTGCGTATGCCTATGGGATGGTGCTGCTGCAGGCCTTCAACGGCGCGGGCGACACGCTGACGCCGACCTTTGTGAACCTGTTCGGCTTCTGGGTCGTGGAGATTCCGCTGGCGTGGTGGCTGGCGATGCATACGTCGCTGCGGGTGAACGGCGTCTTCGTCTCCGTCGTGGTGGCGCAGTCGGTGATTGTGCTGCTGAGCGTGGTGCTTTTCCGGCGCGGCCGGTGGGCTCGGCAGCAAATTTGACGATCGTGGCGTGCCGACACGTCTCGATCGCATAGCCTGGATCTAACGAGGACGAGGATGAGCGAACTGATCTCTCTTACAGACATCTACGCTGCGCGCGAGCGGATCGCCGGGGTCGCGGTGCGGACGCCGCTGGTGCGGCTGCAGCCGGAGCGGCTGCGGGCGGCGGGGTTTCCTGTGCCCGAATGTGCGGTGTATCTGAAGGCTGAAAGTGCGCAGCCAATCGGGTCGTTCAAGCTGCGCGGCGCGTACAACATGGCGGCGCAGCTGCCGGAGCAGGTGTGGCGGCGGGGGCTGATTACGTACTCGTCCGGCAACCATGCGCAGGGCGTGGCGTATGCGGCGCGCGCACTGGGCACGAAGGCAGTGATCGTGATGCCGGAGAACGCGCCGGGGGTAAAGATTGACGCGACGCGGTCGCTGGGCGCGGAGATTGTGATGGTTGGGAATGCAAGCTCGGACCGGCGACGACGCGCGGAAGAGCTGGCGGAGGAGCACGGCTACGCGATGATTCCGCCGTACGATGACCCGGCGATCATCGCGGGGCAGGCAACGTGCGGTCTGGAGATCGCCGAGCAGCTGCCCGAGGCCGATCTGGTGGTGGCTCCGGTCAGCGGAGGCGGCCTGCTGAGCGGGGTGGCGACGGCGGTGAAGCTGGCGGCGGATGCCGGGCTGATTTCGGCCGCGGTGCAGGTGTGGGGTGCGGAGCCGGAGCTGGCGGCGGATGCGAAGGAGAGCTTCGACACGGGCATGCTGGTCGAGTGGCCGGCCGCGAAGACCACGCGGACGATCGGCGACGGGCTGCGGACGCAGAGCCTGGGGACGCTGAACTTCGCGCAAATTCGCCGCTTTGTGGATGGCATCGCGACGGTAACGGAAGAGGAGATCTTTGCCGCAATGCGAGTCGCGCTCGCGGCGACAGATCTGGTGATCGAGCCTTCGGGTGCGGTGTCGCTGGCGGCGATCCTGTTTGGGGCGGAACGCTTGCCCCCGGTAAAGGCGGTGGTCGCGGTGATCAGCGGCGGGAACATCGATCCGGCGCTGCGGGCCCGGCTGGACGGCGAGCTTGCGACGGCGGCAGTCGGCAGCGCTCGCGGAGTTTAGGCGTCCGGGCGCGGCGATGCCGGCATCACGCTACCGAGGAAGCGGTGTGCCCTGATGAAAGACGATCTGCCAGCGACCCTCGCGAAGCACCCAGACCGAGCTGCGGAGAGCGTGGAAGGGTGGAGCGGCCGGTGTAAGCCTGACGGTTCTGTAGGTCACGAGAGCGACTTCGGGTGAGAGCATGCGACAGCTGAAATCAGCGAGTGTGACCTGGCGATCGGGCGATTCGGTCTGCAGCTCCTCAAGGATGGCGGCCTTGGAGAAGGTCCGTCCGGAGCTGCCGAACTCGTGGAAGTCGTCTGCCAGCAGGGCGGCGAGCTGCTCCGGCTCTTTGCGAACCGCGTTGCTGAGCAGGGCCTCTTCCAGTTGTCTCAGGTGATCGCTTACGCTCATGCATGACTCCTGGATCACTGTGGCGTCAGTGTGGCGCGTCGGAAGGGCGTGCGGCGACGTCTAATGAACGCTATGCACTCACGAACGGTTTGCTCTCTTCTTATCGGATTCAGGATACGGCGGCTTGCGCTGGGAATGTGGCTGCTGGGGGCCTCCGGAGCGTGTGCTCCCCTGTCTGCGCAGGGCAAGAATGCGCCGCCACAGGCCGGATACGATCGCGCGGCGCGGGCGACGCTGGTGCATAACGCCAACGTGTATGTGGCGGCGGATCTGAACTCGCAGAAGCTGTCAGAGGTCTCGCCCGGGCACGAGGTGGTCGTCAGCGAGCGCAACGGCGAGTGGATGAAGGTGTTCGCGAATACGGACGCGAAGGATGCCGTGAATGAGGACGACCAGCCCGAGTTCACCGACGCCGAGGCGACCTCGCCGATCTCTGGGTGGATCAAGGCGAAGGGTGTGGTGACGGTGGCAACCCCGGGGGGCGACCTGGTGCTGTTCGGCGCGGCGGCGAGTGCGGAGGATGCGGCGTCGGCTCCGCATGCTCCGGCGACCGCGGCAGCCGAGGCGCACCTGCTCTACCGGCGTGTGTTCGAGTACTTCCCGCAGTCGCCGCTGGCGGGGGAGGCGGCGTGGCGGTCGGCGGATGTGCGTTGGCAGATCGACCAGCACGATGTGCGGACGCTCCCCTCGGCCAAGGAGCAGGAGGCGTACCTGCGGCCGCAGGTGTACGAGGGCGAGATGAAGCGGGTCATCAAGAACTACCCGGGATCGAAGTACGCGGCGTATGCGGCGTTCAGCCTGATCGATAACAAGCTGTGCGGGGACTGGCAGGGGCTGCCGAAGTGTCCGGAGATGGAGGCTGGCCTGTACGAGAAGTATGCCAAGCAGTTTCCGGACGGGCCGCGGACGCCGCAGGCGCTCTTCAACGCGACCTATCGCGAGGGTGTGGCGGTGACCATGTGGAACGTGCAGGACGAGCGGAAGCATGCTGACAATGCGGCGCGGAATGTGCAAGCGCTGGCGGACCAGGCGCGCGCGAAGTTTCCGGACTCGGACTGGACCGCGCGGACCCAGAATGTTGCGTACAAGGTGCAGCAGGGGATTCCGGTGTTCGGGAGCGATCGGGAGTAGCGGGCGCCAATGGCAGCCTTAGGAGTGCGTTCAGGGTCTGCATTTAGGATGGGTGCATGCCGATCTGGAAGGTGATTCTCCTTGCCCTGCTGCAGGGCCTTGCCGAACTTCTGCCGGTCTCAAGCTCTGCCCATGTGGTGGTTGGCGAAAGACTGCTTCATCTGGATCCCTCCGCGCCGGAGATGACGCTTCTGCTGGTCATGCTGCATACCGGCACGATGTTCGCGGTGATCGCGTACTTCTGGAAGACGTGGGAGCGGACGTACTTCGCGAGCAAGGATGCCTTTCTGCGGTTTGCCATCCGGGCGGCGTGGGCGACGGCACTGACGGCGGTGATTGGCTATCCGCTGATCAAGGTGATCGAGAAGACGGCGTTCAAAGGACAGAGCAAAGCGGAGATCGAGCTGCTGTTTTCGCGGCTGGACCTGATCGCCTATGCGCTGCTGGCGGCTGGGGTTCTGATCCTGATCGCGGGGCTGCGCGAGCGCACGGCGGTGCCCACGGTGGCGCACGGCCTGGCTCCGGACCTGCGGACGTCAGTGACGATGCAGCAGGCTGGCTGGATCGGTGCGGTGCAAGGGCTCTGCCTGCCGTTTCGCGGGTTTTCGCGGTCGGGTGCGACGATCTCGACCGGCATGCTGGCCGGCGCGGCGCGCGAGCGGGCGGAGCGGTTCTCGTTCGCGCTGGCGGTGATCCTGACGCCGCCGGTGGTGCTGCGTGAGGCCATGCGGCTCGTGAAGGCGACGCATGCAGCGGCGGCAAGCGGCATGCCGATCAATCTCCGCGGCGCGGTGCTGAGCAGCCTGCTCGGTGCGGTGTTTGCATTCCTTGCCGGACTGGCGGCGCTCCGCTGGCTTTCAAGCTGGCTCGAGGCGGGGCGGTGGTATCTATTTGGGATTTACTGCATTGTGGCGGCCGGCGTCGTGTTCTATCTGCACACTGCGGGATACTAAGGACCTGCCGCATCTCGGTCCTCAAGATTGAGTCCCGAAAGGGATCTGGGTCCGCGCCTAAAATCCTCCGTTTCAATAGTTTGGATCTGAAATGCGGGGGGAGTAGGGGCGCGTGTAGCGCCAGGCCCAATAGATGAGGGGAAGTTGCAGCGGGAGGCGCAGCCAGGCGGCCCAGAGCGGGACCTGCGGGAAGCGTGTGGGATCAGTGATGAAGGTGAGGTTCGCGGGAAAGACGGCGATCAGGAGGACGACGAGGCCCCAGGCAGCGGCGCGGCCGGGCTGACCGGAGCGCGTCTGCGGGACGAGGAGGCCGAGGCCGCCGGCGATCTCCGCGGCGCCACTAAGGAGCACGAGCTCGCGGTGGGCAGGCAGGTAGCCAGGCATGATCCGCATATAGGTTGCCGTCGCAGCGAAGTGGAGGCTGCCAGCAGCGATGTACAGAGCAGCCATGGCAGTGCGGGCGAGTCGCATCAGGTCTCCGGACAGAACAGAAAGAGGGCAGAACAAAGGGCGGGAGTGCTCCCCCGCCCTCCCTGGACCGCGGTGCGATTACTTCGCGAGAGCATCGCGATGCGACTTCACATAATCATGCGAGGTGAGGACATGCGCCTGCTGCTCGGAGAGGAGCTGGCGGATGGGCATGGGCAGATCCTGCTCGAGCGCATCCTTGTAGGCCTTCTTGGCCTGATCCTCGCCCTGCTCGGCTGTCTCGAGCAGGGTGTGATCCCCACCGCCGAGCTTTGCCTTCAGATCGCCCCAGACGCGATGAACGGCGGCAACCGCGGTCCCGGACTCCTTCACATCGTGCTCGCCGAGGCGGTGCAGCTCATTCTCGAGCTCCGCGCGAAAGTTAGCTCGCTTGAGGCTCTCGGCAAGGAAGAACCGCTTGAGCTGATCGTCCTTGAGGTGCTCTCCGATGTCGGCGAAGCCCTTCTGGCTGTCCTGCAGGGTGTTGATCAACGAGGTGAGAACGCGCTTGGTCTCGTGCAGCTTTGCTTCATCCGTAGCCATAGTTTTCCTTACTCTTTCCAGTGCTGTTTGAAGATCGGCGCCTGATCCTGATCCCGTGTGTGCCCCGGTGACGAAGCGGACCGGCTTGCGTGCCTTATCGGAGGTAGATGCGGCTGTTCGGGATGGGTTTGCATCCGGATACCCTGCGGGACAGCGACGGCAATGGCCGCGGGTGCTCTGGGATAATGGCAGTTGCTCCTGTCGCCTGCTCTGTTCGCCTTCGCCTCCCGTGTGTGTCCGGCGCGGGAGAGGGGCAAAAGGACCGGGTTGCGAGCTGGCGGTGACCCTCTATGAAGAACTTACGTCCTGGAACAGCGCCTACCCGCAGCCGCCGCCTGAACGAACTGATCGGGCTGGTGACGCTGGGAGCGGCGGCGCTGCTGCTGCTTGCGCTTGGGACCTACACGCCGACCGATCCCTCGTTCAACACGGCGGGCGTGTACCCCATGGGGCGGCCGGCGCATAACTGGATCGGGATGTTCGGGGCGTATGGCTCGGACGCGCTCCTGCAGCTGTTCGGCGTGGCCTCGTTCTTTCTGCCGCTGCTGCTGGTTCGGCTGGGGCTGCGATGGATGCGCTCGCGATCGACGGGCTCGGCGCTCTCGAAGCTGATTGGACTGTGCCTGTGGCTGCTGGCGGCGCCGGCGATGCTGGCCCTGCTGCCGGGAGGGCTGCTGTGGCGGCATGCACTGCCAATTGAGGGGGTGGCCGGGCGGCTGGTCTCGGACAGCCTGGTGCAGTACCTGAACCTGCCGGGCGCGGCGGTGGTGGTGACGGTGCTGGTGGCGGTGTCGCTCTATCTCTCGACGACATTTACGCTGGCGACGGCGCGGACGTGGCTGCTGATGCGCTTTTCCCTCTTCCGCAGCCTGCATGATCGATGGGCGCAGTGGCGGCTGAACCGTATGAATGCGCGAGTGGAAGCAACGACCGAGCGATTTGGCACGAAGCGCGAGCAGGCGGAGACCCTGGCACGGGCCAACGAGGCGAAGGCCGCCGCGGTGGCTGCCGCACCGGAGCGCAACACGCTGCTCTCAGGATTGTTTGGATGGTGGAGCCGCCGGCGCGCGGGGGCAATGCCCGATACGGAGATGCCGAGCGTGGTGCCGGAGGGAGAAGCGGCGAGCGTGTGGGAGGCGATGCCGCGGACACTGGTGGATGCGCCGGCAGCGACACCGCTTTCAACCGCGATGGCGGCGGCGGCTCCGCATGCCGAGGCGCTGGCGAAGGCGGCGACGCCAAGGCGCGCGCTGGATGACGAAAATAATTTTGCGGAGGCTGCGTTCGAGTTTGCGATGCCGGAGCCAGTGCCCTCGCGGAGGCCGGTGGAAGTTGAGGCCTCGCCGGTCCCGGTACCGCCGCGACCCGTGCCGCGAGCGCCGGAGCCGAGTGCGGCGGCTATCACGGAGGCGGTGCCGGCGCAGGGCATCTCGTTCGGTAAGCGGGCGGACTCGGACATCAAGGCCGTGGCGATTACGCCAAAGAGCGTTCGTGGTTACAAATTGCCGCCCTCTTCCCTGCTGTACAAAAGTGACGAGCACGCGCAGGTGCGGGAGGATGCGCTGCGCGATGAGGCGCGGGTGCTGGTAGAGAAGTGCGCCGAATTTGATGTGGACGGGCAGGTGACGCAGATCAATCCGGGACCGGTGGTGACGACGTTCGAGTTCAAGCCGGATGCGGGCGTGAAGTACTCACGCGTCACCGGCTTAGCTGACGACCTTTGCCTGGCGATGGCTGCGGAAAGCATTCTGATCGAGCGCATGGCGGGCAAGTCGACGGTGGGCATCCAGGTGCCGAACGCAGAGCGGGAGACGATCTGGCTGCGCGATGTAGTGGAGTGCGAGAGCTTTGCGCAGTCGAAGTCGCGGCTGGCGATTGCGCTGGGCAAGGACATTAACGGGCGGATCGTGACGGGCGATCTGGCGAGCATGCCGCATGTGCTGATTGCGGGCTCGACCGGATCGGGTAAATCGGTGGCGATCAACGCGATGATTATGAGCGTGCTGTTCAAGTCAACGCCGGAGCAGGTGCGGATGATTCTGGTCGATCCGAAGCGCGTGGAGCTGGGGATGTATGAAGGCATTCCGCATCTGTTTACGCCGATCATCACCGAGGCGAAGCTGGCGGCGAATGCGCTGCGAAATGCGGTGCGCGAGATGGAACGGCGGCTGAAGCTGCTGGCGAGCCACCATGTGCGGAACATCGATCAGTACAACAAGATGGTTGAGAATGCGACGGCGGATATGTTTGAAGACCCGCGTGATCAGGAGCCGCTGCCGTACATCATGATCATCATCGATGAACTGGCAGACCTGATGATGCTGGATCGATCAAACGTGGAGGAGGCGATCACACGACTGGCGCAGATGGCGCGCGCGGTCGGGATACATCTGGTGCTGGCGACGCAGCGGCCGTCGGTGGATGTGATCACGGGGCTGATCAAGGCGAACGTGCCCACGCGTATGAGCTTTCGGCTGGCGACAAAGGTGGACTCGCGCACGATTATTGATTCGAATGGCGCGGAGAGCCTGCTGGGCCGCGGTGACATGCTGTATCTGCCGCCGGGAACGAGCCGGGTGCAGCGGGTGCATGCGCCCTTTGTCACCGAAAAAGAGATCGCCGCAGTGACGGAGTTCTGGAAGGCGCAGGGCGAGGCCGAGTATGTGCAGGGCTTCCTGGAAGGGCCGAAGGAAGACAGTGTGGACGGCGAGCCGGGTGACGGCGGCGAGGCAACTGACGAGCTCTTTGACGACGCGGTCCGGCTGGTGTTTGAGTTCGGGAAGGCGTCGACCAGTCTGTTACAGCGGCGGTTACGCATTGGATATGGGCGGGCGGCGCACCTGATCGACATGATGCATCGCGATGGCCTTGTGGGGCCGGCGGATGGATCGAAGCCGCGTGAGCTGCTGAAGCCGGCGACGTGGCTGAATGAGGTGGATACGGCGATGCGGTAGAGGGTCTCGCTGCTGCGACTGCGCCGGGGAAATCAGACGCGGAGCTTGTGGGATCGCAGGGCGATGGTGGCGAAGAGGCACATCGTGAGAAGCAGACTCACGGCGACGATGCGGGGATGACGCCGGGTGAGTGGGCGGCTCTCCTCCCGCGGCGTGAAGAGCGGGTTTGGCTGCTCGGGGCCGAGCGTGGCATGGTGGACCGCGGGGTTGGGGCGGAAGCGCTGCTCAAAGTCATAGTGTGGCGGATCAAGCTTTGGGTCGCCGTAGAGAAGGGTGAGCGGGGCCGTGGTGGCGGCGGTGAAACAGAGCTCGCGCTCCCGGCTTTCGAGTGCGACGGAGGCGATGGGTAGCGGCGTGTCAGAGCCGTTTTCGATGGCGACTTGAACCTCGGCGGGCTTCTGCAGGTTGGCGCCGAGGGTGGCGGGAACTGTGAGCTGATCGAGGCTGAGGGCGACGCCGGCGCGGGTGATGCGGATGCGGTTGACGGTGCCGCGGATCTGCTCGCCGGAGCTGTCGGGCTCTCCGATAGTGTGACTGGTGATGAGGATGGGCCGGCTCAAGTTGGGCGACTTTGTGGGAGCGAGGGTGAGGCGGACGCGTTCGACAGGGATGTGCGCGGGGACGGTGAAGCGGGCGATGGTCTGATGGGCGGCCTCCCTGAAGGTGGAGGTGCTGAGCGCGGTGGTGAAGAGGGTTTGGGCTTCGCGGCTGGGTGGGACGATGGCGGATTTGACCATTGTGGGGGCGAGTGGCGGGCTGCCGGGCAGCGGTGTGAGGGTGACGTGCAGGAGAGGGACGGAGGTCTCCTGCAAGTGGAGCGTGGTGTCTCCAGCGAGGCGCTGGGCGGAGAGATCGAAGAGCGTGAAGTCGCCGAGCGTGGGGCCAGCGGCGTCGTTGGCGTTGACGATGGCGTGTGCGAGGAGATTGGACGCGGCGAGCTTGAGGACGACGTCGGTGTAGGGGCGAGACGGCATGCCTAGATCGAAGCTGATGGATCGTCCGAGCTGGTGCAGGTTCAGGATAGAGGCGGTGTCGGGCTCGGTCTGCAGGCTGCCGCTGCGGAGGAGGACGAAGGGAATCTCACGCGGCGAAGTGCCGGCGACGAGGCGGAGATCCGCAAGCGTGGCGGCGGCGTGGGCGTAGAGAGCGGGATCGAGGATTACGCAGGTCTGGCCGGGAGCATCGACGCGGACGGCGCGCTCATAGCGAAGATGAGCGACCGGGCTACTGCCGGCGTCGAGAAGAAGCAAGACGAGCCACGCCGCAAGAGTGCGCATCAAGGCCATGGCGTCCGGTCTGGCCGGAGAGTGGGGAGGGAACGAGCCATGGCAGTACTGTACTGTGGCGGTGGCGGTAGCGCATGCGCTCCGGAGAACTGTCTCGAAGGTTGTGTGATCGGACCTGGCCGCTCAGAGAAGATCTCTCCACCACTCTTGGGCGCGCTTTGCTTGCGCAGGGTCCGGTCGAGATGACGAGAGGAAAAGGAAGGTAGCGCGATGGTGGAGGCGTTGATAGTCTTGGCTCGAGATGGCGGGGCACGAAGCGATGCGCGTTCTTCTGATCGATGATGATGAATTGAGCCGCGCGGTACTGGAGCTGCATCTTTCCGCGGCTGGCTACGAGGTGACGGAGGTGGAGAGCGGGGAGGGTGCGATCGCCGTGCTTCGGGATCTTGGCACGGCGGGCTTCGATGTCGTGCTGTCGGACCTGCAGATGCCGGGGCTGTATGGACCGGCGCTGGCGGAGCAGGTGCGGGCACTGCTCGGTGAGGAGGTGCCGCTGCTGGCGATGAGTGGAAGCCAGCCCGCGGCGGCGCGATATGCGGGGTTCGACGGATTTCTGCTGAAGCCGTTTACGCCCGAGCAGTTCGGCGTGGTGGTGCATGGGCTTCGCGAGAAGCGGGTGGTGGAGACGCAGCCAATCTCCGGCGGCGATGCGGCGGAGGTGCTGGAGGAGGCAACGTTCGCGCAGCTCGCGAGCATGATGAAGCCGGCGCAGATGGAAGAGATCTTTGCGCTCTCGTTTGCGGAGCTAGAAAAGCACGTGAGCCGGATGCAGAGCGCGCTTGAGGCTGGGGACACGGCCGCGCTCCAGGCGAATGCTCACGCGATGAAAGGGGGCTTCAGCATCCTGGGTGCGCGCGAGATGCAGGCGTTGGGCGCGCGGCTGGAGACCGGTGGCGACACGGCTGCTGACCAGACAGCTACGCTCCGCGAAATTCCGCTGGCGGCAGAGCGGCTGCGGCGTATGCTTACTTCGCGCGGGCTGCAGGTTAACGGCAGCCGCTCTTCCCGCCAGGAGACGAAATGAACCAGGTAACAAAGAAGCCGACAGGATTCGGCTCCCCATCGAACCCGATACGCATTGTGGTTGCGGATGATCATTTGGTGGTTCGCAAGGGTGTGATCGCGATGCTCTCAAACGAGGTGGGGTACGAGGTCGTAGGCGAGGCGGAAGATGGCGATGACGCCATTACGCAGACGCTGGAGCTGGAGCCGGATGTACTGCTGCTGGATCTGGCGATGCCACGGCTGCCGGGTCTGGAGGCGATGCGGGCGATCGTGAACCGATCTTCCGGGGTGAAGATTATCCTGCTGACGGCGACGATTACGACGCAGCAGATCATCGAGGCGCTGCAGATTGGCGCGCGCGGGATTGTTGAGAAGGGATCGGTCGCTGGCGAGCTGACGCGGTCGCTGCGGGCGGTGCAATCGGGCGATTACTGGATCGGTGGCGAGCGGGTGGCGAATCTGGTGACGAAGCTGCGCGAGCTGACGGCGAAGGCCGCGGCGGGCGCCGAGCGCAAGACCTACGGATTGACGCCGCGCGAGCTCGAGGTGGTGAACTCGATCGTTGAGGGCTGCTCGAACAAGGACATCGCCAAGGAGTTCACCATCAGTGAGGAGACGGTGAAGCGGCATCTCTCGAACATCTTCGACAAGACCGGAGTTTCGACGCGGCTGGAGCTGGCGTTGTTTGCCATAGCGCACAAGCTGGTGACGCTCGATACCTAGAGTTCGACCGCACGCGAGGGGCATAGGGCAGGCGTGAATCCTTTCCGCCTGCCCTGCATTGTTAAACCTATGAGTGAGCAGGCGGCGGAGCCATTGGTGGATGTTCTGGTGATTGGCGCCGGGCCGACGGGTCTGGCGTGCGCCATCGAGGCGCAGCGGGCGGGGCTGCGGGCGACGGTGGTCGACAAGGGCTGCCTGTGCAACTCGATCTTTCACTACCCGGCGCACATGACGTTCTTTACGACGCCGGAGCTGCTGGAGATCGGCGACATTCCGTTTTCGAGTCCGAATCCGAAGCCGACGCGAACAGAGGCGCTCGAATACTACCGCCGCGTGGCGCAGCACTATGCGCTTGATCTGCACCTGTATGAGATCGTGCACTCGGTCGAGGGCGCGGATGGTGATTTCCGCGTGTCGGTGACGGATCGCAGCGGCCGAAAGATGACCCACCGCGCACGCAAGCTGGTCGTCGCAACGGGCTACTACGACCTGCCGAACCGGCTGGGGTTGCCGGGTGAGGATACCAGGAAGGTCGACCACTACTATGACGATCCGCACCCATTCTTTGACCAGGATGTGGTGGTGATCGGCGGGAAGAACTCGGCGGCGATTGCGGCGCTGGAGCTTTGGCGGCACGGCGCGCGGGTGACGCTGGTGCATCGCGGGGCGGACATGCATCGGCATGTGAAGTACTGGATTCTGCCGGACATCAACAACCGCATCAAGAACGGTGAGATCACCGGCCTGTTCCAGAGTGAGCTTGTAAGTATCGAAGAAGATTCGGTGACGGTTGCGACGCCGGATGGCGTGCGGACGTTGAAGAACAATCACGTGTTCGCGCTAACGGGGTACCATCCGGACTTCAGCTTTATCGAGCGGCTGGGGGTTCGGCTGGATGAGGCGAACGATCGTTGCCCGGAGTGCGATCCGTCGACGCTTGAGAGCAATGTTCCGGGGATCTACCTGGCCGGGGTGATTGTTGCGGGTGAGCGGACGCACGAGATCTTTATCGAGAACGGACGGTTTCACGGCAAGCTGATCGCCGATCATCTGCGCGGGATCTCCGCGGAGGATGACGAGGCGGCGCTGACGGGATCGCGCAGTGCGCGGCGGAATCTGGAGTAGGCGCCTAGCCGATGACACGGCGAAGGAAGCCGCGAATGCCAAGTGCGGTGAGCAGGGCTAAAAAGACACAGAGCATTAACAGAACCAGGCCGCCCTGCATATGGGGCAGGCCGGTGGTGAGTGCGCCGCGCAGGCCTTCGCTCATGTAGACGATGGGGTTGACGAGGACGGCGATCTGCAGCCAGCGCATGTGGGTGAGCGCGGCCCAGGGATAGTAGACGCAGCCGAGAAACGTGATGGGCATGACAACGACGCCAAAGATGAGACCGATCTGCTGCGGTTTGACGCTGGTGCCGATGGAGAGCCCGAGCGCGCCTGAGACGAGGCTGGACAGGACCATAACCGCAAGAAGGAAGGGCCAGCTGGAGACGTGGGCAACGACGGGGGTTGCGGGAATGTAGTACGCCATGGGAAAGACGATGGCGGCGGCGATCATGCTCTGCAGCGCGGAGAAGACGATCTTTTCGATAGCGACAGCGGCGACGGGCAGCGGGCACATGACGCGATCATCGATCTCGCGGGTGACGCCGAACTCCTGCGCGAGCGGCAGCGCGACGGCGGCGATGCCGGAGAACATAATGGCGACGGCCATGAGCCCGGGCAGCAGGATGGTGGAGAAGTTGGCGCCGGCCATGGTGGCGGTGGGGTTCATGGCGGCGTTGCCGGGGCCCATGTGCGGCATGATGACGGTGAAGACGAAGAGGAAGAGCAGCGGATTCATGCAGACGCGAATGACGAAGGGCAGCAACTCGCGGCGGAGGACGAAGAGATCACGCAGGAAGAGGCCGGCGAAGGCACGCACGTACTGCTGACGATGCGAAACGGCGGATCGGGTGAGGACGGCGACGGCTTCCATGATGAGCTCCTTGGTTGCTCGCGAGGGTGTTGCTCGCGGGGGGCTGTGGCGATCGCCGGTTTATGGATTACTCGCGCAGTTCGCGGCCGGTGAGGCGGATAAAGACAGTCTCGAGGCTAGGCTCGGTGATGGTGAGATCGCGCAGGCCGAACGGATCGGCGGAGCGGACGACTTCAGAGAGCAGGCCATCGGAGGGCTGCGCGAAGATGCGGACGCCAGTGCCGGTCTGCTCGACGGCAGTGACGCCGGCCAGAGCGCGGAGGGTCTCAGGGAGTGTCGTCTGGGCGGAGTCGTTATGTAGGTCGAGCTCGTAGATCTTTCCAACGCCGACGGAGGCTTTGAGCGCCGCGGGCGTGTCTTCGACCAGGATCTTGCCGTGATCGATGATAGCGAGGCGCTCGCAGAGTTCATCGGCCTCTTCCATGTAGTGCGTGGTGAGAACGACGGTGATGCCCTGAGTGCGCAGGGAGCGGACAGAATCCCACAGGGCGATGCGGCTCTGCGGGTCGAGGCCGGCGCTGGGCTCATCGAGAAAGAGGACTTTGGGCCGATGTGCGATGGCGCGGGCGATCTGCACGCGCTGGGCCAGACCGCCGGAGAGCTGCTGCGGCCGGGCGCTGGCGCGCTCGGTGAGGTGGAATTGCTCGAGTAGCTCGCGGGTGCGGGCGGTGGCGTCCGCGCGCGAGAAACCAAAGTAGAGGCAATGGAAGTGGAGGTTTTCGAAGACCGTGCAGGCGCGATCGAGCGTGTTGTACTGCGGGACGACGCCGATCTCGCGGCGCGCGGTGGCGGGATGCGCGACGACATCGATGCCCGCGATGGCGACGCGGCCAGCGGTGGGTAAGGCGCGGGTGGTACAGATGCTGATGGTGGTGGTCTTGCCGGCGCCGTTGGGTCCCAGAAGGCCGAAGATCTCGCCTTCACGGACGCTGAGATCGATTCCGTCCACCGCGACGACGGGCTGCTTGCCCTCGTAGACCTTGCGGAGATGTTCAATTTGGACGATCACGATGGCACAACTCCTGACCTGACGGGCCAGAGTTGATTATAGGCAGGGGGACGTCAGCTTGAGGCGATGAGCAGAGACGCAGTCGGTCCCGCTGAATCCTGTGCACTTTCTTGCTTCGGCGCAAAAGCGGCACCGTAGAATGACGCTATGTCGCGTGGATGGGAGAGCAAAAACGTGGAAGAACAGCAAGCAAAGGCCAAAGCTCCTCCACCTGATACCCGCGTGAAGGATGCCGCGGATGCGGAACGGAGACGGGCTCGGCAGGCGCTCGAGATGCAACGGGAGCGGATTCTTTCGGAGCGTACGTCGAGTCCGCATCGACGATCCGCGCTTTCGCTCGCTCTGGCCGATGTAGAAGAGAAGCTGAGCGAGTTAGGCTGGTCGATTCACCTCTGATTTCGCTTACTTCTCCGGGTTGCGGCGAACGAGCGTGGTGGAGTTTGCCTGGTCGATGCTGGTCAAGAGCATGGAATGAATGTTGACGCGTGCCGGGCGGGTGCATGCCCAGAGGATTGCGTCGGCGACGTCGGCTGCCTCGAGCGGTGTGATGTTCTCGTAGACCTTGGCGGCTTTGGTTTCGTCGCCGCGGAAGCGGACGTTGCTGAAGTCGGTCTGGACCATGCCGGGGTCGATCGAGGTGACGCGCACTGGCGTGCCCATGAGATCCAGCTTCAGGCCTTCGCTGATCACACGTTCGGCGGCTTTGGTGGCACAGTAGACGCTGCCGCCGGCGTAGGTCTGGTGGCCGGCAGTTGAGCCGAGGCTGACGATGTGGCCGCGGCCGCGCTCGACCATGCCGGGGACGACGGCGCGAGTGACGTAGAGCAGGCCCTTGGTATTGGTGTCGATCATTTCTTCCCAGTTCACGGGGTCGTCCTCGTAGAGCTTGCCGAGACCGCGGCTGAGGCCGGCGTTATTGATGAGGATGTCGATGGTTTGCCACTCGGATGGAAGGCTGCCTGCCTTGCCGAGGAGGGCGTCTACCGCAGGCCGCTTTGTGACGTCGAGTGCTTCACAGTAGACCTCCTGGCCGCCGGCGGCGAGAAGGTCGGCTTCGAGGGCCTTCAGCTTGTCGAGGCGGCGGGCGCAGAGAAGGAGTCGGGCGCCGCATTCGGCAAAGGCCCTGGCGGTGGCCTCGCCGATACCGGAGCTGGCGCCGGTGATAAGGACTACTTTGCCGCGCACTGCGTCGTCGGATCTAGACATCTGTAAGTCTCCTGGGCTTTCTGTGCGGTTAGACGCTGAAGTGGCGGCAGGTGCGACGGGCAAGAGAAAGCCGACCAGGGTTCGGTCGGCTTTCTCTTGGTGTTAGTAGGTGCTGGGGTTCGTTCGCTTGCTTACTGAGGGTTGGAGGTACCCTGCGGCAGCGGTGCGTCACCGCCGGCGCTGGGTGCTGCCTGATGCAGACCGATGGCATCACCCGAGACGACGAGCTGAACGCGGCGGTTCTTTGCCTTGCCGGCGGCTGTGCCGTTATCGGCGACGGGGTTGTTCTTGCCGTAACCGGTGGCGGAGGTGTTGTCCATGGGAACACCCTGGGAGACGAGGAAGTCACGGACGGCGCCTGCGCGATTCTCCGAGAGCTTCTGGTTATAATCGTCGCCGCCAACTGAGTCTGTGTAGCCCTCAATCTGCAGCTTCAATCCGGGGTAGGCCTGAAGGATGCCGGCTACCTTGGCGAGCGCGATCTTGGCGTCCGGCTTGAGGGTGTACTTGCCGGTGTCGAAGAGCACGTCCGACATATTGACGATCAGACCGCGGGCGGTCTCGCTGGTAGCGAGGACGCTGTTGAGCTGAGCGCGCAGACGCTCGCGGATCGCGTTCGCGTCGTCGGCACTTTTGTTAGCAGCGGCAGCCTTGGCGCGAGCTTCAGCGGCCTCAGCCTCGGCGCGAGCACGCTCGGCATCGGCCTGAGCCTTTGCCGCGGCAGCCTGCTGGGCTTCAAGCTGGGACTGTTGCGCCTGCATCTGCGAGGCCTGCGCTTGGTCCTCGGCTGCCTTGCGGGCGTCGACGGCTTGCTGCTGCCGCTCGGCCGCCTGCTTGCGCAGGGTTACAAGGCGAGCGTCTTCGGCGCGCTGAACGACCTGCCGGGCATAGGTGATCTCCATCTTGCGATCGCCATGCTTGTTGCGATCCATGTCCTGCGCGTTCTTCAGGTCCTGATTGGCCTGTGCCATAATGTCCGGCGCGTACTTATCAGCACCCGTTGCCGAGGCGATACGCATGGCGTTGAAGGCCTCGTAGAGCTCAAGCGGCGATTTCTCATCACGAGTGATGGGGTTCGCGTTGCTCTTCGCGCCATCAGTCTCGGCGTAGGCGCCGCGGGGCAGAAGCGAGTAGTGCGCGTTCACCTTCTCGAGCACGCCCTGGGTCCTGTCCTGAATGATCTCGTTCTGCATGACGACAACGTCGCTGGGCTGCGAGACGGAGAAGTAGGGTTCGGCAGTGACGATGAGACCGAAAGACTGAAGCGAGGTGGTCACGGTGATATTGTTCTTGGTGCCCGCAGGAAGGACCTCACCAAGGTTGTTGGGACGGCCGTCGGGCGTGATCGCCCAGAGGACATAGGTCAGATACTCGGGGCCGAAGCCGTTAGCGGGAGGCAGGTTTTGAAATTTGGCATCGATGGTGATGCTGCCGCGCTCGCTCTTGACCACGGCGTCTCCCTTGCCATTCGGCAGGAGCGTGGTTCCGCGGAAGTTAACCTTAGTGGAGCCGCTGCGATGCAGGTAGTTCACCGCATCGAGATCGCGCTGAACGACTTTAACCCGGTAGAGGTAGATTCCGTCTTTTTGTTGTACGGCTTCGCGAGCCTCGCTCGGTGTAATTCCCGATGTCGGATTCGCTTCCTGGGCAGAGGTAAAAGGGCAAACTGTCATAAAAAGAGCGGACAGTAAAAGGGTGCTTCCACCCTGAAGGGCACGTGCGGTGCGTTTCATAAACGATCGATCTCCTGACAACGGCTGCAGCTCCTCAAAAACTCTTTGATCCCATGGGATTCAGCAGCTTGTTAAGTGCGATGCCTTGCACACAGCAAAGGTTATTCCGGAATGTACGGCGGGGCGTAACACTTTGGTGCCATCGGGCACAGAAAAACAGCTAGGCAAGTGCTGCTGCCTAGCCGTTTATAGACTTTTGTAACGCGTGCGGCCTAGGCCTGGGCGCCGCCCGATCTCTGGACGAAATGGTACGGCGGCCACGGACCGGAGAGCTGCATGCGGCATTCCTTGAGCTGTTGGGTGGCTGAGCTGTACTTGTTCTGGTAGCGCTCGACCGTCTTGCCGTCAATCAGATGAGCGATATCGAGCAGCATCTTGCCGGATTCCATGCGCTTGCAGGTAATCTCCTCGGCGAGCGGGAGGAACATGCGATGCATCTGCACGGAGAGGGCGCGGGCCTTGCTTTGGCGCTCACGCTGGCGGGTCGCGCTCTCCCGCAGGCTAGTGAGATATTGCTGGCCTACGGTCATATCGCGCTGCGAGTTCCCTGGACAGGTGTCGTCGACTAGAACCTTCAGGTGCATCTCCGCTTTGCCGCGCAGTCGTTCGACATTGGCCTGGAAGTGCTTTTGATTGGAGCGGACGGAGCGGCGGAGAGCCTCATCATCCTCAAAGGTCGTGCCAAACCGGAACGGAAGGACGGTGGAGTGGCGGAAGCAGTCTGCGATCACGCGGGCGTGGTCCCGTTGTGCCTGCTGATCCATGCGAGCGGCATCTTCCGGAAGATGCTCGGAGACGACGACCGAGAGATCTCCTGCCGGGAAGAGAAACGCCTGATTGTTGAAGAGCCCCTGTACCCCTTGAAGCGGGGTTGGGCGACGGTGACGACAGAGCTCCGGAAACGCCTGGCGCTCTGCAATGCAGTAGGCATACCATGCCATAGTCAATCTGACCTTCCCTGAAAACTCCCCGGAATCGCCTCGAACATGATTCCTGAGGACAACATTTTGTGGCCCGCGGGCGGAGATGCCGCCTGCCGATCAAAACACTCTGGCGCGCTCACTTAGGCGAACTGTGCCGAATGCGAGTCGGATAGTAAGCCCGTCATTACAGGATTGGCAATGCTTTGTTCCAGAAAAGTTCTGGTAACGGTACACCGGGCGAGTTAGCCTCTAGCCATGCTCACGACTTCTTTTCCTTTCCGGCTGGCGGTCCGGTTTACGCCGGCGGCTCTCTTCCTTGGTCTCTCCTTGATGGCCGCGGGGCAGGATGCCACTCCGAAGCCAGCACCCGACGTCCTGATCTTCACGAACGGCGATCAGCTCTCGGGCAAACTGGTGCAGGCGATCGGCGGCACAATCACCTTTCATAGCGACATGGCCGGCGACATTAGCGTCTCGACAGACAAGGTTAAGGAGCTGCGGTCGAGCGGCAGCTTCGCGTTGTTGCAGAAGGACCAGAAGGTGGTGGGCGCGCTGGTGCGGCCTGGATCGGTCCACGTGGAGGACGGGAAGCTGAGCGTCACCTCAGGCGAGCAGGTCATCCAGACGGTTCCGGTTGCGGATCTGGGATATCTGATCGACGAGCCGACATTCCGCCGCGAGACCAATCCGCACCCCAGCATCTGGTACGGCTGGAACGGCGCCGTCTCCGCGGGAGCGACCATTGTGCGCTCGACCCAGAACGCGACGACCTTCAATGCGTCCGTGGCCCTGATCCGCCAGTTTCCGACCGTCTCGTACCTGCCGCCGCGGAATCGCACCACGGTAGACGTGAGCGAGAGCTACGGGAACCAGCGCTCGCCCGGAGCGATTCCCAATCCGCTCGGCCTGCCGGATCAGATCGTGAAGACGAGCATCTTCCACGCGGACGCCGAGCAGGACGAGTACCTGAGCAAGCGCTTCTACTACCTGGGCGAGGTTGCGTTCGATCACAACTTCTCACTTGGGCTTGATCTTGACCAGATCTACGGTGGCGGCGTGGGCTACACGGTGATCTCGGACGCCAAGCAGCAGCTGGACGTGAAGGCGGATGTGCACTATGAGAAGCAGGCGTTCTTCCAGAGTGCCTCCAACCAGAACCTGATCGGATCGACCTTCGGCGAGACCTACCACCGCAATCTGCCGCGGAAGATTCTATTCACCGAGGCGGGCAACTTCATCTATAGCTGGAACAACTCGGATGCCTATGCGGCCAATCTTTCGGCCGGGTTTGCGTTCCCGATCTGGAAGCGCTTTGCCGCGAACATTACCGGCACGGACAACTACGTGAACAACACGCCAGCGTTCTACAAGAAGAACAGCTTCCAGTTTGTGACGGGGATCAGCTACACGCTGAAGTAAGCGTGGTGCTTGTGATTAGCGCCGTTGTCCCTGAGGGGCTGGCGGCGCTTTTCGTTTGTGGCTACTGGCCGCCGCGGAGCAGGCGCAGGACCGGCTCGGGAAGCTCCTCGTGGGCGCTCTTGAGAAGCAGAGCAAGATCCCAGAGTTCCGTGTCAGTGAGGCGCTGGCCGTACGAGGGCATGCCCTGGACGAGATTGCCCTTTGCGGTCTGCGCGAAGAGAGCGCCGACTGGCTGGGCGATGGCCTGAGCCCCGGAGACGTTCGTGCGGCTCCAGAACTGCGCGGCGAGCGGGCCTTTGGCGTCCTTGCCCGGGCGGCCGTGGCAGCCCGCGCAGTTGGCGGCGTAGAGCCGAGCACCCTGCTCGAAGACCTCCTCGCTGGTGCCGAAGGGCGGGGACGGCGCGGGGCCGTTTGCGACGGAAGAGTGGGCGGTGAGTGGCGGCGTGGAGGCTGGAGCGGCTGGTGATGCCGGAGGCTCTCGCACGGACTGCGGAACGGCTGGACGCGGTGCAAGCGGCTCCACCGGAGCGGATTGGGCTGGCTTTGGGTTTGCGCCGGTGTGACGGTAAAGGTAGGTTCCGCCCCCGAGAACGGCCGCCAGAACGGCCAGCCCGCCGAGTGCCTGCCCGGATCCGGTCTTGCGTGTACCGCCTGTTCCCGAGCGTGTGCCGCCCCTGCTGCCGCCCCGTGCTGCCCGCCGCTTCGCCATCCGTTCTCCGCGCCTTCTTCTCCGCCACGCCGGCACGACCGTGCCCGTGGATGTTCTAATGAGGTATGCCCGCTAAGGCCGCCGTTGATCGAAGTCTTCACCTTAGCAAAGCCGCGGGCAGAGGAGCTTGTGGAGTGCGTGGTTTCCGGTCTGGTTGGATGGCGTTCGCCGCGCCTGCTGTTCTGCTGTCAACTCTTATTCCCTCGGTCGCCGGGGCGCAGGCACGACGGCCGGCACGGCCGCGACGCGAGACCAACGCAAACCGGCGCGCGCGCATTGATCGTGAGATTGCCGAGACCTACTCCCACCGATATGAGATCTCCGCCGGTGGCGGATACCTCCGCTTCAAGTCCGGTGAATTCCTGCAGAAGAACAATGAAGTCACGTTCTTCGGCAACACCACCTACTTCCTGAACCCGAAGCTTGGCATTCTGGCGGACGCGCACGGCGCCTACGGCAACGCGAAGATCGGCAACAACGACTTCACGCTGCCGAATCCGCAGATCTCGGAATATGTGTTCACGGGCGGTCCGGCGTATCGCTTCTATGCGACGCAGAAGACCGCGGCGACGGCATTCGTGACAGGCGGCATCGGCTATGGCAAATTTGCCAGCGGTTCGAAGAACATTCCGCCCCAGCTGCTGGGGATCTGGTCGACGCCGTGGCGCGCTGCGTTTACCGCGGGCGTGAACCTGGACTACAACCTGTACCCGAACCTTGCCTTCCGCGTGACGCCGACTTACATCGGAACGACGTTTGATGGCTCGGACTACCAGGGAACGCAGGCCGTGCATGGCACGGTGCAGAACAACTTCGGCTTCAACATCGGCATCGTGTACCGGCTGGGCCGCCAGAAGTAGGATCGGCCCGGCCGCTATCCGGCTTTCCGGCGCGGGAGTTCTCGCTGTGCCTGGAGGCGGCCGCGCAGGCGGGTTGTTTCTTCGCGGTGGCAGAGCAGACAGAGCGTGCGCAGATTGTCGAGGTCGCACTGGCCGCCGCCCTCGGCGACCGGGATGATGTGGTCCGCGTCCCAGAGTGATCGGCGCGACGTGATGGAGCGCATACCGAAGACGCGTAGACCCTCCTGCCGAGCCGTGCCGCGCGCGCGTTTGAGAGCGGCGAAGATGGCCACGGTGTCAGCAAGGCAGATGGCGCAGCGCCCCTTGTCGCGGGCGAAGACCTGGTCGCGCAGGTAGCCGGGATCGGAGCGCAGGCGCCACTGGTGCACGCAGAACTCCGAGCAGAAGGTGCGGCGGCGCTTCGCGAGGATCTCGAGATCGCACCAGCGGCAGAGCGGCAGGCCATTGGGGCCGCGGCGAGGATCGGCGTGGCGGTGGGCGCGGCCGGCCTCGGCCAGGGTTCGTGCTGGATGCGCGGTGGCCATCGTCAGACCCAAGATTAATGGTTCCCTGGCGCTCTGTGGAGTAGCCTTTTCGATGCCGCTCGATCAAGTGCCGTCTGATCTGCGAAGATTTGAAGCAAGAGAGACATCGACGCACTGGAAGGACCCGTATGGCAAAGCTGGAATCCACAATGATCTCGCTGGGCACGGACGCACCGGCGTTCGAGCTCGAAGATGTTGTCTCCGGGCGAGCGATCGGGCGCGATGATGTGCTCGAGGGAAAGCAAGGTCTGCTGGTGCTGTTCGTCTGCGTGCACTGCCCGTATGTGAAGCATATCGAGGCGGAACTGGGGCAGATCGGCAAGGACTTCGGGGAGCGAATCGGTGTTGTGGCGATCCAGCCGAACGACATTGGCCAGTACCCTGAAGACGGACCGGAGGGAATGCGCGCGCAGGCGCAGCGGCTGGGATGGAACTTTCCCTACCTGCTGGACGCGACGCAGGAGGTTGCGCGCAGCTACGACGCAGTGTGCACGCCGGATCTGTTCCTGTTCGACGGCGAGGCTCGGCTGGTGTATCGAGGGCAGATCGATGCATCGCGACCGCGCCGCAAGGACTCCGGCAATGATCTGCCGGTGACGGGTGGGGATCTGCGTGCGGCCTGCGAGGCTCTGCTTGCGGGCGCGCCTCCGCTTCGAGACCAGAAGGCCTCGATCGGCTGCAGCATCAAGTGGCACAGTGCCACCTGAGCAGGCGCACACCGGGACAACTCACTCGACAACAAGGCATGCCGGCGAATGGGCCGCTCTTCACAATCAGAAAGGGGACGCTATGACAGAGGTTCTGCAGAAATTGAAGGAAGGTGTTCGCCACTTTCGGCGCAACGTCTATGAGGAGAACGCCGAGGCTTACCGGCTGGCGGCGTCGACGCCGCAGAAGCCGCACACGTTGATCGTGGCCTGCGCGGACTCGCGTGTGGACGTCGAAACCATCACGAACTCCGGTCCTGGGGAGGTATTTATCACGCGAAATATCGGCAACATGGTTCCGGCATATGGCGAGATGCTCGGCGGCGTCTCGGCGGTGATTGAGTACGCCGTGAGCGCGCTGGGGGTGAAGCATGTGGTCATCTGCGGGCACTCGGACTGCGGCGCCATGAAGGCGTTGCTGCATCCTGAGGCGACCGAGACCATGCCAACGGTGAAGAGCTGGCTCAACAATGGCAAGGCCGCGCTCTCCGTGGCAGAGAGCGTGCACGCGGAGGATGGCCGCGAGCTTCTGCCGGTAGTGACCGAGCAGAACGTGCTGATGCAGCTGGCTCATCTGAAGACGCATCCTTCCGTGGCCGGAGCGATGGCGCGGGGGGCCTTGACGATCTCGGGATGGGTGTACGACATCGGCTCAGGCGAGGTGCGGATCGCCGAGGACGAGTCGCGGGAGTTCCACCATGTGACCACCGACGAAGCGGAAGCGGATCTCCGCTCGGCGGACGAGGTCTGAGCGCATGATTGTTCCGAAAGATCCGCAACTCCGACGCATGGTGCAGTATGTGGGATGGCCGCTGCTCGCGCTGGTGGCGTGGGACGTGGTCATCGTGGTCGCCTTCAAGGTGATGCACTGGGACTGGGTAGGCTCAAAGAATGTTCCGCTCGCGCTGTACGGCTCGGCGATCGGGATCATCGTGGGCTTTCGCAACAACTCCGCCTACGGCCGATGGTGGGAGGCTCGCGGGTTGTGGGGCCAGGTGGTGAACAACAGCCGGTCGCTGGCGCGGCAGATCTGCTCGACCATGCACCCGAATCCGGAGCGGCAGGGCGAGGACGTCGCGGATCTCCTCGAGATGCAACGACGGCTTGTGCTGCACCAGATCGCCTACGTTCACGCGCTGCGGCAGCATCTGCGCAAGCTGAGCCCATGGGAGGAGATCGAGCCGCTGCTTCGTGCTGATGAGATCGCGGCGCTGAAGGTCTCGAAGAATATTCCGTTGACGATTCAACAGCAGACGGGGCGCCTGCTGCGGCAGAGCAAGGATCGCGGATGGATCGACCGGCTGGAGTGGCAGGCGATGGATCGCAACCTGGATGATCTAGCCGACGCACAGGGCGGGACGGAACGTATCAAGAACACGCCAATGCCCAAGCAGTACGACTTCTTCCCGATGCTGTTTGTGCAGATCTACTGCCTGCTGCTGCCGATTGGCATGGTGGAGAATCTGGGCTGGTTTACGCCGCTGGGGTCCACGCTGGTGGGCTTCATGTTTCTGGCGCTTGATAAGATCGGCCGCGATCTCGAGGATCCGTTTGACAACACGATCTACGATGTTCCGCTGACCTCGATCACGCGAACCATCGATATTAATCTGCGGCAGCTGCTGGGTGATTTGCAACTGCCTTCACCAGAGGAGCCGGTGCGCGGTGTGCTTTGGTAAGTCGTTCCAGCCAACACAAAGGGCCCTGCCCGGGCCCTCCTCGTTCGTGCGATGCATGGATATCGGTGGTTAGCCTCTGACGGTTGAATCAGAGCCGTGCTGCTTGACCAGCTTATTGTAGAGGCCAAGGATGAGGAACGGCGCGGCCCATTGGCCGACGAACAGGGCGTTATCGCTCTTGCCGGCAGCCTTGAAGCCGACCGAGACTGCCATGGAAGCCAAAGCCATGCCGAGATAGGCGCTGGACGGGATCTTCGAGGTCACCTGCTCGATGGCTGCTGTTATCTGATCTTCCTGGGCTTCGCCCGGGGCTACGCGATAGTCGGTCATGATCTCTCCTCAGTGCGGCTGAGCCGCGCAGTACTGAGATGGATGCAAAGATCGAGGAGGATGCGGCCCCGAGGTGAAGATTTCTCGCCCAGCCCGCTTTTCCTGTGATGAAAAGCAGAGCATTTCTTTGTAGCTGCCGCAACATCCGGGATCGTGCTGCCAGCTTGGTCAAAACCAGCGGCGAGCGCGAAGAAAGATCAGGAGAGCGACCGTACTCACTACTCCGACGAGCGAGACGTAAAGTGCGCCGTGGGGCGAATCTTCAAAGGGCAGGCCCTTGAGGTTCATCCCGTAGACGCTGGAGATCGCAAGCACCGGCAGCACAATGGTGCTCAGCACGGTCAGCACCTTCATGACCTCATTCGTGCGGTTGGCGACGCTCGAGAGATAGATGTCGAGCGAGTTGTTGACCAGGTCGCGCTGCGTCTCAACCGAATCCAGCAGGCGGACCAGGTGGTCGTAGATATCGCGCACGAACGGCTGGTGTTCCGCGTCGATGATCGAACCAGGATCGCGCTGGAGATGAAGCGTGGCGTCACGTGTGCCGACCAGGACGCGGCGCAGATCGACGAGCTGCCGCTTGATGGCGAAGACGCTCTGGAGCACTTCAGGGTCCGGCTGGGCGACGACGCGATCCTCGAGTTCGTCGATCTGGTCGTCGAAGGCGTCAATGGCCGGGAAGTAGAGGTCCACGATGGTATCAAGGATGAGGTAGAGCAGACGTGCGGGCTTGTCGTCCGCTCCGTCGCGTCGCGCCCGTTCGAGGGCCTCGCGGCTGGTCGGGCAGTCGGGATCGGAGACGGTGATGAAGAACGCCTCGCCATCGGCCTGTCCGGCGAAGACATCGATGGTCGAGAACGATACGATCGCGCTGCTGTCGGACTTTCGTAGCTGAACGGGCTTGAGCACGGCGAAGGTGTAGGTAGGCGTCTGCTCGACTTTGATCCGTTCGTCGTCGGAGCGGGCATCTTCGAGGTGCAGCGAATGCAGTTGGAATCGGTCCGCGAGCTCCTGCAGCCTGGGATCGTTTGGAGAACTGAGTTCGTACCACGGCATCGGTTACTTCCTCTCGGCCGCGAGAGCCGCGATGCGATTCTCGCACGAGACTTTTGCGGGTGACGGCTGCGACCGGCGTGCTCGCTGCAGGTATGCTCAGAGAAACCCAAGATTTGTGCCACGCCCTGAAGGAGACTCGCCCATGCTCGCCCGCCGCCTCTCGGTGCTTGCCGCTCTCGTCTTTTCTCTTCCGCACTCCCCTGCCCAGAGCTCGAAGAACTCGGGCGATGTGAGCTACGATCCGCGCCTTACATTTGCGCCGCTGACGCTGCCGGTTCCCGCAACGGCGTATCGCTCGAGCGACGGCGCTCCGGGGCCAAGCTACTGGCAGAACGAGGCAGACTACGAGCTGCACGCTACGCTCGATACCGCGGCGAAACAACTGCAGGCGACCGAGACCATCACCTACACGAACAACAGCCCGAACGTGCTGACCAGCTTGTGGATCCAGCTTGATCAGAACATCTATCGCAAGGACTCGCGCGCGGCGATCGTGAACAGCGGCCGGCCGCGCCGCAAGCCGGTGCCGGACTCTGAAGAGAACCCGAACAATCGTACGAGTGAGGGCTTCATCCTGGACTCGGTGGAGATCGAATTCGGCAAGCAGCGGACGAAAGCAGAGACACTGGTCGACGACACGCGTCTGCAGATCCACTTGGCGCAGCCACTCGCGGCGAAGAGCGGGCTGAAGGTTCACATCGCATACCACTATGCGATCCCCGGCGTGTGGGGAGGCCGGAACTCATGGGGCAAGTCCAAGCAGGGCGAGATCTACGACATGGCGCAGTGGTACCCGCGCATGTGCGTCTATGACGATCTGCGCGGGTGGGATACGCAGCCGTACCTCGGCAACGAGTTCTACCTGGAGTACGGGCACTTTGATTACTTCACGACGGTGCCGGCGAACATGATCGTCGCCGGCTCGGGCGAGCTGATGAACCCGAAGGACGTTCTGACGAAGGCACAGATCGCTCGCCTGGAGGAGGCACGCAAAAGCGACAAGACGGTAATGATTCGGCGTGTTGCGGAGGTCGCGGACCCGGCGAGCCGGCCCAAGCAGGATGGCACGCTGACGTGGCACTTCCACATGGACAACACACGCGATGTGGCGTGGAGCGCGAGTCCGGTCTTCGTGTGGGATGCGGCGCGCATCAATCTGCCGGAGGGTAAGAGCTCGCTTGCGATGAGTGTGTACCCGCCGGAGAGCGCGGGCGATGAGGGCTGGGGGCGGTCGACGGAGTACGTGAAGGATGCGGTCGAGAACTTCTCGCGACGCTGGTTCCCGTACCCGTATCCGGCGGCGATCAACGTGGCCGGCTTCTCCACCGGCATGGAGTATCCGGGGATCGTCTTCGACGGGATCGAGGATCAAGGCAAGACGCTGTTCTGGATCACGGCGCACGAGATCGGGCACGACTGGTTTCCGATGATCGTCGGCTCAAACGAGCGGCGCAACGCGTTCATGGATGAGGGCTTCAACACCTTCATCGATATCTTCGAGTCGGACGACTTCAAGGGCGGAGTCTACGGGCCGAAGCGGGATTCGGAGTACTCGGCCGGCGGCGAGCCTGCCGACACAATTTTGAAGGTGCTGGACAATCCAGCCGCGCCCACGATCCTGATGCCGGCGGACGCGTACACCTGGCAGCTTGGGCATCCGGTCAGCTACTTCAAGGGCGCGTTCGGGATGGTGCTGCTGCGCGAGCAGATTCTTGGCTCGCAGCGATTTGACTGGGCGTTTCGCAAGTACATTCGCGACTGGGCGTACAAGCATCCGACGCCTTCGGACTTCTTTCGCGCGATGGCGAGTGAGGGTGGCGAGGATTTAGACTGGTTCTGGCGTGGCTGGTACCTGAACAACTGGACGCACGATCTCGCGGTGAAGGCGATCGATGGCGACGCAGTGACGATCACGAACAAGGGCCAGCTGGTGCTGCCGGCAACGGTCGAAGTCAAGTACAAGGACGGCACCACGACGCGCTTCCGGCTGCCGGTGGAGACGTGGCTCAACAAGGGCGAGGTGACATGGGCGGGCGAGAAGCCGGTTGCCAGCGTGGTGATCGATCCGGAGCACAAGCTGCCGGACGACGATCGCGGGAACAATACGCTCTCGGCGAAGTAGCTCGGGCGGCTTCGGAGGCGACGCGTTTAGCGCTGCGCGCCCTCGGCTCGCTCGTCGTCGGCCCAGAGCAGACCGCAGTGCTTACACGTCCATCGCTTCTCTCCCATGGGCGCTGGCAGGGCGAAGAGATAGAGCGCGGTAAGCGCGGCGCCACGGCCTGCGCCTTCGAAGCTGATGTCGAGTGAGTCGCAGCGGGGGCAACGCGGCTGGATGTAGTCGGGCTCGCCTTCCATCTCAATGCTCGCCGGAACGGGCGCAGAGAGGATCTCCTCGGCTGCGGCGGCGTCGCACTCGGCGACCTGCAGCCGGATGCCACCGATGAAATTCGAGAGCTGCCAGTCGAGCCGGACCATGTTCTCGTTCTGCAGAAAGCAAAACATCCCGGCGCCTTCAATGACGGAGCGGGCCACGATGGCCTCGGAGAGGTCGCGGTAGCGCCGCACGGTGACGAGCTTCTGGGCTGACGTCTGATAGCCGGACTCCGATTCGTCGTCGAGGAGCGGCGGCTCGAGACCGCGCTCGGCGAACTCCGCTCGGAGGGCATCCTGGGCGGCTTCGGTCAGGGTGTCATAGGTACGAGCGATGCTCATCAAGTCGGTCTCGCGCATGGCCGCGTAAGAGGCGGCGAAGCTTCGAGTTGCGATGTCCTTGGAGTCGGTGGACACGCGCCTAGACCGGCTCGACGTGATGGCCGGCTTCAATGTGCGTGATCTGGCCGTCGCGCATGTGGAGGATGCGATCCGCAATGGCGGCGGCCTCGGGGTTGTGCGTGATCATGAGCACGGTTTGTTTGAGCTCGCGGCTGGAGCTGCGCAGCATGGCTAGGACAGCGTCGGAGTTCTTGGTGTCGAGATTACCTGTGGGCTCATCGGCGAGAACGATCGCGGGTCGCGTGATGAGGGCGCGGGCGATGGCGACGCGCTGCTGCTCGCCACCGGAGAGCTCGTTTGGGCGGTGATCGAGGCGGCCGGTAATGCCGAGCAGATCGGTGAGGTGGTCGAGCAGCGGGCGATCGAGTGGGTCTTTGACGCCGGAGATCTCGTGCGCGATCTCGATATTGCCCATGGCGGAGAGCGTGGGGAGCAGGTTGAAGCGTTGAAAGACGAAGCCGATCTTGGCCTTGCGGAGGCGCGTGCGGGCGCCATCCGAGAGCGGCGCGAGGTCGATGCCGTCAATCGTCACCGAGCCGGTGGTGGCCTGGGTGAGGCCGCCGAGGACGTGGAAGAGGGTGGATTTGCCGGAGCCGGAGGGGCCGACGATGGCGACGAACTCACCCGGGGCGACATCGAAGCTGACGCTTCGCAGAGCCGTAACCTCAACTTTTCCTGTGCGATACGTTTTTCCGAGAGAGTTCGCGATGATGATGGGGTTCATTGGCTCAGGTGCGAGTTTACCAGCCCGGGTGCCATGATGAGGTATGGGCGAGCGGCTGCGTGGATTGATGTTGCTGGGGTTAGTGCTATTGACGCTGCTTGGGGTGGCGGGTCTGCTCCTGGCACGGTCGCGTGGCGAAGCACGTCGATTTCGCCGAGGTGCGACCACTCTAATCGTCGTTTGGGCGGGGTACGTGATGGTTCTGGTGGGGGTCTCGCTGGGCCAGCGGACAGAGGTCTTCGAGCCGGGCCAGGAGCGCTGCTTCGACTCGGTCTGCTTTGCGGTCACAGGGGCCGAGGAGCCGGCGGGCTTCTTTGTGCGGGGGCAGGAGCGCGAGCGGCTGCTGCGCGCGCGGGTGCGGATCACGAACCGGGATCGCGGCCAGACCGAGAGCGAGGCTGGCCTGACGGCGTACCTGGTTGACGCGCGAGGCCGGCGATGGGAGCAGGTGCCGGGGCTTGGTGGCGTGCGGCTGACGACGCCGGTAGCGGCCGGCAGCTCGACGGTGAGTGAGCCGGTCTTCCGGCCGGCGAAGGACGCGACGGGGCTGCGGCTGGTGCTGCTGCACGCCGGCTGGACGACCGCGCGGCTGCGGATTGGCGACCCTGAAAGCTATTTTCATCGTCCGGCGGAGATGGTGATTCCCGACAGCAAGAAGTAGCTAGGCGACGTAACAGTACCGTGGTACGCTGTGGTCCTCCAGCGACAAACCCCTGCGGGCCGGCCCGGGCACCCACCACTGGATAGAACCTGACGGTTGCCTGCAGCGGCTGGGTTTCAAGCGAGAGCATGTGCCTTCGCTGCCGCACAGAGTGCCAGGTGGAAGTTTGGAGTTCTCGCCATGGATATGCACACGTTGCATGTTGAGCATGCGGCTCTGCTTGGCCTATTTACTCTGCTGACGGTTGTGAACTCGGTCGTGCATCGCGGCGCTCGAGGCTCACGGTGGTTTCCGGCGTTTACCTTCTGCGCGTTTGCCGGGGCGGTGCTGATCGCTCTGCGCGGCGCGATTCCGGATGGGTTCTCGATCATTGCCGGCGATCTCTTCTTCTCTCTGGCGTACGTGTTTCTGCATCGCTCGTTCACGCAGTTCTTCGGCAAGCGCGGCTACCAGGGATGGTTTCAGCTGGCGCTGGCCGCGGCCTGTGCGGCATCGTTGGTGCGGTGGACGATAGTGACACCGGATACGCAGCATCGCCTGTTCTGGTACAGCCTGATTCTGTGCGCGCAGGTGACGCTGAGCGCGTGGTTTGTGCTGCGCAACGCGTTGGGGCCGATGCGGTGGTCGGCGTGGGTGATGGGCAGTCTGCTGCTGCTGCTGAGTGCGAATAACCTGTTCCGGGCGGCAGCGGTGCTGTGGCTGGGCACGCCGACGGATTACCTGCAGAGCCGCGGGACGCTGTGCTGGGCGCTGCTGCTGACGACGGTGCTGCAGGGCGCCGTGACGATCGCCTTTGTATGGATGACGGCGGCGCGGCTGCACGGCGAGCTGGAGACGGAGGCGATGACCGACCCATTGACGCGGCTGCTGAACCGGCGGGCCCTGGACCTGTGGGCGGAGCGCGAGGTGCTGGAGAGCCTGGATAGTGAGCTGCCGCTCTCGGCGATCCTGATCGACCTCGACGACTTCAAAAACGTGAACGATGTGTGGGGGCACCAGAGCGGCGACGCGGTGCTGCTGGGCGTGGCCCGCCGGCTGGAGTCGGAGATGCGCGTGGACGATCGGCTGGCGCGGCTGGGCGGCGATGAGTTTGCGGTGCTGCTGCCGCGCACCTCGCGCTACGAGGCGATCGACATTGCCGAGCGCCTGCGGTGCTGCGTGGAGGAGATGCGCTGCACGGTGAGTGACGAGATCGTGACGACGGTACGGGCGAGCTTCGGTGTGGCGCAGATGGACGAGGATGTGCGTGGGTGGGAGCAGCTGCTGCAGCAGTGCGACCGTGCGATGTACCGGGTGAAGGCACGGGGCGGAAACCAGGTGCTGGTGCACTAGCGTCTCGCCTGCCGTAAAGAGCTTATCCCGTTGGCCAAGGCAGAGGTGCTGAAGAGAACGAGGCAGCCTCCCTGGCGAACGATCTCGCTCTGAGAAATAACGGGTGGTTGTGATACAGGCGCGCGGGATGCTCCTGATGCGGGGAACTGCCAGCCATGCGCTACAGTGTCCTTACCAAGGACACCTCTATGAAGAACGCCATTCGCATCGTTGCCGCACTTTTCTCGATCACATCACTCCACGCGTCCGCACAGAACAAGACTCAGGGGGCGGAGCCGATCGCCTGGGGCGCGATCTCGGGCAACTCGTCCTGCGTCATCTTTGCGGAGGGACGCAAGACCAGCGGACGGTTCTACGGCGTTGCCGTGACCACCAAGACCGTCGGCAAACTCACGCTGGTGGAAGCCGAAAACTACACGTTTTCAGAGAATGAGGTTCTGGAGACGCAAGAGAAGATGGATAGCCTGCTGCAGCTAGCTCAGAGAGATCACATCAAGTTCGTCAAGATTCCAGAGAAGTACTCGCCGGAGCTTCTGGAGAAGGCTCGGGCGGCCTGCAAGCCCGCCGCTCAATGACCGCTGGACCGTAGAGCTCTTTGCTGTGCACCGGCCAGACTGTCTGGCTTGAAGACTCCGGCCAAGAGGAGCTGTAAGCGGAATCTCTGAATCTTTATCTACTAGTTGATAGTCTGTAAGAGCATGCACGGTGAGACCGCAGATCGCATTCTTCAAACGGCCAAGACCCTGATCTCGGATCTGGGATACTCCGCCTTCAGCTATGCCGACATCGCGGACGTGGTCCACATCAGCAAGGCCAGTATCCATCATCACTTTCCGACGAAAGCGAGCCTGGTCGTCTCGATCCTGAAAGCCCATCGAGAGAGGCTTTTGCAGGGCACGGAGAGCTTGGCGCGGGAGGTAGACGATCCTTTGGCACGGCTCCAGATCTACGTTCAGCACTGGGAGGGCTGCATACGGAACCAGCAGGAGCCGTTCTGCATCGCCGCGCTGCTGGCGGCGGAACTGCCGAGCCTTCCCGAAGAAGTCAGGACAGAGGTGCGGCGACACTTTCTGGAGTTGAGTGGATGGATCCGCAAGACGCTCGAGGACGGAGTCAGGAAGCGGAAATTAAAGCTGCGGGGGAGCCCGGAGGATGAGGCCCTGGCGTTTATGGCGATCGTCCATGGCGCCATGCTGTCAGCCCGGGCGCTTGGAAGCTGTGATGTGTTTCAACGGGTCACGACCGACGCACTGCAACGTATGTCCGTACGCAAGGCCTAGCCATTTTCGTGACGTTCCTTGCTCGACCAGTTTACCTACCAACTAGAAGATAGCCTAAGGGGGCTTTATGACAGAACTTGTCCGGAACGACGAACGTCAAGCGCAGTCCCTGCGTTCTCTTTACTTCACCCGCACCGTAGTTCAGCTCCTCTGGGCAGGCGTGGTGCTGGCGGAAGCCGTCAGCAGGCCCGCACTGGCTGCTGGCCTGCTGATCCTCTATCCACTTTGGGACGTGGCGTGCACGGTGTATGACCTGCGAGCTTCCCGCCGAGCCGTCGCCGGGCCGCCGATCGCACAGTACGTGAATGTGGCTCTGGGAACTCTCGCCGCGATCGGCATTGCCCTGACCGTGTTCAAGTCGGCTCAGCAGGCCATCGTGATCTTCGGCGTGTGGGCTCTGGCTGCCGGGCTGGCGCAACTGGCTGTCGGGATTACTCGCACGAACCAGATGGGCGGTCAGTGGGCGATGATGCTGAGCGGCCTGCAATCCACGGCAGCGGGTTCGGTCTTCATCCTGGGCGGACTTCATGGAAAGACGCAGATCAAGGATCTGGGCGGCTACGCAATCCTGGGCGGGTTGTACTTCCTGATCGCTGGCTTCCTGTTGCATCGCAGGTTGTCACGGACGGCAGGAGCTGGTGTGGCCGCCACCATGTGAACCCAGGCGGAGCGGACGGTGTGTTCGAGGGCGAGAGGACATACAGTAGGGCGGTGTATGTCCTCTTGTCGGAAGTTGGGAGGGCGGATCTGGTCGGGTAGGCTGGTCTCTGTGGAGGCGGGCGCCGTGATTCTGGGGATGGGGACGGACTTGATGGAGATTGAGCGGGTGCGGCGGAGCGTGGAGCGGTTTGGCGACCGATTTCTCGAGCGGGTGTATACGCCGCTCGAGATTGCGTACTGCCAGCGCAAGGTGCATGGCGCGGCGGAGAGTTTTGCGGCGCGGTTTGCGGCGAAGGAGGCGGGGGCGAAGGCGCTGGGGACGGGCATCAGCCGCGGGGTCCGGTGGACGGAGATCGAGGTGCGGAACGAGCGCGGGGGAAAGCCGGTGATTGTGTGGAGCGGGCGGGCGCTTGAGCGGGCGCGGGCGATGGGGGTGGTCCGAACGCATCTGTCGCTGACGCACAGCCGCGAGATGGCGGTGGCGGTGGTGATTGTGGAGGGCGCTTAAGGCCTGGGGGGAGCGGGTTCACGAACCCGATCGACTGCGGACGTGGGGAAGATGAGACGCGTATGGATTCGTGAACCTTCCGTTGCCTTTTCAGCATCCCTACCTAGACATACCTCAACAGACGCAGGGCGGCTGGACGTTGGCTGCGATATGCTCGACGGACGGACCATCCGGTCGATGTGGCTGGTGGGGTTGACGTTGAGGATTTAAGGGAGCGCTATGCCGAGTCAGCAGGAGGTGCGGTGGTCGCAGTTGAAGGTTGGCGTGATTGTGCTGATTGCGTCAATCGTGCTGATCACGTTGCTGTTTCTGATGACGAGCTCATCGGGACTGGGGCTGTTCTCGCACAAGATCCAGGTGACGACGTACTTTGAGAACTCGGCCGGGCTGAAAGAGGGCGCGGCGGTGAATCTGCAGGGCGTGACAATTGGGACGGTGAAGACGATCGTAATCACGAGCGCGCCGGAGCGGAAGCTGACGCCGGTGATGGTGACGATGAAGCTCGACACCAAGTATGGCAAGCAGCTGAAGAAGGATTCCAAGGCTTCGTTGAGTACGGTAGGCGTGCTGGGCGATACGGTGGTCGATATCAACAGCCAGTATGCCGTGGGGGCGCCGCTCGACAACGGCGACGAGGTGAAGACGCTCGAGACGCCGAATCTGCAGGACGTGGTGAAGGCGAGCCAGGGAACGATCGAGAGCCTGAATGTAATTCTCGCGAAGATGAACACGATCGTCGACAACCTGCAGAGCGGCAAGGGATCGGTCGGGCAGCTGATCAACAACCCGGACCTGTACAACAAGGCGAATGCAACGGTGGATGAGCTGCACCAGCTGGCGCAGAACCTGAACCGGGGCAAGGGCACGGTCGGCAAGCTGATGAACGACGATGCGCTCTATAACCGGATCAACGACACCATGGGACGGCTGGATTCGATTGCGACGAATCTGCAGAGCGGACAGGGCTCGGCGGGCAAGCTGCTAAAGGATGAGCAGCTCTACAACAATCTGAATAGCACGATTGCGAATGCGAACCAGCTGCTGACAGATGCGAATGCGGGCAAGGGCGCGCTGGGGCTGCTGGCGAAGGATCCGCAGTTCCGGCAGCAGCTGCAGGACACGCTGACTCAGGTGAACTCGCTGGTGACAGGCATCGACCAGGGCCGCGGGACGCTGGGCAAGCTGGCGACGGATGACCAGGCGTACACGAACCTGAACAAGCTGCTGACGCAAAGCACGCTGCTGGTGGATACGATCCGGTCGGATCCGAAGAAGTACCTGACGATCCATCTGAAGATCTTCTAGGCCGCGCACTCGTGGCGGTGCGGTGAACCTTGGAGCGTGGGATACGATCTCGACCATGGCAACCGCGACGATGCTGTCACTCGAGGAGTACCTCCGTACAAGCTACCGGCCGGACTGCGAGTATGTCGACGGCGAGCTTCGAGAGCGGAACGTGGGCAAGTGGGAGCATGCCAGAGTGCAGTTGCTGCTGGCGGGATGGTTTTTGAATCAAGAGACGGCAGGGGCGGTCGTGGCCAGCACAGAGCAGCGAATCCGGGTCTCCCGCAGATCGCGTACGGGTGCCGGATCTTGTGGTGCTTCGGCCTGGGCCGCAGCCTGATGTCCTGCGGGATCCGCCGCTGCTCGTCGCAGAGGTTCTGTCTCCGGACGATAGCTACTCGGATACGCAGGAGCGGGCCGTCGATTACCTGACCATGGGTGTGGAGACTGTCTGGATCGTCTGGAAGTTCCGGGGACTTCGGTCTATGTGGATCTGCCCGCGATCTTCAGCGGGATTGGCGAGCGGGCTTGAAGCTGCTGGCCCTGCTGCGCCCCTGAACGCGCTCGCGTATTCTGTGTGCAACGACATTCCCCTTCCCGTCCCTGTTCCGAGGAGATTCATGACTTCAAAGAGCTTTGCCTCTCTGTCCCTGCTGGCGGTCTGCGCCGGCTTCGGTCTGCCCCACCGTGCTGTGTGCCAGAGTGCAACCGAGGGGAACAGCGCCTTTCTGATGGACGATCCCATGGTTGTAGCGGCAGACGCCGCCTCCGGGCCAACCAGTGTGCCAAAGAAGCCGATCAGCTTTGACGTGGCTGCGATCGACAAGACGGCCGACCCGTGCACGAACTTCTACCAGTACGCCTGCGGCAACTGGTTGAAGGCGAATCCAATCCCGGGCGACCGGGTGCGCTGGGGACGTTTCGATGAACTGGGCGAACGCAACAACTACCTGCTCTATGCGGATCTGAGGAAGGCGGCGGATGCGCCGCAGTCTCCGCTGCAGACGCAGTATGGAAACTTCTTTGCGGCCTGCATGGATGTGGCGAAGACTGACGCGCAGGGCGTGAAGCCGCTCCAGCCGGAGTTCGCGCTGATCGACGGGCTGAAGAGCAACAAGGATCTCGCGGCGTTTGAGGTCGCGGAGTTCCAGCAGCACGGCGGCGGCGGCTTTTTCGGTGTGGGAGTGGATCAGGATCAGAAAGATTCGACCAAGCAGATCGCGGCAACCGGTCAGGGCGGTCTTTCGTTGCCGGACCGCGACTACTACCTGAACGACGATGAGCGGTCGAAGACGATTCGCGCGCAGTACCTGGCGCACGTCGAGAAGATGTTTTCCCTGGCGGGTGACTCCGAGGAGATGGCCAGGGCCGAGGCGGCTGACGTGATGCGGATCGAGACGGCGCTTGCGAAGGGCTCGATGAGCCGCGTGGAGCGGAGGAATCCGGACAACGTGTACCACATTATGACGATCCAGCAGGCGGATGCTTTGAGCCCGAACTTTGACTGGGGGACGTATCTGAACGGGGTGGGGCTGGGTGCGGCGAAGACGCTGAACGTGAGCTCGCCCGGCTACGTGAAGAGCGTGCAGGAGGTGCTGAACACGGAGAAGCCGGAGGCAGTGAAGCACTACCTGCGGTGGCACGCGCTGCACGGCGCGGCGCCGCTGCTGTCCAAGCCGATCGTCGATGAAAACTTCGCGTTCTTCTCCCAGACGCTGAACGGGCAGAAGGAGCAGCAGCCGCGGTGGAAGCAGTGCACGGTGCGGACCGATCGCGCGCTGGGCGAGGCCGTGGGACAGGACTGGGTGAAGCAGAACTTTCCGCCGGATGCGAAGGACAACATGGAGCGGCTGGTGAAGGCGCTTGAAGTGGCCATGGCTGAGGACATCAAGCAGCTGCCATGGATGAGCGACGCCACGAAGGTGGAGGCGCGCAAGAAGCTCGACACCATCAAGGACAAGATCGGCTACCCGGAGAAGTGGCGCGACTACTCGAGCCTGGCGGTAAAGCGCGATGACCTGCTCGGCAACGCGGAGCGGTCTGCCATCTATGAGGCGAAGTACGAGAACGCCAAGCTGGGCAAGCCGGTGAACGAGAAGGAATGGGGCATGACGCCGCCCACGGTGAACGCGTACTACAATCCGCCGCAGAACGACATCAACTTCCCTGCCGGCATTCTGCAGCCGCCGTTCTTTGACAACCACCAGGATCCGGGCGTGAACTTCGGCGGCATCGGTGTGGTGATCGGCCACGAGATGACGCATGGCTTTGACGATGAAGGATCGAAGTATGACCTGAACGGCAACGTGCGGCAGTGGTGGACCGACGAGGACAAGAAGAAGTTCGAACAGCGAACGGAGTGCACGGCGAAGGAGTACGACGGCTTTGAGGTCGCACCGGGGCAAAAGCTGAACGGACATCTGACGCTGGGTGAGAATACGGCGGACAACGGCGGCATTCGCATCGCCTTCCAGGCGCTGAAGGAGACGATCGCGAAGACGGGCGACGGACCGAACTTCACCGACGGAAAGAAGGATGGGTATACCCCGGAGCAGCGCTTCTTCATCTCCTTCGGCCAGGTCTGGTGCCAGAACATCACGGAGCAGTCGGCGCGGGTGCGGGCCAAGACGGATCCGCACAGCTCCGGCGAGTGGCGGACGAATGGCACGGTGCAGAACTTCGAGGAGTTCGGCAAGGCCTTCAGCTGCAAGACCGGGCAGCCGATGATGCCAGCGAACGTCTGTCGTACCTGGTAGAGCATGAAACGAGGCTCACAGCCGCGAGGGCGTGGGCGGAGGCAAGGGGGATGGGCGATCTGCGCCGTCCCCCTTTTTCTGTGCGGGGAACGATGACAAGCGGGGTCAACAGGTTGCCGCAAAGTGGCGCAAACGCTCGCCAGCTTCTACAATTACGGGAAATGAATCCCTGATGGCATGTCGGTCCTCTCCCGCGCATTCTGTGCGCCGGGAGCGATCTGCAAGGGTGAAGGAAGCGCATGAAGTTGAGCAAGATTGGCCGTGTCTCGATGGCACTGGCGGCCTCGGTAGCACTCGGTCTGGGTATGACGGCATGTGGCGGCGGAACGGTCGGCTTCATGTGGGTAACGGGAACCACCGCAACCGCCACAACGGCCAGCTCGGTCGTGGGCTATAAGATCGATAACTTTACCGGAAACCTGACGACGATTCCGAAGTCCCCGTTCAACTCTTCGGGACAGACCCCGGGCACCCTGGTGGTGCGCGCGGGCGGTCGGTACGTGTACGTGGTGAACCAGGGGACCTTTGACCCCACCACTGGACTGAGTAACCGGGATGGCAATATCTCCGAGTTCAGTGTGGGCGGCGACGGCACGCTGACGTTTCAGGAAAACTATGTGACGGCTGGCGGAACGCCGGTGTGGGCGGCGATCGACGCTTCAGGCGGATTTCTCTACGCGCTCGACAACCTGGCTCCGGCGGGCTCAACCTATGCCACGAACGGCCAGGGCGATGTCACGGTCTTTTCGATCGCCTCTGATACAGGCCGGCTCTCGATTGTGACCAACCAGCAGGTAAAGGATGCGAACGACATCAACATCCGCTACTTCCCCGTCGGCCAGAATCCCCGGATGATGCGGGCGCAGGCAAGCAGCTGTCTCTTCATCATGGACAGCAACACCACCAGCGACACGCATAACCGGTACGTCTTTCCGTACCAGATCTCCGGCGGCGGCCAGCTGACGACGACGGTCAGCGGGAATGTCTTCACCGGTGCGATCAATCTGTCCTCCATCACAAACGGCGGCGGCGCCTTCCTTTACCTGACGGACATCGGCGCGGCAAACCCGGATGGAACCCCCAGCGGTGCAGGCCAGATCTACGCCTACACCGTAGGCGCGAGCTGCGCGCTGAACGCGGTGGTGAACAGCCCGTTCCAGAACGTGCCCTCCGCGCGGAATCCTGTGTGGACGCTTACCGAAGCCCGAAACAGCAAGTTCGTTTACGTCCTAAACCAGTCCAACAGCAACTCCTCGCAGGTGAATAGCTCGATCTCGGCATTCAGCATCGATGCGACGGGGAATTTGACTCCGCTTGGCGGCGCCAATAACCCGTTCGCGGTTGGATCCGGGCCGACCTGCATGGTAGAAGACCCTACCAACAAGTATCTCTACACGTCCAACAGCGTGGATGGAACGGTCACGGGGTTGAAGCTAAATCTGTCGGACGGAACGTTGGGACCGCTGCAGCATGGATCGAGCTTTACGGCGGTGACGCATGCAAGCTGCCTGGCGGTGAGCGGAGCGACAAGCTAGACAACGCGGAATTGCAGTGCACCGGCTGCTTCTCTTGCGATACCGCAGGGAAGCAGCACCGAACGGAAGGCAGCGGGCTGACACAGACCGCGAAGGGTTGGAAGACGAATGAATTGGAATGCGATAGGCCGCGGGAGCGTGGCAACACTGGTGTCAGCGGCGCTTGGCTTTGGAACGATCTCCTGTAGCCGGGATTTCACGGTGGCATACGTGTACGCGACGGCCTCCACCACGACCACGACGGGCGCGGTAGACGGCTACCTGGTGGACTACCAGTCGGGCGCGCTGACGCAGCTGGCGAACTCGCCCACGAGCTCGGGAGGCCGGAATCCGGTGACGCTGGTCGCGGCTCCTAGCGGCAAGTACATCTATGTGCTGAACAGCGACGACAACAATGTGGTGCAGTTCGCCGTGGGAACTGACGGCAAGATCTATCCGCAGAACACCTATAACGTGCTCGGCAGCTTTCCGGTGGCGGCGGCGATCGATTCGACGGGCTCGTTCCTGTATGTCGCCTCGACGCTACAGCCTGGATTTACCAGGGCGGCCCCGGGACCGGGCAACCTGACCGTCTTCGCGATCAACACAGCGGACGGCACGCTGACACGGAACGATAATTTGATCCCAACGGGAAACAATCCCATCGGTGTCGCGTCCTCGGCATATCCGACGGGCTCGCAGACACATTTCATCTATGTGGCGGACCGCGAGACGGCAACGGCAGCGGGCGGCGGTACCAGCCCGATCGGCTACATCCAGACCTTCGCGCAAACAGCGCCATCGAGCACTCTGACGCGCATTACCGCGGGTGAGAGCGTGCCCCAGGGCATTCGTTCCGGCGTACAGCCAAGTGGCATCGCGGTGGATCCGACGGCACGGTTCCTTTACGTGACCGACTCCCTGTCGAACCAGGTTGGCGGATATCTGGTCACGGCCAGCGGGCTGCCGCAGGCTATGATCAATGGGCCGTTCGCTACGGGCCAGTTCCCCTCGAGCCTCACCATCGATCCGCGCGCGAAGTACCTCTACGTGACCAACTTCAACGCGGCTTCGGTGACGGCATTCACGATCGATCAGGCGACAGGCAATCTGGCGGGATCGGTCGGATCGAGCTCGGTTGGAGTAAGCACGAATCCGACGTGCGTGACGATTGAGCCTGCACTAGGGATCTATCTCTACACAGCGAATAATGGCGACCAGTCGATCTCGGGTCTGCAACTCAGTCCGAATAACGGGACGTTGAAGAATATCCAGAACACACCGTACCAGGCGACCTCGCTGCCCACCTGCCTGGTGGCTGTGGCGAACGGCCAGCACGCGTCGCAGGTGGTCAACAACCAGTAGCCCGATCCATGTCCAGACATAGCAAAGCCCCGCCTGCGAGCGGGGCTTTGCTATGTCTGGAGCTTGGCGGGAAGGTTCGCGAAGAAGAGCCTCCTTGCTTCCAAGACTTTCTCGCGAATACGGGACGATCTAGGCAGACGATCCGCGCTAACGAGAGGGAGATTGAGAGGCGCGCGGCCCGCATGCGAGGCGGTGGGCTATGGCATCGGAGCGGGCTGCAGCTCGGGCTCTTTGTGCGTAATCTCGCCCGTACGCTTGGCGTGGTTCAGGATGAGCTTGCGGGCGGGCTTTTCCACCCAGCGCACCGTGGCATACGCGAGAGCGATGATGGCCACGTAAGAGATCCAAGGGTCGAGTGCCGCCACGTGCAGGCGCTCCGGAAGATGGTAGTTGTGGATCATCTCGAAGATGTTGAAGTGCAGCAGGTAGAGCGCGAAGGTTGTCTCGCCCAGGATAACCAGCGGGCGCAACGCGAAGAGGCTGGTGATGAGGTTGGGTCCGCTGAGGCCGAGGATCAGCAGGCAAAAGAGCGGCAGCAGCAGCGCCCCGTGCACGATCACGTACGGGATGTGCGGCGCGGCAAGATAGAAGAAGAGGCAGATCGCGGCAAGCGCGACGGCGCTCATGATGAGGCGCTGGCGCTCCGAAAGGGTGAGCAGCGCGTGCAGCTTTGCCAGCGCGAGACCCGCCAGAAAGGTGCAGAGATACACCGGCGGCGTGTACTTGAGGACGCGCATCCAGTAGGTGCCGGTGTAGCGATCAGCCGGCGCGGGCAGATGATCCGGATTGAAGAAGTGGTAAAGCGTATGTGGCGTGAGGCCGATCAGCCACAGCAGAAGCACAACACCCACCACGCGCCATGGACGGTCCAACCAGCGGGCGTTGCGGGCCCAGAGCAGGATCAGATACGGAAAGGCGAAGTACAGCAGAACATCGGCCGAGAGCGTCCAGGCGACGGTATTCCAGAAGGTCGCAAGCGAGGGACTCCAGCCCTGCAGCAGCAGCGGGGTGAGAAGAAGACCCTGCCAGAACTCGGTGTGCGAGCGCGCCTGCCACTCCGCGACCAGCATCGGGATCGAGAGCAGAAGAACAAACAGATACGTCGGGTAGAGACGGGCAAAGCGGGCAAACCAGAAGTCGCGCTTGATCAGGGTGAGCGCGCGATCGCCGTAGTTGTAGGTAAGAATGAAGCCCGAGATCAGAAAGAAGCAGCCGACGAAGATAAAGCTGTTATCGAGCAGCGGGTGCAGCCATTCCATATGCGGCGGCGTGAAGTGGAAGAGCATGATGCTGATTGCAAGCAACGTGCGCACACCGCTCAGTGCTGGGAGCGGCGGCTTGCGGGGACGAGCGGTCGCAGGCGCGGAAAGCGGGCTGGACGGGATGGGAACAGTCGTGCTCACGAGGGAGGGGCATAGCCAGTCTACCGGCTCCGCGTCCACAACGGCGCAAAGCGGCATCCGGTCATGTTGTGGATTGGACACCTTTGCCGCCGCAAGGTTGCGCCAGAGATGACGAATCCTGGATACGGACCACGGCGCTCTCAGCCATTGAAGCGGCGACGGAGGAGTGAGACGGCGCCGAGGGCACCGGTCGCGAGAAGCCCGAGCGGCGCCGGCTCAGGGACCGTGGAGGGCGCGCTGTCGACAGCGGTGATGGTGATCGTACCGAAGTCGTAGCCGTAGCCGAAGATCGGAACCGAGTACTCCGCAGGAAAGACGCCGGTCAGGAAGGTGGGAGCGCTGGCTGGGCCGGTGAACAGCTGGGCCGACTCGAAGTTGTAGTACGCGTTTGGGTTGCTCAGATTCTGCGTGAACACGAAGCCCGCGCCGGTGGGCGAGAAGTAGTAGGAGATGTCTCCGGGCGGCGGAAACTGTCCTGGCGGGTTGCCGTAGGGGTCGATCCAGAAGGTTCCAGGGCTGACGACGAACGGCTCGGCGACGGGTGTGGGCGACGTGGGCACCACGACCGTCCGCGTGATGGCGCCCACGATGTCGGGCGGATTGCCGAAGGGCTGCGGGATCGACGTGGTCGGGAAGGAAAAGGTAATGGTGTCGAAGTTGTCGGCGTGGGCGGCGATGGGGGCTGTCGCGAAGGCGAGGGCGGCAGATGCCAGGGCAAGGAATGAGTGGCGCATCGAGGGCTCCAGGTGGTTCAGGACCGTACGTGAGAGCGTCTACCGCCCGGCAGTGGACTGTCAAGAACTTCCGGGCGGCCTCCCGCACACTGTCCCCGCGATCACGGCGCGTCTACGCAGAAGGTTGCGGAGACGTCGCCGCGCCCTCGCGCTCCAACAGCCCGCGCTTGCGGGCGACACCCCATCGATAGCCGGTCAGCGCGCCCCCGGAGCCGACCACGCGATGGCACGGGATGGCGACTGCAACCGGGTTTGCCGCGCAGGCGGTGGCGACGGCACGAGCTCCGGATGCCTGCCCGAGCGACTCGGCGACCGCGGCGTAGCTGCGGGTCTCGCCGCGCGGAATCGCCTGGAGCGCCTGCCAGATGCGCTGCTGGAACGCCGTGGCGCGAACATCGAGCGGAAAGCTGCGGGCGATAGGGTTTTCAGAGAGAGCGGCCAGCACGAAGCGAGAGGCCTCCACCAGCCAGCGGGCGGTCCGGTCTTCCGGCTCAGCCGCCTCCGGATCAGCACCTGCCGGACTCACGGCGGCACCGGGATTCGGCAGCTCGCGGCGGACGGCCTTGGGAAAGCGGGCCTCGAGATCCCCGCGCAGCTGCGGGTCGGAGTCGCCAAAGGCGATCGCGCAGACGCCGGTCTCCGTTGCCGCGACCAGCGTGCGGCCGAGCGGACTGCCGCCAAGGGTGTATCGGATCGTCGCGCCGGCGCCGCCGCTGCGCATGGTGGAGGGTGTCATGCCGAGTGTGTCGGCGCTGCTCTCGTACAGGCGTGAGGAGGAGCCGAAGCCGGCGGCGTAGATGGCGTCGGTGATGCTTGCGGGCGCGCCGGCCGCGCCGGTTCTTCCGGCAGCCGGGCTGGCGGGCTGCAGGCTCTCGCGGAAGGCGTTCAGACGATTCCGGCGGGCGTACTGCGCGGGCGTGACGCCGAGGATGCGGTCGAACGCGCGCGTGATGGTGGCGGCGTCCACACCGATCGCCTCCGCAAGTGAAGCCAGTGTGACGCGCGCGTTAACAGCGTGACGGGCGTGCTGCTGCAGGTAGTCGGTCGCGGCCGCCAGCGCGGCGATGAGCGGGTCTGGCGCCGCCGCGCCCTCGTTCGGCCGGCAGCGCAGGCAAGCGCGGTAGCCGGCAGCCTCTGCCTCGGCTGGAAGGGTGAAGAAGCTCACATTGCGGCGCGTGGGCCGCCGCGAGGGACAGGAGGGCTTGCAGAAGATGCGTGTCGAGCGCACCGCGTAGACGAACTGTCCGTCGGCTGCGGCGTCGCGGGCAAGCACCTGCTGCCAGGCTTTGCCGGCAAAGTCGCCGGCGGGTGGAATGCGGGTTGGTGTCGGAGCGGGCATGAGTAAGGTGGCCATATCCAGTATGGTGCCGCGAGGGCTCGCGTGGCCACACTCCGCTTTCGGGCGAGAAGTCAGCGGTGGAGAGATCGAAGCGGCTTGCCTGAGATACCCTGCTCGGGCGTAGGCTGGAGGGCGCGTGCTCCAACGCGCGCACAGCGAGGAATCCATGGAGTTGACACGGCGAGAGCTGCTGCGCGGGCTGACCGCCGTCGGCGCGGCAGCGGCAACACAGGGGCACGCAGCAACCCGGACGGGGCCGCTCACGGCGACCGCACCCACACCGCTCCTCGAGTTCGGCTACGAGCAGGTGGAGGTTCAGGGCGCGCTCGAGTGTGCGCAGCAGGCGCAGGCTAGTCGCGTAGTGCTTGGCCTGAACGAGAACAGCCTCATGAAGCCTTTCCGCCAGATGGCGGGGCGGCCGGCGCCGGGCGAGACGCTGGGCGGATGGTACGAGTGGAAGCCGGACTTCGATTTTCACCACGATGACGCTGGCTTCGCGCCGGCTTCGACCTTCGGCCAGTGGACCTCGGCCATGTCCCGGCTGCATGCGGGATCGCACGCGGCGGGAGCGACCGGAGAGACGGCTCTCTCAGACCGTGCCGTGCGCCTGCACAGTCTGTTGCGCGACGAGGTTACGCCGGACTTCTTTGCGGGGACGCGCTTCCCTGCCTATACCTATGAAAAGCTCGTCTGCGGGCTGGTCGACGCACATCTGCTCGCGGGCGATACGCGAGCCTGGGAGACGCTCGAGCGTGTGACCGCCGCGGCCGAGCCCTCGCTGCCCAAGCAGGCGCTCGAACGCGAACGGCAGTGGGCTCTCGGCAAGGATGCATCGTTCATGTGGGACGAGAGCTACACACTGCCCGAGAACCTTTACCGCGCCGCCGGCGCCGGGGCGGGTAGCCGCTACCGTCAGCTGGCGCGAGCGTACCTCGAAGATAAGACGTACTTCGAACCACTGGCTCGCGGCGACGATACGCTCTCGGACCGGCATGCCTACAGCTATCTGAACGCGTTATGTTCCGCGATGCAGGCATACTTCGTCGATGGCAGCACGATGCATCTGCGCGCCGCGATCAATGCGTTCGACATGGTGCAGGCGCAGAGCTTCGTCACCGGCGGCTGGGGTCCAGACGAGCTCTTTCGCAAGCCGGGGTACGGCCAGCTCGCGGCGAGTCTGACCAAGACGCATAACAGCTTTGAAGTTCCCTGCGGCTCCTTCGCCCACACCAAGCTCACGCGCTATCTGCTGCAAGCCACGCGCGACGGCCGCTATGGCGACAGCATGGAGCGCGTCATCCACAATGCGGCGCTGGGCTCGCTGCCGCTGCTGCCGGATGGCCACTCGTTTTACTACGCGGACTATAACGAGATGGCGAAGCGGATCTACAGCGTGCATCGCTGGCCGTGCTGCTCCGGAACGCAGCCGCAGCTGGCGGCGGACTACGGGATCAACGGCTACCTGCGTGAACCGGGCGCGGTCTGGGTGAATCTTTACCAGCCTTCAACTCTGCGATGGCAGGAGGGCGCTCATTCGCTGGTGCTTGAACAGGCTACGGAGTATCCGCGTGATGGCCGTGTGCAGCTGCGGCTCACCTCCGCGGCGCAGCCGGTTCCGCTGCGGCTGATGCTGCGCATACCCGCGTGGGCCAAGGGTGCCGTGATCGAGGTGAATGGCGAGCGTCAGCCGATCGATGTGCGGCAGGGCTTTGCGAGCGTAAGCCGCAGCTGGCGGCAGGGCGACACGCTCACCCTCACGCTGCCGATGTCATTGCGACTTGAGGCGTTGCCGATGAACGGCGGGCCCATGCACCTGGATACCGTGGCTCTGCTGCGCGGCCCGCAGGTGCTCTTCGCGGTGCGCGACCCATGGGAGAGCGGCGCGCTCGGTCTCTCGGCCGATGCCCTGCTCAGCGCGCAGCAGACCGGCGCTGCCGAATGGACGGTGTCGACTCCGGCGGGCCAGCGACGCTTTGTGCCCTGGACCGATCTCGGTGATCGCATGTACACGACGTACGTGAAGGCAACGTAGCTCTCGGTCCTCGCGAGCGAGAGCTAAGCGCGGCTGGCGAACTCGCGCGTCTCCGTCGTCACACGAACCTTCTCGCCCTGCTTGATGAACAGCGGCACGCGAATCTCAAGCCCGGTCTCGAGCCGCGCGGACTTGGTCACGCTGCCGCTCGACGAGTCGCCGCGCACACCGGGTTCTGTGTAGGCGACATCGAGATCGACGAAGATCGGCAGTTGTAGCCCGATCGGATTGCCGTTGTACTTGTGCATCTGCAGCAGCGAGCCCTCGATCAGCAGATCGAGCGCGTCACCCACCGTCTCGGGCGCGAGCGTCAGCGTCTCGAAGCTCTCTTGGTCGAGAAAGTGCGAACCGTCGCCATCGCTGTAGAGGTACGAGACAGGCACCAGAACCAGATCCGGCTCCCGGAACTTGTCGCCCGCCTTGAAGGTCTTCTCGAAGACCGCGCTGGTAAGCAGATTGCGCATCTTCAGGCGAACCAGGGTCTGTCCGCCGCGCGCCGTAGGCGTGCTGATGTCGGAGTCGAGGCAGGCATAGGGTGTGTTTTCAAACTCGAAGACGGACTTGCGCTTCACATTGATTGCTTCGATCAGAGCGGCCATGCACTTCCTTGAAACGAGCCGGTGAGGCCCGCGTGAACTTCCCTGTCAGTATAAGGCGATCGCCTCCGCTACCATCGTGCGGAGGAGGAGATGCGATGCGAGTGATTCTATTTGGCGCCAGCGGCATGGTAGGACAAGGTGTGCTGCGTGAATGTCTGCTGGCCGCGGACGTCACGGAGGTGTTGGCTGTTGTGCGCCGGCCGCTAGGCCGATCCGAGGCGAAGCTCCGCGAGCTGCAGGTCGACGACTTCCTTGACTTCGAGCCGCATGCGGCTGCGCTCACTGGCTTCGACGCGTGCTTCTTCTGCCTCGGTGTCACGTCTGTTGGAAAGACCGAGGCGGAGTACACGCGTGTGACCTACGACACCACGCTGGCGGCGGCGCGTGTGCTGGCCCGCGTAAACCCGGCGATGGTCTTCGTGTACGTCTCCGGCGAAGGCACGGACAGCTCCGAGCGGGGCCGCTCCATGTGGGCACGGGTTAAGGGCCGCACGGAAAACGCGCTGCTCGCGCTTCCCTTTCGCGCCGCGTTTATGTTTCGCCTTGGCATTATGCAGCCCATGCATGGCGAGCAATCAAAGACTGGCATCTACCGCCCCATCTACGTCCTGCTCGGTTGGCTGTTCCCTGTGCTGCGGGCGCTGCTCGGCGGCCGTGTCACGACAACCGAGGAGGTCGGGCGGGCGATGCTGCGTTGCGCGCGTGAGGGAGCGAACGAGCGGCTGCTCAATACGCGGCAGATTGCAGCACTCGGAAAGTAAGCGCGACGGGCAGGCCGGCAGCCTGCGCGGCCTGCAGCCCTACGCCGGGATGATCGGTGACGGCACGTAGTGGGCGAGGTTGGGATTCGGCGGCACCGGCAGCTTGTTGTTGGCCTCATCAACCTCGTTCGATTCGACGTAGAAGTGCGTGAGATTGGCGACGCCGAAGCTGGTCGTCAGCGCCACGTCGGTCGCGTCGCGGCCCGTCGCCATCAGCACGCGGCCGTAGCGCTGATCGCTGTGCCGAGCGTCCATCGTCCACCAGCGGCCGTCGAGAAAGACCTCATACCACGCAGAGAAGTCGCCAGGGCCACTGTAGTGATGGCGAATGTCGCCCAGGTGGCCTGTCACGTAGCGCGCCGGAATATTCATGGCGCGGCTCAGCGTAATCGCAAGATGCTGGAAGTCGCGGCAGACTCCGACGCGTTCTGTGAAGACATCGAGCGCCGTCTTGGTGGGACGCGCCATCTTGTAGTTGAAGCTGATGTGGTCGTGCACCCAGTCGCGGATGTACACCGCGCGAGCCCAGCCCGGCGTGGTAAAGCCGAACAGATCGCCGGCGATGCCGCTCATCTGGTCTACCTCGCAGTAGCGGCTCGAAAGCAGAAACTGCAGAGTCTCGGGCGGCAGGTCCTGCACCAGCGCCTGGGTGGCTGCGGTGTTAATCGGATCGGGCTCTGCCGGGACATCGATCACATTGCGGCCGCTGAGCCGCAGCCCGCCTTCGGGCGCTGAGAAGCGCGCACAGCGATTGCCGAAGCTGTCGAAATAGAGGCTTGGGGCCAGCGTCGTCGTGGAGCTGGCATCCACGTGCTCGACCAGCAGCGTGTCCGGCTCCACCAGATAGGGATCGAGCGAAGGGTGCAGATGCAACAGCGCCACCATAGCGGTCGGAGCGGGCAACTGAAATTGGATATCAAACTCGGAGAGAAGGCGCATGCGTTCCTGCCTTTGTGGCGCCGAAATAGGTGCGGACATCTGGCGGCTGATCTATTTAAGACGGTCCGGAGCCCAATTCGGTTGCACGACCACCAGATCGCCGCGTGCCGCCTGCCAGAACAATGGCAAGGAGAAGCACGGCGCCAAAGAGCAGGCTGGCGGCCGCATCCGTCGCGAACAGCCCGTTGAGACCGCGCGCCGCGTACCCCCGCCCATCGATCCACGTCATGTAGCTGATCGGCAGACAGGTCGCGCAGAAGAGCACGCTGAACTGCGTGGCCGCCAACGGATTGCCGCGGCCGACGAGGCGAAAGCACAGCGCCGCATACGCGGTGTAGTTGATCCCCTGCAGGAAGTTGTACGCGAGCGTAGCCGCGGCAAATGTCACTGCCGATCGCGGCGCCAGCAGCGTCCCTCCCGCGACCACCGCACCTGCCAGCCCGGTCAGGATGTAGAGGTGCATGCGCGAGAAGCGATCGGCCAGCGGACCGCCTAGCAGGCAGCCGGCGGAGCACGCGATCGCCACGCCTGCGCCGCACACCAGCTGCACGGTTCGCTCTTGGGCGTGAAAGTCCGGACCGAGACCAGCAAATAAGTTCGTCAACGCGAAGCAGCTGGCGGGGGTGAGGAACGCCACCAGCGCAAGCAGCACGTCACGCTGCCGCAGGATCACCTGAAGGTCGCGAAACAGGCTGCGAAATACCATCCGAGCCGAGCGCGTGGGGGCCGCGGGCGCAGGAAAGAAGGCGAGCAGGCCGAGCGGCAGAAGCAGGCTGAAAGCCAGCAGCGCGCCCGCGATTGGCGCGGCGAGATGCTCGACCAGCAGGACGGCGGAGATGCCGAAGAGTGCCGCCGCACCCAGATTCGCCACCTGGAACCATGCGCCGACGTGGCCGCGCTGCTCGTCCGGAACGATCTCCGGCAGCCATCCGCCAAGCGAGCTGCCAAACAACGCAATGGCCGCGCACCCGGTGGTCACGATCGCCGTGAACAGACCCAGATGCCGGGTGGCGAAGACCGAGGCCACCATGCACAGCGCCGCGACCACAGCCCACAGGATCGACCACGCTCGTCGCGTCAATCCAAGATCGAGCGACGGCGCCAGCAGGAAGACCCAGAACGTCGGCGAGAAGGCAATCGCCGAGATCGTCGCGATCATCGGCAGCGCCACCCCTTGCCGCGTCAGCAGCAGCGGCATCGAGGTGTTCAGGAAGCCGTAGTAAAAGCCGAGCGGCGCATTGGCGAGGCCGATCGCCCAGAGAGGCAGCGTGCGAGGCATGGCTGAGCCTATCAGGGTCCGTCCCGGCGACTCGCTTCCGGCTGGGGAGCCGGCATGCCGTCCGCAATCGTCGAAAGGTGTGGCCGGCTTCGATAGCTGTGCAGGTAACGCACGAGATCGAGGTAGCCGAAGCGCCCGGGGAAGATCCCCACCGCCGGCAGCGTCCAGCAGGTCGCGTAGACAGCCAGCGCGAGCAGCTGCAGACGGCGCGATGGCCTGCGGACGGGCAGCTTCAGCGCGGCGGTCTGAGCCTGTGCACCGTCATACGGCACTGCAAGAAAACGTGGCCGCTCCAGCAGAAGAAACAGCAGCAAGAGGCAGGTGGCGTGAATCTCCACCCAGCGGCCCCAGTCGCGCGCGATCACGAAGAGAGGAAATGAGAGGAGCAGCGAGAGCAGCGTCACCAGCAACAGCAGACCGGTCGCAGGATCACCGGCGCGCAATCGCCGCCGGAAGAGCAGCACGATCGGCAGCAGCGTCAGCAGCATCGGCAGCGGATAGCGCGAGCCGTAGTGATAGAAGTCAATCGCCCGCAGCGTCTCCGCGCGTGCTTGCGCCGGCGTCAGCGCGAGATAGGCGATGGCGCCATGGCATACATCGGTCGGTGCGCCCGGCAGATGGCCGCCAACTGACGCGCACACCGCCTGGGCCGCACTGGGCCCGCCCGGATGCGTGACGACGGCAGCCAGCGCCAGCGCCGTGAGAGCAACCGGCAGCATCGTCAGCCCAATAACCTCTCGACGGCGCGACGCGGAGACCAGCAGCGGCAGCAGGAGGTACGGAAGAAACACTAAGAGAGCCTCATGCGTGAAGATCAGCAGCGGCGCGACGATCGACATCGCCAGCGCCACCTGCCACGGCCGCGCGCGCCGTGAGAGCACGGCATGGAGGCAGAAGGAGATCGAGAGAAGGAGCAGCACCTCTTTACGGACCGATGTCGGCGGGTCCAGCACCGTAAACGCCAGCGTGGCCGGCGAGAGCAGCAGCGCGAGCAGCGGCAGACTCCATCGCACACCGCGTAGCAGCGGAAGCAGGCTCGCGTAGAACGCCGCATAGAGCAGCACCTGCAGGCTGCCAGCCAGGCCAACGAGCGGAAGCCGAGTCGCGCCATGCACCAGCAACAGCGCCTGCCCAAGCAGGCCGCGACGAACGAAGCCGCCGCTGTAGTTGATCAGCCACTCGCCGATGATCCACGGATGCGCCACACGCGCGTTCAACAGCGCAAATGCGATCGTGACCAGCGCGACAGCGGCGATGTACCCGCCAAGAAGCAAACGCAGACGCGCGGCTGGAAGAACGATAGACACAGGGGGCTCAGCGCGATTCTAGCTGGTCCCTTTCGCAGGCCGGCGCGTGGCTTACCGGCCACTTGCAAACGCAGAACGAGCGGCAACCGGGATGGCTGCCGCTCGTTCTGAATGCTTGTCGTTCTGGTGCTGGAGTCGCTTACCGACCTGCGACCGCGGGCTCCGCCTTCGCGGCGCCAGACTTCAGAGCCGCGGCCTTATCGGTCGCCTCCCACGTGAAGTCCTTGCCGCTGCGGCCAAAGTGACCGTACGCCGCAGTCTGCTTGAAGATCGGCCGGCGCAGGTTCAGGCTCTCGATGATGCCCTTCGGCGTGAGCTGGAAGTTCGCGCGTACGAGATCCTCCAGCTGCTTCGGCTCGATCGTTCCCGTGCCAAAGGTATCAACCAGCACCGATACCGGCTCGGCCACACCGATCGCGTACGCCAGCTGTACTTCGACCCGCTCCGCCAGACCTGCCGCGACGATGTTCTTCGCGATGTAGCGCGCCATATACGCTGCCGAGCGATCGACCTTGGTCGAGTCTTTGCCGGAGAACGCGCCGCCGCCGTGACGGCCCATGCCGCCATAGGTGTCGACGATAATCTTGCGGCCGGTCAGCCCGGAGTCGCCCATCGGTCCGCCAATCACGAACCGCCCCGTCGGGTTGATGTGGAACTTCGTATTTTCATCCAGCAGTTCGGCCGGAATCACTGCGCGAATGACGTTCTTCTCAATCTCCGCCCGCAGCGTCTCGTTGGTCACATCTTCATCGTGCTGCGTCGAGATGACGACTGCATCCACGCGTGAGGGCTTGCCCACCTCGGCGTACTCCACCGTGACCTGGCTCTTGCCGTCGGGCCGCAGATATGGCATCAGGCCAGACTTGCGAACCTGCGAGAGCTTTTCGCTCAGCCGGTGCGCGAGCGAAATCGGCAGCGGCATCAGCTCCGGCGTCTCGTTCGTCGCATAACCGAACATCATGCCCTGGTCGCCGGCGCCGCCCGTGTCCACGCCCTGCGCGATGTCAGGCGATTGCTTGTTGATCGTGGAGATCACGGCGCACGTGTTCGAGTCGAAGCCGTAGTCCGAGTGCGTGTAGCCGATCTCGGCAACGGTCGAGCGCACGAGGCCCTGGAAGTCGACGTACGCCTTGGTTGTGATCTCGCCGGCGATCACGACGAGGCCAGTGCAGGTCAGGGTCTCACAGGCGACGCGGCTGAGTGGGTCCTGCTCCAGGCAGGCATCGAGGATGGCATCGGAGATCTGGTCGGCGATCTTGTCGGGATGGCCCTCAGTGACGGACTCACTGGTGAAGAGAAAACGGTCGCGTGTAGCCAAAGAACTTCCTCCAGGGGTGTAGCAGATAGCGTTGATTCGATCAGCGGATATTTTACGCGGATTGCCGGAGCCGGAGAAAAGCCGCGCAGCCACCTGCCGGGGAGTGGACGCGAGTGGCGAGATGCTGCAGCGAGCGGGCCGATTCGATCGGCTCGACGCGGTACGTTCGCTCCGCCCCCCTAGAACGTGATCTTGCCGGCCACCTGCAGGATCCGGGCGTCGCGCGCACTGGTCACCTGGCCGAAGGTGCTCTGCGTCGTTGCGGTCGTGCCCACGCCCTGCCAGTTGGTGTGGTTGGCCACGTTGAAGGCCTCTCCGCGCAGCTGGAACGCCATGGACTCAAACAGGCGGAAGTTGCGGAATACTCCCACATCCAGTCGATTGAAGCCTGGTCCTTCGATCACGCCACGCTTCTCGTTGCCAACCGCCATCGATGTCGCGGTCGGCGCCGTGAACGCCGGCCGATAGAACCAGTTCAGCCGTGTGTGAATCTGCTGCCCGTAGCCGTTGTTCGGATCGAGCACCTGGTTCGGCCGCAGGCCCGCGGCGCTTGGCCCGAGGATACCCAGACCGGCCGCATCGCTCGCGTTGCCACCGTTCACCGCGGCAGGATTCACCACGCTCGTCTGCGAGCCCACGTTGGTTCCGCTGCCGGAGCTGTAGTTGATCACGCCGGTCGCCGAGGCCGACATCGTCGCCGTCAGCGGCAGGCCGGAGTTGAGCGCATAGATGCCCGACATCTCCCATCCGCCCACCACGCGGCCAACCAGCCCCTTCTGCTCACGGAACCACGGCAGCTCCCAGACGCCATCGACCGTCAGAATGTCCGAACGATCAATCGATGCACGGCCGTAATCGGCGTTGATGTTGTAAAGGTTCTGCGGGCCGCCGGTGTAGTCGGCCTGCGCGTTCGTCAGCGCCTTTGAGAAGGTATAGTTCGCGTCGATATAGCTCCTGCCCGAGAACTTCTTCTGCACCTTCACCTGCAGGCCGTTGTAGTTCGACGAGAAGACCGTCTCGACCACGTTCAGCGCGGTGTAGCCCGGGTATGGCCGAATCTGGTTCAGCTGCCGCTCGCAGGTCTGCGAGACAAACGCCGCGCAGCCGGAGACCGCGTTCGACTTCAACCCCGCTGCCGCGAACGCGCCCGGCTGCAACGTGTTGAGATCGACCTTGCCCTGCAGATGAATGCCGAGATCGCCAAAGTAGCCCACGTCAAGCAGCAGCGTCGGCGTGATCGCCGTCTGCACATCGAGCGAGAACTGCTGCGTGTACGGCGTCTTGTACGCCACCGGTGTGCCCACCAGCGTCGGCGCCGCCAGGTTGACGGAGGCCGCGCCGCCCGCGGGATTATCGAAGCTGGCCGTGGTGTAGCTGTTCACGTTCACATAGGGCAGGTTGGCGAAGATGTTCTGCTCGTAGATCGATACGGCCGACTCATCGAACGCAATGCCGTAGCCGCCGCGGAATGATGTCTTGCCATCGCCAAAGACGTCATACGCAAAGCCAAAGCGCGGCGCGAAGTTCTTCGCCTGCGTGGAACCCACCTGGCCGCCGAATGGTGACGCGTGGCCGTGGTTGCCAGGCGTGCCCAGAATCACGCCGTTCAGCAGATCCGTGTTCGGGTTCGGCGCGCCGCTGTTCAGCCCGTTTACGTTCGCGCAGGTTCCGGTGAGGCAGAGCGTACCGGTGGACGTGATCGTCGGCGCGTTGCCGCGCACATACGTCGCCGGATCGAAGTTACTCAGCAGACCATTGCCGTCAGTCGGCTGGCCGAAATAGCTGTAGCGTACGCCAAGGTTCACCGTCAGCCGCGGGTTCGCCTTCCAGTCATCCTGTACGTACGCCTCGTACAGGCTCTCCTGGATATCCGGCGTCAGCGCCTGCGAGCCCTGCGTGAAACCGCCATTGGCATTGCCGATCAGGAAGTTCGCGAAGCTGTTGGCAAAGTTGCTTGGAACACCGCCGCCAGCCGCCGCCTGCTGCGCCGCGGTCGGTGCCGTCGAGGTTACAAATGCGAACGTCCCCTGCGGAAACGGACTCGCATTGCCGGTCACATTCTCGGTCTTCTGGTAGTGGTTGTACGTGATGCCGGCCTTTACCGTGTGCTGGCCCAGCACCTTCGTCACGTTGCCGTACGCGTTGTGATTGCGGTTGTAGTCGTTGTAGATGCCGGCGCTCGAGACACCCGTGCCGTTCGCAATCGTCACCGACGGAATCACGCCCAGCGCGCCCGCGTACGGCAGCGTCGGATTCACGTCCGGCGAGTTCGCCCGCGCCACCGTTCCCACAGGTGTGCTGATGATCGCGCCCGAGCTGTAGGCGTAGCCCGCATCCATCAGCAGCGTCGGCGTAAAGGTGTAGGTCAGGTGGCCCAGATGCTGCGTCCCCGGCGCGTTCGTGTTCGTGTTCTGCACGCCGGGCAGACCGCCGCCGACGAACAACCCGCCAGCCTCCTGCGATGGGAACGTGTCATGCAGGTAGCGATAAAACACGTTGAGCTTCTGGCCCACAGCCTGGTCAACGCGAACAAAGGTCTGCGTATCGTTGAAGACGTTGCGCGCGGTGTAGCTGTAGGTATGCGGATCCAGGCCGCCCGCCAGGTCCGTCGCGCTCTGCGGCTGCGGCACGCCGTTGTAGATGTCTTTCAGGTACGCCTGTGCGGTCGGTGAGATGTTCGCGATCTTGGTGCCATAGCCAGTGCAGTTGCCCGTGTTCGGATCAAACGCGGTACACACCGCCGCCGGCCCCATGCTGCCCGTGTAGGCGTTCTTGCTGTTCACCAGAAACGTATTCGAAAAGTCGCCGGTGCGCTCGGCCGCGGTCGGCACAATCACCTGCGTCAGCGCGTAGTTCACCACGCGCCGATACTCCTGCGAGAGGAAGAAGAATGTCTTGTCGCGTCCGTCGTAGACCTTCGGCAGGTACACCGGGCCGCCGAACGAATAGCCGAAGTCGTTGTAGCGCAGCAGTGACTTACCCGTTTTTGTCAGGTTGTTGAAGTAGCCGTTGGCGTTGAAGATGTCGTTGCGGAAGAACTCATACGCGCTGCCGTGAAGCGCATTTGCGCCGGACCGCGTCACCACATTCACCTGCCCTGACGCCGATCGGCCGAACTCCGCCGTATACGTTCCGCGCAGCGTCTTCACCTCGGCGATCGCGTCAACTGAAGGAAAGCTGATCAGCGTCAGGTTGGCGCCGCGATCCACGTTGTCCGCGCCATCCACCGTCCAGTTGTTCGCCGTCGCGCGCTGGCCGTTCACCGAGAAGGCAACCTGGTTCGACGTGCCCGCCGGCAGCGAAACGCCCACATATAGCTGGTCCGTGGCGCCCCCGTACGCCACACCCGGCTGCAGCTGCAGCAGCTGTTCGTAGTTGCGATTGTTCAGCACCAGCTCGCGTACCTGCGTGCCGTTGATCAGCCCCTGGCTGGTGCCGTTCTCGAGGTTCAGCTGCACCGCATCCGCCTGAACCGTAATCGATTGATCGGATGATCCGATCTCAAGCGTCCGGTTCACCGTCAGCGCATCGTTTCCGTGCAGGACCAACCCGGTCAGCGAATCCGTCTTGAAGCCGCCGGCAGAGATCTTTACCGTGTAGATGCCCAGCGGCAGCGAGGTTCCGGTAAAGAAGCCGCCGCCGTTCGTCGTCAGCGTGCGCACATCCTGGTTGCGATCGGTGTTCGTCAGAACCACGGTTGCGCCCTTGATGCTGGCGCCGCTGCCATCGAGGACGGTGCCGCTGATCGAACCCGAGACTTCCTGCGCAAAGGCTGAAGCGGCAGGCGCGTAGAGACAGACCGCGGCGAGCGGAAGGGCAACGGAGCTGGCGAGGGTGCGGCGGTCGAGCGATAACGCCATGGATGCGGGTCTCCTGGGGTGCAACGAATGCAGGGAGGGAATGTGGCCATCTGTGCCGCGACCGGGAAAACCTCCTCGGACGCTGCAGTCAGATGAGAGGAGACCGCGCGGTCCTGGGACAAAACGGACCGGACGCGGATCGCCCAACACGACTCCCTGGTGTGGCTGATGCAACTGAGTTAATCGATTGAGTTGCGGAATGTCAACGGGGAATACAAAGTGGGAGGCGCAGTGCTAACCCGCGTCGGCTCCGGAGATCGAAGGTGCGTCAGCACCACGTGACCCCGCAACGCAAAGCGCCACACACACCAGCCAAAGACAAGCAGCAGAAGCACCATCGCCACGACTCCAGGCCAGCGCACCGGCTCTCGCACCGTCTCCACGCGGCCGCGACGGATGTTCTCGGCGAACTCTTCGATCGCCGCCGGAGAGTCGACCGGGGCTTCCATCTCGGCGAGACACTGCTCAAATCGCTCCACCCACGGAGCCGGTTCCAGATGAAGTGATGAGAGATAGCTGCGCAGAATGCCTTTGCGGAAGACGCCGCCCGGAAGACTGGCGAAGTCGCCCGTCTCGAGCTCGTGCAGATGACGCTGGGAGACCTTGGTGATCTGGCTGATCGTCTCAAGTGAGACCTCTTGCCGCTCACGCTCCCGCCGAAGATCGTCCGAAAATCTCTCCATTCACTCCGCTCGGCCTGGATTTGGACCAGAACCGCGGCGCCTGATCTCCGCGGTTTCCCCGTACCATAGCCCTCTCGGGGCATGGAGTCAAAGGCTTCGGCGGGTACAATCAGCGCAGCGGATCATCGCTGATACCCATGAGTTCAGAAGCCACTTCGGCGCGCACAGCCTCGCTTCGCCGCATCCCCAGCCTGGACGGGCTCCGCGCGATCTCGATCGTCCTCGTCATGGGCCTGCACACCGTGCAGCGCTACGGAGTCGATCACCCGGATCACCCGCCCGGCCTCCTCTGGTCGGTCGTGCTGAATGGCTCCCTCGGCGTCACCATCTTCTTCGTCATCAGCGGCTACCTCATCACGCGCCTGCTGCTCCATGAACAGCAGACCCGCGGCGCCATCAGCATGGGCGGCTTCTATATCAAGCGCGCCTTTCGCATCCTGCCGCCGCTCTATGTCTACGTTGCCGTGCTCGTTCTGCTTAGCGCCGCCGGGCGGCTGGCACTCACGAAATGGGATGTCGTCAGCGCCCTGTTCTTCTTTCACAATTACGCCATCACCTCCACCTCCTGGGCGATCGAGCACTTCTGGTCGCTCAGCGTGGAAGAGCAGTTCTATCTCATCTGGCCGGTCATCCTCGTGCTCTGCCTGCGCCAGCGTGGCCTGGCCGGACGGGATCGCGCGGCGGCCATCGCCGGTGCTGTCATCGTCGTGTCCCCACTCGTCCGCATCATCAGTTTTCGCACCCACAATCCCTTGCTGCACGATAGCGCCGGCTTCCATATGCACGCGGACGCGCTGATGTTCGGCTGTGCCGCCGCTCTCCTCGAAGGCAAACCCTGGTTTGAGCGGGTCTACAGCACCGTTACGCGAGTGTGGTGGCTGCCCGTCCTCGGCCTCGCCATCGGCAGCTATCTCGAGATGCGCTTCCAGAACTACTGGAACTTCCCCATCGGCGAGACCTACACCGGCGTGCTCCTCGCGTTCGTTCTGCTCTGGACGGTCCGCAACGCCGACAGCCTACCCGGCCGGTTGCTGAATGCGCGCCCGATCACCCACATCGGCGTCCTCTCCTACAGCATCTATCTCTGGCAGACCCTGCTCCTCCACCACAGGAATGCCACCGTCTTCGCGGGGGCAAACTGGATCGGCAGCCTTCCGTTCAATTGGATCGCCATCCTGCTCATTGCGGAGATCTCTTACCTGATGGTGGAGCAACCGTCCCTCCGCCTGCGCAATCGTCTGCTGCGATCCAGCCATCTCTACCAGGCATCCGAACGATCCTCGCGCCGCGGCGATCAGGGCGCGCCTCGCCATGCAGCGGAGACCGGAGAGTAGCCGATGATTCGCATCTCCCTGCCAGAGCGCGTTCCTATCTCCTACGTCTTCCTTTACGCCGCTGGCCTCTTTCTGCTGCAGCAGCTGGAACACACCTCGCTCTACTTCAGCGCGTGTTCCTTTCTCTTTATCGTGATCTCCGCTCTTGCCTTCAATGTAGCGGGCGGCCTAACGCGACCGTCCGGCGGCTATATCTTCTTCTATAGTGTTCTGGCAGTCGGTCTCGGCCTCTCCGTTAAGGCTTTTCTCGGGGAGCGGGGAGACAGCAACCTGCTGCGACCCCACCTGCTCATCACGATCTATCTCGTCTCCAGCTTGGGCTTGCTGTTAGCCGCAGCCGCGTCACGAAAATTTTCCAAGAAGCGTCCCTTTCTGGAAAATCTTGTAGGCGACAACAATCTTTCTCGCGCCACCGTGGGCTGCCTCGTTATTGGCGTCATCCTCTCCATAGCCGGCCGCACGGTGGACCGTGGCACGGGAACCGCCTTGAGCGCTATCTTCCAAATTAACCGCTTCTGCGAGCTCGCCATCATCCTTGGTGTAACAAACACAATCCGTGTCTCTGGCGGTCGCCGTAGTTTCAACGCGCCCGTGCTGTTAGCTTCAGCCACTTTGATGATTCTCGGCGGCTTCTTCGGCTTCTCGAAAGAAGGTTTCTTCACACCCGTTATTTGCTGGGCTCTCGCTGCCAGCGCTCAGCGCTTCCGCATGAGCATGTCTCAGATACTTATGGCCTCTGCAGTCATGCTCTTTCTGATGTACTACATGGTGCCCTACTCGCAGTATGGACGCGCCCAGATGCGCCCCGGTCTTGGTCCCAGCCTCCAACTCTCAATCCAGTTCCTCTCGGATCTCCCCGGCCTCCGCAAAAAATTTGAGGCGCAGCAGGCTGCAGATCTGGCTGGCCAGAGCGCCGGATACTTCACCAAACCGCAAGGCATCTTTGACCGGCTGCAGATGATCTCGTTCGACGACATGCTGACCGATGCGACCGAACGTCAAGGTCCCGAGGGTTTTTATCCGATCGTTTCAGACTTCGAGAACCTTGTGCCTCACGTATTCTGGCCGGGAAAACCAGCTTTTCTCTGGGGCAACATCTACGCCCATGAGGCAGGAGTGAATATCAGTGAGGAGGACGTTACTACCGGCATCTCGTTTTCCCCTTCGGGGGAGGCCTATCACGTTGGCCAGTGGGTCGGCATGTTAGTTCTCGCTCCTTGTCTCTGGTTTCTTCTCTTTCTGATCTTCGACTCTCTCTGCGGCGATGTCCGCAAGAGCCCCTGGGGGCTGCTCGCGATTACTGCGTTTGCGCATACCGCCCCGGAAGGCCTGCTTGCCGGAATGATCTATGCCATGGGCTACGTCACGTTTGCCATCGCCTTTGCTGCCATCACCACAGGCTACGTCATGCCTATCCTCGGCGGTCTCTTTATCGGTCCGGGAAGCGGTGCGGGCGGTCGACGCCTCAATCCTTCCTTTCAGGCCGCTCGCGCCGGCCGCCTTGACGAACAATAGAGCCATACCTCAGCCTCTAGCCCCGCATCGCATAGACTGAAAGACACATGAATCGCCTCGTCGTCGGCAATCTCGTGCATCGTCCCTTGCGTTCGCTCATCAGCGCGCTGGCCGTTGCCATTGAAGTGACCATGATCCTGTCAATCGCCGGCATCATGCTCGGCATGCTGAACGGATCAAAGACCCGCACCAGCGGCATCGGTCTCGATCTCTTTGTGCGTCCCAGCAGCACCACCAACTTCGCCGCGCTCAGCTCCGCCGCCACCTCCGTCAAAGTCGCTGACGTGCTCCGAACTCTGCCGCACATCGCCGTCGCCGCTCCAGTCAACGTGCAGATGTCCGCCGGTACCTCGCTCGAAAATATCTACGGCATCGATTTCAACAGTTTTAACGCGCTCAAGCCCTTCGTCTTCCTCGAGGGCGGTCCGTTCCGCGGCCCCGATGACGTCATCATCGACGACTACTTCGCCACCTCGGACGCCGGCCATCACATCGGCGACTCCCTCGACATCCTCCATCACACATTCCACATCTGCGGCATCGTCGAGCATGGCAAAGGTGGCCGAAAGTTCATCCCGATCGTCACCATGGGTGAGATCACCCACAATCCCGGCAACGCCAATGCCTTTTACGTGAAGACCGACGATCTCGCCAACCAGAACGCCGTCAAAAAAGAGATCGCCACCACCCCGGGCATGCAGCAGTACGACGTGCAGACTCTTGATCAATGGCTGAGCCTGATGACCCCCGAGCATCTGCCCGGCTTCAACATCGCCATGCGCATCGTCATCGGCATCGCCGTCGTCATCGGCTTCCTCGTTATCTTTCAATCCATGTACACCGCTGTCATGGAGCGCACACGCGAGATCGGCGTCCTGAAGTCCCTCGGCGCCTCCGGTGGCTACATTGTGTCGGTGGTGCTGCGCGAGACCAGCCTGCTTGCCATCGTCGGCATCCTAGCCGGCATCGGCTTCACCCTGCTGCTACGAACCATCCTCCACATTAAGTCGCCGCGAACCGACTTCACCGTCACTCCGCACTGGATCCTGCTCGCAATGGCTATCGCCTTCGTCGGAGCTCTGCTTGGCGCACTCTACCCTGCGCTCAAGGCCGCCCGTAAAGACCCCATCGATGCCTTGGCCTACGAATGAGTCTTTGGGAATAACATCGTGGGGCGAGATCCTCGCCTCCGGTCAAGTTCTTATCGGGCAGGAATCCTCGCACTAGTCCGTCTTCCAAAGTCGGGCACAGGACAACACGCGACGCGGATGCGGTCGAGGATCCCGCGCCTTGTACCTGCCGTACCACCTACGTGCGGCGGAAGCGAGTCGAACAGGTTTTGCTAAAGACTGAGGAGTTTGCAGTGCCCTGGCGACAGCGAATCCTCGAGACCGCGCTCCTTACCCTCGCCGCCGTGTTCTTTACGCTTCACTTTCTCCATCTCACAGCCGACTTCCCCAACCATTCGCCATGGATGGACTGGGCCAAGTACACCGACGAAGGCTGGTACGGCGATGCGGCCATTCGCCACTTCGATCTCGGCCACTGGTACGTTCGCGGAGACTTTAATCCCGCCGCCGCACTCCCCGTCTGGCCCTTGCTTGAAGCTCTGCTCTTCCGCGTCACCGGTGTCGGCGTCGTTCCCGCACGCGCGCTCACCGTCACCGTCTTCGGCCTCATCCTGCTCTGCGCCTTCGCCCTGCTCCATCGCGCTCTGCCGTCCCGCGGCCCTCGCCTTGCTCCCGCTGGCGCCGTCCTTCTGCTCGCCGTCAGCCCCTTCTGCTACGCCTTCATGCGCATGGCCATTCTGGAGCCGCTGCTGGTGCTGCTCACGTTGCTCGCGTTGCTGACCGCATCGTTTCTCGCGCCCGATGCGCACGCACTCTGGCGACGCGTGCTGCCGTCGCTTCTGCTCGGACTTCTGCTGCCGCTCATGGTCCTCACCAAGACCACCGCCATCTTTCTTCTGCCGTCCGTCGCCTGGATTATGGCCGCTCGCTGCGGCTTCCGCCTCCGGCCCCTCCTTCGTTCAGGAGGCCTCGCCGCAAGCGTCGGCGTCGCGCTCTGGCTGCTCTACTTCGGCCTCCTCGTCCGGCCCCGGTTTCTCGAGGACTACCGCTATCTCTTCAGCGCCAACGCCTACACCGGCATCACCTTCGCCACCGCACCCGAGGTTCTCAAGAACACGCTCCTCGACGGCCAGTGGATCGGCCGTACCTTTCCGTTCGCCGTTCTCGCCCTCACCGCCACCCTGCTCTGGCGCCGGCTTCGCGCCAACTCCACCGCGATGTCGCTCCTGCTCTGGGCTCTCGGCTACGCTTCGTTCCTTGCGTATCACAACAACCTCCAGCCCCGGTACTACCTCGTCGTCGCCGTCCCGCTCACCATGCTGCTCGCGCTCGTTGTCGAGCTCGCCTGGACCGCCATCCCAGGTCCCACCTCCACTGCGAGCCAGCCAGTCATCCCGCGCCTCGCCGCCGCCACCATCGCCACCGCACTCGTCGTCGTCGCCGCGTTCGATGCCCGCGAGACCCTCTCCTTCCTCCGCAAACCGGAGTACACCTTCCTCTCCGCCGCTCATCGCATCCAGGCCATCATCGACGCCGACAAGTCCCACAACCGGCTGCTGCTCTCGATCAGCGGCTCCGACCTCTCGCTCATGACCGGTCTGCCGTCCATCTGCGACGACTTCGGCACGCTCGGCCTCGAAGATCGCGTCGCCCTTTACAAGCCGGGCTGGTACGCCAGCTGGAACCGCGTCGATGACGACAAAATGGACGCGCTCACCCCGCAGTACCACCTCGAACGCATCGCCGCCTTCCCCGCGCTCGACGATCCCGAGCGCAACCTGCTTATCCTCTATCGTCTCGATCCCGCGAACGGCTATCGTCCGCACTCTCACCCGCGTCGTCGTCCTCTCCCAAAGAGCCTCATCTCGCGCCTCGGCCAGCAGCCCAGCGCTACCCAGCTGCAGCACTAAGCCGCCACCGCACACATTGCCGTGGGCCGTCAGAACGAACACGCAAGACCAACCAGCCGCACGACTTGCACCTGTCTTCGCGAAGTCGCGGATGTTACTCTGGCGGCGTGTGCGATTGGCTTTTCGAAGCGTCTTCGGAGATCTCTAACCGCAGGTAAGGTGGGTTCACAAAGAGCGTGCAGACCAACAGTGTGGAACTGACCATCGTCATGCCCTGCCTGAACGAAGCCGAGACGCTCGCTCTCTGCCTCGATAAAGCGCAGCACTTCCTCGCGACCTCCGGCATTGCAGGCGAGATCATCGTCGGTGACAACGGCTCGACCGACGGTTCGCAGGCCATCGCGCTCGCCCACGGCGCCCGCGTCATCGACGTCCCCATCCGCGGTTACGGCGCGGCGCTCTACGCCGCCTGCATGGCCGCGCGTGGCCGCTATCTCATCATGGGCGACTCCGACGACAGCTACAACTTCTCCGACCTCAGCGCCTTCGTCGCCAGGCTGCGCGACGGCAACGACCTCGTCATGGGCAATCGCTTCTCGGGCGAGATCAAGCCCGGCGCCATGCCCTGGAAGAATCGCTACATCGGCAACCCCGTCCTCTCCGGCATCGGCAAGCTGCTCTTCCGCTCCTCGCTCGGCGATTTTCACTGCGGCATTCGCGGCTTCTCGAAGAACGCCTTCCTCCGTATGGACCTCAAAACCACCGGTATGGAGTTCGCCTCGGAGATGGTCATCAAGGCGACGCAGATGCGCATGCGCCTCGCCGAAGTCCCCACTACCCTGTCACCCGACGGCCGCAGCCGCCCGCCGCATCTCCGACCCTGGCGCGATGGCTGGCGACACTTGCGCTTCATGCTGCTGCTCAGCCCCAACTGGCTCTTCCTCTTTCCCGGCGTCGCCCTTATGATCGTCGCCCTGGTGCTCGGCGGCCTTATTGAGGCGGGTCCCGTCACCATCGGCAACCTGCACTTCGACATCGACACCCTCATCTACTGCGGCTTCGGTCTGCTCATCGGCTTCCAGGGCATCATGTTCTCGCAGCTCTCGCGCGCCTACGCCATGCAGGAGAACCTTTACCCCACCAGCCGCCGCTCGAAAGAGATCTCCCAGAGCATCTCGACTGAGCGCGGCCTCGTCGCCGGCCTCTTCCTCCTGCTCGCCGGCCTCGGTCTCGCCATCTACTCCCTCGTCATCTGGCAGCGGCAGTCCTTCGGCGAGCTCGAGCTCAGCCAGACCGCGCGGCTCGTCATCCCTGCCGCCACCGCCATCGCGCTCGGCGTCGAAACCATGCTGTTCTCCTTCTTCCTCAGCACCCTCGCCCTGAGCGTGCGCCATCACCAGCCCGAGATCTCCGAGCGCCTGCCCGATCCTTCTGCGCTCAACCCGCGCCCGCCAGCTATTGCTGCACATCCCGCACCGTCCATCGAAGCAATGGAACCCACTCAGGAGCGCCTGCCTTGATTCCCGACAGCATCACCATGCCGCTCCTGCCGGCCATCACCTTTCTGTCGCTTCTGCACTTCGCCGGCGCCATCCTCTGGTCCGTTCTCATCCTGCTCAGCATCGCCGGCTACGGCAGCCTTCTGCTTCGCCTCGCCGAGGTGCGCCGCGCTCCCCTCGCCACCACCGCCACCGTCGGCTTTGGTGTCGCGCTTCTGCTCGGCGGCCTGCTCAATCTCCGCGGCCTCATCACCATCCCCGTCCTCTACGGCCTCCTCGCTCTCGGCGTCATTGCCGGTGTCATCGGCTGGATCCAGCGCGGTGCCGCCGAGCCCAGCCCCGGCGCGAACGTACCCGCCTCCAGTCCCCGCACTTGGCTCACCACCGCTCTCCTCATCGTCTTCGCGCTCATGTTCGCCCTGCGTCTCGGCGCCTCCGTCCACACCCCCTACTACCAGGTCTCGGACGACTACAACTTCTATCTCGCCTCGCCCGTAAAGATGCTCCAGACGCACCACTTCGCGGCCGATCCCTTCAGTGAGCGCCGCATCATGTCCTCGCTTGGCGGCAACAACTTCCTCGAGGTCCTCGTCCTCTCCGCCCTTCCCGTCGAAGACGTCCAGATGGCCGACCGCGCCATCGGCCTTCTGCTCCTCGCCCTGCTCGCCTTCCGCCTCTCCCGCCAGTTTGGCCTCACCCGCACCCAGACCGCCGCCTTCGCCGCCCTCGTCGTCCTTATGCCGCAGCTGCAGTTCAATCTCACCTTCGTCATCCTTCCCAGCGCGCTCTTTCTCGGCATGGTCTCCATCGCCGCCGACACCGGCACGCTCGCCCGCCAGCCCTGGCTCCAGGCCCTGCTTCTCGGCACCACCGCCGGCGGCATCGGCACCATCAAGTCCACCTACATCGTCCATGGCGTGCTCTTCTTCGTCGTCTTCGCCCTGCTCGAGACCCGCCGCCGCGGCCTCGTCGCCGGCGTTCAGACCCTCCTCATCGCAGGCCTTGGCTGTCTCATCGTCATGTTCCCGTGGATGCTCGCCAATCACCAAACCTCAGCCACCTGGTTCTATCCCTCGCTCGGCCAGGGCTTCCACTACAGCCGCTACAAGCTCTATCCGCCGCCCGGCAACTACGATCTCCGCATCATCGCGAAGAAGGTCCTTCCCTTCAACTTCCCCATGGTCGTCGTCGCCCTCGCGATCTGGATCTGGGGCCGCCGCGACCCCCAGAGCCGCAGCGCCATGACCCTCGCCATCGCCGCCGCCGTCGCCTCCATCCTGGTCGGCGTCGCCACCGGCGGAGACTCCGTCCGCCGCTACAACTACCCCTGCATCCTGCCCGCCATCCTTCTGCTCTACCCCGTCTTTGCCAGCCGAACCAATCTCTTCGCCACCAGCGAAGGATCCACCGCCGCCCGAACCACCCGCAGCCGCCGTCTCCCGCTCGCCGAGCTCGCGAGCGCCGCCTTCATCCTCCTGGTCGCCGTCTACGTTGGCCTGAACACCTTTACCTACGAGTACGGCTGGTATCTGCGCTCCTTCCGCGCCAGCCTCACCGACCTCCGCATCACCTCGCCCGAGGCCCGCTCCGAGTACGCCGCGCTCGAGAGTGCCATCCCCCACGACGGCGTCGTTCTCGAAACCCTCGCCTACGCCTTCCTGCTCGACTTCCGCCAGCACCCCATCTACATGGCCGACGTCCCCGGCGGCGCTAGCCTTCCGCCCGGCTGGCCCGCACGCCAGTCCGGCGAAGCTCTCGCGCGCTACCTCGAGCACTCCGGCATCCGCTATCTCGCCTACTCCTACAACGACGGCGTCGAGCTCACCGACGACGCCGCCGCCTACACCATGCACGACCCCCACGCCACCCAGTGGATCCACAGCGAAAACGCCCTCCAGCTGGACGCCCACCACCAGTACGAGGAGCTCGCCCAGACCCGCCGCCACATCTTCGACGACGGCAAGCTCTTCGTCCTCGACCTCCAGCAGGTCGCGACGCACTAGCAGTTCAGCCTGCCTCCACCGCGATCTCCCCTTGACGCGGCAAAAACTCCTCCGTTACGATAGAACCTCGCGCAGTCTCGTGCCCGCGTGTCCTTAGTGGCTCTTTCTGAGGACTAAACCGGGTGGAAGAGACATCGTTGTGGATCCACGCGGGACCGCCTGCAGGCCGGTCGTCCCCAAAGCACCCACTTCACAGGTCCGGCATCAAGGCTCTTGTGCGAAGGCATTGCGCTTCCGGTGACCTCTTTGCATAGAGTTCGGCTGGCAGCTTCGATCGAGCATGCAGTTCAAGTTCAAGGAATCAACGGAGTAGCAGACACATGTCCACCACCATCCCGAGCGGCAAAGACATTCAGCGCAAGTGGTTCGTCCTCGACGCCAGCGGCAAGACCCTTGGCCGTCTGGCCACGCACGCCGCCAGCGTTCTGGCCGGCAAGCTGAACCCGCTCTACACGCCCTACATCGACATGGGCGACCATGTCGTGATCGTGAACGCGGAAAAGATCGTGCTGACCGGTCTCAAGTCCGAGCAGAAGCTCTATCGCCGCTATACCGGCTTTCCCGGCGGTCTGCGTGAAGAGTCCTTCCTCAAGCTGCTCGCTCGCCGGCCCGAGGTCATCGTCGAGCAGGCCGTCAAGGGCATGCTCCCCAAGTCCAAAATGGGCAAGCAGATGGCCACCAAGCTTAAGGTCTACAAGGGTGGCGAACACCCGCACCTCGCGCAGCAGCCGCAACCTATGGAAGTCGTTGCCTAAAGATTTTCCGCTGGAGGCTCCCTCATCGGGACTCCAGATCAAGACGGACTAGAAGTTCAAGGAGCAGCATGGCGGATCTGATTCAGTACTACGGCACCGGTCGGCGGAAATCGAGCATCGCTCGTGTCTTCCTTCGCCCCGGCAGCGGCAACTTCTCGGTCAACAAGAAAGACGTCGACACCTACTTCGTCACCGCACAGCAGCGCGCGGCGGCCAAGCGGTCCCTCGGCATCCAGGACATCGGTGAGACCTTTGACATCATCACCACCGTCCGTGGCGGCGGTGTCATGGGCCAGGCGGATGCCGTCAAGCTCGGTATCGCCCGCGCCCTCATGGAGTTCAACCCCGAACTGCGCAAGGCGCTCAAGAGTGAAGGTCTCGTGACCCGCGACTCCCGCGCCAAGGAGCGCAAGAAGTACGGCCAGAAGGGCGCGCGCGCCCGGTTCCAGTTCTCGAAGCGGTAGAAAACGCATCGTTCAGCAAAGCTTGTTGCTGTTGCTCTTTCTAACTGTTCGCTTTTGCTTCAGGCATCTCGGCCAGACCGGCAGCGGTCTGGCCGCCGCATCACCCACGAGGTTGACGCTCGTGGTCAGGAGTCTAATTTCTTGCTTCCGATCCGGCCCCCGACCGGCTGGATCCCGCAGGCATTCAATCCCGGCACCCGATCCATCGCCGCGGATGCACAAAGGAGTCAACCTTGGCCAGCATCACCATGAAGGAACTGCTCGAAGCCGGTGTCCACTTCGGCCACCAGACCAAGCGCTGGAACCCGAAGATGAAGGAGTACATCTTCGGCGAGCGCAACGGGATCTACATCATCGACCTGCAGAAGACGCTCAAGATGTTCAAGGACGCGTCCAAGTTCGTCACCGATCTCACCTCCTCGGGCAAGCTCATCCTCTTCGTCGGCACCAAGCGCCAGGCGCAGGATGCCGTCGCCGAAGAAGCCAACCGCGCCGGCATGCCCTACATCAACAGCCGCTGGCTCGGCGGTCTGCTCACCAACTGGGTCACCGTGCAGAAGTCCGTCAAGCGCCTCCAGGAGCTCGACGACATGTCGACCGACGGCCGTTATGAGCTGCTCACCAAGAAGGAAGTCATCAAGCTCGAGCGCGAGCGCAAGGGTCTCTCGACCAACCTCTCGGGTATCAAGAGCATGAAGCGCCTACCCGACGCCCTCTTCGTCATCGACTCGAACAACGAAGCCATCGCCGTCGCCGAAGCCCGCAAGCTTGGCATCCCGGTCGTTGCCGTCGTTGACACCAACTGCGACCCAACGGTCGTCGACTACGTCATCCCCGGCAACGACGACGCCCTTCGCGCCATCCGGCTCTTCACCACCAAGATCGCGGACTCCGCGGCCGAAGGCGTGCAGATGGTCTCCGACAAGGCCTTCTCGCAGGAGTACGCCGACGTCCAGCAGGTTCCCGTCGAGTCGCACTTTGTCGGCGAAGAGCAGGAGCCCGGCGCCCCTGCCGAGCCGGTCGCCGAGTCTGCCGGAACCGCCGAAGCCTCCACCGAGGACGACGAGACCGTTGACCTCGCGGCGGTCCTCGGCGGCAACATCAAGAAGGCACCCGCCGCCGCCACCGTCGACGAGCCAGAAGCCGTCTCCGCCGAGTCTGGCACCTAAGCCGGTCACACGGAATCAGAGAGCCCATCCCTGAGAGCGTGGAGGCCGGAGCCGCAGAGGAGCGATCATCGCTGCTGCGCCACCAGCCCCACGCTCTCTTGATTGAGCCACACGCCCTCGCCGGAAGCGTTGGCCCGAATCTCCCAAAAACAGCACCCCACGAAGGATAGGAATCGTATGAGCACCGCAACCGAAACCACCAAGGTAGACGCGAAGCTGGTCAAGGAACTCCGCGAAAAGTCCGGCGCGCCCATGGGCGACTGCCTGAAGGCCCTGCAGGAGACCAAGGGCAATATGGAAGAGGCCTTCGTCGTCCTCCGCAAGCGCGGCATGGCCTCAGCCGCCAAGAAGGCCACCCGCTCCACCAACGAGGGCGCGGTCGGCACCTACATCCATGCCGGCGGCAAGATCGGCGTTCTCCTCGAGCTCAACTGCGAGTCGGACTTCGTCGCCCGCACGGAGGACTTCCAGGGCCTGCTGCGCGACGTCGCCATGCACATCGCTGCCAGCGACCCGCGTTACGTCCGCAAGGAGGATGTGACCTCGGCCGACATGGATCGCGAGAAGGACATCTATCGCTCGCAGGCCGCCGCCACCGGCAAGCCCCCGGCCGTCGTCGAGAAGATCCTCGAAGGCAAGATGTCGAAGTTCTACGAGGAAGTCTGCCTGCTCGAGCAGCCCTTCATCAAGGAGCAGTCGCAGACCATCGCCCAGCTCATTGCCACCAAGGTTGCCAAGCTCGGCGAGAACATCTCCGTCCGCCGCTTCGCCCGCTTCAAGGTCGGCGATCCCAACTGGACCGTCGCCACCACCAAGCTCGCGGCCGAAGACACCGAGGCCTAAACCTCTCTCCTCCGCAGCCACCAGAAAGCCCCGGCACCCACCGGGGCTTTCTGGTTGCCGCTACAGCCCTACTTCCCTGCCTTCAGGTGCATCACCAACCGCGCCAACCCATCCTCGTACGCCTTCTTGTTCTCAGGCGTCGCATCCGGAGCCTGCCCCGCCCGCATAAACCCGTGCCCCGCGCCCGCGTACGTCACCGGCTCAAAGCTCTTCCCCGCCTCCTTCATCGCCGTGATCGTATCCGGCACCGTCGCGCCGATCCGCGCATCATTTCCCGCATAGAACCCGTACACCGGCGCCGAGATCTTCGCCATATCCTCTGTCGGCGGCGGCGGTCCGTAGAAGACAAACGCCGCGGCTATCCCCTTATGGTGCGTCGCAAACGCAAACGTCTTGCCGCCACCCCAGCAGAACCCCGCCACAAACAACGTGCCGTTCGCACTCGGCAGCTTCACCCCATAGTCCGCTACCGCATCCAGGTCTGAGAGCACCTGCGCGGGTGGCAGCGCCGACACAGCTTTCGTCACATCATCCACGCTCTTGTAGCTGTCGGTCCCGCTCGTGGCCGTTCCTCCGCCCATCGTGCCGCCCTGCGCCATGCCGGCCATGTGGTCCGCATGCGCCGCCACCTCGGTTCCGCCCGCCGCCGCCGACTCCGGATTCATCATCCCCGGCCCGGTCCCCGACAGCAGATCCGGCGCCAGCACGATGTACCCCTTCGCCGCCAGCTCATCCGCCATCAGCTTCGCCCAGTCCGAAAGCCCGAAGATCTCATGGATCATCACGATCACCGGCGCCTTCTTCGGCACCTCCGGGTACACCACAAACGTATTCACCACCCGCCCGCCCGCCTGGATCGCCACATACTCGCGATGCCGCGGGCTCTTATCGAGCGCGGCCTTGGCCCAGTCCTGAGCCCCCACGGATCGCACTGGCACAAGAAATGAAAGCAGCGCAAGGCAGGCAGCAAGGGCGAGCACACAACGTCGGGTCATGCACGCGAGTGTAGACCGCGTGAACGCACGTGGGCAATCGGAGCGCGCTCGCACCTCCACCGCTTCACCTCAGCGGAGCGGCAGCCCTCGCCTTTTCGTGGGATCGTAGCGAGCCACACGATGGTGGAAAACGGCTCGCCCTTCATCGCATCCCAAATCTGACGGAGACACACAGCATGAGGCAGGAAGCAGCACAGAGCCCGGATCAGAGACGCATCGCCGTCGGCACTCGGTCCGCCCCGCACACAGAACCCCGAAGCGCATCCTCCCCGGCAGAACATCACACCGGCCTCAACCGGCAGAGAACGCCGAAGCCCAAAGTTCGTTCCGTCCCCTGGCCAAAGATCTTCAAGCAGGCGAAAGCCCGCTTCGGCATCACCGATCTCCGTCCCGGCCAGCGGGAGGTTCTCGACGCCGTCTTCAGCGGCCGCAGCGTTCTCGGTCTCATGCCCACGGGCGCTGGCAAGAGCCTCACCTACCAGCTCCCCGCACTCTTTCTCCCGCGTCCCGTCGTCGTCGTCAGCCCGCTCATCGCCCTCATGCAGGACCAGCAGGAGCACGCCGCCGACGCCGAAATCGAGGTCGAAAAGATCGACTCCACCCTTACCACGCGCGAGGCCCACCAGGCCGAGCGCCACATCGATCACGGCGACGCGCAGCTCATCTACGTCACCCCCGAGCGCCTCGAAAAGCCCGAGTTCCTCACCATGCTCCAGGAGGCCGGCGGCATCTCGCTCCTCGTCGTCGACGAAGCCCACTGCATCGCGCAATGGGGGCACGACTTCCGCCCCGCCTACCTCAACATCGGCTACGCCCGCAAAGTTCTCGGCATGCCGCCCGTCCTCGCCCTCACCGCCACCGCGACCGAAGACGTCGTCGCCGAGATCCTCGAAAGCCTCCACGCCACTGACGCCACCATCGTCAACGCCGGCATCGAGCGCGACAACCTCAGCTTCAGCGTCCACCCCACCGTCAATAACGACAGCAAGCTCGCCTGCATCGCCGAGCTCCTCGAACACGAAGAAGGCTGCGGCATCATCTACACCGCCAGCACCCGCAGCGCCGACGAGCTCTGCACCTGGCTCACCGAGCACGGCATCTCCGCCGGCCACTACCACGGCAAGATGAAGGCCCACGATCGCGAGCACATTCAGAAGTCCTTCATGCAGGGTGAGCACAAGATCATGATCGCCACCAAGGCCTTCGGTCTTGGCATCGACAAGCCCGACATCCGCTTCGTCTGCCACTACGAGTTCCCGGACTCACTCGAGACCTACTATCAGGAGGCCGGACGCGCCGGTCGCGACGGCCTGCCCAGCCGCGCCATCCTCCTCTATCGCCTCGAAGACAAGCGCATCCAGAGCTTCTTCCTCGGCGGCCGCTACCCCAAAGTCTCCGAGCTCAACGTTGTCTTCGAGGCCATGTCACCGCCTCCACCTGCTAGCGAGGACCAGACCGGAACCATCGCTGTCGAAGTCTCCGGATCGCCGCGGCACGACAAACCGGCCATAGCGAAACCACCTCAGATGAGCGTCGCCGCCATCGCGGAAAAATCCGGTGTCGGCGAACGCAAGATCGAGGTGATCCTCCATCTGCTGCGTGAAGCCGGCATGGTTCGCAAGACTCGTCTCGGTTTTGTCCTCTCCGCGAGAGAGCCGCTCCGCGGCGCGGCGCTCGAAGCTCTGCTCCAGACCTACACCGATCGCGCGCACGACGATAAAGATCGTCTCTCCGGCATGATGCACTACGCCGAGTGCACCAACTGCCGCATGCAGATCATCCGGCGCTACTTCAACGAGCCCGAAGCCGAGCCGTGCGGACGCTGCGATAACTGCCACTCAGGCGCCGCACAGCAGACACCCCTCGGTCAATCAGTCTCACAGCAAACCCACAGCACCGGAGGTCAGACTGCTGCCATAGCCGAATCGCACGCGTCCACTCAGACCCTCGACCTTGCCGCGCACGCCAGCAAAACTCGCCGCGCCGACCAGGCTCACGACGGCGCCGCCGTCACCCGCAAAGAAACCATGCACGGTCCCATCCTGACCACCGCCCCCGAGACCATGCCCGCCCCGTGCGGCGACCAACCCTGCCCCGAAAAAGGCGACACCGTGCATCACAAGTCCTTCGGCAGAGGCACAGTCAAGGAGTCCCACAGCGACATGGCGCTGGTTCACTTCGCGGCCGCCGGTGACCGAAAGGTCAAGCTAAGCTTCCTCACGCGACTTTGAGGAGTCCCTGCGCGGGCCTCACATCCCGCGCAGAATGCTCCCCACTACCCCGCCCACCACGCCGCCCTCTGTCCGCTCCGCAGTTCCACCTGACGGCAGATACTCCTGCAGCGCATGCGCCAGCCGCGCAATGGGCAGGGTTTGTAACCAGACTCGTCCCGGCCCGGTCAGCGCCGCTAGAAAAATCCCGTCGCCGCCGAAGATCAGGTTGCGAATTCCAGGTACGCGCGTGATCTGAAAAGTGATCCCCGTCGTAAACGCGCCGACATGTCCCGGATGCACCCGCAGCGTCTCGCCCGGCTGCAGATCCTTCACAATCAGCTCGCCTGAGAGCTCCAGCCAAGCCGTCCCCTGGCCGCCAATCCGCTGCAGCAGAAAGCCGCTGCCGCCAAAGATCCCCGCGCCCAGAGATTGCTGAAAGCCAACGCCCAGCTGCACATTCGGTGTCGCGCACAGGAACCCATGCCGATGCGCGAAGTACTCCTGTCCCGGCCCCACCTGCACCGGCACAATATGCCCCGGCACCTTGGTCGCAAACGCAATCTCGCCAGGCGTTCCGAACGCCGTGTACTCCGTCATGAAGAGCGTTCCACCGCCGGCCACCCGCCGTATGGCGCCCAGCAGTCCGCCGCCGCCCGCCATCTGCGTATGCGTGTTCATCTGCAGGCTCGCCGACATCCACGAGAGCTCACCCGCCTCCGAGATCACACTCTCATTCGGCTCGAGCAGCAACTCCAGCACAGGCATCGTTGTCCCAACAATTCGGCTCTGCATCGTCAAGTCTCCTTCGCGAGAAGATGGTATCGCGAGTCCGCGGCGCCTGAAAGCCAAAGGGAGCAACGAATGCGCCGCAGGCAAAGCTACGCCCGCACCCCACGGAAAGTTCCCTCCCGCTCACGCATCGCTACACGCCGCCACGCGCGGGGCCACATGCGATACTGAACTCCAGCATGTACAAGCGAGTCCTCCTCAAAATCTCAGGCGAAGCCCTGGCGGCCGGGCGCGGCTTCGGCATCGACGCCATCTTCATCCACAAGGTCGCCGCCGAGATCGCCGACGTACACGCCCTCGGCTGCGAGATCGCCATCGTCGTCGGGGGCGGCAACTTCTTCCGCGGCGTCGCCCAGCAGGCCATCGACATGGACCGCGTCGCCGCCGATCACATGGGCATGCTCTCCACCGTCATCAACGCCATCGCCCTCCAGGACGCCATCGAAAAGCGCGGCCTCTTCTGCCGCGTCATGTCCGCCATCGAGATGCACGAGGTCGCCGAGCCCTACATCCGCCGCCGCGCCATGCGCCACCTCGAGAAAAAGCGCGTCGTCATCTTCGCCGCCGGCACCGGCAACCCCTACTTCTCCACCGACACCGCCGCCGCCCTCCGCGCCATGGAGATCAAGGCCGACATCCTCCTTAAAGCCACCTCCGTCGACGGCATCTACACCGCCGACCCCAAGACCGACACCACCGCCACCCGCTTCTCCACCATCACCTATAACGAGATCCTCGCCCGCAACCTCCGCGTCATGGACACCAGCGCCGTCTCCCTCTGCCGCGACAACGCCATGCCCATGATGGTCTTCTCCATGCGCGAAGAAGGCAACATCACCCGCGTCGTCGGCGGCGAACCCCTCGGCACCCTCGTCACCCCCTAGCGCCCGACTTTCTCCGCGGCACTCTTCATAGCTGGCGCTCCTCTGTCGTTCAACGCAAGGTGCAGCCGGCTGATCTCTTCCGAGAGGAAGCCCCACTCCCACATTGGCACCGCGCGCCACACCGCAAGCTTCCTTCACTTTGTTGCCGGCGTAGCGCATTACCAAAGAAGTTAGAACCAGCCCAAACCGCGGGGCATCTTCTCACCTATGCCCACCGCCCAGACTGTCCAGCCTGCCTCGACGGGATCCCCCGGCCAAAATCCTGCCCGGAACATCGACTCACGCAAACTCTTCTCCAAGATCAGCTGGCACCTGATCCCCTACATCTTCCTGCTCTACATCCTCGCCTACCTCGACCGCGTCAACGTCGGCTTCGCCGCCCTCGAGATGCGCCGCGATCTCATGCTCTCGGCCACCGTCTACGGCACCGGCGCCGGCATCTTCTTCCTCGGCCAGGGCCTCTTCGATCTCCCCAGCAACCTGCTCCTCAACAAGGTCGGCCCCCGTCTCTGGATCGCCCGCATCATGATCACCTGGGGCATCATCGCCACCTGCATGAGCCTCATCAAAGGCCCGCACTCCTTCTATCTCATGCGCTTTCTCCTCGGCGTCAGCGAGGCCGGCTTCTTCCCCGGCATGATCCTCTATCTCACCTATTGGTTCCCCTCAGAAGAACGCGCCCGCGCCATCGCCAAGTTCATGACCGCCATCTCGCTCGCCGGAGTCATCGGCGCTCCCATCTCCTCCTTCCTGCTCAAGCTCGAAGGCAAGGCCGGCATGCACGGCTGGCAGTGGCTCTTCATCGTCGAAGGCGTTCCCACCATCCTCGGCGGCGTCTCCGTTCTCTTCCTTCTTCGCGATCACCCACGAGATGCCCCCTGGCTCTCCGACGCAGAAAAGCAGTGGCTCAACGACGAACTCGAGCGCGACCGCAAGGCCGGCGGCGCCACCGAGCACCACAACCTCCGCGACGCCTTCAAGATGCCCATGGTCTGGATCCTCGCCGGTATCTTCCTGCTCGATCAGATCGGCATGTACACCGTCAACTTCTGGATGCCGCTTGTGCTCAACTCCATCGTTCACCCTGCCGCCGCAGCCGCAAAGGATCTCAGCAAGAGCGTCAGCGACAGCCAGATCGTGCGTCTGTCCACCCTTCCTTACGTAGCCTCCGCCATCGTCACCGTCGTCGTCGGCTGGTCGAGCGACCGCTTCCGCGAGCGCCGCGGCCACATGATCGCCTGCATGCTCCTCAGCGCCGTCGGCTTTGCCTGGGCCGGCCTTGCTCACTCGCTCGTGGTCGGCCTCGTCGCCTTCACCCTCGCCGCCATCGGCTTCTTCAGCCTCATGGGACCGTTCTGGGCACTTCCCACACGCGTCCTCGGCGGTCAGGCCGCTGCCGGCGGTGTTGCCATCATCACCATGGTCGGCTCGGTCGGCAGCTTCGCCGGCCCCGCCATCACCGGCCGCCTCCGCGACGCCACCCACAGCTTCTCCGCCGGCCTCTTCGCCGTCGCCGGAGTCGCCGTCCTCGCCGCCATCCTCTGCCTCTTCCTCCCCGGTCGCCAGCCGCAGGCCAGCAACGAACCAGGATGATTGTTCCCACTCCGGCGCGACGTCACTCGTCGCAAGGAGCCCCGTTAAGAACATGGCTTCAGCCATGCCACATACTCCCACCACACCGAGGCTTCAGCCGCTGAGGGTCGCCTGGCAAACCCCGCCAGCCCACCTACCCACACAAAACTTCCTGCCCAATGCAAAGCCTCTCTCCAGTCCGCATCCAAACCCGCTGATATCCTTAACCCGACGAACCGAAACCGAGGAACCTATATGGCCACCGCCACCATCACGCAGGATCACGTAACCACCAAAGGCATCGCCACCGAATACAAGGTCGCGGACATCGCTCTCGCGGACTTCGGCCGCAAAGAGATCGACATCGCCGAACAGGAGATGCCCGGCCTCATGGCCATCCGTCACAAGTACGCCACCGGCAAGCCACTCGCGGGCGTCCGCGTCACCGGCTCGCTCCACATGACCATCCAGACCGCCGTCCTCATTGAGACCATGGTCGCTCTCGGGGCCGACGTCCGCTGGGCCTCCTGCAACATCTTCTCCACCCAGGATCACGCCGCTGCCGCCATCGCCGCCGCTGGCGTCCCCGTCTTCGCTTGGAAGGGCGAGACCCTCGAAGAGTACTGGTGGTGCACCGAGCAGGCACTCTCACACCCTGGCGGCCTCGGTCCCCAGCTCGTGATCGACGATGGCGGCGACGTCACCCTCCTCATCCACAAGGGCGTCGAGATGGAAGCCGGCGACACCTGGGTCAACGAGCCCGCCTCCAACCAGGAGGAAGGCGTCATCAAGGATCTGCTCAAAGCCGTCCACGCCAAAGACCCCCAGCACTTCACCAAAGTCGCCAGGGAGTGGCGCGGCGTCGCCGAGGAGACCACCACCGGCGTCCACCGCCTCTACAAAATGCTCGAGGCAGGCAAGCTCCTCGTTCCCGCCATCAACGTCAACGACTCCGTCACCAAGTCCAAGTTCGATAACCTCTACGGCTGCCGTGAGTCTCTCGTCGACGGCATCAAGCGCGCCACCGACGTCATGGTCGCCGGCAAGGTCGCCGTCGTCTGCGGCTACGGCGATGTCGGCAAAGGCTCCGCCGCCAGCCTCCGCGGTCTCGGCGCCCGCGTCATCGTCACCGAGATCGACCCCATCAACGCCCTCCAGGCCGCCATCGAAGGCTACGAAGTCACCACGCTCGAAGAGACCCTCGGCCGAGGCGATATCTACGTCACCTGCACCGGCAACCTCGACATCATCACCCACGAGCACATGCAGCAGATGAAAGACCAGGCCATCGTCTGCAACATCGGCCACTTCGACAACGAAATCCAGATGGACGCGCTCAACGCAGACAAGAACGCGGCCCGCCTGAACATCAAGCCGCAGGTCGACAAGTACACCTTCGCCACCACTGGCAGGAGCATCTTCATCCTCGCCGAAGGTCGCCTCGTCAACCTCGGCTGCGCCACTGGCCATCCCTCGTTCGTCATGTCGGCCAGCTTCTCCAACCAGACCCTCGCCGCGCTCGATCTCTGGGCCAACCGCGACACCTACAAGGTCGGCGTCTACATCCTGCCCAAGCGCCTCGACGAAGAGGTCGCCCGCCTCCACCTCGAAAAGATCGGCGTCAAGCTCACCACCCTCTCGCCCAAACAGGCCAGCTATCTCGGCGTCCAACCCGAAGGCCCCTACAAGCCCGACCACTACCGCTATTAGCATCAACTCACTAGACAACAATGGCCGTGGAGACTCACTCCACGGCCATTGTTTTGCACTTTTTGTTGTCATCCCGTAGGGATCTGCTTCTCTACCGCAAACTTCCGCAGGCCTCTACCGCACCCGCGCATTGTGCTTGTCGCAATAGATCCGCCGCGACTCCTGATTCTGCTGGTGATGGATCGTCCGCCGATCCTGCGACGTCAGATGGCCATTATCCTGCGCCCGCATCCCTCGCTCCTCGCGGTTGATCCCAACCTCCTGGTGCTCGACGTGTCCGGTCTCTCGTGCCGTCATCTGCCCGCTGTTCACGCCGTTCGCAATCCGCTGCTGCTGATCATTCTTTCGCTGGTTGATGTTGTAGTCATTCCGTCCCGGCGTCGGAGTCTGCGCGGGAACCGGAACCGTCGATACGGTCTGAGCCATACCGGCAAGGGGTGCGAAGCCAAGTGTTGCAACGAGGGCGAGGGTTGCGAGTTTCATAGGAAATCTCCTTTGCGTAACGCGATCCGGATTGAATCCCCGTCGCATTGCGTACGTCTCAAAGGACACACTCCTGCTGCGGGTGTCGCGCCCGTTCACAGAAATATACTTTCGTATCTTCGCGCAACTTTCGGCCCCCGCCAGCGTTGCCCGTCGTCGTTCATTCCTCGCATTCCCCGTCGTTGCGTTTCCAGGGCGTTGCGTTCCCAGGGCGTTGCATTCCTCGTCGTCGCGTTCCTAGGGCGTCGCGGTCGGTGACGTATAGTCCGTCGCCGTAATAAGCTGCACACCCGGCGTCGTCACCAGCTGCTGGTCCAGCAGCACAATCGTCGTCGCCGATCCACCCGAGTACGTCACCTGCGCCCCCGTATAAGTCGCCACCGTCATGCTCGTCGGCACCGTTCCCGCCGGCACCACCACCAGCGTGTACGTCCCCGTCGGCACGTTCAGGTACGAGGGCGCATTCCCGAACGTCAAATTCGTAATCAGCGGCGTCACCGCCGTAAACTTCTGCCCCATCGGCACCAGGTAAATATCAAGCGCCCCGATCTGCGTCGCCTGGTCGATAAACCGCAGCGAGATCTGCCCCGAAGGCGCCGCCTGCGCCTGATCCTTCAGCACCAGCTCCTGCAGGTTCGCCGCCACGTTCCCGATCAGCACCGTGTACTGGCTCGAGTTCACAAACGTGTTCTTCGCCGACACCAGCACCTGCTTGCTGCCCGCCGTATCGGCCGAGATCGTATCCGTCCCCGCATTCACCGAGATGTACGACGTGATCGATCCAAACCCGAGATTGTAGGCCAGAATATTGTTATTCAGGTACATGTCCAGCCCCGGGGCGTCGGGTGAAGCCGCAATAATCCGCACCTGCGAGGCCGTCGGGCTGCTCACCACCGCCTGGCACCCCGCCAGCAGCATCCCCATCGGCCCCAGCAGCAACCCCGCCAGCAGCCGTCGCGGCCCCTGGCAAAGCCTGGCCTGCGAAGCAGTGACACCATCGGAAGTATGCATCTGAAAGGGCACGGCGATATGAGCTACTCTATCCGATTTCTTTCTAAGCAATCCCTAACCTTCGGGGAGTTGACGAGGCGCATCTGCCTGATTACAGTACTTCCCTTCGTCGCCTCCGCAACATCTCCCGCCCTCGCCCAGACCGTCGCTCCACCCGCCACCGCCGCACCCGCGGCCGCCGTCGAGCCCATCGTCAGCATGCGCGATCCAGCCACCGGCGCCGCCGCCGTTCCCCCCTCTGCCCGCAAGTCCTCCTACACCGTCTCCGTCACCGGCGCCGACTGGCTTGACTCCGGCATCGCCGTCGTCGGCGGCGAGCACCTCACCATCGCCGCCACCGGCTCCCTCACCCTCGCCGACGGCCGATCTGTAACCGCCGCCGGTCTCGATCGCGGCTGGAAAGATCTGCTCCGCCAGTTCCCGCTCAACCAGGCCAACACCGGCGCCCTCATCGGCCGCGTCAGCGATCTCGGCGCCTCCGTCCCCTTCCTCATCGGCGCCCAGGCCGACGCCGTCATGCCCACCAGCGGCCATCTCTATCTCCGCGCCAACCTCGCCGACGACCTCACCGCATCGGGCGGCGAGTTCAAGGTCATCCTTCGCCCCGTCACCACCGCCGCCGTCTCTACGGAGCGCCCCGCCACGCCCGTCGCCGCCCCCGTCGCCGGTCTGCTCTCCCCCGCGCTCTTCGCCAACATCCCTCGCCGCGTCGGCGATCAGGCCGGCGCCCCCGGAGACATGGTCAACTTCGGCCTCATCGGAACGGAGACCCAGATCCAGGCCGCCTTCAAGAACGCCGGCTGGGTCGCCGTCGACAAGAACACCCAGACCGCCGTCCTCCACGGCCTGCTCTCCACCCTCAGCCACCAGGCCTACGTCGAGATGCCCATGAGCACCCTCTACCTCTTCGGCCGCCCGCAGGATCTCTCCTTCGCCCGCGCCGACCCCCTCACCGTCGCCGCCGAGCGCCACCACCTGCGCGTCTGGAAGAGTCCCGAACTCGTCGACGGTCGCCAGCTCTGGGTCGGCTCCGCCACCCACGACATCGGCTTCGAGCGCGACCAGCGCAACAACGGCACCACCCATAAGATCGATCCCAACATCGACCTCGAGCGCAAGTTCCTCGTCGACAGCTTCGACGCTACCGGCGCCTTCTCGAGCGCCGCCTACGTCACCCCCGCCGACCCCCTCCGCACCGCCAAAACCGCCACCGGCGGCACCTTCTTCTCCGACGGCCGCATCGCCGTCATGGAACTAAAGCCCGACCTCCAGTAAAGGCACCAAGGCCGCCACTCCGAGCGAACGTTCCTCTCGGTTGTCATTCCGAAGCGCAGCCGAGGAACCCCCGCACTTCGCTCTTACGACGGAGCGAAGCGCTACGATCCACGCCGTCATCTCGACCGGAGCGAAGCGTCACAAACACGCCTGTCATCTCGACCGAAGCGAAGCGCAGTGGAGAGATCCCTTCCTCTAAAAAGCCACTCCCCTACTTCTTCACCTTCGACGCCACAATATTGTCCTTGATCTTGTTGTACGTAGCCTGCGGCAGCACACCCTTGCTCACCAGCTGCGTCTTCATCGTGTATGGCCGCCCATCGATGATCCGCTTCGCGTACGCATCCCCAATCCCGTTGAACGCCTTCAGCTGATCCGCCGTCGCCGTATTAATATCCAGCTTGTCGCCGGTATTCGCCGCAGCCGCCTGCGCCTTCGCAGCCGTTGAAGTCTGCGTCGTCGCTGAGGTCTGCGCACTCAAAAGCGGAAGCGCGGCAAACAAAACCGCGGCGGCTACAAATCGTCGAATCGCGAGCATAGGATCTCCTGGGAATGCGTCGCCAGACTAGCCGACCCGCATCGAGCCGTCAAACCTCGCTGCCAGCCCGCGGGAGGCACAGCGCCACTGCACATCCCGCCGCTGGCCTCCGTCTCTACGTCGAGGCAATCCACGAGGAGATCACCGGTGTGACCGCGCCGGTCGAGAGCAGCTTGCCCGTCGCCGTCCCATCCGAAGTCATGTTCACCGGCTGCGCCGGAATGTTGTAGTTGACCAACCCCTTGCTGCAGGTTGAAGCCGAGGTAAACACCACCTCCCCATAGCGCGGAATCGTCGCCAGCGAGCTGAACGTCGGCCGCTCCATAATCCACTCCGCGACGTTGCCCTGGAAGATCGTTCCCGGGGGCGCCGAGACCACCGGCGCCGTCGACGTTCCCTGCGTCTCGTTCACGATGCTGCCCTGCGCCTGCAGCACGCCGTCCACCACGCCATTGGTCTGGATGTAAGCAAAGATGGTGTCGCCCGGACTTACCGGGAAGCTCAGCTGCTGCCAGCCGTACGTGTACCACTCGATCCACGCAAACGTCTCCGTGCTGACACTCCCATTGCTCCGCGTCACAAACTGCGCCGTTCCCAGCTGCATCACGTCACTTGAGTTGTAGCCATCCGCTCCGACCCACGCCAGCGAGGCCCAGAACCCATCTCCACCGGCCGGCGGCGTCACACTCGGCACCACCCACTCGCCCTGTACCCATGTGAAAGGCTCGCTCGGCGTCGGGTTGAATACCAGCCCGCCGCTCCAGTTCGGGCTATATTCGATCGTCACATCAGCCGGCGCAAGCCTCTGGAGCGGCGGCCGCTTGGCTTGTACCCGCTTGTACCGCGGCGTGGACAGCGTTGGCACCACGTACTTATACGGCTGCGCCGTCAGACGGTCCCACAACGTCGTCGCCGCCGGATGCTTCGCCGGGTCAGGACGCGGATGGATCCCGTAGCGCAGCAGCGTGCTCACGTCCGCGGTCCGCGGATCAAATCCAGCCGGAGGCGGCGCAATCGCCTTCACCCCTGCATGGTTCGTTGGAACCAACTCCAGATGTCGTCCCATCACCTCATTCACCGTTGCATGCGCCATCTCTATCTCCCCTTTTGCTTTCCTATGCAGAGCGCCCGGCAGACCAGGCCTCACTCAGTAAGGCGTAGGAAGCAGGAAAAAGGGGCCACCCTGTTTGACACCGCCCCCGGCCCCGCCGTACCGTTAATCTCAGGATGAGCGATCGACTCCACCATCTCGGACATCACCATCACCATGCCCATCGCATGTTGGCGGCGTCTGTCGTGGCGAAGTAAAGCTCTCGCTCTTCAAGACCTCACAAAGGCCCGCCAACGCGTCCACCGCGAGCGGGCCTTTCGTCTGTCACCCGCTCGGAACCTCCGCCCAGCAACCCTCAAGAAGGAACCCATGATCACCACCGCCTCTACTCCCACCATCGACTTCAACAAGATGGGCGGCCTCGTCCCCGGCATCGTCCAGGACGCCGCCACCGGCGAGCTCCTCATGCTCGGCTTCCTCAACGAAACCAGCTATCAGAAGTCCGTCGAAACCGGCTTCGTCACCTTCTGGAGCCGCACCCGCTCCAAGCTCTGGATGAAGGGCGAGACCAGCGGCAACCGCCTCCGCATACTCTCCGCCGCCACCGACTGCGATAACGACGCGCTCCTCTTCAAGGTCGAAGTCGAGGGCGATGGCCTCGTCTGCCACGAAGGCACCGTCTCCTGCTTTACCAAGCCCATCGCCGTTGAAACCGCCGCGACCACCAAGCAAGAGGTCGCCCAGTGAGCCAGCAGAAACTCCGCCTCGGCATCCCCAAAGGCTCCCTCCAGGACGCCACTATCGCCCTCTTCGAGCGCGCCGGCTGGCGTATCTTCGCCAACGGCCGCTCCTACTTCCCCACCATCGACGATGACGACATCGAGTGCATGCTCGTTCGCGCCCAGGAGATGGCCCGCTACGTCGAGCACGGCGCCCTCGACGCCGGTCTCACCGGCAACGACTGGATCCTCGAAAATCAATCCGATGTCGAGCGCATCACCTCCCTCACCTACTCCAAGCAGTCCCGCACCAAGGTCAAGTGGGTCCTCGCCGTCCCCGAAGACTCGCCCTTTCAGCGCCCCGAAGACCTCGCCGGCAAGATCATCGCCACCGAGCTCGTCGAGTACACCAAACGCTACTTCGCCGAGAAAAACATCCCCGTCAAAGTCGAGTTCTCCTGGGGCGCCACCGAGGTCAAACCGCCCACCCTCGCCGACGCCATCGTCGAAGTCACCGAGACCGGCTCCTCCCTCAAAGCCAACCGCCTCCGCATCATCGAAACCCTCATGGAGTCCGACACCCAGCTCATCGCCAATCGCACAGCCTTCAAAGACGAGTGGAAGCGCAAAAAGATCGACAATCTCTCGCTCATGCTCAACGCCGCCATCGCCGCCCAGGGCCGCGTCGGCCTCATGATGAACGTCATGAAGACCGACCTCACCGACGTCCTGCGCGTTCTTCCCGCGCTCAACTTCCCCACCATCTCCCAGCTCTCCGACGCCGAGTGGGTCGCCCTCAACACCATCCTCGACGAGCGCACCGTCCGCGACGTCATCCCCAGACTCAAAGCCGCCGGCGCCACCGGCATCGTCGAGTACCCCCTCAGCAAAGTCGTCCTGTAGCTTCAACTATGCGACGAAAGCGACTACAAGCCAGAAATCGAAACGGGCTGAGACACTTCCTCGCCGGTGAGATATCCGCCGTCGAAGCGTGCCTTCACATTCTTGGCTGGCAGACGTCGAACGACGAATTCCTATCGGACGAAGACAAAGTGCTTCTTCGCCGCGTATACCGCGAGACTGAAGACGGATCTACCGCGGCAAAATTGATTGATAAGTGGCATCCAGATGTTCTACCAGCCAAACTTTCACGGCTTCAGAAGTTCGAAACAGAGATCCATCAGCAAACTCGGGAGCTTAGCGAACGGCTCCTGGCTGAACTAATCAGACGCAGTCTGGATGAGAAGCAGCGGAAGCGTCAGATTGTGGAAGGATGATGATGTTCATTCAGTGTCTAGTCAGCACAGCTCTAGACAGGCAGCAGAACAACCCAGGCAAGACTGGCCTCTAACCCACAGGTACCCACCCGATGACTCTCTCGCTCTTCACCCCACCCCACGCTTCCACCGCGATGCTCCTTCAGGAGACTCACCGCGGGCGCATCGCCTGGATTTCGGTCGGCATCATCGTCGCCGTCCTCGCCCTCGCCTCCGGCATCAACTACCTCCGCCAGCGCCGCGCCCAGGCGAAGATCCAGGCGGAAGGCCTCGTCCTCTACGGCATCGTCCTCTCCTCCGCGCAGGTCGTCGGCTGGCTCAAGTACCTCGGCCTCTTCGACATCGCTCTCCGCATCCAGGAGCCCGCCAAAGCCCCGCGCGAGGTCAAGCTCCGCACCCGTCTTCCGCCCGGCCAGCGCATCTCCACCAACATGAGCCTCATCGTCGTCGTCGATCCGGGGAAGCCGGACCGCGTCTACCCCGCCACGCCCGAAGCCGCCAAGCGAGTCACCCTCACGGGCTCCCGCACCGAGCAGAAGCTCATGAAGGCCCAGATGAAACACCCGCGCCGCTTTCACCAGCGCACCCAATCCGGCTACCAGCCTCCCATCAACAAGATCCGTTAGGCATTGTGTAACCAAACCCATCACAGACAGCAGGAACCATGAACCTACTCCACACCTTCGGAGACACCCGCAACGAAGCCGAAGCCGCCATCCACCAGATCGAGCACCGCGGCGATACCAACACCGCGAAAGTCGCGCCGGTCGTCGACGAGATCCTCGCCGCCATCCGCACTCGCGGCGATGAAGCCCTCCTCGACTTTGCCACCCGTCTCGACGGCTTCACGGGCACGAGCATCGCCGGCCTCCGCGTCGCGCAGGAAGAGATGCGCTTCGCCTGGGACACCATCCCCGACGACCTCAAGGCCGCCATGCTCGTCGCCCAGGCCAACATCCGCGCCTTCGCCGAGCGCCAGCTGCCCAAAAGCTGGAGCACCCAGCAGGGCCCTGGCATCGAGACCGGCCAGGTCGTCCGCCCGCTCGCCTCCGTCGGCTGCTACGTCCCCGGCGGCCGCTATCCGCTGCCCTCTACCCTGCTCATGACCACCACGCCCGCACAGGTCGCCGGCGTTCCCCGCATCGTCGTCTGCTCGCCCAGGCCCGCGCTCGAGACCCTCGCCGCCGCCCACCTCGCCGGCGTCACCGAGTTCTATCGCATCGGCGGCGCCCAGGCCGTCGCCGCCCTCGCTTTTGGCACCGCCACCATTCCGCGCGTCGACAAGATCGTCGGCCCCGGCAACCTCTTCGTCACCGCTGCCAAGCAAGCCGTGTCGACCCACTGCGGCATCGACATGCCCGCCGGCCCCACCGAGATCGTCGTCACCAGCGAAACCGGCAACCCCCGCGGCATCGCCGCCGATCTCGTCGCCCAGGCCGAGCACGATCCCGAAGCCCTCGCCATCCTGATCACCACCAACCTGCAGCTCGCCGAAGAGGTCCGCCGCGAGGCCGACCTGCAATCCGCCGCGAACCCCATCGCCCAGCAGTCGCTCGCCGCCCAGGGCTTCATCTTTGTAACTGAATCCGTTACCGAAGCCCAGATCCTCACCAATCGCCTCGCCCCCGAGCACCTCTCGGTCGATGATGGCGCCGACGTCCGCTGGATCCAGAACGCCGGCTCCGTCTTCATCGGCCAGCACACCCCGCAGTCCCTCGGCGACTACATCTCCGGCCCCAATCACGTCCTCCCCACCGGCCGCAACGGCCGCATGCGCGGCGGCCTCTCCGTCCTCGACTTCGTCAAGATCATCACCGTCCAGCGCTACACCCGCTCCGGCCTCGCCACGGTCGCCCCCCACGCCATCCGCCTCGCCGAAGCCGAAGGCCTAACCGCCCACGCCAACAGCATCAGCGTCAAACTCGAAACCACCTGATGCCCCAACCACTGTCATCCTGAGCAAAGCGAAGGACCTGCTTCTCTCACCCGCCCCTAACCCCTGATCGTTGTCATCCTGAGCAAAGCGAAGGACCCGCTTCTCACTCGCCACCGCAGCCAAGGAACACCCACATGCCGCCCGAATCCTTCGCCACCACCCCCGCCACGCAGCTCGAAGACCACCTCCCCGGTCACCACGCTGACCCCGCGCCCACCCTCCCGCAGCCCCGCCGCCGCGTCCTCGCCGCGCCCGAGTACCACCCGCCCCTCGCCGCCCGCACAGCGCTCCGCCTTGACTTCAACGAGAACACCTTCGCCCCGTCCCCACTCGTGCTCGCCCGCCTGCAATCTGTAACCGCCGCCGATCTCACCGTCTACCCCGAGCGCGAACACGCCGAGATCGCCACCGCCGCCCACTTTGGCCTCGAACCCAATCAGGTTCTCCTCACCAACGGCGTCGACGAAGCCATCCATCTCCTCTGCCTCGCCTTCCTTGAAGAAGACGACGAAGCCCTCATCAGCACCCCCACCTTCTTCATGTACGACGTCTCCGTCGGCATCATGACCGGCAACCTTCAACGCATTCAAGCAGACGACACATTCGCGTTTCCTTTAGACCGCTTTCTCGCCGCCATCACCTCGCGCACCAAGATCATCCTCATCGCCAGCCCCAACAATCCCACCGGCATCACCGTCTCGCGCGAGCACCTGCTCCGGATCGCCCGCGCCGCGCCCCACGCCGTCCTCTTCGTCGACGAAGCCTACTTCCACTTCCACGGCGAGTCCACCCTCGAAGACATTGGCCACATCCCCAACCTCATCGTCGGCCGCACCTTCTCGAAAGCCTACGGCCTCGCTAACCTCCGCCTCGGCATGCTCGCCGGCTCGGCCCCGCTCATGCACGCCGTCCGCAAGGTCGCCAGTCCCTACAACGTCAACGGCCTCGCCCTTGCCGTCCTCCCGGAAGCCCTCGCCGACCAGGACTATCTCACCTGGTACACCGACCAGGTCCGCCTCGGCCGCGACCGCATCGAAGCCGAGCTCAGGAGTCTCAACGTCCGCTTCTGGCCGAGCGAAGCCAACTTCGTCCTCTTCGAGATCGGCCTGCGCCACAAAGAGTTCGTAACCCTCATGCGCACAAAAGGCGTCCTCCTCCGCGACCGCTCCTCCGACCCCGGCTGCGATGGCCTCGTCCGCATCACCGTCGGCATCGAAGACCACGTCACCCGCGGCCTCCACGCCCTCCGCGAGACCCTCACCGAAATGAACTGGCAACGCCCCTGATCGAACGACCCATCGCAGCCGAACCAGCCTCCGCGAAGCGGGTGCCCCATCCATGACAGCTTCATCGTCATGGGTGGGTTCATCGGACCGGAAAGGGCCGACCCTCACTATCGCCCATCCTGCCATACCATCAACCCACAACGCCCTATCTCACGAGAGATCTAATGACCCCGCGCACCGGCATCATCACCCGCGACACCACCGAAACCAAGATCGCCCTCACCCTCAACCTCGACGGCCAGGGCACCTACCAGGTCTCCACCGGCATTCGCTTCTTCGATCACATGCTCGAACTCTTCACCCGCCACGGCGGCTTCGATCTCACCCTCACCGTCAAGGGCGACCTCGACGTCGACCAGCACCACACCGTTGAAGACACCGGCATCGCCCTCGGCGAGGCCGTCCTCCAGGCCCTCGGCGACAAGCGCGGCATCCTCCGCGCCGGCTACTTCGTCATGCCCATGGACGAAACCCTCGCCGTCGCCGCCATCGACCTCTCCGGCCGCACCGCCTACGCCGTCGACGATCAGGTCAACGTCCCCCTCGTCGGCGACCTGCAAACCGAACTGGTTACAGATTTCTTCGAAGGCTTCGCCCGCGGTGCCAAATCTAACGTCCACATCAAGGTCCTCTACGGCCGCTCCAACCATCACAAGATCGAAGCCAGCTTCAAAGCCTTCGCCCGAGCCCTCCGTGGCGCCTGCTCCCGCGACGATCGTATGGCCGACCTCCTCCCCAGCACCAAAGGCCTCCTCTAGCCCCGATCATCCGCACCGTCATCCCTGCCATCCTGAGCAAAGCGAAGGACCCGCTTCTCCACCTCGCCCCACCTCCGCCCTATGCCCACAAAGCACCAATCTCTGGCACAGAGTGCGGCATCTCTGGCAAGGATCAGCGCCGCGTCTCTCCTATACTTTTGCGGTGGTCGCCGGCTCCATAGCCGCGCCACGCGACTCCCCCGTTTGAAAGGCTGCCATGCCCCTCCCCCGACCTCTGCTCTGCCTGCTTGCTCTTGCCTGCCTCCCCTCCTCCACCGCGTCCTCCCAGACACCCCCGGGATCGCGAAACTGGGTCTCCACCTGGGCCGCCGCCCCCGCCGCCCTGCTCAACCCCACAGGTGAGCTCTTCGCGCAGGACACCACCCTCCGCGAGATCGTCCACGTCTCTCACGGCGGCCACGCCTTCCGCATCGTTCTCTCAAATGAGCTCAGCGCCCAGCTTCAGCGCCTGCGGATCGGCAGCGCCACCATCGCCCTCTCGGACGGCACCGGCACTGTCAGTCCGTCCGACCTGAAGCCCCTTACCTTCTCCGGCAAAACCGATCTCATCCTCGCGCCGCAGGCCCAGGCCGTCTCCGATCCCGTCCGTCTCGACGTCAAGCCGAACTCCGATCTCGCCATCTCCCTCTTCCTCCCCGGGCAGAAGATCGATGCCATCACCTATCACAAGGTCGCCCAGCAAACCAACTACTCAGCCCCTGGCGACGACACCAACATGGCCACCCTCCCCAACGCAACACCCGCCACCGAGTGGTACTTCCTCAAGGGCGTCGAAGTCGACCAGCCGGACGCCGCCTCTATCGTCTGCCTCGGCGACAGCATCACTGATGGCTTCCGCTCCACGGTCAACGCCAACGCCCGCTGGCCGAACATCCTCTCCAACCGCCTGCAGCAATCCGCCGACAAACAAGAGTTCTCCGTCGTCGACCTCGGCATCGCCGGCAATCGCGTCCTTGAGCCAGGCATCGGCCCCGGCGCCCTCTCCCGCCTCGACCGCGACGTCCTCGCTCAGGCCCAGCCTCGCTACCTCATCATCCTCGAAGGCATCAACGACATCGGCCTCGGCCATCGCCTGGAAGACCCCTTGGCCTTCCCGCCAACCGCCGAAGACCTCATCGCCGCATACCAGCAGATCATCACCCGTGCCCACGCCAAACACCTCGTCGTCTACGGCGCGACACTCCTGCCCTACAAGGGCGCGAAATATTTCTCGGAGACGGGCGAAGAGGTCCGCGAAACCGTCAACGCCTGGATCCGCTCCTCGGGAGCCTTCGATGGTGTCATCGACTTCGACGCCGTCATGCGTGACCCCAAAGAGCCCCTCGCCCTCAATCCCGCCTATCGCTCCGACGATCACCTCCACCCCAACGACCAGGGCTACAAAGTGATGGGCGACAGCATCCCCCTGCGCCTCTTCAACAAGGAGGGCAACTAATCACGGTCGTCGCGCCCACGCGCCGCGACGTCCCTCCATCCGTTCTCACATCGCAGTTCGTCGATGGTCATCACCCCAGCCCTCCCCGGCAATAGACCCCGTCGACGAACTGCGATACTGCCCAGGCAGGCAACGAAACGTCGCCGAGGACCACCCCATCTAAGAACCACAGCGAGATACAAACCACCATGCCCCGGAACACCCCACTCGATACCATCCACACCGTCGACCACGCCTTCAACACCGGCGACCTCGAAACCATCCTCCGCTTCTATGACGCCCAGGCCGTCCTGCTCAATCAACCCGGGCAGGAAATCCGCGGCCTCACCGCCATCCGCGACCTCTACCGCGACGCTCTCCACTCCAACCCGCACGTCGAACAGCTCGAGACCCACATCATCGAAGCGGACGGCATCGCCCTCTTCACCTCGCGCTATACCCTCGCCAACGGCGACGCGCCACCGCAAACCTCCATCTCCACCGTCGTTCTCCGCCAGCAACCCGATGGCACCTGGAAGAACCTCATCGACAACGCTCACGGTCCCGCCGTCCTCTCAGCCTCCGCCTGACCGCGCCGCATGCACATCCAGACCGAGACTCCCGCCCAGACCGACTCCCGCCTCCGCCGCGTCCTCCGCGACGCCGAACTCCACGCGCTTCCCGACCAGTGGCACTTCACCGAGTTCGCCCACGCCGTCTTCGCCACCAGCCTCCACCCCAATGCCCTCGCCCTCATCCGCGACGGCGATCGCTGGAGCCAGCTCATCCCCGCCGACGCCTCAGCCGCCGAGCCCCTCACCCTCTGGTCCATCCACTTCCAGGCCGGCATCGACAACAGCGGCTTCGTCGGCTGGCTCGCCACCCTCATCAAGCAGCACACCGGCAGCGGCGTCGCCGTCATCTGCGGCCAGAATACCGAACGCGGCGGCATCTTCGACTACTGGTGTGCGCCTTCACTCGCCGCCCTCGCCATCCATGCCCTCTTCAAAGAACTTCGATCTTCATGAACCAGCCCACCGCACCGCGGAAGCCACGATCATCGAGCGCACACAAACCGAGAAGACCGCGAACGGAGGCCGTTATGCAAGAACGCGACTCTGGATCGCTCTGGGCGCGCTCCCCTACCCCTTCTTCCTGTTCTTACTGGTAAGCATCTGGTACGCCGCTGAGTCGAGGAACCTCGGTGAGAAGGCTCGCGCGACACTCACACTCCTGATCTTTCCCATTCTTCTCTCCTGCGCGCTCTCCTCATCCTTGCTCTGCGCGGCAGAGGCTGGGGAAGACCAACCACAATCGTCTGTTCGCTTGTTACCGCTATTCTCAACCTTTAGCTTTCCTGGCTATCGGCATCACTTACTGGGACACCCATGATCGCCATCATCGACTACAAAGCCGGCAACCTCACCAGCGTCGTCAAAACCCTCCGCTACCTCGGCGCCGAATCCGGCACCCCCGAAGATCTTGTCGTCACCCAGAACCCCGCCGATCTCCGCCGCGCCTCAAAGATCGTTCTCCCCGGCGTCGGCCACTTCCGCTCCACCCAGCTCCTCCACGACCTCGAGCTCACAGAGGCCACCCGCGAAGCCATCGATCCCAAACGAGGACGCGGCGCCCCCTTCCTCGGCATCTGCGTCGGCCTCCAATGGCTCTACGACGGCTCCACCGAGGCCGAAGCAACGGAAGGCCTCTGCCACTTCGGCGGCTCCTGCGAGCACTTCCCCGCCACCTTCGACGACGCCCCCCTCAAATCCCCACACGTCGGCTGGAACTCCCTCGAGTCCATCCGCCCCGGCTCCCGCCTCCTTCGCGGCATCGCCCCCGGCGCCTTCGTCTACTACACCCACTCCTGGCGAGCCCCCGTCTCCTCTGACACCGCGGCGGTGACAAACTACGGCGGCCCCTTCACCGCCGTCGTCGAGCGCGATAACGTCATGGGCGTCCAGTTCCACCCCGAAAAATCCGCCGACACCGGCCTCCAGATCCTCCGCAACTTCCTCGCCCTCTAAGCACGTCCGCCCTTACTTCACCAACCCCATCCGCACCAGACTCTCCGCCGTCGCCACAATCGTCTCCTCCTGCCCCCGCGGCGTCCACCCCAGCAGCTCCCGCGCCTTCTCGCCTGAGACGTTCTGCGCCTTCCCCAGCTGCGGCAGAATCGCCTTCAGCTCAGGCTTCACCACTGCCAGCGCATGCACCATCCAGTTCGGCATCTCGCGCGTCGGCACCCGCCGCGCCGCATCGCCCATCCGCCGCCGCAGCATGCCGGCAATCTCGACCATCGCCACCGACGCTCCGCTCACCGCCAGAAACCGCTCTCCCTTCGCCTCCGGCCGCAGCATCGCCCGCACGTATAGATCCGCCACATCCCGCACATCCACCGTCGCGAATGACATCCGCGGACACGCCGGCACCGACCCATCCATCAGCCGCTCAATCAGCAGAATCGTTGTGCTGTAGTCCGGTCCCAGCACCGGCCCAAACACCGTCACCGGATTCACCGCCGTCAGCTCCAGCGCGCCACCCTCCCTCGCCAGAAACTCCCACGCCGCGCGCTCCGCCAGCGTCTTCGACTTCGCATATGACGTCACATCCTTCCCCGCCAGGTTCGTCCACGTCGCCTCCTCAAACGGCTCCGCCCGCACCGCGTGACCCTCGCCCACCGCGGCAAACGACGACGTCAGCACCACCCGCTGCACCCCCGCATCCCGCGCCGCCCGCAGCACTCGCAGCGTCCCCTCGCGCGCCGGGGCAATCAGCTCGTTTTCATCCTTCGGCGCCGCCACCGGAAACGGCGACGCCACATGCTGCACATACCGGCAGCCCGCCACCGCCGCCGCCCATCCTTCGTCCTTCATCAGATCCGTCTCGGCAAACGAAAGCGCCTCCCCCGGCGTGCAGCCGGCCTGCGCCAGCATCGCCCGAACCTCCGCCTCCCGCCCCAGCGACCGCACCGTCGCCCGCACCCGGAACCCCGCTCCCACCAGGGCCGCGATGCCGTACACCCCCAAAAACCCCGACCCACCCGTCACCAGCACCGTCTCTCCGCTCATCGGCTCTGCACGCCCTTTCTTCACACGCTTCGGCGAGCGGGCGACACGCCACGTCCGCTCCCTCTATACATACAGCATTCGCATACACCAGAAAACCCCCGCATCAAGCCATCCTCCACACACGTCGCGCACACGTCGCGTCGTGCGCAGTAAGCATCGTGCAGATGTGTTGGCGCACTTACCCATCGCACCCACATACAATCAACTCAGACCTAAGCCCTGACCACGACTCCTGCCTCGCAGCAGTCCAACATCACCCAATCGATCGAAGACTTTAGCCAGAAAGTGCCCCGGGGAGGGGTACCCAACACCACCACTATCATGCTCACCAAACGCATCATCGCCTGCCTCGACGTCCGCGCCGGCCGCGTCGTCAAGGGCATCCAGTTCGTCGACATCATCGACGCCGGCGACCCCGCTGAGCTCGCTCATCGCCACGCCGCCGCCGGCGCCGACGAGATCGTCCTGCTCGACATCACCGCCACCCACGAGGGCCGCGGGACATTGCTGGACACGGTAGAACGCACCGCCGCCAGGCTCTTCATCCCCTTCACCGTCGGCGGCGGCATCCGCTCCGCCGAAGACGCCTCCCAGGTCTTCAACGCCGGCGCCGATAAGATCTCCATCAACTCCTCCGCGATCGCCCGCCCGGAGCTCATCACCGAGATCGGCTCCTCCTTCGGCGCACAGGCCGTCATCGTCGCCATCGATGCCCGCCGCACCATCGGCGCGCGCGATCCCATCGCCGAGGCCGAGGTCTTCGTCTCCGGCGGTCGCAAGCCCACCGGCCTCCGCCTCCTGGACTGGGCCCGCGAGGCGGAGCAGCGCGGCGCCGGCGAGATCCTCCTCACCAGCATGGACGCCGACGGCACCCGCGCCGGCTTTGATCTCGCCCTCACCCGCCGCGTCTCCGCCGCCGTCTCCATCCCCGTCATCGCCTCCGGCGGCGCCGGGGACGCCCAGCACTTCGCCGAGGTCTTCAGCCACGCACCCCAGGGCGGCCACGCCGACGCCGCCCTCGCCGCCAGCATCTTCCACTTCGGCGTCACCAGCTCCCGCGCCCTGAAGGCCGAGATCGCCACCACCGGCATCCCCGTCCGCCTCCCCTGCTAGCCTGAAGGAACCCTCATGCTGATCCCCTCCATCGACCTCCTCGGCGGCCGCATCGTCCAGCTCGTGCAAGGCGAGAAACTCAAGCTGGCCTTCGACGACTTCGAGCCCTGGATCGAGCGCTTCTCCAAGTACCCGCTCGTCCAGCTCATCGACCTCGACGCTGCCATGCGCCAGGGCGACAACCGCGCGCTTATCAGCACCTTCACCAGCCGCCTTCCCTGTCAGGTCGGCGGCGGCCTCCGCACGCCCGAAGATGGCCAGGCGCTGCTCGAAGCCGGCGCCAAACGCGTCATCTACGGCAGCTCGCTCTTCAACGAAAAAGGCGTCGACAAACACTTCGCCGCATCCCTGAAGAAGTCCCTCGGCGAAGACGCCCTTGTCTTCTCCGTCGACACCAAGGCCGGCCGCGTCGCGACCAAGGGCTGGAAGGACTCCGTCGACCTCACCCCTGAAGAAGCCATGACCTGGCTCGAGGACTTCTGCGGCGCCTTCCTCTACACCCACGTCGACACCGAGGGCACCATGCAGGGCTTCCCGCTCGACGTCGCCGCCATCCTCCGCTCCACCACCGCCCGCCAGCTCATCTGCGCCGGCGGCATCAAGCAGCAATCCGAGATTAACGCCCTCGACGCCATGGGTGTCGACGCCGTCGCCGGCATGGCCGTCTACACCGGAGCCATCACCGCCTGAGACCTCCCTCGCCTCGGTGTCATCCTGAGCAGAGCGAAGGACCCGCCTCTCGCTGTCCTCCTGAGCGCATCGAAAGATCCGCTTCGCCACCTCGGACCTGCCGTCCGTGCAGACTAGTCACTCGGCATAGCATCCGCCAGCGCGTAGTACCCCTTGCGCGCCTGAACCTTGTATCCCTTCTGGCACGTCACACTGATCGTTCGGAACGCGCCATCAAGCTTCACGTTCGTCGGCGTATAGCTCGCCAGATATTGCGTCCGCAGCTCATCCTGAATTTGGTCGAACGCCTCCTGCAACCGCTTGCCGTTGTTTCCCACGTTGATTACGCGACCGCCGGTATCCGTCGCCAGCTTGTCCATGTCCCGTGCACCGATCGACCCCAGGTTGAAGCCGCCGCCACCGTAGAACCCGCGATCTGCAATCAGGATCACGTACACAATCGCATTCGCCTTCTGCGCCGCCTCGGTCGCAGACTTCAGCGTCTCCTGCGATCCCTGATCGCCGCCGTCCGTCAACATCACGATGATCTTCCGCCCCGCCTCCGCGCGCAGCTTGTCATGCGCCGCCAGGTACACCGCGTCATACAGCAGCGTCCCCCGCGCCGGTCCGTTACCTGTCACCGAACCAGACCCTGTCCCGGTGTTGATCCTTGCCTTATCCAGCGCCCGCCTCAGCTCCGACGGCGAGTTGGTATAGTCCGAAGCAAGATCCACGTTAATGTCGAACGTGATCAGAAACGCCTCGTCTTTCTTGGTGAGCACATCCTTCAGGAACGCCGCGCCACTCTCCTGCTCAAGCGGCAGCACATTCTGCTGCGACCCGCTCGTATCCAGCAGAATCCCGATCGTCAGCGGCAGGTTCTTCTCCTGCGTAAAGCGCTTCGTCACCTGCGGCGCCTTGTCCTCGGTGATCGCGCAGTCGTCCTTGTGCAGGTTCGTGATGAACCCGTTCTTGTCCCGCACAGAGAAGTAGAGGTTTACCAGGTTTGCCGTCACCTTGAAGGTCTGCGTATCCGCGCTGTCCTGCTGCTCCGGTGCAGCCGTGCTCGGCGGCGGCAGCCCACCCGGCGTCGGTGCCTCCTGCGCCCACCCGAGGTAGCCTGCGCTGAACAGCAGGCCCGCAGCCAGGAGCGGAGAGAGAACATGCCGGAAAGATCGGACGGAGAAGACTGCATCAGAACGCTGCATGCCTCCTTAGACGAGAGAAGAGCCTCGCAGGTCAGCATGGGCCGCATCGCCACTCGCCAGGCCCTGCTGCGCAACGTCGCCGCCGTTCATCGCGTCAAAGAGACAGGTCTGTATGACTCAGCGCTCGGCCGCCCTTCTTCAGCAGGACCAACACTTCGCCGCGCTGATAAGCTGTCTGCGCGCGGGCGGATCAATCCGCTCGCTGATAGTCTGAGAGAGGTAAGAATAGGTGCACTCGCCAGAAGGCAATGCATCTTCGGGGGAGTCACCAGTGGGTAGGCATAGCGTCATCGCAGGGTTTCTGGCGGTCTCCATGGCAGGTCTCGGGCAGCAGCCCCGGTCTCTGCCCGATGCGCCGCAGGGGCAGCAAGCGGTTCCCGACGCGCCTCAGCCTCAGACCTCCCTCCCCAGCTACGGCACCATCACGCCCGGCAGCGGCACCGGACCAGCCACCCCGCAGGGCAATGCCCCGGCGCCCGCCCCTGCACCCGACACCTTCCAGACCGACGCCCCAGGCACCTCGCTCCCCGGCAGCAGCGCCACCACCGCAGACCCCGACGCCGGCCCCCCGCCCGACCTGCCGGCCGCAGGACAGGGCCAGGGAGCCATCACCACCTTCAGCACCCGCACCAACTTCGTCGAGATCCCCTTCACCGTCAAGGACTCCAAGAACCAGCTCGTCCCCGGCATCACCTGGCGCGAGGTTCGCGTCTACGAGAACAATCTGCGCCAGCACATGGCCGTCTACACCACGGACGCCGCTCCGCTCTCGGTCGCGCTCGTCATCGATCAAAGCGTCACCTTCGACGAGATGACCAAGATCAATAACTCGCTCGCCGCGCTGCAGGGCGCCTTCACTCCCTACGACGAGGTCGCCGTCTTCACCTATAACAACGGCCCCCGCATGCGGACTGACTTCACCGCCGCGCAGAGCGCCCGCCTCTCCGCCGTGCTCGAGCAAACGAAGTCCGTTGGCCGCGAGCCCATGTTCTACGACACCGGCACCGCGCTCGGCAACAACATCAACATCAACAACAATGCGCAGATGAACACGCAGCCCTTGACCAACTCGAACCACGGGACGACGATGAGCAACACCATCAACGTTCCCCGCGACGTCCACACCCTGAACGACGCCATCCTCGAGGCCGCCAAGAAGCTCACCCACGCCGGCAAAGGCCGTCGCCGCATCATCTATGTCCTCTCTGACGGCAAGGAGTACGGCAGCACCGCCAAGACCAAGGAGGTCATCCGCTTTCTCCAGGCCAACAAGATCGCCGTCTATGCGACCCTCGTCCACACCCTTCCCACCATCAAGGGCGAAGGCTTCCTCGACAAGGTCCATCTGCCCTTGCAGATGCGCGATAACATCCTTCCTGTCTACGCCGCAGCTACCGGCGGGCAGGTCGATCCCGAGTTCCGCCAAAAGGGCATCGAGGCCAGCTTCGCCCGGATCGCCGAGCAGGTACGCAACCAGTACACCATCGGCTACTACTCGCACGAGCCCTTCATCGACGACAAGTTCCGCAAGGTTGAGGTCAAGGTCGCCCGTCCCAATCTCACCGTCATCGCCAAGGAAGGCTACTACCCCACCGCGCAGGACGTAACGCCGCACCCGGCGCAGACCTCCGCGCAGTAGCGTCACAAGCCTTGGATCAGCTTCACGCTCTGCTCGGTGGCAACGCCGCCCTGGCACTCATCGCCGCAATCACCTGGGGTGGAGGTGACTTTGCCGGCGGCATGAGCGTCAAGCGCGCCGGCGGCACCCTCCAGGCCGCCTTCCGCACCGTCTTTCTCAGCCACGGTGCCAGCCTAGCTGTCCTCCTTCTCGTCCTTCTTGTCCGCCACGAGTCCCTGCCGCCCACCGCGCCGCTGCTCTGGGGTCTCGCCGCCGGCTTCCTCGGCGGCACCTCCGTGCTCTGCTTCTATATCTGCCTCGCCCGCGGCGCCATGGGAGCCTCTGCCGCCATCAGCGGCCTGCTCGCCGCCGCCATTCCCTCGCTCGTCTCAAGCCTGCTTGAGGGCGCACCCCGCCCCCTCCACCTCGCCGGCTTCCTGCTCGCCGCGGCAGCCATCTGGCTCATCGCCGCCGGCCCGCAGGCGGAACCCGCCCCCGCCGGCACCCTCGGTCTCTCGGTCGCTGCGGGAGCCGGCTTCGGTCTCTACTTCGTCGCTCTGCGCATGGCCGGCGCCGCGGGCGTCTTCTGGCCGCTGGCCCTTAGCCGCACGGTAAGCCTCTCGGTCTGCATCGTTGGCCTCGCCTGGATGGCCCTCCAGAGCCGATCCCGCACCATCCCAAAGCCCACATCCCCCACACCTTGGCTCAGCCGCCGCGCCGTTCACTGGGCCCTCGCCACCGCGCTCCTCGATACCTCCGGCAACCTCTTCTTCATCGCCGCCACGCGCGCCGGCCGCCTCGACGTCGCCGCCGTCCTCGCCTCGCTCTATCCCGCCTCCACCATCCTCCTCGCCGCATGGCTGCTGCGCGAGCGTCCCGGCCGCCAGCAAGCCACTGGAATGGCGATAGCCGTCCTCGCTGTCGTCCTCATCACCCTCTAGTCGACACGATGGCCACCCACACACGATCGCCCCAGGCTTAAACGGCAATGGCGACCGCACCCGCGGTCGCCCTCCCGAAACTCAAGCTTCCTGCCGCCTACTTGATGATCGTCTCTTCAGCCTTCGGCGTCACGGTGTGCGCCGTGTCGCCTGGCTTGTTTGCCTCATCGGCAACGCCCTTCATGCCGTCTTTAAAGCCCTTCAAACCTTCGCCCAGTCCCTTGCCTAGCTCCGGCAGCTTCTTGCCGCCAAACAGCACAAGCACTACGACTGCGAGGACCATCAGATGTGTCGGTGTAAATAGCTCGCCCATACGTCCTTCTCCCTGCCGCGCCCCGCATCGAACCCGGTCGCCCGGCGTGCCCTTCAATTGTCGCACAGCCACAGCGACTTACAGGCAGTACGATGCCGGACCGCCATCGGATGATCACCCCCGTCCCCGGACGGACAACCCCGATCGTTATATCTTGGTTATGGGGCTCGTCGATCCTGATCGAGCCCGCAAGTCCAGCACGGCCACGATGTCCCAGGGGGGCAGCGTCAACGGGCAGGCCAGCAGCCGCCCGGGAGAGAGAAGAGACCATTGATCAAATCGTTTGAAGCACGCTGCGCCACTCCGGGCAGACAGAGACGTCGCCTCCGCACCGCCGCCCGCCTCCTCGCACTCTCCGCCGCCATCCTCGCACCGCTCGGCGCCGCCGCTCAGAATAGCAAGCTGGCCCTCGCCCCGACCGCCACCTACGACAATCGCTACGAGGTCTACGGCGGTATCAACTTCGAAAACTTCCAGGCCGGCCAGAACCTCCCCAAGCGCATGAACTTCGCCGGCGCCGAAGCCGAGGGCACCTACTGGCTCAAGGACCACCTCGGCGCCACCGCCGACTATCGCTTCGAAGGCGGCACCACCCCCGTCCTCCCCAACAACTACTACAACCGCGTCGCCGTCTTCCAGAACAACTTCCTCGCCGGCGTCACCTATCGCGGCCCCAAGGGCCGTTACGCCGCCATCGACTACCACGCCCTCGCCGGTGTCTCCCAGGGCATCTTCGACCAGGCCTTCGCCAACAAGCAGGGCGGCAGCCCCATCACTCCGTCAGAGGCTGGCCTCTACACCAACCGCACCAAGTTCATGTCCGCCCTCGGCGGCTCCGTCGACTTCAACTACACCAAGAACATCGGCATCCGCATCCAGCCCGATCTCATCCTCGAGCACTACGGCACCGAGCTCCGCGAGTTCGTCGCCGTCTCCGGCGGCATCATGTATCGCTTCGGCAAGCGCTAGCCCGGGCTCGCTTCCCCGCGGGCACTCGTCCCGCCTTCACACGCGGCGCCCATCATGGCGCCGCGTCTTCGTTACTGCCCCGCACGCGCGTCCGTCCGGTGCACGTGCCAGATCTCCATGGGGTACCACGTCCGTAGCGCCCCAATGTGCCGCAGCTCGAACTTCGGGGTATGCCCGAACCGGCTCTCCACCCATGGCGTTCGGCCATCCTCCGCCACCAGCGTGAACTCCCGATTCTGCCGCACCACCTCCGGCAGATCCAGAATCGAATCGGCCGCAAAGCCCCCGGCCCGCCAGTTCTCCAGCAGCCGCTGTCCTGAAGCATCCATTGGCGGACGCGCCGGATCGAGGTCATACGCCCAGTCCGTCACAAAGATGTAGTGGTGCGCCGGGTCAAACAGCCGGTTCATCGTAAACACCGGCACCAGCGTCACCACGACGGGATCACCCGGCGGCAGTGCGGCTGAAACCTCCGCTGGCACGCCCGGCCCCGGATACAGCGACGCATACGGATCCGTCGTGAACGCACGCCGCCAGCACAGCACCACCGCCAGCACCGTGACCACCGCCGCCGCGGTCGTCCTTCCCGGCAATAGCGACGAACCTGCTCCCTCCCACACCTGCGTCATCAGCTCTGCCAGCAACAGCATCGCCGCAATTGCCAGCGGTATCAGGTAGCGATCCGCATACAGGGAGAGTCCGCGCTGCGAGATCACAAAGAGCGTCAACTGCGTCGTCAACAGCGCCCCGATCAGCGTCGCCACTGGCAGCCGCTGCCGCCATCCCGCCAGTCCCGTTTCAGTCCACCCGCCCAGCCGCCTGCGCTGCACCACCGCGACCATCGCCGCGGCAGCCGCCAGCAGCAGCGCCAAACCCAGAAGCGTTCGGCTATACGAGAAGAAGCCCATCGGCAGGTCTGCCAGATGCGGCTTTTTGGTCCAGAACACCCCTTTTGCGATTCCCGTCGTCGCGCGGATCGCATGAAACGAGATCGGCACCAGAGCCCAGGCCACCACCGCAGACCCATAGAGCGCCCACCGAGGTCTCCGTCCCGAAAGTCGATCTGTCACCACCATCCCAACGAGCAGGGATCCGCTATACAGCACGCCCAGCACATGCGAGCCAACAAGGCACAGGTGCGACAGCCCTGTCTCCAGAAGGTCGCCTCGACCGATCCGGTCCCGGCTCATGGTGCGCAGAAACACGCTCGATGTCCACGCCGCCGCGAAGAAAAAGAACCCGTAGAAACGTCCGTTGTAGATCTGCCACGCCATCACCCGCGGCAGAAACGCCACCGTCGCAATCGCGAGGGCGACGATTGGCGTCGGATAGAACCGCCGTGCCGCCCGCCAGATCAGGGCCACCGCTCCCGCGAACGCCGCCGTGGTAAACAGCCGCAGACTCAGCGGCGTCGCGCCAAACAGCCGAAACCACCCGGCTCCCAGCACGTAGTAGAAGACGCCGCCTCCATCCGCGCCCGCCCACCATCCCCGCAGGGCGTGCAGCAGATTGCCCTCGCGCAGCAGCGTAAACGAAAAGGTCTCGTCGCTCCAAAGTAGCCGCGTTCGCGAGCGGCTCACGCAGAGCACCAGAGTCAGCGCCGTAAGCAGCAGCAGCCCGGCCCAGTCCAGCCACAGCATCCCCTCAGGTCGATCCCTCTTGGCCACCCGGCCCTCCTCACCTTGCACTCCTTGCTTTTCAGCCCGCCACACGCACACCACTCCCACCCGATCCACATCGGTGAGCCTCCAGCCCAACCTGTATCGGCTGCACCGTCATCGCCGGCGCGGCTTGTCTTCCGTCTGATCGCTAGAACGTATTCTGCATAAACTCCGGCGACACCGGATTCTCATAGACCGAGTAATCCCGCGTCACCACCGTCAGTCCGCTCGGCGTCACAAAGTAATTCTTTTTATCCTCATTCGCGTCGTACCCAATCACCGCCCCGTCCGGAATATGCACATCGCGATCGATAATCGCGTGCCGGATCCGGCAGTGCCGCCCGATGTTCACATGCGAAAACACCACACTCGAATCCACATCGCTGTACGAGTTCACCCGCACATCATGGCTCAGCACACTCGACCGGATCACCGAGCCCGACACGATGCAGCCCGACGAAATAATCGAGTTGATCGCCATCCCCGTCCGCCCCGGCTCGCCAAACACAAACTTCGCCGGTGGGTACTGGTACGGCCGTGTCCGCATCGGCCAGCTCTTGTCATACAGGTTGAACACCGGCGACACCGTCGCCACATCCATGTTCGCCTCGTAATACGCCTCGAGCGTTCCCACATCGCGCCAGTACAGCGCATTCTGCTTGTTCTCGTCGACAAAGTTGAACGCGTTCACCTTGTACCGGCCCAGCAGGTTCGGCAGAATATTGTGCCCGAAGTCATGCTTCGAGTTCGGATCCTCCGCGTCCTTGATCAGCTCCGGCAAGAGCACATCCGTGTTGAAGATATAGATCCCCATCGAGGCATCCACCTTCTCCGGATCGAACGGCGATCGTGTCTTCGTCTCCTTCGGCTTCTCCTCAAAGCCCATCACCTCGCCGTTCTTCGCCACCTCCACCACGCCGAAGCTCGACACCTCATCCGGCCGGATCGGCAGCGTCGCCAACGTCACATCCGCGCCTGAATCGCAGTGCTGCTGCATCATCAGCCCGTAGTTCATCTTGTAGATGTGGTCGCCCGAAAGAATAATCACGTACTTCGGCTCTTCGGACCCGATCGAGTAGATGTTCTGGTACACCGCGTCCGCCGTGCCCGTGTACCAGTTCTTGTTCACCCGCTGCATCGGCGGCAGTATCTCGATAAACTCGCCCAGCTCATTCGCCACCACCGGCCCCCATCCTTCACGAATGTGCCGGTTCAGGCTTAACGCCTTGTACTGGGTCAGGATGTACACATGCCGCAGGTCGGAATTAATGCAGTTCGAAAGCGTGATGTCGATAATCCGGTACTGCCCGGCAAACGGAACCGCTGGCTTTGCCCGGTCCCGGGTCAGCGGAAACAGCCGTTCGCCGGCGCCTCCCGCAAGCAGAACGCCAAGTGTGTTTCTCATGGGTCAACAACCTCTTTGTTCTGAATTCTGCACAGCAGGCGTCCACATCACGTTAAAACAGGCGGGTATCTCCCCGCCCATTGGGACCACTCATCACCGGGCGACAAACTTTAACACGTCGGCGCGTCTCGTGGCTTAACTCTCGTCTGCCGGTGGCATCTCCGTGTCGTTGACCGTAATTCGCAGCGACTTTAGAAAGTGCAGATCGCTATGGGTAAACCCATCCGTCTCCACCGCTTCGGTTTCGACCGGCTCCGGCTCCACCTCATTCAGGCCGATCGTCGCCTCCAGCATCAGCAGCACATCGAACCCCTGCTCCCGGATGTCCTTCACCACGACCGCAATATCCTCGGACTCCGCAACCGTCTCGTGGATCGCCTCGCCCAGCTTCTGTATCAGCTTCTTCACATTCTGATTCAATCGCACCTCCGCCTGCCTGCGTGCCTTAAGTGAGGGACTCAATCAAACTCGCATCGGGTAATCCAACACGGTCCTTCAGTTAGAAGAAGGCGACCGCGGAATCGGCAGTGCGGGTCTCGGCTGCTTAACTGTCTCCACCATACGCTGGCCCTCCAGCCCCCGCCAAATATTCTCTTCCATTGGCCTTACACCACCGTGTGATGGGCCGCCCACGCCGCCTCAAGCTTGTGCGCCAGCTCATCCACCGGCTCCCGCCGCTTCTTGCCCCACACCAGAAATCCCGCTGCCGCCGCACACACGCCACCAACCAGAAACAATGCTTTCTTCATCTCAGCCCATCCTTCGTTCAAATCACATCTCTTTGCTCAGATGCCTCTTCGCGCCTACTCGGCCCCCTCAAATCGATCCCCCGCCGTCTCCGCTAAACTATCGGTCTATGGATACCGTGCGATTCGGCCGTGTACTCGGCCAGGGCGCTCGCCAGGCCGCTAAAACGCTCGTCTCCGCCGTCGACGCCGCCACCGCGCCGAACCCCGCGCCCAATCCCGCGTCCCGGCCGCCCACACCTGCCCCGGCCGCGTCGCCATCCGCCAGCGCAACCGGCGCCCAAAGACCGCCGGCCTCCGCCGCCACTCGCCCGCCTCACCTCACCCCCACCATCCTCCCACCCGCACCCCAGCGGCCATCTGCCTCGGAGACCGGCCGCCACGCCGCCGGCACCACCCGCGGCCTCGCCGAAGGCACCCGCCGCTTCGGCCGCGCCGTCTGGGCTCCCGCCGTCCGCCTCTCCGGCGTTCTTTGGCTGGAGCTCACCGGCGTCTTCTTCGGCCTCTTCGCCCTCGTCGCCGGCATCGCCGCCTGGCGCCTCCATGCAGCCCTGTTCCTCGCCTCCGCCGCGATCCCCGCGTCAGCCACCGCGTCTGCATCTGATGACCGTACCCGCTTCTTCTTCGCCGCCGGCATGGTCGTCGTCTTCGGCTACTTCTCCCTCTCCAGCTTCCTCAAGGCCAATCGACGCAGCCGCAGACCATGACCCCTCTCCTCCCCCGCATCGCCCTCGTGCTCACCCTCCTTCCGCTCCTTGCCTCCATGTCCGCCACTGCTCAGGCCCCGGCCACCTCCGACACCCAGATCCCAGCCGTCTCCGCCAACACCCTCGCCGGCGAGCCCGTCCACCTCCCCGCCGACCTCCACGGCAAAGCCGGCATCCTCGTCCTCGGCTTCGGCAAGGACGCCCGCGCGCAGGTTCGCGACTGGGGCAAGCGCCTCGCCGCCGACTACTTCACCTCCCCCACCGTCCTCTACTACGAGATGCCCGTCGTCGCCGGCGTCCCCCGCCTCATGCGCGGCCTCGTCATGAAGCAGATCGCCTCTGAAGTCTCCGACCGCGGCAAGCACCACTTCGTCCCGGTCACCGACAACGAAGCTCGCTGGCGCTCTCTCGCCCACGTCACCGACCCCAACCAGGCCTACATCCTCCTCGTCAACGCCTCGGGCTCCGTCGAATGGACCACCGCCGGCCCCCTCACCGACGCCGCCTTCGCCGCCGTCAAGGCCCACATCCCCGCCTCCCAGAAGTAGCCACCACCCGCCTGCCCCCACCTCTCGACAGTCGTCATCTCGACCGAAGTGCAGCGAAGCGAAGCGGAGAGATCCCTTCCTTCAAAAAGTCTTCACCACCGCACGCCGCACCACCCAACCCATCGGGCCCCGGTGCTACCCTTAAAGCCAGCCGTGATCCCCTCCGGCCAACACTCCCAAGGACCCGCATGCCCGAAACCGCCACCGCCCTCCGCAAGACCGCCCTCAACGCCACCCACCGCAGCCACAAAGCCAAGATGGTCGACTTCGGCGGCTGGGACATGCCCGTCGAGTACACCGGCATCACCGCCGAGCACCTCGCCGTCCGCACCGCCGTCGGCCTCTTCGACGTCTCGCACATGGGCGACATCCAGCTCCGCGGACCTGGATCGTTGGCGGCGATCAACCAGCTCTCCATGAACGACGCCTCGAAGCTCCAGGTCGGCCAGGCACACTACTCCGCCATGCTCACCCCCGAAGGCACCTTCGTCGACGACATCGTCGTCCACAAGCTCGGCGAGAACGACTACCTCATCGTCATCAACGCCGGCACCCGCGAAAAAGACATCCAGTGGGTTCGCCAGACCATCGGCTCCATGCCGTCGGTCCACATCAACGACTTCTCCGACTACTACACCCAGCTCGCCATCCAGGGCCCGCGCGCCCTCGAGACCCTCCAGAAGCTCACCGACACCGATCTCTCCACCATCCGGAACTACTGGTTCACCTGGGGCAAAGTCGCCGGTCTCTACAACGTCATGATCGCCCGCACCGGCTACACCGGCGAAGACGGCTTCGAGATCTACATCCCGTCCGACGAACCCACGGGCACCCGCGTCTGGAATGAGATCCTCGAGGCCGGCCGGGAGTTCGGCATCCTCCCCTGCGGCCTTGGCTCCCGCAACACCCTCCGCCTGGAGTCCGCCATGGCCCTCTACGGCCACGAGATCTCCGACTCGATCAACGTCTTCGAAGCGAACCTCGGCCGCTACGCCAAGCTCGACAAGCCCGGCTTCATGGGCAAACCCGCTCTCGACGCCATCACCAACGCCGGCGGCCCCACCCGCAAGCTCGTCGGCCTCGAGATGATCGACCGCGGCATCGCCCGCGACGGCTACCCCGTCAAAACCCTCGACGGCCAACCCCTCGGCCACGTCACCAGCGGCTCCCCCGCCCCGTTCCTCAAGAAAAACATCGCGCTCGCTTACGTTCCCATCACCCACACCGAGCCCGGCACCGAGCTCGCCGTCGAGATCCGCAACCAGCTCGTCAAAGCGGAGGTCGTCCCCCTCCCCTTCTACAAACGCCCCAAGCGAACCGCCCCACCCATCTCCATCGCCACCCCGACCGTCATCACGCCCTGACACTCGCCAGCCGCGCCCTCATGGCGGATCTCCACGGTCGGCAGTATCCTTCTCTTGCCTGCAGGAGATCCGCTCCGTGAATCGTCGCTCCTTCCTCTCAGAGTCTCTGGTCGCGGCAGGTGGAGCTCTCATTACCGCCAGGGCCTCAGCCGCAACACTGCCCTCCCTTACAGGCACGTCCGCTACCTCCGCCTCGCCCACCGGTGCCAGCTTCCCTCCCGGCTTCCTCTGGGGCATGGCCACCGCCTCCTATCAGGTCGAAGGCGCCTGGAACGAAGACGGCAAAGGCGAATCGATCTGGGATCGCTTCTCCCACACCACCGGCAAGGTCAAGGGCGAGGCCACCGGCGACGTCGCCTGCGACCAGTACCACCGCTACCCCGAAGACATCAGCATGATGAAGCGGCTCCATCAGAAGAGCTACCGCTTCTCGATCGCCTGGCCCCGCATCCAGCCCACCGGCACCGGCGCGCCCAATGGGAAAGGCCTCGATCACTACAGCCGTCTCGTCGACACCCTCCTCGCCGCCAACATCCGCCCCTTCTGCACCGTCTACCACTGGGATCTCCCCCAAGCCCTCGAAGACCGCGGCGGCTGGCCAAACCGCGATCTCGCCAACTACTTCGCCGACTACGCCGGCATCCTCGCCAGACACCTCGGCGACCGCATCACGGTCTGGGCGCCCTTCAACATGCCCTGGTCGTTTACGTACCTGGGCTACGGCGTCGGTGTCTTCCCTCCCGGCCGCGCCAGCTACCCCGACTTCCTCAAAGCCGCGCACACCGTCGCCCTCGCCCAAAGCCAGGCCCTCCGCGCCATCAAAGCCGCCTCGCCCAAAGCCACCGTCGGCAGCGCCTACGGCATGGCGCCGGCTTACCCGAAGACCAACTCGCCCGCCGATCACGCCGCCTCCGACCGCTACCACGCCATGAACAACGTCTTCTTCCTCGAAGCCGCCATGACCGGCCACTACCCCAAGGCCTTCGTTGGCGAAACCCCGCTCCAGGCCATGGGCTTCCAGCCCGGCGACGAACAGATCCTCAAGGCTCCGCTCGATTGGGTCGGCTTCCACTACTACACCCGCCGTTTCGTCTCAGACGCAAGCGCCGCTACCCACCCCGGCAGCGGCGGCAGCTTCGGCACCGAGATCGAAGACACCGCCGGCGGCCGCGATCCCTACACCCAGTTCAGCGCCACCATGCCCACCGAGGGCCCGCTCACCGACGCCGGCCTCGAGATCTGGCCCCGAGGAATCTACGACCTCGTCATGCGTATCTCCCGCGAGTACAACCATCCCGTCATCGAGATCACTGAAAGCGGCTGCAGCTATCTCGACACGCCCGACGACCAGGATCACGTGCCCGATAATCGCCGCATCCGCTTCTTCCGCAACGAGCTCGCGGAGCTGGCCCGCGCCATCGCCGACGGCGCCCGCGTCCGCTCCTTCCACGCCTGGAGTCTGCTCGACAACTTCGAGTGGGCCGACGGCTATAGCCAGCGCTACGGCCTCACCTACGTCGACTTCCGCACCCAGAAGCGAACCCCGAAAAACTCCGCCCTCTGGTACGCCAAAGTCGCCGCCTCAAACCAACTCGACCTCTGAGCCTCGCCCCCCGTCAGAGCCGGTCTCCCTTCGCCTCCTCCCCGACCCTTACCCCACTCCGCCCCGTCATCCTCTACAATTTTCCTTGGAGACCTTTATGCCCTATCCGGAAAACTACAAGTACACCAAGGAACACGAGTGGATCGAGGTCTCCGGTGAGACCGGCACCATCGGCATCACCGACTACGCCCAAAGCTCCCTCGGCGACATCGTCTTCGTCGACATGCCCAAGCTCGGCGAAGAGATCCAGGCCGGCAGCACCTTCGGCTCGGTCGAGTCCGTCAAGGCCGTCAGCGACCTCTATGCGCCCGTCACCGGCACCGTCTCCGCCGTCAACGAAGACCTCGTCAGCGCCCCCGAAAAGATCAACACCGACGCCAACACCACCTGGCTCATCAAGATCGATCTCACCGACCCGCTCGAGGCCGCGTCCCTCCTCTCCGCCGCCGACTACGAATCCTTCATCGCCGAAGAGACCGGCCACTGACACCCTTGATCCTTCGCACACACCGCTCCTGATTTGTCATCCTGAGCAAAGCGAAGAACCTGCTTCTTCTCCGGCGTCCATCGCCTCCGTACCATAGCAACAGCACCAGAGGCTCATCACCCATGCGCTATCTCCCAAAGTCCCCTCAAGACCGCATCGACATGCTCGCCGCCATCGCTGAAGTCACAGCCGGCGTCTCCTCGATCGACGACCTCTTCTCCACCATCCCCGCCGAGTACCAGCTCAAGCGCGACCTCGCGATCCCGCGCCAGCACGGCGAGTCCGAAATCGTCGACGCCTTCAAGGACTTCGCCAGCCGCAACGCCACCGGCTACACCAGCTTCCTCGGCGCCGGTGTCTATCGCCACTACAAGCCCGTCCTCATCGACACCGTCGTCTCCCGCGGCGAGTTCCTCACCTCCTACACCCCCTACCAGCCCGAGATCGCCCAGGGCACCCTCCAGGCCATGTTCGAGTTCCAGACCATGATCTGCGAGCTCACCGGCATGGAGATCGCCAACGCGTCCATGTACGACGGCTCCACAGGAGCAGCGGAGGCCATCATGATGGCCGTGCGGGTCACCGGCCGCAACGCCGCCGTCATCGCTCGCACCGTCCACCCCGAGTACCGCGAGGTCATCCACACCTACGCCCAGCACCAGGGGATCCCCACCACCGAAATCCCCTTCGACCGCGAGACCGGCCGCGTCAATCTCGAGAAACTCGACGCCGCCATCACCGCCGACACCGCCTGCGTCCTCATCCAGTCCCCGAACTTCTTTGGCACCATCGAAGATGTCGCGGCCATCGCCGAGATTGCCCACGCCAAGGGCGCCCTGCTCATCGTCTCCATCGCCGAAGCCATCTCGCTCGGCGTCGTTCGCCCGCCCGCCGAGGCCGATATCGTCTCGCTCGAAGCCCAGAGCTTCGGCGTCGCCCTCTCCTTCGGCGGACCCTACTGCGGCGTCATCGCCTGCAAGGAAAAGTTCCTCCGCCAGATGCCCGGCCGCCTCGTCGGCGAGACCAAAGACATCTCCGGCAAGCGCGGCTTCGTCCTCACCCTCTCCACCCGCGAGCAGCACATCCGCCGCGAAAAGGCCACCTCCAACATCTGCACCAACCAGGCCCTCGTCGCCATGATGGTCACCGTCTTTCTAACCGTCTACGGCAAGGAAGGCCTCCGTGAACTCGGCGAACACAACCTCGCCAAAGCCAACTTCGCCTCCCGCTCCTTCACGGCGGATGGCGGCGCCAAGCAGCTCTTCACCACCGCCCCCTTCTTCAACGAGTTCGTCCTCGACCTGCCCGAGTCGGCTGAAGACACCAACGCCGCTCTGCTCAAGGAAAAAATCATCGGCGGCCTCCCGCTCGCGAAGTGGTACCCCGAGCTGGGTCCCAACGCCAGCCTTTGGTGCGCCACCGAAGTCACCACCCGCGCCCAGATTGACGCCACCACCCACGCCCTCAGCACCGCCGCCGTCCCCGCCGGAGCCGCCCGCTAATGGACGTCTCCACCCTCGAAGGCCAGGAGCTCACCGCCGTCGAATTCGTCGAGGACTACCTCCGCCTCCGCTTCGACGGCCCGCTCGTCACCTTCTACGAGTGGCCCAGCGTCCTCCTGCCCGACTTCTCCGTCTCCCACGGCGAGCCCGAGTACCGCAACGCCCTCTGCGCCCAGATCGGCGAAGAGGTCGAAACCGCCGAGCTCGAAGAAGGCAGCGCCCTTACCATCAAGCTTGTCAACGAGGTCGTCTTCGGCCTCTCCCTCCGCGAAGAAGACCTCTCCGGCCCGGACGCCGGCACCTTCTCCGAAACCGGCTCTTCCACCGACGAGCAGGAGTTCTAAACATCGCAGCACCGTACGACAAGGAGCACCCGAATGGCACAACCCGTGATGGAAGCCGAAGCCACCAGCACCAAGGCAGCCGATAAGTTCATCGGCACCCCCCGCAAAGCCACCACCCACACCAACCAGAACGAAGACCTCATCTTCGAAAAGTCCTCACCGGGCAAAAAAGCCTACCGCATGCCCGAGCTCGACGTCCCCGCCGTGGATGCCAAGGAGCTTTTAGGGAATGCCGTGCGCGAGCACCTCGGCATCATGCCCGAGCTCTCCGAGATCGAGCTCGTCCGCCACTTCACCCGCATGTCCACCTGGAACTACGCCATCGACCTGGGCATGTATCCGCTCGGCTCCTGCACCATGAAGTACAACGGCCGCATCAACGAGCTCGTCGCCCGCTTCGAAGGCATCGCCGAAGCCCACCCCTACCAGCCTGAGAGCCTCTCGCAGGGCGTGCTCTCCATCATGAGCACCCTGTCTGACGCCCTCATCGAAATCACCGGCATGGACGCCATCACCCTCCAGCCCGCCGCCGGCGCCCATGGCGAGTTCACCGGCATCCTGCTCGTCCGCGCCTACCACGAGAGCAAAGGCAACGCCCGCAAGAAGATCATCATCCCCGACTCCGCCCACGGAACAAACCCCGCGACGGCCGCCGTCTGCGGCTACCAGGTCGCCAACCTCAAGTCCAACCCGCAGGGCATGGTCGACGTCGCCGAGCTCGAAAAGATGGTCGACGAAGACACCGCCGCCCTCATGCTCACCAACCCCTCCACCATCGGCGTCTTCGAGTCCGAGATCCACAAGATCGCCGACATCCTCCACCGCAAGGGCGCCCTGCTCTACATGGACGGCGCCAACATGAACGCCCTCGTCGGCAAGACCCGCCCCGGCGACTTCGGCGTCGACGTCATGCACCTCAACCTGCACAAGACCTTCTCCACCCCGCACGGCGGCGGCGGCCCCGGCTCCGGCCCCGTCGCCTGCAAAGCCATCCTCGAGCCCTTCCTGCCCACACCCATCCTCGCCAAAAAGCAGGACGGCACCCTCACCCTCGAGTACAACCGCCCCCAGACCGTCGGCCGCGTCCGCATGTTCTACGGCAACTTCGGCATGTTCGTCCGCGCCCTCGCCTACATCCTCGCCAACGGCCCCGACGGCCTCCGCCAGACCACCGAAGACGCCGTCCTCAACGCCAACTACCTCCGCGCCAAACTCTCTGACACCTTCGATCTGCCCTACAAGACCCCCTCCCTCCACGAGGTCGTCTTCTCCGACAAACTGCAAGCGAAGAACGGCGTCAAAACCGGCGACATGGGCAAGCGCATGATCGACTACGGCTTTCACGCCTATACCACCAGCTTCCCCCTCATCGTCCCCGGCGCCATGATGATCGAGCCCACCGAGTCCGAGTCCCGCGAAGAGCTCGACCTCCTCGTCGACGCCCTCAAGCAGATCGCCCAGGAAGCCGCCGAGAACCCCGAGCTGGTCAAAACCGCCCCCCACACCACCCGCCTCCAGCGCCTCGACGAAACCGGCGCCGCCCGCAAACCCATCCTCCGCTGGAAAGCGCCTGTCGCCTCCGGGGTCCCCGGCGAGCCCGCTCGCTGGGGTGAAGCCAGCACCCCCCTCACCCCGGATACCGCCGCCAAGGAGTGGTAGCGACTCCGCCCCGAAAACCTACTTCAGCCTCGCCTGTTCCGCAGGAACGCAGTCACGGGAAAAACTCAGCGGCGGCAGCTCGGCCTTCAGGTGCAGCAGCGGTGTCCGCTGCGTCACGCCGCGAATATACGCGTCCGTAAAGACCGTCGCGCAGGCGTGGGTCAGGTGTGACCCCTCCGGCAGCACAAGGTTCTGCACCGCGGGAAGATCGTCCGCATGAATGCCGTTCGCGTGGGTGTAGGCCAGCAAGGCATTCCATCCCCGCGCTCTGGGCAGGTGCTTGTCCTCGATCGCGCGAATATCCGGAGCCGATGGCGGACGTAGAAATACCACATCGCCACCGCGGGCCCGGATCTTGTCGACAGCAACCTTGGATCGGGCAAGAATCGGCTGAATCTCCTGATCCTTTGCCGGGAACGGCGGAAAGAGTTGATGCCATACGCTTCGGGCGTGCGCGCTCAACCGTCCATCGTGCTCCAGTCTTCGCCAGATCCACGACTGTCCCTCCGCGCCACTCTCTCCGATCTTCCAGACGTCATGGTACGGCCCTCGCACACCAGGCCTCCAATCCGGATCCAGGTCGAACACCATCGTGCTGACTTGGTAGGCATCGTCAAGCAGGGCTACATGTTTTGAGATCACACGGTGGATCCCGAACGAGGCGCGCGAGGAGGGCGACTGCCACCGGCTCAACTCAAGCGCCTTCCTGCTGCGAATCACGGTAAATCGCGTGTCAAAGTAAGAGCTCTCCGCCATGCCAACGATCGCCAGTCCTTTGAAGTGCGGATCGTTCGCGATGTCCTCAAGAATCGGCAGCCCGCTTCCGCCGGCAATCCCCAGCTGCAGCGGGCGGATCCCCGTCAGCTGCGCCACGCGGTCAAGATCGGTGTCGTACAAAATGCGCGAGTCTCCGATCAGTGCCACCGGGACGTCCTGCTTGTCCACCAGTCGCCGCCGGTCCGCCCAGGAGTCGTAGCTCCCGCCCAGATCGCCCGGAACCAGCTCCAGCGCTCGCATCCTCCACTCCCAGGCTGCCGTCAGCAAAACCACCAGAATGAGAGTTGCCAGCGACATCGTGCGCCATGGCTGCTCAGGAATATCGCGCTCGGGAACGGGCTGCGCCACGCCCGGTCGATCGGCGGCCGTAAGCCGAAGACCGGAGGGCATCCGCTCGCGCTCGTCATGAACCACTTGCTCAGAACTGGAAATAGATGAAGCCATTGCTCTCTCCATGCTGGATCACGACTGCGAAGGCCATCAGCGTCCATACGGCCGTTAAGGTTGTCGGGTGCGTCCGCGAAATCGCCCCCTCGAGCGTCTGCCGGCGCATGGAGCAGTGCGCCAGAACCAGGCCGGACATGATGACGACCGTGGTGAAGATGTAGATCGCGGCCAGCACCGGTTCCGCGTGCGGGTTCCCGCCGAACATGCCGCGAAGAATCGCCAGCGCCTGCGGAAACGTCTTCGCTCGGAAAAACACCCACGCGATATTAACCAGGACGAAAGTCAGCAGCCCAAGCCCCGCGGCCTCGACTCGCCCCGGACGAAACCCGGGAAACCACCTGCGCAGCAGTCTCTCTACCATCAGGTAAAGCCCGTGCAATCCGCCCCACACCACAAATGTCCAGCTCGCCCCATGCCACAGCCCACCGATCAGCATCGTCGCCAGCAGCGAAAAGTAGGTCCGCGCCTCGCCATGGCGATTGCCGCCCAGCGGAATGTAGAGATAGTCCCGCAGCCACGCGGAAAGCGTGATGTGCCATCTGCGCCAGAAGTCGCTGAATCCTACCGCCGCATACGGAAATCGAAAGTTGTCTGACAGCGCAAACCCGAGACAAAGAGCCGCTCCGATCGCCGTGATCGAGTAGCCCGCAAAGTCACAAAAGATCTGCCCGCTGAACGCCAGCGTTCCCACCCATGCATCCAGAATGCCCGGAACGACCCTGGCGTTATAAACCTGGTCGACAACCGGACCCAGAAACCCATCGGCGAGAACCGCCTTCTCAAAGAGGCCCAGCGTCATCAGCGCCAGTCCAAATCGCAGCCCATCGGGCGTTGCCTTGTGCGGAACCTCAAACTGCGGGACCAGCTCCGTCGGCCGCATGATCGGTCCGGCCACCAGGTGAGGGAAGAACGTGACAAACAGCGCGTAGTCCAGGAAGCTGCGCGCCGGCGTCGCTCGTCGCAGGTAAATGTCCAGCGTGTACGACATCGTGGCGAAGGTATAAAACGAAATGCCGATCGGCAGAACGATACTCGACTGCGGAGGCTTGTAGTGAAAGCCCGCGAGCGACACCAGGTAGGCAAAGTTCTCGATCAGGAAGTGGCCGTACTTGAAGTAGCAAAGCAATCCAAGACTCACCACGATCGAAAGCAGCATCCACGCACGGCGCTTCCACGGCCGATCTGCCGCAACCAGTCCGCGCGCTGCAAACCAGTCCACCACCGTCGATAACCAAAGCAGGATGACGAACGGCGGATTCCACGCCGCGTAAAAGATGTAGCTGGCAACCAGCAGGTTGACCTTCTTCACCCTCCACGAGAACGGCATAGCGTGCAGCAGCAGCACGATGGCAAAGAAAACAACGAAGACGAGTGAGTTAAAGACCATGCCTGCACTCCCGGCCAAAAGCGTTCTGCCGCCGCATGCGTGCGTCGGCTTCCAATCTGTCTTGTTCGGCTTCCACCGCGTCTGGCATAAGGTCCACGGCGTCACACGGTACGGGCCCACAACACGGGAGCTATGCGCCCCGCGCAACACGTATCGGTCCAGTCCAGCTGCGGAGCGAATTTCCTAGGCGCACGCTCGCGAGCCAGACCGGGGTGCAATCGTCAGTTCAACGACCGCTACTAGGTAAAGCGTGCCCTCTGCCGGAAGCGGGCCACCTCCTCGAAAAGTGGCCGCTTCCAGTCGATCGGGGAACATCTGGCCGCAACGATAGTTCGAAACCGATGCCCCGACGTCTGTTCTGAATCTGGCCTGTTGTGCAGTGACGGACCCAACTACCGATGCATCCCATCCGAGGTGCGATTTCGGATGAGGGTGGCAGAGCGCAAGTGAGCACCTGCGACCTGCAGGACCGAAGAGGATTCGGTCCAGGTTCAAATGATTTTCCCGAGCATACACGACCTTGCTCTGAGAGCGAAAAAAAACTCGATCAGAGTTGCAGCGTCGCACCTCTCGGAATCGCCCGTCCCTCGCAGCCCTCAGTCAGCCTGCCCAGTCGACAGCAAGCTCAGTCGACAGCCGCCCAGCCGCCCAGCCGCCGCCCGCCCGAGCTCTACGGGATTCGAAACACCAGCCCGCCACTGAAGTTCAACAGCCGCGCCGCCGGAATCGACGGCGAGCTGCTGCTGAACTGCGCGGAGCTGATCGTCGACACCGATCCATACCCCACCTCCGCAATCCGCCAGTCCACATGCCGGTTCAGCGTCCGGTCCACCCCCACCGACACGTCATACACAAATTGATTCGTCACAATCGTCGTATGCGGCGCGCGCGTCCGCCCGTCCCCCAGCTCCGCCTGCACATACGGCTTGTACGCACTCCGCTCCGGCCTCCCCGCCACCCGCACGCCAAACAGAAAGCTGTTCAGCGACGCGTCATTGCCATGTTCAATCGCATCCCGCAGATCCAGACTCACCACAAATTTCGGCGCCTGAAACACCTCGTAGTACCCGCCGATCACCACACCACCAAACACCTGCGACGTCGATCCCTCGCCCAGAAACGCAAACGGCCCCGTATCCGCCTTCGAGTTCGTCACCCGCGTCACCATCGGATTCAGATACAACGCGCCCTGTGCCTGTGCGCCAACCGAGACACCTGCCACCACCACTGCCACTGCCACTGCGGGAAACCACACTCTCATCAGGACGATCCTCAACCCTTTACCGCGAAGTTCGGACCGCACGAAGCCGCCCAACACAGTCTACCGGTTACCCCGTCCCGTCCGTCCCCAAAGCCATCCCCAGCCTCGCCAGCTTGTGCCGCAGGTACCGGTTCCAATACATCACCAGCCCCGTCACCGTCAGCACGGCCAGCAGCACCCCGCACCCCGCCCACACCACCTTCCACGCCAATCCCCACAGCGTTCCAAAGTGCAGCGGATGCATCGCCCACAGAAACCAGTCGCCCGCCGTTACGTTCCGTCCGTAGTGCCACACCGTCAGCACCCGCGCGTCCGCGGTCGACACCGTCACCAGATCCCGGTGCGAAAAGTCCCCAACCGCCCGCAGATCCATCTCCGCATATACCACCGGCCCGCGCATCATCGGATCACTCACACTGAACAGCCGCCCCGCCGGCGACGCCGCGTGCACCGCCGCCAGCACCTGCTCCAGCGTCACGCGCCCCACACCCGCCACCATCGGCATCCCCGGCGCCCGCATCCCCACCAGCGGCGACACCGCCGCCACCACCGCCACCACCTGCCGGTACCACGCAAAATACACGCCAGAGACGCACCACCACGACACCAGCAAGAGCGTCCAGAACCCGATCGCACTATGCGCGTCATAGTTGACCCGCCGCCAGGAGTGGCCAAAGCCGATCCGCAGCCCACGCGCCCAGATCTTCACCCCCGGCCACCACAGAAACAGCCCCGTCCCGCTCAGCAGGAGCAGCCCCGCTGCACCCACGCCGTTCACCTGCATCCCATACGCCTTGCCCAGCAGCAGATACACATGCAGGTCGTACACCCACTCCATCCATCCTCGTGGCCGCCGTCGCACCTGCCCCGTCACCGGATCCGCCACCACCGCGAACTCACGCCCACCGGCATCCATCGCCGCCAGCGCAAACACCGGCATCGCCCCCGACGGCATCGTCAGCTCCTCAATCATCGCCCCCGGATACGCCGCCCGAAATCGCTCGAGCACCACCTGCACCGCCGCCGTCCGCCCCGCCGCGTACCCACTCAGCCCCTTCGGCAGCGACGCCCTTCCCAGCTCACTCCGGAACACCAGCAGCGATCCCGTCAGCGCAATCACCACCACATACACCGCCAACAGCACGCCCACCCAGAGATGCACTTGGAAAACTGCCCTCCGAAGAGGCAATCGCCGCGGATGATCGAAAAACGTGCGAAGCATAGACATAAGGGCCGTTAGAACCGGTACGTCGCCGTACCAATCACATTCCGCGCATACCCGTAGTAGCACGCCGTCAGCCCCGTGCACGTCGCCACATACCGCTTGTCCGCGAGGTTCGTGGCGTTCACACGAAACAGCGTATTGCGATACCCGAACCGCAGGCTCGCATCCAGCAGCGCATAGTTCGGCGTGAAGAACGTATTCGCCGCATCCGCCGCATTCGTTCCCACAAACCGCACCCCGAAGTTCCCGCCCACGCCCGCAAATCGTCCGCCGCGCTGCGTGTAATCCACCAGCCCGCTCGTCTGATTGCGCGGCGTCTGCGGCAGCCACTTGCCCTCGTTCGCCAGCGTCACATCCGCCAGGTTGTTCGTCGCCGTCAGCGTGTACCCCGCGTGCAGGTTCAGCCCGTGCGCCAGGCTCGCGACCGCCTCCACCTCCACCCCGCGCGAACGCACCTCGCCCACCTGGTGCTCGTTGAAGCTCGAGTCCGCCACCAGCACATTTGTCTCGTTGATCTGAAACACCGACGCCGTCACAAACGCATTGTGGTTTCGCGGCTGGATCTTCACCCCGCCCTCGATCTGCCGCGCATCCGAAGGCACCGCCGGCGTCGTTGAAAGTCCCGTCGCCGCGTCGATCACAAACGTCCCCGCATTCGGCAGGAAGCTCGTCGAGTACGCGAAGTACGGCGCGATCCCCGAATCCGTCAGGTACGTCGCTCCCACCCGCCCTGTAAACCGCGTATCCAGGTGCGAGAACGGTGTGCTCGCGGGCAGAAAGTTCGCAATATCGTTCTTGGCAAAGTCCTGCCGCCCGCCCAGCGTCAGCACCAGGTGCGTCCGGTACTTGATCTGGTCCTGCGCATACAGCCCATGCTGCTGCAGCAACGTGTCGTTATCGAGGAACGGCGCGCCCGTTGGAATCGTCGTCTGCCCATACACCGGGTTGAAGACGTTCAGGTCCGCAAGCCCGAACAGAAAGTAGCTCGTCGCCCTCTCATCAACGTGCTGGTAGTCGTACCCGAACAGCACCGTCTGCTCCCACGGCCCCGTCGCAAACCGCCGCAGCGCCCTCGTATCCACTGTGTTGAAACGATTTCGGTTTGGCGTTGCAAACAGCGCCCGCGAGACATCGGTCAGGCTCGTTCCATCAAAGCCTTCGCCAAAGATCGTCTGCCCCTTGAAGTTGATGTACTGGTACCGGTAGTTCGAGTGCACGTTCCATCCATCGGCAAACAGATGGTCCGCCGTGTACGCCACGGACGCCTGCTCGCGGGTCACCGCGTCATACCCCGGCTCGCCCACAAACGTACTCAGGGGAATCACCCCGTTCGGGTTCGGCAGCAGCGTTCCCGCCGCCGGGTAAAACTGGCTCCATCGCGAGCCATCATGTTGCCAGTCCGCCAGCCCCGTCACATTCGTCCGGTCGCTTGGATGCCAGGTCAGCGAGGGCGCAATCAACCGCCGGTTATCCGGCGTAAAGTTCGTCTGCGTGCTCGAGTCGCGAATCAGCCCCAGCAGCCGGTACCGGAACACCTGCTGGTGATCGAACGATCCCGTCGTATCCACCGACCCCTGCCGCCGGTCGTACGATCCAAACTGTCCCTCGATCGTCGTGCTCCGCTCCGCAGCCGGCCGCTTCGTCACCTGGTTGATCAAACCACCCGGCGGAATCTCGCCATACAGCACCGAGCTCGGCCCCTTCAGCACCTCCACTGACTCCAGCTCAAACGGATCCAGCTTGCCCGCCAGCGAGTTGAAGCGCATCCCGTCGCGAAAGATCCCGAATGTCTGCGCGTCGAACCCGCGAATCTTCAGCCAGTCAAACCGCGGCTCCACCCCGTACTCATCCGCCTGGATCCCCGGCGTGTACCGCAGCGCCTCGTTCACCGTGGTCACGCCGCGCGCCTCCATCTCCTGCTCGCTCACAATCGAGATCGACTGCGGCACCTCGATCAGCAAGGCGTTCGTCTTCGAGCCCGCGTTCGACCCATACGGCACAAACCCGCTGTCCGCCGAGACCGTCACCGCATCCGTCGCCGATCCCACCTCCATCCGCACCGCTACCGGCGCACTCTGTGGCACCTCCACTGCCAGCGTCTTCTCCGCAAACCCCGGCGCCCGCAGCGTCAGCCGGTAGCTCCCCGGATGCAGCCGCAGCCCCACCATCCCACCCCCGCCCGTGATCCCCGTCACCACCGCGGACCCACACCGCGCCTCAACCTCCGCCCGGTCCACCGCCGCCCCGGTCGGATCCGTCACCTGCGTGCTCAGCACCACCACCGGCAGCTCGGAAGAGACCGAACAAGCCTCCGCACCGCCAGCCGCCGCCGTCTCCGCCCTGGCCGCCTTCAGCGAGGCACCCCTCATCGCGGAAGCCTGCAACAACCAGACGCCGAGAGCGACAGCGGCACAGCGAACACCATCACGGCAAACCCATCTCGGAGCAATCCATCGACTTGTCATACACACAGCTCAACTTTCAAACACAAATCCGCGCCTGCGCCGCAATCGGCACATCGCATCACGACAGGTACTTCTTGGCCGGGGAGAGAGAATCATCGCCAGCGATCAGCAACAACGCACGGAGAATGTCTCTGTAGAAATCAATATACGACCAAGCTGGTCTGAGATCAAGCCCGACGACTGTCGCCTCTTCAAAAACACCCATCTACATGGCGCAACCACCCCACTCGCTTCCCTACACTAAAGAAGCCAAAAGCAAAGCAACGCGCACCCTCCCCAATCCCTGTCATCCTGAGCAAAGCGAAGGACCCGCTTCTCCACCCAAAACCCTGTCATCCTGAGCAAAGCGAAGGACCCGCTTCTCCGCCCCAAAACCCCTGTCATCCTGAGCAAAGCGAAGGATCCGCTTCTCTACCGGGAACACCAACACCCCGGGAACAATCGTCCAACCACCTCTGTCATTCCGAGGCGCAGTCGAGGAACCCCCGCTTTTCACTCTCACCAACGGAGCGAAGCGACACCCAACTTCCACCGTCATCTCGACCGAAGCAAAGCGAAGTGGAGAGATCCCTGTACTTCGCTCTTCGATCCCAGACGTGTTCCAGGCAACAGAAAAGGCCCGCAGCGCAAGTATCCGCCGCAGGCCAAAGCAATCATACCGAGGTCCAAACCTAACCCAAGCCAATGGAATATTTTACAAAGTAATCCGTAGGGCGGGAGGAGCCAAACCTACTGAGCCGTCAACGTCACATACTCATCCACCTTCTCCCACTTCACATGCATCTCGGTCGTCTTCCCGTGCGTGTTCTCAAACGAGATCGTCATCATCTCCTGCGGCGACGCCAGCGCGTTCTGTGTCATCGCCGTCCGCCCTAGGTCCTGGCTCTGGTCATACTTCGTGCCCCACTGCCCGGTCTGCTTGTTCACAATCAGCATCCACGCATCCTTCGCACTCGGCAGCGTGTAGATCGTGTACGTCCCCGCCGGAACCGAAAGGTTGCCAATCTTCAGGTTCGCCGCCGTGATGAACGTCGTGGCCGGGTTCGCCCCCGTCCGCCACACCTTCCCGTACGGCACCAGCCCGCCCATAATCTTCCGATCGCGAATACTCGGCGAGTTATAGTTCACCGTCAACGCCTTGCCATCCAGCTTCCCCGTGGCCTTCGCCGCTGGACTCGGCAGCTTCTCCCCGCCCGCGTCCGGCGTCGTCATCGGCATCCCACCCATGCCCTGCGCCATCGCGCCCAGCCCGCAACACCCTAACACCACCGCCGCCGCCGTCGTTTCAATCGCTCCAAACCGCATCCGTCTACCCCTCATCTGGTCCGTCTCCCGCAGTCCCGGTCTCACCGCTCCGCCCGCGGACCTGTCAGCCCCCATGCTCCTCCGCCGGCATACCCCTGTCAAACCCACCCGTCACAAACCCCGGCTACCCATGCTAGGCTTGATACCGAGCGCGCCCGTAGCTCAGCTGGATAGAGCAACAGCCTCCGAAGCTGTAGGTCAGACGTTCGAATCGTCTCGGGCGCACCATCCCACCCACTCCCAGCATCGAAACCCTGCGCGACCAGCGCTGCAAGAGATCCCCCATGCCCTTCCCCATCAAGACCTGCGCCATCTGCTCGGAAGAGTTCGAGCTCAAGCCCGACAAGCCCGGCTTCGCCAACCGCTGTCCCGAGTGCAGCGAGCCCGAAGCCGCCGGCCCCGACGCCAAAACCTCCATGGACGCCGACGAACGCCGCAACCTCGCCGAAGCCAACGAGGCCCGCCGCCAGTCCATGCGCAACCTCCTCTACCGCAAGGACAGCTGACCCGCAGTGCCTGAGGCGACGCCTGACGCTGCCGCCCCCGCCGCAGACGCCGCTATCGCGGCTCTGCCAGCTCGTACAGCTCCTGGCACTGGGTCGCATGGATCGTGTAGCGGAACCCGATCAGCCAGCCCTCAGTCGGGCTGCAGAACTCGGCCAGCTTCTGCGCCGTGCCCATCGTCTCAAACCCCACAGCCTCCATACCCTGGCTCGGCAGCAGCACATACTGCACATGCCGCATCAGCAGGTAATCCGGCACCCGCCCCTCCGCCAGGTAGTGGAAGTACGTCGGATCGACCAACCCACCCAGATCGATCACCTGCCCACCCCAATCAAAGCTCACCCGCCCGATATCAAACGCCGCGAAGCGAGCCGTCACCGGCACATGATCCCGCATATAGAGCGCAATCTTCCCGTGGGTGTCGTTAATGTGCCGAATGCCCACCAGCGTCACCAGCCGCCACGTCCGCAGCGACGCCGCCCCTGCCCCGGCAACCACCGCACACACCAGCGCAAACACCCACACGCGCCGCGTGCGAAACACCTTCGTAAACACAGAGAGCAGCCCCAGAAACAGCAGCGGGAAGAACAGCATCAGCGTGAGCGGCTGATACCGCCCCCCATGCCCGCCCGACGGAAACGTAAACAGATAGATCCCAAAGTGCAGCGTCGCCCAGATCAGCAGCATCGTGATCCGCAGTGGCTGCTTTCTCAGCAACGTCCACGCGCCCACCAGCGACAGCGCCACCAGCGCGATGCCAAAGATCGCCGCGCCCGCCCGGATGTCATTTACCGAATCCATCTGATGTGTGTACCGCACGCTGAACTGACGCGGCAGCCGCTGAATCCATGCGCCGCAGAAGCGCACCATGGAGTGCAGCGAGTGCGCGCCGCCGCTGCGATGGAAGTACAGCCACGATCGTCCCTTCAGCGTCACCGGCATCAGGCTTCCCGACGTCCACAGGTTTGCGGCGAAGAACAATCCCAGCATCAGCCCCCAGGACCCAAGCAGGAGTCCCACATCCCGCCCGTTGCGGCGCACCTTGGCCGCGTACGAGACAACCACCAGCAGTGGCGCAAACACCGCCGCCTCCGGCCGCGTAATCACCAGCAGACCCGCCGCGCAGCTCGTCAGAACGGCCGTCCACCGGCTCTCCGGAGCGGGCGTAAACCACCAGCAGATCGCCGCCAGCGACAGCACCACGAACAGCAGGTGCTCCATCCCAATCAGGCCCAGCCACAGAAAGTTCCCCATCAGGGCAGGCGTACCCGCCAGCACCCAGCAGATTCGCCGCGACAGCCCATCCCGCTTCGCCAGCGCGAACAGCAAAGGTCCAATGATCGCAAAGCACAGGTAGCTAAACGCAAGGTTGTACCAGACCGGGTCAATTCCGCCTAGCACCCGGTAATTGGCGGCCTGCAGGATCGTCCAGAGCAGGCTCGTCGCCCCCGAAGACCGCTGGCCCGTGACAAAGCCGAGCGTCGCATGCTCCGCCAGGTTGCGCGCAATCGTCTGATGAATATACGAGTCATCGAGCGGGAACCCATGCTGCAGTCGCAGCGCGCTGCTTAGATAGGTAAAGCTGAGGCAATACGCCAGCACAAGCAGCGCCACTTGGCGATACAGCTTCGCGGGACGGGGGACTACGTGCGCCGGAACCGGTGCCGCGGGTATAGAAAGCCGCGACAGTTCGGAAACAGTCGTCACGTAGAACTCCTGAAAAATCAGGGCCCGTTGGAAAACTTACCTCCGTCCGGAAGTCGATCTAGGCGTATCTCCAGATTCACGAGGAAGTCATTCAAGGTGTACCGTACCTTCGCTTCAAGAGTGAAGGGAATTAACGTACTGGTTCTTGAGGGTTGCTGGTAAACTAAAGTTACGCACCAAGGTACCCAGCAAGCCGCTGCATGTTACCTCTTTGCACGTCCGCCTTAAGAACGTAGCTGAAGTTCGTGAAACATCCGCTGTACGCTTATCTGGCGGTCAAATCCAATCCAAGGTCCGGCACAATATAGGCGTGTGTACCTCGTATGCAGTTCACTGTGCGGTAAAACCTGCAACATCCTCTGCAAGCACACTCGATAGACTTACCTGGTTCGCAGTCGTATGCGATGGCGATACAGCTTCACTCAGTCGACTCGCCGACGTAAGACCAGCAACCAGAAAACCAACGATGCACCCTAACCAGCAGCCCAGCAAGAACATCATCCAAACACCCATGACGTGCAGCCTCCAGGCACTAACGTACCCCCGGAAATCTGACCGGCCCATACCACCGATGTGTTAACCGCCTCACCCGATCCATTGCACTCCGAACCTCTGCATCTCGGCTCAACTTGGTTTCACTTCGCGCTCTGTTGCGCACTGCGGCAACGACGCTCAAGGGAAAGCACACCCACTTCTACTCGGCGCATACGCTTCGCCAGACAGGGGCCTGCTTGAATCAACTGGAACAATCTCAGGTGTACTTCTCGCTGCCGTACGTCAAGGAACTTCGCAGCGCCACACTCTCGCGCGTGCTCACCTTTGCGGTTGCCGTCCTGCTCGATGGCATCTCCATTCAGGTGGGAGCTCTCTTGGGCGTCCTCGCCTACGTTCAGCTTCGCCATTACAACTGGGCTCACTCCTACCTCTCCGTCCTCGAGTTCTCCCTCGAGTACGTCCTGATCTTTGTCTTCTTCGCGTACAAGCGCGAGTTGTATAAGCACGCGCACAGCCTCCTGGAGATCCGTGAAACCGCCGAGATCCTCCGCGTCAACACCCTCTGCCTCGCTCTCGTCACACTCAGCATCTACCTGCATCGCCTCATGGTGCCGCGCCTCATGCTGCTCTTCTGCTGGGCCATCTGCACCGTTCTTCTGCTGGTGCAGAAGCACCTCACCCGGCAGCTCATCGTGCAGTGGAAGAGCCGCCACGTCCAGCGCCGCAATGTCGTCATCATCGGCTCCGACAAAGATGCGCGTCGCATCTTCTCCATCCTCACCAAGTCTCCCGATCTGGGCCTCTGCCCCGTCGCCTTTCTCACCGAAAACGAGGTCGAGGCCAACCAGGTGATCTTCAGCCACGACTACCATTTTCGGCACTCCGCCCCCGTCCTCACCGAGGGCCTCTCGGAAGATCTGCTGCGCCGCCTCAAGGTCGCCGAGCTCTACGTCTCGCAAGCCACCGTCTCCGACGCGCGCCTCGCCGATCTCATCAACTTCGCCAAACTCCACACCGTTCCCATCTCCTTCATCGGCAACAAAGGCGTGGCCGACGCCACCCATCCCGCCGACGTCCGCTTCCTTGACGGTCTCCACATCTCCACCCACATGGTCTCCGAGCGCCCCGATCTTCTCTACATCGCCGCCAAGCGAGCCTTCGACATCGTCGTCGCCTCTCTCCTGCTTCTGTTCACCGCGCCCATCTGGGCCATCGTCGCCATCTGGATCAAGCTCTCCTCGCCCGGCCCTGTCTTCTTCAGTCAGCAGCGCGTCGCCAAGGAAGGCCGCCCCTTCGGCATCCTCAAGTTCCGCAGCATGTACGTCACCGCGCCCAAGTACGGCACCTCGCCCGACCAGGCGTACGACCCCCGCGTCACCTCGGCCGGCCGCTTCCTGCGCAAGTCCAGCCTCGACGAGCTGCCGCAGCTGCTCAACGTCCTTATGGGTGATATGTCCCTCGTCGGCCCGCGTCCGGAGATGCCCTTCATCGTCCGCGAGTACACCCCCGTCGAGCACCAGCGCCTCCTCGTCCCCCAGGGCATGACCGGCTTCTGGCAGCTCAGCGCCGATCGCAAGTTCGCCATCCACGAGCGCCTTGAGTACGACCTCTACTACCTCGAGCAGAAGGGCTTCTTCTTCGACCTCGCCATCCTCGTCCACACCGCATTCTTCGCCATGAAGGGTATCTGACCGCAGCTCGCGATCCGCGCAATCCTGAACGCGCAACCAGCTGAACCGTGACGCTCGGGCAGCCCGTACAGCAAGCTCCTTGCTTTCTGCTGCTTCATGAAGACCTGCCGATACCAACCATGCTCCCACCCACCTATACCCTCACCACCACCATCCCGTCCTCCGACGACTACCGTCGTCTCCGTGTCCTCGCCGGCCTCAGCGCCAAGTCCGCCGAAGCCGCCGCCCGCGGCCTGCCCCACACCCTCTTCGCCGCCTCCATCCACCACGCCGGGCAACTCGTCGGCATGGGCCGCGTCATCGGCGATGGCGGCCTCTTCTTCGAGATCGTCGACATCGCCGTCGATCCCGCCCACCAGAAGCGCGGCCTCGGCAAAGCCATCGTCGGCGCCCTCACCGATCACCTCCACCACACGGCCCCCGCCACGGCGCACGTCACCCTCATCGCCGACGGCGAAGCCCACCGCCTCTACGCCCAGTTCGGCTTCAAACCCGTAGCCCCCGACTCCATGGGCATGGCTCTCCACCTCACCTAAACAACGCCTGCGACTCCGCGCGATGAGAAAGCCCTAAACTAGAACGCCCGAAGCTCCCTCCCGGCTCCAGGCGCCCTCTTCTCCGAGACAAACACCCTATCCGATCGTCTTCTGCAGCCCCTGCACCATCTGCAGATGCTCTTTGATCGTCGGCAGCGACTTCTCCGCCGCGCCCTTGATCGCGTCGTTCTTGCCTGTCTCCACTTCCTTCGTGAAGTCCTGCACATCGCCCTCATGGTCCTTCACCATGCCGTCCACATACGCCTTGTCAAAGGCCGCACCCTTCAGCAGACGCAGCTTCGCCGCCATCCGCTTGGCCGCCGGACTCGCGGTGTCTTGGTACTTCAGCGTCTGCCCCTGCTCCACCTGGTGCAGATCGTTCAGCATCGCCGTATGGTCATCCACCATCTTCTGCGCAAACTGTTTGACCTGATCGTTCTGGCTCTTCTTCAGCGCCATCTGTGCCGCGTCAAGCTCTCCATGACTACCCTCGATCGCCTTCTTCAGAAACACCTGGTCCGGCGTTCCGGCGGCCCGTTCAACCTTGCCCAGCGCATGGTTCTCTTCCCCGGAACTCGCATTCGGCACCTGCGCCGCCACCCCCGATCCAGCCGCCACCATCGCTCCAACAACCCACCCCAACGTGATTGCCCGTCCCGTTTGCATTCGCATCGCGCGTCTCCTCATTGACTCTCTCGTCGGATGCGCTCCGGGACTACGACGTTCTCGGCACACGCAACAACGCCCGGAGTCGGGTGGCTCCGGGCGTCTCGTTCTCCAGCGGGAATCAGAAGATTACGATGTCATCGACTTCTGAATGCCCTGAATCATCTGCAGATGATCCTGGATCACCGGAAGGCTCTTCTGCGCCGCATCCTTCGTCGGCTGATCCTTGCCCGTGTTGATCTCCGCATTGAAGTCCCGCACGTCTTCCTTGTGGTCCTTCACCATCCCGTTCACGTAGGCCTTGTCGAAGTCCGAGCCGCTTAGCCCGTTCAGCTTCGCCGCCATCTTCTTGCCCTCGCTGGTTGGCTCGTCCTTGTACTTGATGCTCTCCTGCCCGGCCAGCGCATGCAGGTCGTCCAGCATCTTCTGGTGGTCGTCAATCATCTTCTGCGCAAACTGCTTTACCTGATCGTTCTGGCTCTTCTGCAGGGCCATCTTGGAGGCGTCAATCTCGTTAAAGTTCCCCGAGATCGCCTTCTTCACAAACATCTTGTCGCCCATCACCGCCGTGCCGACGCCCGTATCGCCCGCCATGCTGCTCGTCGCTCCGGCCGCTGACGAAGGGGTTACGCCAGTTCCTGCGCCGCCGCTGCCCTGGTTTGGCGCGCTGCTCGGTGTCTGCGCCCGTAGGGCGCTCACTGCCATCACTGCACTCAACAACGCCGTACATCCCATCACAATCCGCATCGATATCTCCTTGAAACCAGACTTCAAGCTGTCGGATGCGTCTCCACGCCCGCCGCGGTTACCTGCCACGTCGTAATGCCGAAGCCCGCTTTCGCCATACCAAATCAAACTGTGTCGCTTTCGCCCATCCTGACCTTCTTCCTCAAGGTCCGGCCGCCCTGGCAGCCACGCCGCGCCAACCACCCTCATTTACCATCAACACACAGCAAATGCCCGCCCCATCTTCCAAGCCAGACCGCCCCCGCGTCCTCTCCGGCATGCGCCCCACCGGCCGCCTCCATCTCGGCAACTACATGGGAGCCCTCTACAACTGGGTCAACCTCCAGAACGAAACAGATCCCGCCACCGGCCAGCCCGCCTACGACTGCTTCTTCTTCATCGCCGACCTCCACGCCCTCACCACCGGCTACGCCAACACCTCCCTCATTCGCGAGAACTGTCAGGAAATGATGCTTGACTTCCTCGCCGCCGGCCTCGATCCAGCCCGCACCGTCCTCTTCCGCCAGTCGCACGTCCCGCAGCACGATCAGCTCAACACCCTCCTCGGCATGATCACGCCCCTCGGCTGGCTCGAACGCGTTCCCACCTACAAAGATCAGCAGGAGCAGCTCAAAGAGAAGGACCTCGCCACCTTCGGCTTCCTCGGCTACCCCGTCCTGCAATCCGCCGACATCCTCGTCTACCAGCCCCACTTCGTTCCCGTCGGCGCCGACCAGGTCGCCCACGTCGAGATCACCCGCGAGCTCGCCCGCCGCTTCAACCAGCTCTACCCCGGCGAGTTCCTCCTCTCCCCCACCGCCGCCCCCTGGGAGCTCGACGCCATCCACACCCGCGCCCGCAAGATCGCCGGCAGCGCCCGCGGCCAAAGCCAGGCCGTCCAGCAGGAAACCTTCACCCCGCACCAGCTCCTCGAAGCCGCCCGGCAAACCAAAAAACTCTCCCCCTTCAGCCTCCGCGAGATCCTCCCCGAACCCGAAGTGCTCCTCACCCCCTCGCCCAAACTTCCCGGCCTCGACGGCCGCAAAATGTCCAAGAGCTACAGCAACACCCTCACCCTGGCCGAGCCCGAGACCGAGATCCGCGCCAAATTGAAAGTCATGGTCACCGACCCCGCTCGCGTCCGCCGCGAAGACCCCGGCAACCCCGAAGTCTGCCCAGTCGGCGACCTCCACAAGGTCTTCTCAACCCCCGACGTGCAGCAGCAGGTCTGGATCGGCTGCACCACCGCCGGCATCGGCTGCATCGAGTGCAAAGGCTGGCTCGCGGACGCCGTCGTCCGCGCCATCGCCCCCATCCAGCAGCGCCGAACCGAGCTCGCCACCCAACCCGACCTCATCCCCGACATCCTCCGCGACGGCGCCACCCGCGCCCGCGCCCGCGCCGACCAGACCATCGCCGAAGTCCACCACGTCATGGGCCTCGACTAACAGGTCGCAGCTTTCTAGCTGTCCATGCCGCAGCTTTCTGATTGTCCAGGCCGCAGCTTTCTGGTTGTCATCCTGAGCGCAGCGAAGAACCGGCTTCTCTACGAGGAACCCGCACACCCGCCGGGAACACGCGCTCGACCACGGGCATGATCTAAACTCCTCCAAAGACCGCCATGCCCCCAGACGCCCCCCAAACGAACGTCGAAACCAACCCCGAAGTTGGCGCAACGTCAGCTCCCAAAACCAACCTGGCCCAAACCAGCGCGGAAACCCCCTTAACCTCCACCAAAATCCCGCGCACCTCGACGGAAAACGCCCCATTTGCGCTCGAATCTCCCGTCACCCCCCCGCAAACCGCCACCCGCAAACCTGCTGCCAAGCCTTCTCCCGAGGAAGCCTCCCAATCCCCCTTCTCCGTGACCGTCGGCCTCGTCTACGACGGCCCGCTCGATCTCCTGCTCGACCTGATCCGCAAGCAAAATATAGACATCTACGACATCCCCATCGCCCGCATCACCGCCCAGTTCCTCGACTACACCCACCAGCTCAAGCAGCAGGACGTCGACGCCGCCGGCGAGTTCATCTACATGGCCTCGCTCCTTATCCATATCAAATCAAAGACTTTACTGCCCCGCGATCCCTCTGACCTCCTCGGCGCCGACCCCGAAGACCCCCGCCGCGAGCTCGTCGAGCGCCTGCTCGAGCACGAACGCTTCAAGTCCGCCGCTCAGATGTTGTTGCAAAAGCAGCAGATCGAAGAAGCCACCTGGTCCCACCCCGGCATGCCCGCCTTCATCCGCGATCTCCAGACCACATCCCCTAACCCCAGCACCAACAACGACATCGACCAGGAGATCGCCGCCGACACCGTCGATCTCGTCCGCGTCTTCCAGGACATCCTCGCCCGCCTCCGCGCCCGCCCCGTCCTCGACGTCGACGAAGAGTCCGTCACCGTCGCGCAGATGATCGACTTCGTGAAGCGCCGGCTGCTCCTCGAAGACAAACCCGTCAGCCTCCGCCGCCTCCTCCACAACTCCCACACCGAGCGCGCCGTCATCTGTATGTTCCTCGCAATGCTTGAGTTAGTTCGCCTCCAGGCCGTCCTTCTTCACCAGCCCGTCCTCCTCGGCGACATCCTCATCAAGAAGACCGACAACTTCGACCGGATCTTCGAAGACCAGGCCACGGCCCGCGACGACTGGCGCTAACGAGAACAAAAGAAAGACTTTAATGCGACTCTTCCTTGCCCTGCTCTGCCTCTTCACAGCCCCGACCCTCCTCTCCGCGCAGGACTCCGCCAATCCCGCCCTCGCCCGCATGGCCGGCTGCACCCTGCAGGTGCACACCTACATCTGCTCCAAAGCCGATCTCCAGCACGCCCTAAGTCTGGCGAAAACCATCACCTCCCTCTCGCAGCCGGCCAATCACGCCAGCGACTCCGCCCTCGCCGATCTCGTCAGGCACCTCGGCAAGATCCCCGCGACCGGCGACACCCCCTCCGATCTCACCTTCATCCTCGAGCCTCTGCAGGAAGCTGGTGTCCAGGTCGGCCCCGGCACCGTCGACCTCGCTCGCCTGCGTGTGCTTCTCACCGCACCCTCCGGCGTTCAAGGTAAGTTGTTGTGGGTGCAGACCTTCAACGGAGACCCCAGCATGACCTGGCCCGCCATCGCCCGCGCCACCACCCTCGCGCTACGGGATCAACTCCACTCTCACTAGCCCAACGAGCGACCCCAATCCCGCCAGAGATTCATCGTCTATTCACACCTGTGTCGCAATCGATGGGTAGCGTTCTCCTTGACTCCCAGCGAACAATCACCGACAAGGCGGCCGATTTCATGGCAACGACAGCTCCCGTTTCACCCTCGATCCTCGATGAAAAGCTACAGAAATCCAGCCCCGGCAAGATCGGTGCCGCCGCCTTCGGCGTCATGCTCATCGGCGGCCTCATCTACATCACCACCAAGCTCTCGCACGATCTCTCCTCGGTCCATCAGGCCTCCGTCTTCCCTTATGTTTTGTTGGGTTTGGCCCTCATGATCGCCCTTGGATTCGAGTTCGTCAACGGCTTCCACGACACCGCCAACGCCGTCGCCACCGTCATCTACACCCACTCACTTGAGCCCCACATCGCCGTGGTCTGGTCCGGCATGTGGAACTTCATCGGCGTCCTCACCAGCTCGGGCGCCGTCGCCTTTGCCATCGTCTCGCTCCTTCCCGTCGAGCTCATCCTCAAAGTCTCCAAAGGCTCCGGCTTCTCGATGGTCTTCGCCCTGCTCGTCGCCGCCATCCTCTGGAACCTCGCCACCTGGTACAAGGGCCTGCCTGCCTCCAGCTCCCACACCATGATCGGGTCTATCTTGGGAGTGGGTGTCGCCAACCAGCTCATGCAGGGTCGCTCCGGCCTCTCCGGCGTCGATTGGGAGCAGGTCGTCAAGGTCTTCAAAGCACTCCTCATCTCCCCCATCGTCGGCTTCGTCTGCGCCGCCCTGGTCTTTCTTCTCTTCAAGGCCGTCGCCAGGGATCCTCGCCTCTACAAGGCCCCGGAAGGTACCGCGCCTCCACCGTTCTATATCCGCACCCTGCTCGTGCTCACCTGCACCGGCGTCAGCTTCGCCCACGGCTCCAACGACGGCCAGAAGGGCATGGGCCTCATCATGCTCATCCTCGTCGGCACCGTCCCCACCGCCTACGCCCTCAACCACACCGTCGACCGCGGCTCCGTCACCACCTTCGCCGCCGTCTCCACCCAGGTCGCCAACGCCATCGGCAACTATGTCGAGCCCGGCACCACCGTGCAGGACGCCGCCCCCGAGCTCGAGAAGTTCGTCGCCGACAAGAAGTTCGAGCCCGGCGTCATGCTCGCCCTCCAGCAGATGGTCACCGACATCCGCAACGAGGCTGTCAGCTATGGCTCGCTTGGCAACGTCCCGCAGGACATGCAGGCCAACGTCCGCAACCAGATGTATCTCACCAGCGAGACCCTTCGCCTGCTCGGCAAGGCCGGCCCGAAGATGAGCCCCGACGACACCAAGGTCATCGCCAACTACAAGGGCTTCCTCGATAAATCCACCAAGTTCATCCCGTCCTGGGTCAAGGTGGCCGTCGCCCTTGCCCTTGGCCTCGGCACCATGGTCGGCTGGAAGCGCATCGTCGTCACCGTCGGTGAAAAGATCGGCAAGACCCATCTCACCTACGCCCAGGGCGCCTCCGCCGAGCTCACCGCCATGTGCACCATCCTCGCCGCGGACGGCTACGGCCTGCCCGTCTCCACCACCCACGTCCTCAGCTCCGGCGTCGCCGGCACCATGGCCGCCAACCACAGCGGCCTGCAGCTCGAAACCATCCGCAACATCGCCGCCGCCTGGGTCTTCACCCTGCCGGCAGCCGCTCTGCTCTCCGGCTGCCTCTTCTGGATCTTCAACCTGATCAGCAAGTAAGTCGCAACCATGACCGTGGCCGGGCCGAGGGATCTCACGATCCGTCGGCCCTCTCCTTTGCCGTTGCCCGAGACCCTATCGCCGCTTCGCCCCGTCGATCGCCAACCGCACCGCATAGAACGCCGGCTTCGGGCTGTACGCGCCATCACTCACACTCAGCAGCAGCGGCCGCTGCGCGCGATCTGGATGCTTCGGCCGCCATCTCTCGCCCATCAGCCAGCTCTGCTGATCCGCCAGCCCCCACGTCAGCACCGCCTTCACGGACTGCTCCTTCAAAAGCTCGTCCAAGTAGTGCCGGTACACCGTCGCCACATCGCGATCCTGCTGCACCACGTCTTCATCCGAAAGCCCATCGTCGTTCACGTCAATCTCCGTAACGAAGGTGTCAAGCTTGCGCTTGTGCAGCTTCTTCACAAAGTCGTGAATGCCGTCGCCCAGCTTCGCAATATCCCCCGTCCGCAGATGCGACTGAATTCCCACCGCCTGGATCGGCGCGCCCGCAGTCTGCAGTCGCTCGATCAGCGACATCACTGCCGCCCGCTTTGCCATCTCCTCCGGCGTGTCGTACTCGATCCCATAGTCGTTGTAGGTCAGAATCGCCGCCGGATCCGCCTCCCGCGCCGCGCGAAACGCAATCTCCACGTACTCCGGGCCAATCAGCTCTAGCCATGGCGAGACCCGCATCCCATCCGGCCGTCCATCCTTGATCCAGATCGCCTCATTCACCACATCCCAGCTGTGGATCTGGCCCTTGTACCGTCCCGCCACCGTGTGGATGTGCTCCGTCAGCATCGTCCGCGCATTTTCTCTCGTGACCGTCGCGGCAAACCACTCTGGCAGGTTCTCGTGCCAGCACAGGTTGTGCCCCCGCACCTTGAGTTGATGGTCCGCGGCAAACGCCATCAGCGCATCCGCCTGCTTGAAGTCGAAGGTCGTCGCCGTCGGCCGCAGCGCCGCCCACTTCATGCAGTTCTCCCCCACCACCATGTTGAACTGCTCGGCGATCACCCGACCGTAGCTTGGCTGCTGCTCCAGCAGCTCCGTATTGACGGCACATCCGACCAGCAGCCCGCGCGCCTCGGCATGCGCCCGCAGCGCCCCGCGCCCATTCGTCTCAACTCCGTTATCCGCGTCCTTCAACTTCCCCGGCCGGGGCAGATCGAACGCACGCGCCGCGGGGCTTGAGGCCAGCACGGCTCCGGCACCCGCCAGCAGGCCCCGTTTCAGTAGTCCGCGCCGCGTCCCTACCGCTCTGACCTGCTCCGCCTGCTTCCTCACCGCTCAACCCTCCCCGATTGCTATGCTTATGCAAAACGCTCTCACAGCCGGGACCACCCGGGAATCCCCCATTCCTGGCAGAGAGCGGCCGAACCTTAAGCAGCACGAGTGAGGAGTCTCAAGGCGCATCTCTCTGCAGTCCCTCGCAGAGGAGTTGCCGCTGAACACGCGATGAGTCTGAAAGCCAAGATCGAAGCCGTCATCTACGCCGCCGAAGAGCCCGTTACGCTCGGCCAGCTCGTCAGCCTGCTCGGCGGCGAAGCCCAGGCCGAGCTCGACCACCTCGACGCCGCGCAGCACACCCTGCCCCTCGACGCCCCACTCGGCTCCAACACCATTCCCCCGCCCAGCGAGCCCGAGCTCCTCAACGAAGAAGTCTTCGACATCCAGGAGCTGCTCGACGAGGCCGAGGTCCAGAACCGACTCGACGAGGAAGATAGCACCGAGGGCCGCGAGCCTGCCTCGTCCGAAAACGCAGAGTCCGGCACCCCCCCTTCTCAGGTCGCGCAGGCTCAGCCCGGCGAAGCAGAGATCTCCTCCGAGCAGCCAGAGCTCCCCGCCGCCGCTCCACGCGATGACGCCCCGCTCGCATCCTCACAGCCTGCTCCGCAACCCGAGACTCAACCCAAGGACGAAAAGCAGCTGGCACGCGAGGCCCGCGAGCGCGAGCGAGCCATCCGCGACTACTTCCGCCGCCTGCTCGACGAGCTCATCCGCGACTACAGCACCGGCGATCGCGGGCTCGAGATCCGCGAAGTCGCCAGCGGCTTCCGTCTCGCCACCAAGCCCGAGTACCACGACGCGGTGCGCGGCTTCGCCAAGAGCCTCAAGCCGCCCCTCAAGCTCACCCTCCAGGCCCTAGAAACCCTCGCCGTCGTCGCCTACAAGCAGCCCATCACCGCGCCCGAGGTCTCCGAGATCCGCGGCGTCGACTCCGGCGGCGTCCTCGGCAGCCTCATGGCCCGCAAGCTCGTCGTGCCCGCCGGCCGCAAGCAGGTAATCGGCCGCCCAATCCTTTACAAGACAACAAAGGACTTCCTTCTGCGCTTCGGCCTCAAGGACATCGGCGAGCTGCCAAGCATCGAAGAGTTTGAGAAGATGGCCGGCGAGCTCGCCGAAACCGACGCCATCCAGGAGGAGATCCCTATGCCGAACCCAGGCAACGAGTCCGAAGAAGCGATCACCGACGCCAACCTGCGCGAAGAAGCAGAAGCCACCGAGCCACAGGCCGATGGCGACAGCACTCCCGTGGAAGACGCCATGCCCGTCGACGGCCGTCTCTCCGGTGTCTCACCTGCCTCCGAAGAGACCGACTCCGTGGACACCTCGGCCGAAGAAGCCGCAATCCAGAACGACGAAGCAGCCGACCGCCAGAGAGGAGATGCCTAGCATGGCGAACCAGGACTTGACCCCCAACTCCAACGATCCACGCGACAGCCCGGACTCTTCCGAAAGCAACGAGCCAGACACCGTAGCCACCCCCGAAGGCGATAACGAGTACTCACCGGATCAGCCGCTCCGCCCCGCGCCGGAAGGCTTGCAGCGAACTCCCGCCATCGATACGAACAAGGTGTAAAGGCCGTCCAAAGACATGTTCCACCAGTCTTCAGTATCGAATCGATCCCTCGGCCTGTACGTCTAATCTAGGTGAGATCGCAGAGCCTCAGGCAGGCGACATTCGCCGCTGCGATCACGCGAAAGCAGGAACGACCATGAACAGCCCCACCATCATCAACGCCCGCGGACAGGTCGTCGCGCAGTCTACCTCGTCCCTCCTCAGCCGCGTCCTCGGCATCGCCTCGCTTGGCTTCCTGGTCACCGCGGTCGGCGTCTATCTCGCTCCGCCGTTCTTCAGCGGCCCCATGTTCTGGGTCTGCGTCATCGCCAGCTTTGCCCTCATCTTCGGCGTGCGCGCCACCCGCGCCAACGCCGTCCTGTCGCTCAGCCTCTTCCTCGCACTCACCTTCGTCCTCGGCTTTGAGATCAGCCCCTGGATGCGCATGCTCATCGGCTCCGGCCACTCTGGCGTCATCTTCAACGCCGCTATGACCACCGCTGTCGGCATGGGCATGCTCGGCATCGGCGCCCAATTCGCCACCTTCAACTACCGCCGTGTCGGCGGCATCGCCTCAGCCGCCCTGCTCGGTCTGGTCGCCGTCGGCATTTTGTCCATGTTCTTCCACTTCATCCAGCCGGGCGTCTACTCCGTCCTCACGCTGATCATCTTCAGCGTTCTGCTTGTCGTCGACTTCATGCGCATCCGCTCCGGCGGAGATGGCCAGACCGCCGTCGAGCTTGCCCTCAGCATCTACCTCGACGGTCTCAACATCTTTCTCGCCCTCACCCGCCTCTTCCGCGGCGGCCGTGACTAACCTTTTCCCTTGACCTTCCCCAAATTCCCCAGCAAACTAAACAAGAACCCGGGATGGTGGCTTCCACCCCGGGATTGCTAAAGCGTTTAGAACAACTTACTAAGGACAACTGCGAGGGCTATAAGCGCCCATACGAATCGTTCTTCGATCTGTATGTGGACTTGTAGCCCGGTCCTTTTAAGGTCCATCCGCTACCTCCTTTGCTCAAATTCAGCGCAGACCCTCTCGAGTCCGCACCATCTCCGCTGTCAGCGGAAACATCTCGCCTGGGTCTGTTCCATCTGCCGTCAGCGTGCCTGCAAAGGTGGTGCTCTTACTTCACCATCTCGATACCGCAGGCGCTCTCCCGCGAAAGCGTCATAATCAAGACATGCCGTCTCCGCCCAAATCCGCTCAGCCGGACTCCCCGCAACCCGCCAGCGAACGCCTGCAGAAGATCCTCGCTCAGGCCGGCATCGCCTCCCGCCGTAAAGCCGAGGAGATCATCCTCGAGGGCCGCGTGCAGGTCAACGGGCAGACTATTACCGAGCTCGGCACCAAAGCCGATCCCGCCAAAGACCACATCCGTGTCGACGGCAAGCTCCTCCAGGGTCCCGAGCAGACCCGCTGGTTCATGGTCAACAAGCCCCGCGGCTACGTCACAACGCTCTCCGACCCGCAGAAGCGCCCCACCGTCGTCCAGCTCCTCGCCCAGCCAAAGGGCGCTAAGCTCAAGCTGCCCCGCCTCTACCCCGTCGGCCGCCTCGACTATCTCTCCGAGGGCCTGCTGCTGATGACCAACGACGGCGAGCTCGCCAACTCGCTCTCAAAAGCCGCTGCCGGCGTGCAGAAGACCTATCTGGTCAAGGTCTCGGGCACGCCCACCGGCGAGTCCATCGATCAGCTCCGCCGTGGCGTCATGATCGATCGCGGCCGCCTTGACGAAGTCCGGCGCGGCCGCCGGGATCGCGTCGTCACCGCCCCCGCCGAGATCGAGCAGGTCCGCGGCGGCGACAATCCGTGGTTCCAGGTCACGCTCATCGAAGGCCGCAACCGCCAGCTCCGCAAGATGTTCGAAGAGATCGGCCACCACGTCGAAAAGATCCGCCGCATCGCCTACGGAGCCCTCCAGCTCGACGTCGCCGCGGGCGAGTTCCGCGAGCTCACCGAGGGCGAGATCACCGCTCTCGGCCGCGCCGCACGCGGCAAGAAAGTAGAACGCAAGCGAACCCTTCCGGAAGCCGCCCAACTCAAGAAGCCGGTCCCGCCACGCTCGTCTCGAAGAGTACGGACGCGCCAGCCGCGGTAGCGTCCCCGCGACACCAACGATCCCAACCCCCCTGAGCCGGGCGGACTCCACCCCGGCGATGACCCGCCATACTTGGCCGCAGCATCTACAACTTGCGTGCGGCTGCACTGCATTGACCACAGTCAAACGAGTGCGCCAAAATACTCCCGCGTTTCATAGAGCAGCGCAGTCAAACGATTTCGTCGCAGCATCCAATAAGACGGGTCAGTAATAGGCAGCAAAGGAGTACCAGGTACCGTGGCCACTGAGAAAGCAGTCTTTGGAGCAGGATGTTTTTGGGGCGTGGAAGCACGCTTTGCTGAAATGAGTGGGGTACTCGACACCGCGGTAGGGTATGAGGGCGGAACCCTCGACCACCCAACCTACAAGGAAGTTTGCACCGACCGCACCGGTCACGCCGAAGTTGTCCAGGTCACCTTCGACCCCAGCCGCGTGGCCTACGAGACCCTGCTCGACGCCTTCTTCGCCCTCCACGATCCCACCCAGCTCAACCGCCAGGGTCCGGACTGGGGCTCGCAGTACCGCAGCGTTATCTTCGCCGAAGCCGATGACCAGGCAGCCCAGGCGCGCCGTAAGATCACTGAACTCAATGCAAGCGGAACCTTCCGCAAGCCCATCGCAACCATCGTCGAGTCTGGCCGGACCTTCTGGAAGGCCGAAGAGTACCACCAGCGCTACCTCGAGAAGCGTGGCATGACCTCCTGCCACATCTAGCGCTCCCCAGGCACGGCGGAACTCCACAGCCGGCGCAGCAGCCAGCGTGTCATGCATAGTCATGGTGCGAAAGCTGAACCAGCCGTCCTGCTACCATGGGTCAGTTCGCAGGGAGGCTGGTTCAAAGCGTTCCCTCCCGGAACCTTGATTCGAAATGCCGATACCCCGCCCCGCCGATGACCAAGCGTTGCTCCAGAGTGCAACCAGCGTGCCGGGTTTAGACACCATCACTCCCCCCGAAATCTTTCCCGAAACAGAGCTGCAGGAAGCGGCACCTCCATCCGCGTCCCGCGATAGACCCAGCCTCCTCCGCCGCTCCGCTCACCTGCTCGGCCTTGACGCCGCTATCGTCTTCACCGTGCTGGCACGCGGCTGGTCGTCGGTCGCCGGGTTGGTCACCCTCGCCCTCATTGCCCGCTTTCTGTCACCCGCGGAACAAGGCTACTACTACACCTTTTACCCGCTCGTGAACCTGCAGATCATCTTCGAGCTTGGCTTCTCAGTTGTCATCCTGCAGACCGCCAGTCACGAGGCCGCCCACCTCACCCTCCGTTCCGACGGCGAGATCCTCGGCCCGCGCGTGCATGCGGCGCGTCTCGCCTCCACGCTCGCCAAGGCCGTGCGCTGGTACTCCGTCGCCGCGCTCGTCCTCCTCGCCGTCCTTCTGCCCGCCGGCTTCAGCTTCTTCTCGCGCCACGGCACGCCCGGGCAGGCCGTCCACTGGCTCGGCCCGTGGATCCTCGCCGCCGTCGCCACCACCTTTACCTTCCAGATCGATCCCATCTTCTCCTTCCTCGAAGGCTGTGGCTACGTCCCGCAGATCGCCCGCGCCCGCCTCACCCAGGCCGTCACCGGATCGCTCCTCGCTTGGCTCGCCCTTCGCCTGCACCATGGCCTCTTCGCCCCCGGCTGCATGATCGGCGGCCAGGCCCTCGCCGGGGCCGTCTTTCTCTTCACCCGCCGAAAGCTTCTGCGCACGCTCCTCCGCCTGAAGATCCACCCCGACGAGCGCGTCAGCTGGCGCGCGGATATCTGGCCCTTCCAGTGGCGTATGGCCATCTCTTGGGTCTGCGGCTACTTCACCTTCCAGCTCTTCACCCCCGTGCTCTTCGCCCACGCCGGGGCCGTCGAGGCCGGCCGCATGGGCATGAGCCTCAACATCGCCGGAGCCCTCTCCACCATCGCTATCGCCTGGATGAACACCAAGGCCGCCCCCTTCGGCCGGCTCATCGCCCGTCGTCACTTCCGCGAGCTCGACAGCAGCTTCCGCCGCGCGCTCACCCAGTCCACCGTCATCAATCTGCTCGGCGCCCTCTGTGTCTTCGTCGGCGCTCTCGTCCTCTCCGCGCATCACGTCCCGCTCGCCGCCCGCCTGCTCGCGCCGCTCCCCTTCGCCATGCTGCTCGCCGGCTCCATCGGCAACAACATCGTCTCCGCTGAAGCCATGTACCTGCGCGCGCACAAGCAGGAAAAGTTCATGATCAACTCCATCGTTGGAGCCCTCTACACTGTGCCCATGGTGTGGCTGCTCGGTTCGAACTTCGGCTCGCTCGGCATCGCCAGCGGCTATCTCGCGGGCACCGTCGTCATCGGCCTCGGCTTCGGCACCTACACCTTCCAGAAATATCGGCGCGCGTGGCATGCCTGACTCCAGGCCGCTACTCTCCATCTGCGTCCCCACCTTCAATCGCGGCCCCTTCCTCGCGGAACTCCTCGAGACCCTTCTCCCCCAGCTCGTCCCCGCACCAGGCCCATCCGCCGAGCTCCTCATCTCCGACAATCACTCCACCGACAGCACCCCCGTCATCGTCGCCAGCTTCGAGCAGCGCGGCCTCCCGGTCCGCTATCTCCGCAACGAAACCAACCTCGGCGCCGACGCCAACTTCCTCCGCTGTCTCTCGCTCGCCGCCGGCAAATACGTCTGGGTCCTCGGCGACGACGACCTCGTCATGCCCGGCGCCATCGCGTCCCTGCTCTCGCTCCTCGCACAAGGTGAGGCCACCGAAGACTTCGACCTCGTCTATCTCTCCTCCTTCGGCTTCACCGGAACCCTCTCGCAATCACCCTCCGCCTCGCTCCTCGAAGACCGCCTCGGCCGCTTCGCCGAGGTCGTCACCGACGGTGCCTACCTGCTCGAGAAGGTCAACGCTCTCATCGGCCTCATCAGCGTCGTCATCATCAACCGCGATCGCCTCCACGCCACTCCGCACCCGCCGCTCACCGATCTCAACGGCACCAACCTCCTCCAGACCGGCTGGATCTTCCCCCTCCTCCACACCCGATGCCGCGTCCTCTACGTCTGGCAGCGCCTGCTCGGCTACCGCCACTTCAACTCCGGCGGCTGGGGCATCTGCGAGGTCTTCGGCGTCCGCCTCCATCGCATCGCAACGCAGTACTTCGCCGCAGAGCCACAGCTCGCCCGCGCCCTCATGAACGGCGTCCTCCGCTACTGGCTGCCGGACAGCATCATGCTCGCGCGTAAGGGAAAAGAAGACGCCATGCATGTCGAGGATGTCGCCCGCGTCCTCACCCCCGTCTTCCGCGGCAACTGGCGCTTCTGGCTCTTCCTGTACTCCCTCGTCACGCTGCCCCTACCACTCGCCCTCGCCGCGCACACAGTCGTCCGCCTCCTGAATCGCACCACCAGAGCCGCCCAAGCCGTGTGGCGATACCTCGTCGCCCGCGGCACGTTGCTTCGCCCTCTCCCACCTGCTACCGCCCAAGAGTAATCCCTAGCAGCGCCATCACAATTCCATACAGCCCACACTCCACCCGCACCGAAGCCAGCTCACGGTCCGCATGCAACGGCAGGTGCAGCACCGTCGCCGCCCCGCCCGGCACCGGCCCGCCCTTCCCGCGGAAGCTCTTCGCCTCAAGCAGCCTCGTCCTGCCCGAGCGCAGATCCACCCGCGGCGGCACCGGCCGTGTCGCGTCCAGCCCAAAGAGAACGTCATCGGTTACATAATCCTGTTCCACCGTCCACCACGTCTCCGGTGCCCGCAGCGAGAGCCGCGACACCGTTCCATCGCCATACCGCACCGTCACCGCGCCATGCTCCGTCCCGGTCGCTAGCGGAAACGTCGTCCCCGTCATCAGCAGGTACATCGTATGCGCCTTCCCCGTCAGCGACACCTCTATCTCCTGCGTATCCTGCTGCCAGAACGACAGAAACCGGCAGTTCGCCAGCGCGCGATCTGCGGGTGTTACAAATGGAATCCCGAACGCCGTCTTCAGCGTTCCTCCCGCGCCGCGCAGCCCCGCATCGTCAATCTCGAACCGGACGTCCTCCCTGCTCCATCCGCCCAGCAGGTGCTCCGAGACCGCCAGCGAGCAGAACGCCGATCGCGGCGCCGCGTACGAGCGCGTCAGCAGCTCCGTAACGAGGCTCTTGAACAACTTCGAAAGATCCACCGGATCGAACCGTTCCGCAACCACCATGGCCGAATTGGTAACCGCGCTCGGCACAATCTCCAGCGGAATCGGCAGCCAGTAGCCGCACTTCTCTTCGACTACGTGCACGAACACCGCATGCTGCCCCAGGCCATTCGCCACATCGCCGTTCAGGCATCCCTGCGGATCATCGATCTGCCCGGCCAGCAGCGGCGCCGGCAGCGTAATCCGCTCTCCCACCCTGTACGTCGCTCGCGCCGGCGTCGCCATCGGCGGCCTCCCGCGCCACCGCACATCGATCTGCCACTCCGTCGCCGGCGGAAAGTTCGTCAGCACCAGCCGCGGCGTCCCCGTCGCATTCGGATCGAACGCAAACGGATACGCGTGGCCGTTCGAAAGCACAATCGGATCCGCCGTCGCGCGCGCCGGCAGCAGCAGCGTCAACGCCACCGGCTTCGGCAGCCGGCTCCGGATCGCAAACGTCTCGTGCATCCCATCGCGCCGCCACGCAATCTCGATCTCCGGGTGCGAGAGCCGCGCCTCGTTCCACTCCGCCGGAAAACCCGGGCGAATCGTCAACGTTCCCCGCATCATGTCAGGCAGCACACCGAACAAACCTTCCACCAGCGCCCGCGCCGTAATGCCGATCGCATCGCCCGCATCCCGCTGCGTCTCGCCCGCATGCGGATCCAGCTGCGACGTCACATGGAAGTTGCCCGGACACCTTCCCTGATACATCGAGTCCAGCAGGTTGCCGCGAGCGAGCGCATACGCCTCATCCGCCAGGCCCGCCTGCCACAGCGCCAGCGCAAAGTGCATGTCCTCCGCCAGCGAAATGCGATTCAGCGCCGGCTCCGCAAGCGACCAGCTCGACGACGCCAGCAGAAATCCGCCCGCGGGAAGATCCGCTCCTTCCACTGAGATCCGCCGCATCATCGCCAGTCGTTCGGAACACATCTGCCATGCCTGTCGCGGCGTCGGCAGCTCCGCATCGAGCGTGCGCGAGATCGTCCACAGCGCCGGATTCGCGTACACCGCCTGCGGATACGCGAGATCCTTCGCCTCTGCGAAACACCCGCGTGCCGGAACCCACAGCAGCTGCAGCATCGCCTCCCGCGTCAGCGCGGCCTCTTCGTCAAACGGCACCGGATCCTCGTTCAGCAGCCGCGCCAGCGTCGCCGTCGCCCGGTTCAGGAAGTAGTTGTACGCCGTCGCATGCGCCACGCCGCCGCCGTTGTAGCCGAGGTTCTCGCTCGAAGGAACAGCCGCATAACTCTCATAGAGCGGCAGCTCCTGCAGCGCGCGCGGCGCCTCATGATCCGGGTTCGGAAACACCCGCCGAAACAGCCGGTACTGCCAATCCATATGCCGCAGCAGCGCCGGCCACACCTCGCGCGCAAACGCCGCGTCGCCCGTCCATCGCAGGTGCCGCACCAGCGCGTCAAAGAACGCCAGATTCCAATCCTGATGGCCGCCGGCAAGATCCCCATTCGTATGCAGCAGCGACTCCTTCCGTGTCAGGTGACTTCCCGCATCCGCCGCCGCCCGCATCTCCTCGTCGCCATTGAACCCTGGCGGAAACGCCTCCTGATTCTGCTTCGCCAGCCAGGTCCGAAGATGCGCCCGCATCCGGTCATGGCGGCCAATCGCATCGAGCGCACTCGGCCCGCGCCAGCCCGGCGTCGCCACGCGCTCCGCTACACCACCCGCCATCATCGCCTGCTCGTTCGCGTTCCACAGTCCTTCTGCCGCGGTCAGCAGCGCATCCATCGCCGGGGCAAGGTACACATCCGGCGTCTCAACAGCGATCACCGCCGCCGCTGCCTCCAGCTGCCGCCGCCGCGCCGCAAAACTCTCTTTGGCACTCGCAGCCGCGTCCTGTCCAGAAGCCTCGGTTCCACCGTCCTTCGCAGGCAGAACCCGCAGGTTGAAGTAGAGCTCAGCCCGCGTTGCCAGCGGCAGAGACCCCGCCAGCACCTTCGGCCCGTCCTCCTTGCCCGCAGGCTTCGCCAGAGCCGCCCAGCCTCCATCCCAGGCCTCCGCCGCCGCCTGGTGTAACGTCGCCTCCTCAGGAAAGTTGAGACGCACCCGGCCCGCCGGACAGTGCAGCACCGCCGTCGCCTTCCCCAATTCGTAACTGTTCTTGGCACATGCCTCCGGACGGAACGCAAACAGCGCGCTCACCGGCTTCTCCTCACACCCAATATCGCCATTGCTCTTCGGGCGATCTCCACCCGCACCCCCAAACGCCCAGAATAGCTCCGCCTCCTTCGGCAACCCCTCACCGCGCACCATCACCTGCAGCCCCGCCCCCGCCGTCTGCATCTCAAGCAGCAGCGATCCACGCGCCAGCAGCACCTCATCTCGGATCTCGTACTGCAGATATCCCGCGCGGTAGCGCATCGTCACCGACGCCATCTCAGACAGCCACTTCGACGCCTCCCCCTGCCTGACACCCCATCGCAGCGTCCCCCCATGCCCCGGCAGATAGAGCGAGATCTCCGGCAGATCCCCCGCATCCACACGAAAGCCATCCGCCGCGTCACTCGCCGCGCCATACAGTGGCCGGTTGAACACCTCGCGACCGTTCCGAATGGCAAACGCGCCATTCTCCGGAGCGTAGCGCCGCGGCCGGCTGCTCCAACCCGCGCGCGGCACAGGCATCGTCGCGCCGCCCGCCTCCTCTGCCAGGCCCGCGCCAAGGCAAGCAGCGATCCACCGCGTCCAGTCCGCCCTCGGCATCACCGCAGTCGCCGAGAGCCGCTGCAGAAAGGCGCGGCGAGTCAGTGAGGGCGATGGCCAGCTAGAGATGCGAGGCAAGAGAGTCATCGTGCAGGGCGAAACGTGCTTCTGAACGAACGCAGCCCGCGGTTCAACCGTGGGCCCACATTCCTTCTCAGTGGAGCAGACACCCCGCCTCCGCACAACCCTCTTCCGTCGGAAAGTTGTTCGCAACCCGCTCGCCGAGCCGGTGTCTGCTTCTGTGTAGGCAGGAGGTTGGACATGAACATCACGCTGAAATCAGTTCTTGCAAAGACACTGGCCGTTGGCACACTCGCAGCAGCCCTCGGCTTCGCCGCTCCGGCAACAGCTCATGCGCAGGGCTTCGGTGTCGGCGTGCAGTTCGGAGCTCCGTACCCCGTCGCCTTCGGCCCGCGCTATGACGATCGCTTTCGCCACGACGACTGGCGACGCCATGAAGAGTGGGCCCGTCAACAGGAGTGGCTGCGCCACAGAGACTGGGAGCGCACCCATCGCGTCTACGGCCCATACAGCGTCTACGGCCGCTAGTTCCTTTCGTTCGTCTTCGAGCACATTCCTCTGCTTCACTCGCCCCGGCAATCTCGCCGGGGCGAGCTTTCTTAATCGGCACGCTGCACCGCCGCACTCTGCCTCCGCCACACCGGCCGTATCCGCGTTCGCCAGCGCTCATCGAGAGCAATCAATCTCCATCGCACCCGCGGATCAATGTGCCGCAGCACCGTCTCCGTCGCTGGATGAATCCGCAGCGCCGGCGCCACTAAATACAGCACTGGCGCCTCTGCCGCCAGGCGCGTCTCCGGAAAGTATCCATGCCGCTGCAGATCGCCCAGCCCGCTCGCGGCATCGGCGTGCGCCAGATGGTGATCGCGCACACGAATCCAGTAGTCCAGCGCCTGCAGCGCGAAGTGCAGGTCCTCCTCCGCCTTCACCTCGATCACCGCCAGCCGATGCTCCGTCGTCACCGCCAGCAGGTCCAGCATCCCGCGATCCGCCGCACCCGCAATCGCCGGCACCTGCACGTACACCGGCGCCGCTTCGAGCTGTGCGTCGAGCGCCGGCAGATCCGCCCGCAGCAGACTCTCAAGCCATCGCTCCGGCTGCATCCGAAACAGCGGATCCCGTGTCTCCGGCACTTCGCTCGACAGACTCCCACGTCGCGCCGTCATCGCCGATCGCCGCGCAAATAACTCATGCACCATCTCCCGCAGCACCTCGGCATTGCTGTCCGTCAGCAGCGTCTCCTGCGCGCCCGAGCCCACCGTCACCTCGAGCTTCCGATTGAAGCTCTCGCCTTGGAACCCCGTCCGGATCCGCGCAAACTCCAGCCCGTGCCGCAGAAACACCAGCTCCGCGTTCGATCGCAGCCGCATCTCGAACTCCTCTGCCACCGCCGTCTCGCGATGCTCCTTTCTATGCGCCGCCGTGGGCGTAGCAACGTGAAATCGCGGTGGCTCCGGCAAGAGCGCCAACACCCGCGGGATACCCTCCGCAAACCGGCCGCCCGGCTGCGTCGCCACGGCCTCATCCGACGCCCGCACCAGCCGCGTCCGCAGGTTGCCGCGATCCCGAACATCTCGCTCGACCAGCGTCTCCGCCGCCTCCTCCATCTCGTACAGCGCGTACTTCGCAATCCGCGCATCCAGCCACGCCATTCGCGCCAGCGTATTCGCACCCATTCCGGCCGGCACAATCAGCCGCAGCCCTTCCACCACGCGTCGCCCGCCGGCTCTCTCACGGCAGTGCGCCAGCCACAGAATCCCGATCGTCAGAACGCCCTCAATCATCGCCGGCGACTCCGCCGCACCCACCGCGATCACCGCCCAGGCCCGCTGTCCCTGCACCTGAAGACCGCGAACATACGCCGGTCCGAACGAGTGCTCCAGATCCATCGCCGCCCGCATCTCGCTCACCGGGCTCTCCGGAAACGCGCGCGCCAATACGCGCTTCAGCACCTGCAGGTACCGTCCCCGCACCCCATCGCGCGTCGCCGGCACCCGCCGCCCGCGCGCCGCCGCCAGCTCCAGCGACTGCGGCTCCGTCTGCCCGAAGCGCTGCGCCTTCAGCCGCAGCACCTCGCCGCGTCGCACCGCCGACACAATCCGCCGCACCTGGTTCCGCTCCTCGGACCACACATGCAGCACCACCTTGCCCTGGGCGCACTCCACCGTATGCCGCGCCTCGGCCAGATCGAACAGAACCTCGCCCTCTTCGAGCAGCACACTCGCAGGATGCTCCGCCAGAAACGTCGCCACCGCCTCCCGCATCTCTTCAGGAACCACCGTCTCCGTCTCTGCAATCCGCACCGCCATGCCTTCAACCTAGCAAGCCACCTGGCCCAGGGGCATAGCACTTCCGCGCAGCCTCGAGATGCCGCCGCATCCCACTTTGGTCACAGCTCGCAGAAAAAGCGAGCTCACAACTTGCGGAAGAAGTGAAAGCTCGAGATCCGCATCCGCTCACGAAAGTAAAACGCATGGGCCTCCTGCCGCTGCGTTCCGGAGTCCAGGCTGAAGCTCGCGCATCCCTCCGCCCTCGCCAGCTCCATCAGCCATCGCAGCATCACGCTCCCATGACCCCGCGATCGCGTCGCCCCCGCCGTCACCAGGTCATCCACATACATCGTCTTCCCCGTCGCCAGCATGTGCTGCACCCGATACCCCGCGACCGTCGTCACCGCTCCCTCATCCTCCAGCATCGCCAGCCGGTACCCCTCGCTCTCCTGCCTGCGCATCGCCGCGACAAACTCCTCCTGCCGCAGCGCCGGCCGCAGCTCCAGCATCACTGCAAAGCACCGCAGCACATCCGCATCCGTCTCCGCCCGTCGAGGCACACCCGCCGCCCTCACCACTCCTCGCGCTGCCGCAGATGCTTCACCTGCGCCACATGGTGTCGCGAGTGCCACGCATAGCGCAGCGTCACCACGTCCAGCGTCTCGCGCCCGTTCTCCGGATGCTCATAGCCGCGCCTCCACTGCGCCTCCGAGAGCGACTGCAGCAGCATCACCCATCGCGCATGCAGGCTCTCAATCAACTCCAGCGACCACTCAATCGGCCCCGCCGCGTCATGCAGCCGCGCCCACGCCTCCTGGTCATACGGCTTGATCGTCGGCCACTCCTCGGTCAGCGCCAGCTTCACCCGCGTCAGCGCGTTCATGTGCGAGTCCGCCAGGTGATGCACCACCTGCCGCACCGTCCATCCGCCCTCGCGATACGGCGTCTCCAACTGCGCGCCATCGAACCCCCGCACCGCATTGCGCAGCTCACTCGGCAGCTCCGCCAGCGTCGCAATCGCCAGCAGACGATCGTCCGCCAGGATCTCCGCGGGCACCTGAAAGTGCCCGATCGGATAGCGCGGATCACTCTCCGCAGACATCGCCCCTATCGCATTCGTCGACATACGCCATCGCCTCCTTTGAGCCCGAAGGTAGCACACCGCCGCACGCCCTCCCTGGAACGGCCGTACGCCCGCACCGCATCCAACTCCCGCATGAGTCTCCTCGACCCAGCCATCGCACCCCTTTCCCGAAATCGCCTCACCGCCGCCCTCTGCACCGCGCTTCTCCTCACCTCTCCCTGCATCGCCCAGACTCCCTCCGCCACCCCCAACGCCTCGGCAGGATCCTTCGTAGGCTTCGATCGCAACACCTTCCCCGGAGATGCCGCACTGCCCGCCCTCCGTCGCCACTTCAGCTTCGTCGGTTTCTGGCTCAACACCCCACCCGGCGCCGCCACCAACTCCTGGCTCGGCAAGCGCAGCGAGCTCGCTCAAGCCGGCTTCGGCTTCCTCGTCCTCTGGAACGGCCGCCTCGACGCCCACCTCAAATCCCAGGCGAAAGCGAAACCCGGCCACCCCGCCACCACCCCCGAGTCCCTCGGCCGCTCCGACGCCGCCGCCGCCGTCACCGCTGCCCGGCGCGAACACTTCCCGCCCGGAACCATCCTCTTCCTCGACCAGGAAGAAGGCGGCCGTCTCCTTCCCGAACAGGCCGGGTATCTGCTCGCCTGGACCGAAGCCGTCGCCACCTCCGGCTTCCGCGCCGGCGTCTACGCGAGCGGCCAGCCGGTTGACGACGGCCCCGGCCCCGACGGCCGCGCGCGCACCATCACCACTGCGGACGACATCTCCGCCCACGTCCGCGAGCAGCACCTCTACCCCGTCGCCCTCTGGGTCGCGCAGGATGCCTGCGGTCCCTCCACCGGCTGCACCCTCACCCCGCCAGCGTTCGCGCAGAGCGGCACGCCCAACGCCCTCGTCTGGCAGTACGCCCAGAGCCCCCGCCGTCCGGAGATCACCCACGCCTGCGCGCGCACCTACAACGCCGCCGGCAACTGCACCGTCGGAGATCTCCCCGCGCTCTTTCTCGACCTCAACGTCTCCACCTCGGCCGATCCCTCGCACGGCCGCTAGGAAATCTCCGCTCCGCCGCCGCATCCACGGTCGCCGCACTCCCGGCCAGCGCATCCACGGCGTCACCCCTCGATTCGTCCCTCCGTCACGCCTCGCCCCCGGCTGTTCTGGAATGATAAAAAACCACAGGCCCTCAATCAGCAGGCGCCCTGATCAACCGCGCGAGGAACAGCCATGCCCTGCAGTCGAGAGGTTCTCCAAGACGTCCCGCTCTTTGCCCTGCTCGATGACGAAGAGCTCACCGTCCTCGCCGCTCAGGTGGAGCTCCGCAGCTTCGCCGCCCGCCAGCGCCTGTGGAAGATCGGCGATCCCGGCAACAACGCCTACGTCATCCGCTCCGGCGCCGTCGAGGTCTCCATCATCGACGAAGACGCGCAGGAGGTCATCCTCGAGACTCCACTCGAGGGCGAAATCTGCGGCCTCGCCTCCATGCTCGAGCGAACCGCCCATCAGACCACCGCCGTCGCCATCCGCGAAACCCACTGCATCGAGGTCTCCCGCGACGACATCGTCGTCCTCCTCAGTCGCAAGCCCATGGCCGGCATGGATATGCTCACCGTCCTCGGCCGTCAGCTCCACGCCTCGCATCAGCTCGTCCGCCTTCGCGCCAGCCGCAACGCCAACGAGATCATCGAAGCCAAAGAGACCCGCGGCGAACGCATCGCCGACGGCGTCGCCCGCTTCGGCGGCTCCTGGGTCTTCATCATCACCTTCGGCCTCGTCCTCGCGCTCTACACCACGGTCAACGTCATCCTGCGCGGCAAGGCCTGGGATCCCTACCCCTTCATCCTCCTCAACCTCTTCCTCTCCATGCTCGCCGCCATCCAGGCGCCCGTCATCATGATGAGTCAAAACCGCCAGGACGAAAAAGATCGCGTCCGCGGCGAGCTCGACTACGCCGTCAACCGCCGCGCCGAGGCCGAAATCCAGAACCTCTCCCGCAAGCTCAGTCTGCTCACCGAAAAGCTGAACGACGTCGACGACCTCATCCGCGAGCCGTCACTGCAATCGCAAAATCCTGCCGGCTCGGACTAGCTCATCCCTCAGTAACGGCTCCTCACGGGCTTTCGCTATCCCTAGCCTGCCCAAACCATCTATCATCGAGAGATGACAGCCCCGGGCTCGGCCCCACTTCCTCAGCCAGATCACAAGCGCTACTTCATCGAAAAGCTGGGCGTCTCCGAACGGCTCATGGAGCAATGCCTCGGCGAAGCGCTCTCCGCCGGCGGCGAGTACGCCGACCTGTACTTCGAATCGGTGACCTCCACCTCACTCGGCGTCGATGAAGGCATCGTCAAGACCGCCAGCCAGGGCATCAGCGTGGGCTGCGGCATCCGCGTCCTCGCCGGCGAGCGCACCGGCTTCGCCTACACCGACGACCTCTCGTCCGAAAAGCTCCTCAAGGCCGCCCGCACCGCCGCCCTCATCGCCTCCGGCCCCGCCAAAGAGCTCGCCCAGGGCTTCATGCACACCGAGGGCTCCACGCTCTACCCCGTAGCCGGCGCCACCGCCGACGCCGAGATCAGTGAAAAGCTCAAGCTCATCCAGCGCGCCGACAAAGCCGCCCGCGCCTACGACACCCGCATCACCCAGGTCCGCGCCGGCTTCTCGGACGAGCTCCGCCGCATCCTCGTCGCCGCCTCCGACGGCACCTTCGCCTCCGACACCCAGCCCCTCGCCCGCCTCAACGTCTTCGTCATCGCCCAGGATGGCGCCAACCTCGCCCGCGGCACCTCCGGCGGCGGCGGCCGCATCGCCCTCGACTTCTTCTCCGGCGAAAAGTCCCCCGAGCACTTTGCTCGCGAGGCCGCCCGCACCGCCATGCTGCAGCTCGGAGCCGTCGACGCCCCCGCCGGCGAGATGGAGGTCGTCCTCGGCCCCGGCTGGCCCGGCGTCCTCCTCCATGAAGCCGTCGGCCACGGCCTCGAAGCCGACTTCAACCGCAAGAAGACCTCCGCCTTCACCGGCCTCATCGGCCAGCAGGTCGCGTCAACAAAAGTGACGGTGGTCGACAACGGCACCATGCCCAATCGTCGCGGCTCGCTCAACGTCGACGACGAGGGCACCCCCACCCAGGAGAACGTCCTCATCGAAAACGGCATCCTCAAGGGCTATCTCACCGACAAGCTCTCCGCCCGCCTCATGGGCACAAAATCCACCGGCAGCGGCCGCCGCGAAAGCTATCAGCAGATCACCATGCCGCGCATGACCAACACCTACATGCTCAACGGCGACGACCTGCCCGAAGACATCATCAAGAGCGTCAAACGCGGCCTCTACGCCGTCAACTTCGGCGGCGGCCAGGTCGACATCACCAGCGGCAAGTTCGTCTTCTCCGCCTCCGAGGCCTACCTCATCGAAGACGGCGTCGTCACCCGCCCGGTCAAGGGCGCAACCCTCGTCGGCAACGGCCCCGAGGCTCTCAAATACGTGAGCATGGTCGGCAATGACCTCGCCCTCGACGAAGGCATCGGCACCTGCGGCAAGGCAGGCCAGTCCGTGCCCGTCGGCGTCGGCATGCCCACGGTCAAGCTCGACCGCATGACGGTCGGAGGAACGGGACGATAATGGCAACCGCGGAACGCGAAAAAATGTACGAGTGCGAAGTCAAACGCCGCCGAGTCAAAGAAGGCGGCGGCTACGAGCCCTTCTGGAAGACCAAAAAAGTCGTCGACGCCCTCGCCGACTCCGACACCGAGTTCCGCTGCAAAGACTGCGGCGGCGAAGTCAAGATCCTCGGCAAGACCAGCAAGACCGGTGCCGCCGCCTACGTCGAGCACAAGCGCCCGGCCGACGCCGAGTTCTGCCCCTCCGGCCTCGCCTTCCGCCGCGCCACCGACGGCCGTGAGCGCCGAGCCTCGACCCATCCTGTAAACTAAAGAGACCGTTCCCGATCAAACGCAATTACCTTCGCGTGCACCACACCGGAAAGTTCCGCCCACGTACGGCAACCGAGGATGGGAGAAACACGCCATGGCTACTGAACGCGAGATGTTCCTGGATTGCGAAGTCAAGCGCCGCCGAGTCCGTGTCGGTGGCGGCTATGAGCCGTTCTGGAAGGTCAAGACCATCGCCGAGGCACTCGAAGACAACGACACCGAGTTTCGCTGCAAAAACTGCGGCGGCGCCGTCAAGGTCGTCAAACGCCGCTCGACCGAAGGCCCCGCTCTCCACATCGAGCACAAGCTCAAGACCGACTCCGAGCACTGCATCGCCGGCCTCCACTTCCTCAAAGCCACCGACGGCCGCGAACCCCGCATGTCCTCCGCCCCCGTCCACTAGGAAGAACACCAAGCTGCGGGCGTGTCGCTTCCGGACAAGGCGCACTGACGCGAATCGTAAGCACGCCCTCAGCCCTCACCAGCCGCGGTCTCCAGTGCGGCCAGGTCCAGCTTCACCATCCCCATCATCGCCTCCATTGCCTTCCGGTGCCGGATCAGCTCGCCGATCCGGCGCGGCGCAATCTGCCGGCACAGGCCAAAGCGGTCCTTCAGCCAACCGCACGCCATCGCCTTGCCGCCCTCCAGCAATCTCTCCCAGTAGCGGTCAATGTCCTCCTGCGTCTCGCAGCTCACGAAGAACGAAAACGGCGGGTTCAGCTGGTACGCCGGACCCGCCGTTCAGAAACACCATCTCCTGCCCCTCCAGCTCAGTCGTGATCGTCGCCACCGTCCCCACCGGCCACGGGCCAACACCCTTCGATCGCACCTCATCCAGCTTCCACGCATGCGGAAACACACTCAGGTAAAGCTCGGCAGCCTCTTCCGCATTGCCATTGAACCAGAGAAACGGCGCGATGCTTTTCATGCCCAGCATCGTACCAGCCGAACACCGGCTCGCCGCAAGCCCCCCTGCAAGCAATCACACAGCAAAGACGTCTGGCTCCAAGCTCGTTCACCTGGGCCATAGCTGCATCTTTAGGCAAACGCGATCTTCCCGGAAGAACAGGCCGGGATAGACCTCCGCCGAGCCCTAACTCAGGCACGCCTCCGCCTCGTGACTCCACGGCCATCCCTTCCTCGCGACGCTCGGCTTCCTCTCTGTTCCCGTCTTTCTGGACCAAGGAGCGCGAACGGAAAGCGTCTCCCCTGCGTACTCCCTCGTGAGTGCGGTCCGCAACGCACGCCTCGCCTCACCGTGGAGTTCGTATGCGCCCGCCAGCTCTCGTACTCTCTGCCGTCGTCCTCTGCCTGTGCGCCCACGCGCAGTCCCGGCAGCCCTTCTCTCTGGAGCGCAAGCCGGGCCCCTTCGCGGTAGGGCTCCGCATCGTCGACCAGTACGACCGCTCCAGAAACTTTCGCCCGCCGGTCGACGATCTCGGCAAGCCCGCAAGCGGCGAGCGGAGCCGCCCGCTGCAGACGCTCGTCTGGTATCCAGCCGAGACCACACCGCAGCAGCACGTCACCGTCGCTGATTACCTCGCCTTGCGATCCACCGAAACCAGCTTCGCCGCACCACAGGCCTCTGCGGGATTGGACGAGTGGTTCATCGAAGGCGTCCCCGATCCCGCGCACCAGAAGACCCTGGCCGTTCGCGACGCCGCTCCCGTCTCCCGCCGGTTCCCTCTCGTGGTCTACGCGCCAAGCTTCTCTTCCTTCTCATGGGAGAATTTGGACCTCTGCGAACATCTCGCGAGCCATGGCTACGTTGTCATCGCCAGCCCGGGCATGGGCGTCGATCGCGAGTCCACGCACGACACCGCGGGCGCCAGCGCCCAGGCACAGGACATCTCCTTCCTCATCGGCTGGGCCGAAACCCTGCCCGACATCGATGCTTCCACGGTCGGCGTCATTGGCTTCAGCTGGGGCGGCCTCTCGGACGTCTTTGCCGCCGCGCGAGACCCTCGCATCACCGCGCTGGTCGAGCTCGACGGCAGCATGAGGTACTTTCCCGGACTCCTCCAGCAGGCAGGCGACGTCCATCCTGAAGCGATGACGATCCCGCTCCTCTTCTTCAAAGGCAGGGGGTCGCTGGAAACGCAGGCTCAGCTCGAAGCCAACTTTAAACAAGCTGCCGGCCCCAACCCTCTCAACGCCTGGACGCACGGCGACCTCATGAGCGTGGAGATGCTCGGCCTCATTCATCCCGAGTTCAACTCCCTCTCGCAGCGGAGCGAACGCTATTGGAATGCCGACTTCCCGCATCGCTCGGAGACCGACATCACACGGCACGATGGCGCCACCGGCTACGCATGGGTCATCGAGTACACGCGCGAGTTCCTCGATGCCTACCTCAAACACGATCCCTCGGCAATGGCCTTCCTCAAGCGATCGCCGGATGAGAACGGGGTGCCGAAGCACGTGTTGAACTCCTCCTCAGAGCCGCCGCCCCGCCGCCCTCCACCTTCGCGGACTTCCGCAAGGAGGTCGGCCAGGGAGGTTTCGATCACGTCGCAGACCTCTACGCCTCCGCACGTCTCAAGCAACCCGCCTTCTCGCTCGACGCCGATACCATAACCGCCTGGGCCTTTCGCCTCTTTGGCGAGCATCATGCGCCCGAGGCGATCAGCGTCATATGGTTGGCGGTGCAACTTCAGCCCTCAAGCCGTGCGTACAGCAGCCTCGGAGAGCTCTACGCGAGATCAGGGGAGAAACAACTGGCCATCGAAACCTACCGCAAGGCTCTGGCCCTCGACGCCGGCAACATCATCGCAAAGGAAGAACTGGCTGCGGCAGAAAACTGAGCTGGCTCCCCGCGCCTGAGAGCGCCCACGGTGCGCGGCCATACCCCATGGCGAGCGCAGGCAGACAGACAGCCGCGCTCGACGCCACCTCACGCACGCGCTTCATCTCACCCTCGCTGATCCCGGTGCGGCGTGGCGCTTTTGTCTCGGTTAACTCGCTACACTGGTATTAGGTCCATCCTAACCAGTGGCCCCGGCTAGGATCCCGCCCCGTCGTCAAGACCAGGTGGGACCGTAAACCCGGTCCGGTTCGCTGGGAGACGTTCCCCCGGTGGTCCAGACCTAAGCTCTTATCTTCGAAGATTTTACGCACATCCAGGGGGGGAGGTACCCTCCGCAGGAGATACATCGCATGCCCACCGAGACCAGCACCGATCGCCTCCAGCTCGCCGAAACCGTCCTCGGCAAAGCCCTCCGCGCCGGCGCCACCGACGCTGAAGCCGTCGTCTACGAGGGCGAAGAGTTCTCCGCGCTCGTCCGCCTCGGCGAGGTCGAAACTCTCAAGGAATCCGGCTCCCGCGCCCTCGGCCTGCGTGTCTTTCGCGGCCAGCGCGTCGCCTCGGTCTCCTCGTCGGACTTCTCCGCCGATTCGCTCGATCGCCTCGTCGGCACCGCGCTTGACCTCGCCGCCATCACCGGCGAAGACCCCTTCGCCGGCCTCGCCGATGAGAGCGAGTTCGGCGAGTACAAGCCCGCCGACGGCTCCGACCTCCATCTCTACTTCGACGACGTCCACCACCTCCCGCCCGCCGAGCGCATCGAGATCGCCCGCCGCTGCGAGGCTGCCGCCCTCGCCGTCGATACCCGCATCCAGAACTCCGCCGGCGGCGACTTCGACACCGCCACCTCGCACAAAGTCCTCGTGAACTCGCGCGGCTTCCGCGGTTCCTATGCCAAGAGCTACTGCGGCTTCTCCTGCTCCCCCATCGCGCAGGAGGCGGGCGGCTCCATGCAGCGCAACTACTGGTACTCAAGCTCCCGCACCACCCACGCCCTCGAAGACCCCGAAGAGATCGGCCGCATCGCCGCCAAACGCACCCTCGCCCGTCTCGGCGCTCGCCGCGTCAAAACCCAGCAGGCTCCCGTCGTCTTCTCGCCCGAGATCGCCCGCTCCATCATGGGCTCCATCTTCTCGGCCGCCGACGGCGACGCCATCTACCGGAACGCCAGCTTCCTCAACGGCATGGTCGGCCAGCAGATCGCCGGCGAGAACATCACCCTCATCGACGACGGCACCGTCGTCCTCAACGACCACGGCCTCCGCGTCGGCGGCTTCGGCACCGCGCCCTTCGACGGCGAAGGCCTGCCCACCCGCCGCACCGTCCTCGTTGACCACGGCGTCCTCAAAACCTATATCGCCAACTCCTACACCGCCCGCAAGCTCGGCATGAAGTCCACCGGCAGCGCCTCCCGCGGCCTCGCCGGCAACCCCGGCACCGGCGCCCACAACTTCTACCTCGAGCCCGGCACCCTCACCCCCGAGCAGATCCTCGCCGACATCCCCGCCGGCCTCTACGTCACCGAAACCATGGGCTTCGGCGTCAACCTCGTCACCGGCGACTACTCCCAGGGCGCCGCCGGCGTCTGGATCGAAAACGGCGAGCTCACCTTCCCCGTCGAAGAAATCACCATCGCCGGCAACCTCAAGGACATGTACAAGAACATCACCGCCGTCGGCAACGACCTCGTCTTTCGCAGCGCCGCCGCCGCCCCAACAATCCGCGTCGACGGCATGATGATCGCCGGCGCTTAGCGAAGCCGGAAGAACGCACTCAACTCTCGTGTCACCTGGCCGATCTTCTGGAGATGGCGACACTCGCACCAGGCGGCCAAGCACACACCCACCGCTCTACAATCTCCGGAGTGGCCACCACCTTCCACTTCGATCACCACCTGGCCTTCGACCCCGAGCAGGCTCCCGATCTTCTTCGGCAGCTTCCCGAGGCCGACGGCGTCCTCGCCCTCTTCGGCCACGACACCCCGGATGGCCAGCCATCGCAGCCCTTCCTCACCCGCACCGCCAACCTCCGCCGGCGCGCCGCCCGCCTGCTCACGCCACCGCCCTCACGCGAGCAGGCCCTCGCACCCGACGGCACCCCGCTCCCGTCCAGGCGCCTCAACCTCCGCGAGCGCGTCGCCCGCGTCGAGTGGTCGGTCACCGGCTCCGAGTTCGAGTCGCTCCTGACCCTCTACCACGCCACCGCCGCCCTCTTCGGCCTGCCCGCCGCCCGCAGCCGTCTCAAGCTCCGCACCCCCTTCTTCCTCCGCTTCGCCATCGAGAACGCCCACCCCCGCGTCTACGTCTCCAACCGCCTCACCGCACGAGGACTCGCCCAGACCTACGGCCCCTTCCCCTCCCGCGCCGCCGCCGAGCGATACTGCGACGCCGCCCTCGACCTCTTCAAACTCCGCCGCTGCTATGAGGACCTCCACGTCCACCCCGACCACCCCGGCTGCGCCTACGGCGAGATGAAAAAGTGCCTCGCCCCCTGCAACACGACCTGCACCGCGGACGAATACGCCGCGGAAGCCGCACAGGTCGAAGCCTTCTTCCGCACTCATGGCGAAAGTCTCCTCGTCACCGTCATCCGCGATCGCGACGCCGCCTCCGAAGACATGGACTTCGAGCGCGCCGCCGCCCTCCACAAGCAGTACGAGAAGGTCAAAGCCGCCGCAGCCCTCGCTGACCCGCTCGTTCGCCCGGTCCCCGACCTCCGCGCCGTCATCGTCCAGCAAGCTGCCGCTCTTCCCGGCCGCGCCGACGATGCCGCCATCTTCCTCCTCGAGCGCGGCTGCCTCACCGGCCCTGAACGCCTCTCAACCCTCGGCGTCCGCGCCGTCAAGGAGCAGACCTCCGTCGGCTCCAGCCTCTTTGCCCAGCCGCTCATGCTTCAGGCCGTTCCGCTTCCACCCGATCCCGCCACCTCACTCGATCCAGACCAACCAGCAGCGCCGGCAGACCCTCCCACACACACGCTTTCTCCAGAAAACCGCGCCGCTCACACGCTTGCCGTTCTCAACGCTGCCTCCGAAACCTCCACCGCGACGACTCCAGACCTTGCCCTTCTCTCCGACCACCTCGCCCTCCTTCGCCGCTGGTACTACCGCCCGGAGAAACAGCGCAAAGGCGAGCTCTTCCTGCCTACTTCCGACGGCGGGTGGCCGCTTCGCCGCATCCTCCGCGGCGCCGCCCGCGCCGTTCTCGGCGACCCCAAACCCATGCAGGAGACCGACCGGGACGCCGCCAACACCATCAAGACGAAGATCATCCATGCCGGCCGCGAAGGTGTCGAGCGCAGCGTTCCCAGCCTTGAAAAACCGGCCGCCTTCCGCAGCCGCCGCAAGAAGCAGGTCGCGCCGTCACCCGCCAGCTAGCTCACTGCACCGCCAGACCACTCACATACACCGCACTGTTCGTGGTCGGCGCAAACCCCGCCGCAGGCGCAACATTCCCCGTTGCTCCCGCCGCAAACTTCAGCACGTTCCCGGCAAAAAGCCCATTGACGATATAAAGATTCCCCACGCTGTCCACCCGGACAGCCCCGATCTCTCCCATCGTCGTCAAGGATCCGCTGATCGTACGCATGGGCGCCACATTTCCTGTGGCTCCCACCGCAAACTCCAGAAGGCTCGGCGTCCCTGATAAAGGGGCACCGGGGATTGGAACCTGCGCCAGCGATGTCACGTACAGGTTCCCCGCCGCATCGAGCGTCATGCCACGAACATTCCCAAGCAGTGTCATGTCCCCTGTAATTACCGCGTCCGGAGCCGCGTCTCCCGTCGCACCCGGGTTGAAGACCAGAATCGGTTCCGGGACCTGACCGTTCGGCCCTCCCGTCACGTAGATCGCTCCGGCCGGACTCACCGCCATCTCGTTCATCGCCTGGATCTGAGTCGACGCTCCCGCAATCGTCCTTGCCATCACGTACCCTGTCGCCGAGGGAGCGAATACCGTAATCCCCGAGTACACTCTCCCCGCCATCCCTGTCCCAATCGCCACGTCTGCCAGCACATAGATGTTTCCCGCTCCATCTACCTCCACATCCGCTAGCAGGTTGTTGAACAGCCCTGGCAGCACCAGCGTCGTCAATGGCTTTGCCGCCCCACTCGCCCCCGCGGCGTACACGAGCACCTCGGCCGTATCCATCCCCGTGTTTCCTGTCGCAAATGTCTGTCCACCCACGTAGAGCTTTCCCGTCTGATCCACGGCCACGCTGTTAAACTGAACCCCTGGCGGCCCGGTCAGCGTGGACACCGGCGTCGTGCTCCCCGTTGCATCTTCAGAAAACTGCAGAAGGCTTGATGGCGGCTGAGTTCCAAACGCGACCGGCACCGTCGTCACGTACACGCTCTTTCCGGCAGCCACGCTGCCGCCGCCCGAGCCCGTCGTCGTCCCGCCGCCGCTGCTTGTGCTCCCGCTGCCCCCGCAGCCCATGATCAGCAGGGCCAAACCACTCATCCCGCACAAAATCACCCATCGACGGCCCATCATAAGGCGCCTCCTCGAATCAAAATCGCTCCGGCAAACAGGAGGGCCCATGCAGAGCAGGAGCATACATCCAATCTCCGTCTCCTGCCTCGCTTTCTTTCTGCCGAACCGGATCAGACAGGTAGTCCAGCCGTGCCCACCGGCCAGACGCGCTGATAAACTTCCCTCATCGTGATTGATCTCGCCTTCTCCATCCTCGCCGCGGACTTCGCGCATCTCGCTGACCAGATCGCCGCAGCCGAGCGTGGCGGCGGCACCATCATCCACGTCGACGTCATGGATGGTCACTTCGTCCCGAACATCAGCTTCGGGCCTCCGGTCGTCAAAGCCATCCGGCCTGTCACCAAACTGCCTCTCGACTGCCACCTCATGATCGAGAACCCCGACGCCTACATCGCGGACTTCGCCGCTGCCGGGGCGGACATGATCGGCGTCCACCAGGAGGCCTGCCGCCATCTGCACCGGACATTGCAGCTCATTGCAGACCACGGCATGCAGCCAGCAGTTGTTGTCAACCCGGCCACGCCAGTCGAAACCCTCATCGAGGTTCTGCCCATGGTCCACCACGTCCTCGTGATGAGCGTGAATCCAGGCTTCGGTGGCCAGAAGTTCCTTCCTCTCTCTCTCGCGAAGATCGAGCACCTCGCTGATCTTCGTAGTGAGATGGGCCTCAACTTCCGAATCGAAGTCGATGGCGGCATCGCTCACGACACCGTCGCCTCTGTCGTCCAAGCCGGTGCGGACATGCTCGTCGCCGGCTCCGCCATCTTTTCCGCCGGCGAGGCTGACGCCGCGGGGAATGCCCGTGAGTTTCTCCGTGTCGCTCGTGCCGCCGTTCTCGTAACCGGCGAGCCGGTCGGCAATCCAATCTGAGCCACCGTCGGCAACCCTTTCGCCGGGCAAAGTTCAGGCGGGAGGACTAGAATTACGGCATTCCCACGATCGTTGCTCGTGGGCGAAATCTGGGGTCTACCGCAAACGATGATCGAACGCTCCTTCTTCCCAAGTTCCCGTGCCAGCCTTGTCGCCGGTCTCGCCGTCGCCCTGCTGTTTACGACCTCTGTGCGTGCTCATGCTCAGGAGGCCGCGCCTACCGTCGGCCTCTCTCCTTCCGGCCAGCCCAACGGCACACCGGCACAGGCCGCAGGTACGCAATCGTCTGCTGATTCCGCGCCTTCGGGCTCTCCGCAGACAGATCCCACACTGGCCAACTCGCCCGAGAACAACACCAAGCGCATCAAGGCGAAGCTGACCAAGGATGAGAAAAAGGCAGACAAGGTCATTCAGTCAAAGGACACCAAGCGTGCCGCGCTGAAGGAGAAGAAGTTGGATCCGCTCGCCGGACAGGACTCGAAGCTCCCCGATCGTCAGCTCTATGACAAAGCACTCATTGCCACCAAGAAGGGCCACTTTGACGTCGCCCGGCTCGATCTGCAAACTCTCCTGAACACCTACCCCGACTCGCAGTATCAAATGCGCGCCAAGCTCGCCATCGCCGACTCCTGGTACAAGGAAGGCGGAACCGCCGCCCTCACCCAGGCTGAGGCCGAGTACTCCGACTTCCGCGTCTTCTTTCCCAACTCGCCCGAAGCGGCTGAGGCCCAGATGCGGATCGGCGACATCTACTTCCGCCAGATGGACAAGCCCGATCGCGACCATGCGAAGGCCATCCACGCCGAAGAAGAGTACCGCCGCATGCTGACGGACTACCCGGACTCCAAGCTCGTTCCGCAGGCCAGGCAGCGTCTACGTGAAGTGCAGGAGGCCCTCGCCACCCGCGAAGCCTCGATCGGCGACTACTACGCGACTCATCAGAACTGGCCCGCCACCATCGCGCGCTATCAGACAGTGGTCGACACGTATCCGCAGTACAGCCATATGGATGACGTTCTGATTGGCCTAGGCGATGCCTATGCCGCCCAGTCCACCTATATTCGCACCCAGAACCTGCCTGAAGCCGGCAAGGCTAGGCTGCTCACCACTTACGATCAAAAGGCGGCCAACGCTTATCGTGAGGTCGTCCTAAACCATTCTGCCTCCCAGCATGTGGAGGATGCACGCGATCGACTTGCCGCGATGAATGTTCCCATCCCTAACCCCTCGGTTGATCAGGCTCAGTCCAGCCAGGCGCTTGAGAACAGCCGCGGGCAGTACCGTCTGCAGGATCGCGCCCGTCTCCTTGTCTTTCATCAGCCGGATGTCGTCAGCGCCGCTCGCATCGGTGATCCGCCGCTCGTTGATGCCCGCGCCACACTCGCGCCGGATGTCACACGCCAGATCATCAACGACTTCAACGAAGCGATGCACCCTGGAATCACGGCAGCCGCCGCGAAGACACCTACAGGCACGGAGGCCACAGCGGATAACGCTGCGCCGGCACCCGCGGCCGCCGCTCCGCTCGCCTTTCAGGACGTTCCAAACTCCGACGGAACCTCGGCGCCTAGCGACACCTCTGTTACGACGACGACGCCAGCAACGACAGGCGCCGGCAATGCTGTCGGTGTTGAAGTGCTGACCCCTGGCGCGAACGGCTCGCCGGCACCTGCGGAGTCGAACGGTCTACACGCTGTCGGACCAATCAACACGACAGCGCTTCCCGCTGCCGAGAAAGCAGCAGACGCGCCCGAGCAGGTGAACGATATTCAACCCGGCGCGTCACAAGCAGCCGCACAGACTCCGAACGACAATGGCAAGAAGACCAAGTCTCCTCAGTTCGACAAGGGCGACGAGAGCTCCAGCAAGCACAAGAAGAAGAAGGGCGTCGACAAGCTCAATCCCTTCTAGCGCGACCCGAACACTCGATGACGACGCCGCCCCTCGCTGGGCGGCATCGTCATTTGGACCATCATCGGCCTTAGATCACATCACGCCGTTGCCGAACTCCATAGGCTGCGACCAGAAGCAGCAGAAACAGCAGCAGCGCCAGCGTGGTCAGAAGCTTCGGACTCAGCGCCAGCCGTCGCCGCAGGCTGCTGCGCGCCGCGTAGCTGGACGAGTGTCCGCCCAGCACGTACGCACTTCCCGTCAGCACCTCTTCGGTCTCGTACACCAGGTTGCCGAACAGAACCACAGTGGATTGCAAGACCCGCGCCTGCCCGTCAAACACCGCATTTCCGCCCACTACCAGCGTCGTGCCTTTGATCTCTCCGTTCACGCTCAGGTTTCCGAACAGCACCACCACCCGGCCCGTCACATCCCCTTCCACCTGCACCGAGCAGAAGAGGCACGTGGCGTTATGGACCATCTGTCCCTTCGGTACAAACAGATCCTGATTGAAGTAACCGCGATCGACAGCAGCCGGTACGGCGACAGCCGAACTCTCATCACCTTTCGTCTGTGCGCCGGCCAGGAGCGCGCTCCCCAGCAACAGCAACACAGCACCCGCACGCAAGGTTCGATGCATCGTTCGCAAGCCGCTCTCCCCCATCCGTCGCAGCTTCGCTCAGCATCACGATCCGGACATTCCTCTCAGTACGCGGCGGTCGTCCATGCGGTTCCCTGAATCGGTGTTTATACGAACGCACGCCGTGCAGCCCACACTAGCAGCCACACCACACCGATCACGATCAGCAAAGGCGCCAGCGTCACCGTCAGTCCCAGGCCGCTCGCCAGCACTCGCTTATCGCCGCTCACATGCGCGCTCTCCGCCACGGTGGTCGTGCCTAGAGCCGTCGCCAGATCACCGTTGATGCGCGCGCCCTCCCCCACCACTAGCGTCGAGAAGAGCGTCGCAACATCTCCTGAGATGGTTCGACCGTCTGCCACGGTAACAGTGCTGAAGATCACCGCTACATCGCCGCCTACGTCGCCATCGATCGCCACGGTGCAGAAGGCGCATACGATGTCGTCCGCCGGATGGTCCTCGGACACAGTGACGGACGAAAAGATCGAAACGCGGCTCTCCCCATCACCACCATGTCGTGCATACACCTTCAGCGGCAGCGCGACGCACACCGTCGCCAGAAGCGCTGCGAGCTTCCAGCCACGTCCCCTCATCCCATAGGCCTGCATTCGTCGCCTCCTGCTCTCATGATGAATTCTGGCCCAATAACTTTCTTCGCTTGACGATGCTCCGGGAAAATGGGTAGCCGGGAAGACCCAAATGCTACGCTTAAATGCCATGAGCCGAGACCTGCCTAAAGCCTACGAACCTGCAGACATCGAACAACGCTGGGCCCGGTTCTGGGTCGCCGAGAAGCTCTTCGACGTGCCCACTCCATCTAGTATCCAGTCCGGTACGCAGGTCAGCGCTAGGAAGTTCACCCAGCTTCTGCCGCCGCCCAACGTCACCGGCCGTCTGCACATGGGCCACATGCTCAACCAGACCGAGATGGACATCCTCGCCCGCTGGCATCGCATGCGCGGCGAGATCTCGCTCTGGGTTCCTGGCACCGACCACGCCGGCATCGCCACCCAGCTCATGGTCGAGCGCCAGCTCATCGGCGAAGGCACCACCCGCGAACAAGTCGGCCGTGAGATCTTCACAGAACGCGTCTGGCAGTGGAAGACCACCTACGGCAATGCCATCCTCGATCAGATGAAGCGCCTCGGCGCCTCGGTCGATTGGTCCCGCGAATACTTCACCATGGACGACCGCCTCTCAGTCGCCGTCAAGGAAGCCTTCGTGCGCCTTTACGAGCAGGGCCTCATCTATCGCGGCGAGCGCATCGTCAACTGGGACCCCGATCAGCGCACCGCCGTCTCCGATCTCGAGGTCAACCATGAGGATCGCCTCGGCAAGCTCTACTCCATCCGCTATCGCCTGCTCGACGGCCCGCTCCCCGACGGCACTGACTCGATCGTCATCGCCACAACCCGCCCCGAAACCCTCCTGGGCGACACCGCCGTCGTCGTCAACCCTGCCGACGCACGCTACACTAGACTCCTCGGCAAACTTGTAACCCTTCCGTTTACAAATCGTCAGATCCCCATCCTCGCCGACGAGTGGGCCAGGCCCGAGTTCGGCACCGGCGCCGTCAAGGTCACCCCCGCGCACGACCCGAACGACTTCGCCATCGGCGAGCGCCACTCGCTTCCGCGCCTCACCATCATGGACGAGACCGCCCGCATCGACCTCCCCGGCTCGCCCTATCACGGCCTCGATCGCTTCGCCGCCCGCGAGCAGATCGTCAAAGATCTCGAGGCCGCAGGCCTGCTTGTTGAGGTGAAGGACCACACCCTCGCCATCGCCACCAGCCAGCGCTCCGGCGTCATCATTGAGCCGCGCCTCTCGAAGCAATGGTTCCTCAAGATCCAGCCGCTCGCTGACAAGGCCATTCAAGCCGTCGACGAAGGCCACATCCGCTTCACCCCGGATAACTACAAGCGCACCTGGGACGAGTGGATGGGCAACATCCACGACTGGTGCATCTCCCGCCAGCTCTGGTGGGGCCATCGCATCCCCGCCTGGTTCTGCGACGCCTGCGACCGGCTCATCGTCACCCGCGACACCCGGCCCGCCTGCCCTGGCTGCGGCATCACTGACATCCGCCAGGAGACCGACGTCCTTGACACCTGGTTCTCCTCCGGCCTTCTCCCCTTCTCCGTCTTCGGCTGGACCGGCGACCCCGCGGTCGATCGAAACAATTCCGACCTCCAGGCCTTCTACCCCACCCAGCTCCTCGTCACCGGCTCCGACATCATCTTCTTTTGGGTCGCCCGCATGATCATGTTCGGCACCCACTTCATGCTCGACATCCCCATGCCCGACGGCTCCGCACGCACACTCGCCGACGCCGTGCCCTTCCGTGAAGTCTGCTTTCACGCCCTCGTCCGCGACGCCGATCGCCAGAAGATGTCCAAGACCAAAGGCAACGTCATCGACCCCATCGAAATCGTAACGCGATTCGGCACAGATGCGGTCCGTTTCACTCTCGCCAGCATGGCCTCACCCGGTACCGACATCGCCTTCTCCGAGGCTCGAACCGAAGGCAACCGCGCCTTCGCCAATAAAATCTGGAACGCTGCCCGCTTCCTCTTTCTGCAGCTCGATCGTGCCGAAGCGGCTGGCTACACGGTATCGCTCGGCTCCGATCCAACCGCCTTCGCGTCTCTCCCGGATGCCACTCCGCTCGAATCACGCTGGATCGTCTCCCGCCTCTCCGCCGTCTGCGCCGAAGCAGATCGCGCCCTCGCCGCTTATCGCTTCGATGAGGCCGCGAGCGCCGTCTACCAGTTCTTCTGGGGCGAGCTCTGCGATTGGTACCTCGAGCTCGTCAAGCTCCGGCTCGACTTCGGCGATCCTGCCGCCGAGCAATCCACCCACGTCCGCAACGAGCAGACAGCTATCTCACTCGCCACCCTCTCCGGCGTCTTCGAGACCTCACTCCGCCTGCTTAGCCCCTTCATGCCCTTCCTTACAGAAGAGATCTGGCATGCGCTCTACATCGGCCAGCCGCCCGCGAAATCCATCGCCCTCACCCGCTTTCCGCAGGCCAGCGATCTCCCTTCAGACTCCGCCGCCGAAGCCGCTATAACAACCTTGCAGGAGCTCGTCGTGACAGTCCGCGGCATTCGCAAAGAGCTCGGCATTCCCGAGAAGGAAGCAGCGCCGATCCAGATTCACGGCAACAATCGCACCCTCGCTCTCGTCGACGCCAACGCGGACATGCTCGCGCGCCTGGCTCGCGTCTCCGCCGTCGAACTCGCAGCCACACTACCCACAGGAGCCAACGCCCGCAGCACATCCGCCTTTGACGTCGCGGTCCTGTACGAACGGCAGATCGACGTTCCCGCGGAACGCGAGCGCCTCACTAAAGATCTGGCCAAATACGAAAAAGGCCTCGCGGCGGCCGAGCGTCAACTGAACAATGAGACGTTCATGGCCAAAGCTCCCGCTCACATCATCGATGGGCTCCGCAAGCAATCCGTCGAGATTCGCGCCCTCTACGAAAAGACCGGCACCGCGCTCGACGCCCTGCCGCCTGCCTGATCCTTACCGAGAGACGCTCTCCTGCGCGACAGCCTCGACCAGCATGTCGTCTTCGTTCAGATCGAGACCGTACTGCAGATTCCAATACTGAACGGTGTGCTTCACAAAGGCAGCTCGTGCGGTCTGCGAGTTCCCCGTCCGGATGCCTTCAAGAATGCCAACATGTTGCTGTACGGCAGCAATCCGCTCCGTCATAGCATTCGGTGCGTCAGGCCACCGCCCAACCACAGAGAACACAAACAGCCGGAAACTGATGATCTCCAGAAAATCCTGCAGATAATCATTTCCCGCCAGCTCCCAGATCTTCCGGTGGAACGACACATCACAATCGTGAAAGCTCTTCACATCGATGCCGCTGCCGGTTCCAGCCATCGTCATCACCAGATCGGTGAGTTCCTTCTCAGACTCAGCCGTCAGGTTCTTCGCGGCCCTTCCAATCGCAACCGCCTCCAGAGGGATGCGAACCTCGAGGATGCGCCGGTAGTCGTCCGAACTCAACTCAGCGACGTAGGTGCCACGCTGAGGAACCTTCCTGAGCAGTCCTTGATGTTCCAACTCACGAAGCGCCTCGCGCAAAGTAGGCTGTCCGATGCCGAGCCGCGAGGACCACTTCTGCTCAAGAACTCGGTCGCCGCCTTTCAGCTCACCGGAGATAATCGCCTCCCGGATCGCCTGGGCGGCCGCCTGAGGCGCAGTCTGAACAGATATATGTCCGGCCGGTCTTCTGGATGACGTCAAGATCATTCCCGCGCTCTCCTTGCTTTCCTTACTCTATCGCACCAGAAACAGACAAAAAAGAGGTCACCCAGAGCCCTCCATCTCGCTTCAGTAGAACGAACCACACAAGCATCTCCTACCGTACGGCGACATGCGAGGTCTCACGCTTTCCCGGGCTAAGCTGCGTCTGGCGACCGAACGAGCAGGGTCCCTGAGCCGGGCTCGTGCGAGCACATCCGAAGAGATGCAGGATTGAGGAGCCGGATGCGCGTATCAACATCGCAGAAAAGAGAGTGGATCTTCTCAGATTTGAAAAGATAATCTATAATTCACATCGTGCCGGAGCCGCTTATGCATCCCGTTGCTACAACTCAACTTATCGATGATGAGGCCTACGTCTTTACGAAGAATGATCCGTACGCACGAAGTGTCCCCATTCAGCTGGTCGTCCCTCAGCTACTCGAAAGCCGCGAGTACATGCGCCGCATCCGGCAGCTCCGCGTCCCAGCCGACTCCCTTGCCGTCTGGTACCTCGGCCAGAACGGCTTCCTGCTCAAGACGCCCACCGGCTCACTCATCGGGATCGATCTCTACCTCACGAACAGCTGCGCTATCTCGTTCGCGCACCTGCCGTTCCGGCTTGACCGTCAGCTTCCGATCTTTATCGAACCCGAAGATCTCGACGTCGACATCTTCCTCACCACGCACTCGCATGACGACCACGCCGACCCCGAGACGATCCGCCGGCTGACAAAGAACGCCACGACTCTCTTCCTCGGTCCCTTTGACTCGATGCGCGTCTATCGCGAGTGCGGCGTGCCGGCAGACTCATGTCGCCTGCTACATCCCGGTGAGGCGATCGAGCTGGGCGATGGAACAACAGTTCGGGGGACCTTTGCCCTCCCCACCGACGACACAGATCTGAATCACGTCGGGATCCTCCTCGAGTTTCCGAACGGTATCCGCTTCTACAACTCCGGAGACACCGCCTACGCCGAGAGACTCGCCTCCCTGCTCCCGAAAGACGTTGACGTCTGCGCCATCTGCATGAATGGCGGCTTCCATAATCTGGCGCCGACCCAGGCGGCGGCCATCGCGAACGCGCTTCGACCGCGCGTGGTGATCCCGTGCCACTACGACATGATGGTCAACAACGTCGGTTCTCCTGAGATGCTACGGGTGGCCCTGGATCTCATCGGATCCGAGGCCGCCTTTGTCCAACTGAAGTACTACGAACCATGGCTGTATCGCCAGCAATAACTTGGGTCCAGCTTCGTTACTGGAAAGAAATGGTGGATAGATGGAGATCTCCCTCGCAGGGAAAGTAGCTGTCGTTACGGGTGCCTCATCCGGAATGGGTCTAGCGATCACGCGCGCCTATCTTGACTGCGGCGCCAAGGGCGTCATCGCCGTGTTTCGCCGGCCAGAGGTTCCAGAAGAACTTCAGGAAGCGCAGCGGCTCTACGGGGACAAACTGGTCATCGTTCGCGGGGACGTCGCCGAAGAGCAGACCTCGATCGACCTCACCAGGGCCGCCCTCGACCACTTCGGCCGGCTCGACATCTTTCTGAGCAACGCCGCGCTCAGCATCGTCAAAGCCCTTCATCTGCATACGCCCGAAGAGTGGGACACTGTGATGAACGCAAACGTGAAGAGCCTCTACTGGTCGGCGCGCCACGTGATCCCCGTCATGATGAAGCAGGGTGGCGGCCTCATCCTTATCAGCGGATCCATCTCCGGCGAAGCCGGCATCCCCACCCAGGGCGCCTACGCCCCATCCAAGGGTGCGCTCCATCAGATGACCCGCCAGATGGCCATCGAGTACGCAAAGCATGGCATCCGCGTGAACACCATCGCCTGCGGTACCGTGGATACGCCGATCGTGCACAAATCGGCGGAGGCCTCCGGCGACCCGGACGCTTATTGGGCCATGCTCAAGAACGCTCATCCCATCGGCCGCATCGCCAACGTGGAAGAAGTCGCCAGCTTCTACGCCTACATGGCGACCGATATGGCCAGCTTCTTCACCGGCGCTGTCCTCATGATGGACGGTGGTTACACAGCTCAGTAGGAGATCCGATGGCTACCATGCTTGCTGCCCAATATCTAGGTCCGGATCGCATCGAGGCGGAGGAGGTTCACCTTCCGGTCATCAATGACGACGAGGCGCTCGTGCGCGTGGAGGCCTGCGGCTTCTGCGGCTCGGACATCAACATCATCGCCGGCACTCACCCCCGCGCGAAGGCGCCTCTCACAGTGGGCCATGAACTCTCCGGCCGCATCGAGCAGATGAAGACCTCGTCCACCTCGCTTGCCATCGGCGATCGCGTCACCGTCTATCCGCTCATCACCTGCGGAGTCTGCTATGCGTGCACGCATGGTAACTCTCACGTCTGCCGTCAGCTTCGGCTCTTCGGCTTCGATGTCGACGGCGGCATGGCGGAGTTTGTCAAGCTCCCGGTCGCCTCTCTGATCAAGCTTCCCGAAGCTATGCCAGCCCAGATCGGCGCTTTAATCGAACCGCTTGCCGTCGCAGTTCACGGTGTCGCGCGAACAAGCCTGAAGAACGTGAGCGTCGCCGTCATCCTGGGCGCCGGCCCCATCGGCCTTCTGACTGCCTTGGTCGCAAAACACAAGGGCATCCCCAACGTTCTGATCAGCGATATTCTGCCAGCGCGACTCAAGCTCGCCGAATCCCTCGGCCTTCACGCCGTCAAAGCCGGCGAGGATCTACGCTCTCTCGTCATGCAGCTCACCGATTCGAACGGCGCGGACGTGCTCTTCGAATGCGCCGGCCACCCCTCGTCGGCGCGCGAGATGACCGCTCTGGTCCGTTCCCGCGGCGTCATCGTCAACCTCAGTGTCTTCAAGAAGCCCGTTGAGGTCGACATTCAGGCCATCAACTTCAAGGAGATTGAGCTTCTCGGGTCACGGGTGTACGAGCGCAAAGACTTTCAGGAGGCCGTGGAGCTCGCCATGCAGCTTCCCCTCGCACCCATCGTCTCGCACGTCTTCTCGCTTCAGGATGTAACACTCGCCTTCGAGCAGTTCCGCTCGGGCGATGTCTGCAAGGTGCTCATCGTGCCGTCCTGGGCGGCGCAATGAACCCCTTCAACGTCGAGGGAAGGCTCGCGTTGATCACCGGCGCGACCCGCGGCATCGGTCTCGGTGCCGCTCGCGCGCTGGCGCAATCGGGAGCCAACGTCATCCTCGTCGGTCGCGACGAACAGGAGCTCGAGATCGCCGCCAGCGACCTCCGCCAGTTCAACGGCAAGGTCCACGTCGCGCCCTTCGATCTGTCGCAAACAGCTGGCATCGCAACCTGGTTCGCCGAGCTCGTCATCACCACCGGCACGCCTGACATCCTGGTCAACTCCGCAGGCATCTCGCGGCGCGGTCCTGCCATCGATCTCTCGCTCGACGACTGGAACGATGTCATGACCCTGAACGCGACCGCGATCTTCGAGCTCAGCCGTACCTTCGCGAGACGTCTCATCGCCGAAGGACAGCCCGGCAGGATCATCAATATCGCCTCGCTGATGACTGCAGCCGCACGACCCGGAACCTCGCCCTACACGGCTTCAAAAGGAGCCGTAGGCCAGCTCACGAAAGTGCTTGCTGTCGAATGGGCGAGCCACGGAATCCTCGTCAACGCCATTGCCCCCGGCTACATCGACACCGATCTCAACAAGTCCCTCATCGCAGATCCCGCCTTCGATAGCTGGGTCAGAGGACGGTGTCCCCTCGGGCGTTGGGGAACGCCAGCCGACATCGCATGGCCTGTCGTCTTCCTCGCCAGCCCTGCGGCCAGCTTCATGACGGGCCAGGTCGTCTTCGTCGACGGCGGCTGGCTCGCCACTTTCTAGCAACCCCAAGCCGCAACTACGGACGATCGTGCCGGAGGTACGGCGGCGCTGTCATCGCGCCATCCTGTTCGCCCTTGGGTGTCTGCGGCATCGGCCACGGCTGCACTCCCACGCGTGTGGCCCACGCCGTGTACGTCGCGGCCATCTCCTTTACCTTCGCCGGGTACACCTCCGCCACATTGTGCAGCTCCGTGCGATCCGCTTCCATATCGTGCAGCTCCCACGCATCCGGAAAGCGTGAGACCAGCTTCCACTTTCCATCGCGCATCGCCGCATTCCCTTCGTGCTCCCAGAACATCGGGCCACGATCCGTACGCGTCTTGCCCTCAAAGATCGGCCGCAGACTCGTACCCGCAAGCGCCGGTGGCGCGTTCCCAGACTTTGCCTTCGCCGGATACGCAACCTTCGCTAGATCGAGACACGTGGGCAGGATGTCTGTCTCATGCCCAAGCTGATGCGTCAGCCCATCTGTCTGCTTGATCCCCTTCGGCCAGCGCGGAATGAACGGCGTGCTGATCCCGCCTTCGTGCGCGAAGTGCTTGTAGAGCTGGAACGGCGTATTGGCGCAGTTGCCCCACGGAATCCCGATGCTCTGGTACGTGTCCTCCGGCCCAGGACTCACGTCCGGCTTGTTCCCGCGATTCACCGGCCGTCCATCATGCGTCTTGTACGGCAGCCAGTCTTCCCGCGGAACCGTCGGCCCGGGGTCGTTCATCTCCTCGAAGTTGCCGCCGTTGTCCGACAGAAACATGATCAGGGTGTTGTCGGCGATCCCAAGCTCATCCACCTTGTTCATAATCGTCCCTACCCCGCGATCCATCCGCTCGATCATCGCCGCATACACGGCCATCCGCCGCATCTCCCAGTCCTTGTACGAGGCCACCTCCCACGCCGGCACGCGCGGATCACGATCCGTCAAACCCCATCGCTCCTCCACCAGACCTGAGCGAATCTGCCGCGCATGCCGGCTCCGTCGCAGCGCATCCCATCCCTCGCGATACGTGTCCTTGTACTTCGCAATGTCCTCTTCATGCGCTTGCAGCGGCCAGTGCGGCGCGGTAAACGCCGTGTACAGAAAGAACGGCTGATCCCCGCGCGCAAACTCCTCCACAAACCCTGCCGCATGGGCCGCGATCTCATCCGTGTAGTAGAACCCCTCACCCGCCGCAATCGGCTCGTTGTCCCGTGTCAACGTCACCGGATCGAAGTAGCTTCCTGCACCTTCGAGCGTACCGAAGAACTTCTCAAACCCTCGCTGCAGCGGCCAGTTCTTCTTGCTGAAGTCCTTCAACGGCGGCGTCAGATGCCACTTCCCCGCAAGCGCCGTACGATAACCCCCACCGCGCAGCGCCTCGGCAACGGTCACGCAGTCTTCGCTCAGATCCCCGCGATACCCCGGGAACGGATATCGGCCATAGTCCGACGTCATCAGCCCCATGCCCGCCTGCTGCGAGTACACCCCGGTCATCAACGAAGCCCGCGACGGGCAGCAGCGCGGGTTGTTATAGAACTGGCTGAAGCGCACCCCTCCCTTCGCCAGCTTATCCAGATTCGGCGTCGCAATCTCCGATCCGTACGGTCCAATGTCGGAGAACCCCATATCGTCCACCAGGATCAGGATGATGTTCGGACGTCCCGACTGCGCCGCCGATTGCGGCGTCGCGGCCAGCGTTGACGGCAGCATCAGCCCAGCGGTCGCGGCTGTTCCAGCCTGCAGAAACTCTCGTCGACTTGCCTTCATTCTTCTCTCCCAGCCACAACTCACGGAACCACATGCAGCGTCAACACAGAGACGGAGTCACCCGGCAGCAGCACCGTCCCATCACTTCCCAGCTTCACCTTCGCCGTCCGCGCAGACACCGCCTCCGGCGTTCGAAACGTATTCGCCACATCAGGCGACGCAGCCGTCACACTCTCCATCTCCGCCGCTGGTGCAATCTTCGCGCCTTTGATCTTCAGCGCCACCACCATACCTCGATCCAGCTGCACATTCACAGCCTTCACAAAGATCTCCTTCCCATCCTGCGATCGAGTCACCACCACATCGAGCGCGGGAACGTTCTTGCCTTCAAGCGTCGTGTCGAACGTCGGACCCTGCACCTGCGCCGCGAGCCGCTCCGTCCCCAGGTGATCGCGGTAAAGCCGGCTGACCAGGTACGTCGGCGTCACAAACAGGTCCTCCCGGCTCGCCTGAATAATGCCGCCAGACCAGCCATTCACCAGGTCGGAGACCGCCGTCGATCCAATCACACCGCCGTGCCGTTCAAAGTCATTCATCATGCGTCCCGCATACAGCGCAGACCGCATCGTGTGTTGCGCCGGCACCGGCAGCGCCGTGTTCCATTCATTGATCGTCAGCTGAACCGGATGATCCGGTACCACCTGCTGCACCATCTCCTGCATCTTCTCGTAAAAAGCCGCGTAAGAAAGCGGATGCGCCAGCAGATTAGCCGGATCGCCATGCATCTCCTTCTCGCCGTAGTAGTGATGGATCGCGAGCAGATCGATCCCCTTCCCTGCAATCTCGAGCACCGTCCGATTCCACGCCAGGTCATCTCCAACGGCAATCAACTTGATGCTGGGATCCACCTTCTTCATCGCCGCCGCATAGCGATTGAAGTTGCGCGCGTACTCCGCCGCGTCCGTGTGTCCGATCTCCCACTTGCCAAAAACCTCGTTCCCCACCTCCCAATACTTCACTCCGTACGGCTCGGGATGCCCATTCGCCGCGCGCATCGCGCCGTACTTTGATGTCTCCGGCCCATTGGCATATTCCACCCACGCCGCCGCCTCGTCCGCCGTCCCGCCATCGCCCTCCACGTTCACCGTGATCGAGGGCTCCGTGCCTACCGCCTTACAGAAGCGAAGAAACTCGTCCGTCCCGTAGTCGCTTGACTCCGTCTCGTTCCACCACGCCGTGTTCTTCCAGCTCTCTCGCTGATCGCGTGGGCCCACGCCGCGCAGCCAATGGTAGTTCTGCGCCACATTCCCGCCCGGCCACCGCACAAACGCGGGCTTCACCTCTTTGATCTTCGCGAACACATCAACCCGCGCACCTTCCACCGCATCCCCAGGCAGCAGCGAAACTTCGTCGAGCCACACACGCCCCGTTCCGTGAAACAGCACACTCAGCTTCGCCAGCGGATCGGTACTGGTCGGCGTCAGCGTGAACTCGTACTTTGCCCATCCTTCACCCTTCAGCGGCAGCTTGGCAGACGCATACGTCTCGCCATCAGTACGATCCTGTTCGAGCGCGACCGTCACAAAGCCGTCGAACTGGCTGCTGTTCACCCACACGTACCCGCGGTACGGCACCCCCTTACGCACCGGCATCTTTCCCTGGCTCACACCGCGCCGCTGGCTCACCTCCCATTGGTTCTTCGAGATATCCATGCGAAGCGAGTGACCGGATCGTTCTCCGGTGAAGCTGCGGTCTTCCGGGTACCAGACCGACTCATCCCACGCGAGGTGCAGCGAGGGATCATGGTTCCGATCATCCGGCTCTCTCTCCCAGAAGCGCGGCAGACCAATCTCGTTCGGCGGCTCCTCAAAGCCGCGGTTCCGAACCATCTCCGCCCACAACGGTCCATCCACGCCCCCGAACATCACCTCCACGAACTGTCCGTAGAAGCCCGGGCTGACCGCGTTCACCACCGTGCCGGCATCGATGTCGATCGAAGCCCTGGTCGTTTGGCCCAGGATTGCCGGGACGCTTAGACCAAGAAACACCATCGCTAGAAGACCTGTTTTCACATCCACGATCGCCATAGAAATCTCTCTCCGTCCCCCGAAAGGTTGACTCTGAACTCGTCCGACCAATGTCGCTGGCCGGGCGGAAAGTCGAGCGCCACTATCCTTGGAAAGCTCCAAGGCACCGTATCTCCTACCGCCGCAACACGAGTCACTTCATTCGAAAAGACTTAGCTTGTTATTCCTTCGCCAGCATCGCCCGACTACCAAGAGCAACTTGGTTCGCCAGAATCATACATTGACAGAGATTCTATAATCTATTATATGTAGTCCGCGCCTGAAAAGTGCGCTTCCCGCGTAGGGGCACACTCCGGATCCCCACCGGATCTCCCACGATGTGGCAATTGTTTCGCTTTGGGAGGACTACCAATGAAACGCATCATCTCGACCCTCGCATCGTTCCTGCTCCTGCTAATGGGTCTCGTCACCCCGGCTATCGCGCCCGCCCAGCAGGCTGATCGAGCCACCATCAGCGGCCTTGTCACCGACTCCTCCGGTGCCACCATCCCGGACGCCGTCGTCACCATCAAAAACGAGGCCACAGGGGTCGAAACCAAGGTCAAAACCTCGTCCTCCGGCGACTACAGCACCCCTCCCCTCATCCTCGGAACCTACTCCGTCAAGGCCGAGCGGGACGGCTTTACAGTCTCCGTCCAGACCGGCATCCTCCTGACGGGCGGCGCCAACTACCGGCAGGATCTCTCACTCAAGACCGGCTCCGTCACCGAGACCATCGTCGTCCAATCGCAGGCGCAGCTGGTCAATCCCTCAAACGCCGAGATCTCAAACACCCTCGATCAGCGCTACTACCAGAACCTCCCCGTCATCGCGAGTCAGGATATGCGCCTGCCCGAGGCTCTGCTCTACGCGCAGCCCGGCTTCGTTCCGACCAAGCTGTCCGGCGGCTTCCAGGGAACGCAGTTTATGTCCCGCATGGGGGGCGGCCAGGCCGGATCCGTCGAAAGCTATCTCGATGGCGCCGCCTTCGGCCAGGGCGGCAACACCAATCTCACCTTCGAGAGCTCTCCTCCGCTCGAAGCGATCTCGGAATCTACCGTCAACTACGCCACCTTTAGCGCCCAGATCAGCCTCACCAGCGGCGGCCTGGTCTCCTACACCACTAAGTCCGGCACCTCTGCCTTTCACGGCAGCGCGTACGAGTACGTCAATACCAACCAGATGAACGCCATCGGCGAGAGCGGCGTTCCCAGCAGCCCGCTCCATCTCAACTCGCCCGGCTTCTCCATCGGCGGCCCGGTCTGGATCCCCAAGATCTATGACGGACGCAAGAAAACCTTCTTCTTCTTCGACTTCGACACCACGCACAAGACCGACGGCAACCTGCCGAACTTCGGTCTGACCGCCCCAACCGCCGCCTTCAAATCTGGCGACTTCTCCTCGACCCTGACGCCCACCCAGGTCGGAATCGATGCTCTTGGACGTCCCGTCTATCGTGGCGAGATCTTCGATCCCTCAACCAGCAGAATGGTGAACGGCGTCCCCGTTCGCGACGGCTTCGGCTTCGATCCCGCAACTGGGCTCCCGTTGGCGACCGCCAACATGATTCCGGCCAACTCACCCTTCCTCAGCACCGTCTCCGCCAAGTACGCCAAGCTCATCCCCAACCCGGCGGCGGCTCTGGCAAATCAAACCATCAACAACTATCAGACGCCTGCTAACGACTCCTACATCGATGACAAGACCGTCATCGCTCGCATCGATCACAGCTTCACCGAGTCCTTCAAGTCGGCAACGACGGTCAACTGGGATACGCGCCCCCGCATCACTAACTGTTCTTTCATCGGCGGCTGCACCGGCTATCCCACACCCACGACCAACAGCTATATCGGCAACGGCTACTTCCAGCGCATCCGCGACACCCTCGTCCATCAGCAGTTCGATTGGGTCATCCGCCCGACCCTCTTCAATCACACCACCATCGCGTACGAAAGCATGGATCATCCCAACAAGGCGCTGGCGGCGGACCAGAACTGGCCCGGCTTCCTCGGCCTGAGCGGCCTCGTCCAGAACACCGGTGGACCCCCGCAGGTCAACTTCCACGGCAGCATCCCCTACAGCCAGCTCGGTGAGTCGCAGGACGCACCCGACGATCGCCCGCACTGGTATCAGGTCCTTGACGACGTCACCTGGGTCAAGGGAAAACACCAGGTCAAGGTCGGCTTTGACTATCGCCATCTCGTCTTCACCAGAATCGGCGGCGCGAACGTCAGCGGCATCTGGAACTTCAACGATGTGGAGACCGGCGGCTATGACAGCAAAGGCAATCAACTTACCAGCACTGGAAACTCGTTCGCTTCGTTCCTGCTCGGCCAGGTGGACAACGCAAACTACAAAGTCGATTCGAAGCCTTCGTTCCGCTCCGATTATGTTGGCCCCTGGATCAACGATGAGTTCAAGGTCACCCCAACACTGACATTGACCGCTGGTCTGCGCTGGGACTTCCAAACCTCGGAGACAGAGAAGAATAATCAGCTGTCGAATTTCAACCCAACAGCTCCGAACCCCGGAGCCGGCGGCATCCCCGGCGCCATGGAGTTCGCCGGCACTGGCCCCGGTCTCAGCGGTCGCCGAACCTTCATGAAGCCGGTTGCGAACTCCTTCGGACCACGAATCAGCTTTGCCTACCAGGTTCCCGGAAAGGTGCTGAACGTAATCCGTGGCGGCTACGGCGTCTACTACGCCAGCGTCAACATGAACCAGTTTGCTGCCTCGCCGAACATCGGCTTCAGCACCAACCCGACCGCGCCAAACCTCACGAACGGCTTCTCGCCGGCAGTCATGTGGGATAACGGCTTCCCAACCTCGAACATCACGCTTCCACCCTCCCTCAACCCGTCCATTGCGAACGGCACCGGGCCAACCACGTTAGCGCCAGGCAGCTTCAACCTTCCTCGCTATCAGAACTGGACCCTCACCGCCGAGCGTCAGATCGGCAACAACATGGTTCTCGATCTCTCCTACATCGCGAACCGTGGAACTCGCCTTACGAACTCTCCAGGCTCCGAGGGCATCAACGACAACATGAATAATCCTGCGGTCCGTTCCCTCGGCACCGCGCTGCTCACCGCCGATATCAACAGTCCCGCTGCCGCGGCCGCCGGTATCAAGTCCCCCTACCCCGGCTTCACCGGCGACGTCGCGCAGGCCCTCCGACCATGGCCCCAGTACCAGAACATTGACTATTGGGCCGTTCCCACCGGATCCAGCCTCTATAACTCCCTCGAAGCGAAGTTCCAGAAGCGCTTCTCAAACGGTCTGCAGGCGCAGGCGGCATATACCTACTCCCGCCTGGTCTCTGACGATGCTGAAAACGGCATGTCGCACTTCGGCAACGGAAGCCCGCAGGATCCGTCTAACCCGCATCTCGGCGAGTACGCACGCTCGTCTGACAACGTCCCGCATCTCCTCGTGATCAGCTACAGCTACGACCTTCCCTTCGGTCACGGTCGTCGCTTCTTCAACCAGAACGGCATCGCCGATCACGTCATTGGTGGCTGGACCCTCGCCGGCCTCCAGCGTTACGAAGCTGGTCGCCCGCTCGCCATCACCATGAACAACGATCTCGGCGGCGTCCTCTTCAATGGAGAGAAGCGCCCCAACAAGGTCGGCCTCGGTACCCTCCACACTAGCCGCGGCATGAACCCGAAGACGGAGCTCTACCTCAACACAACCGGTTGGGTCGACCCCGGTCCCCTTCAGTTCGGTAACGCTCTCCGAACAGATCCCACTATCAGCAGCTTCTCCAACTACCAGGAGGATCTTAACCTGATCAAAGACACTCATCTCGTAAGCGAAACTTCGCTCCGCTTTGAAGTCCAGGCATCGAACGCGTTCAACCGGCACACCTGGTGCGATCCCAACACCAATTGGAGCTCCGCGCAGTTCGGCCAGGTAAGCGGACAGTGCAATCTCCCACGACGCATCCAGCTCGGAGCTAAGTTTAAGTTCTAACTCTCTCCAACTCACGGCCTGAGCCAGCGACCTCTGGCTCAGGCCATTTTTTTGCTCCTCGGTAGTTACGGTGGCGATTTCCTGTTCTTCTCTGATGCACGCGAGTCTAACTCCGATTGAGTTCCTGCCGCTTCAGAATTCCGGTATCGCAGATAACTGGCGAAAGCCTCCTGACTCTCCTTCTTTCGCCCCAGTACCGCGTAAGTTCTCCCCAACAAGAAGTAATACTGCGCTTCCCGAGGATTCAGCGCGATCGCCCTGTCCAGTGCATGCACCGCTGCAGTCCACTCCTGCCGTTCCCGATAAAGCAGAGCCAACTCGTAGAACGCATCATTCGATCTCGCGTTTTTATCCAGAGCCTTCAACGCACATTCGAGTGCCAAATCGTTCTTATTTTGTTCTTGGTAGAACTTCGCCAGATCGAGATACGGTAGCTCCGAGACCTTTGCTTGCTTCTCATCCAGATCAATCGCCCGCTGATACTCCTTGAGAGCACCCGGCGCATCACTCATCCTGTCCAACGTGATTCCGAGATTTTCGTGAGCCTTCATATAAGTCGGATCGAGCCGCACTGCGGCTTCTAACTCCGTCCTGGCAAATACATACCGGGACTCGCCCATGTAATGCCTGCCTAAGAAGTAGTGAGACTCCGCCGAGCCTGGATCCAGGCGCACCGCCTGCGTCAGTTCGACTTCGGCCAGATCTTCTCGCTGAATCATTACAAAATCCAGTCCCAGAATCTTATGCGCCTCCGCATTGCCGACGTTCAATTCCAACGATCGCGACAGCTCCTTGATCGACTCCTGAATCGATGCAAGGAGCGTCGAAGCTCCCGCATGCCTGCGGAACAGGAGATAGCCTAAGTCGTAGTGAGCCCGCCACGAGTCCGGATGCTCGGCCACATACCCCCGTAGCGGCGCCTCCACCTCTGCATAGCGTTCTGCCTTGATCTCGGCCTCAAGAGCATCGAGTTTCGGTGTATCCGCAATAGGAATCTCCGATCCTCTAACACTCCGCACCTCCCGGCCGTAAGGCACCTCCCCTACTCGCGACTCAGCATCGGGATACAAGAAACTCGTGGAGCCGAACGCCGTGTTAGCCAGCAAATAAGTCGCCAGCACCGCCCCACTTAGTCGTTTCATACGCGAGCTATAATAAATTAGCGATCGAGGACTTAGGTATGGGACTTTTCCAGTCCATGGCGTTCCCACCAATCATCCTCCGCCGTCTCTCCCTCCTCCTGATCCTCGTCGCCATACAGACACCCGCAAAGGCGACCTCCGCACCGTCTGATTCGGCCAGGCTACAGGCTGCGGCTCAACTGCTCGAACAAGGCAATCTCGCGCAGGCAGAAAGTGAAGCACGTAAACTCCTTACGGACGCGTACACTCGCCCCTTCGCCTACGCTCTCCTGGGATCGATCCGGCTTACACAAAAGAACTACGCAGAGAGTGCGAGCTTCTTTGAAAAAGCGCTCCAGTTCAACCCAAGACTTATCGGCTCTTACATCAGTCTCGGCAATGTGTATGCCTTGCAGGGCAAGCCGGCGCTCGCAGCCGAGCAGTTTCGCAACGCCCTCAAGCTCGATCCCGGCAACAGCAATGCCCGCTTCGCGCTCGCTCAGCTCGAAACTCAGTCCGGCCACTTTGCTGCGTCGCTTCGACTTGCTACGCCAATGCTCTCTGACCTGAGCCGATGCGACTACGGATTGGTTCTTCTAGCGTCTGACTATCTCGGGCAGAGCAGCGATCATGACCACACTGCCAGCCTTCTCCAGGACTGGTCAGCCCTCCCCAACCCGGCGCCCGCAGAGTCCCTCGCCTTTGCTGAAGTCTTTGCAAGTCATCATCGATTAGACCAGGCAGCCTCTATCCTCCAGGCTATCCAAAATAGAAATGGCGGTTTCTTCGAGCTCTATCTCGCGCTGGGAAACTACAACCTGCAGAGCGGGTTCCTGCCCAGCGCCGCCACCGAATTCAGGCTCGCTCTGGATGCACACGAGAACTGTTCTCGCTGTCTCTACGAACTCGCAAGAATATCCGAGCAGCAAGCAAACCTTGACGAAGCGCTAAGCTACGCACTGAGAGCGAAACAGATTGATTCCGGCGATCCGGATATCCTCTTCGAAGTCGGCAGGCTCTGCCTTAAGAAGGACCTCTACGACGACGCAATCGAAAACCTGTCAGCGGCTCATCGACTCCGTTCAGAGACTACTTCCTTTGAGTACGTCCTTGCGTCGGCCTATACCGGTAAGAAGGACTACAAAGCCGCGATTCCCCTTCTTCAGCACCTTTTACATAAGAATCCCGGCGACGCTATGCTGACCTATTCTCTCGGTGCTGTGCAATTTCTAAACTCTGACTTACTCCCTGCGGAGCATCACCTTAGAGCAAGCGTCGCCGCCGATGCGAACCAGATCGCGGCATATTATTACCTCGGCTTGACCGAAAATGGTGAGGGAAAGACACAGGAAGCCACGCGAACCCTCCAATCCATCCTTGATCACCATCCGGATCACGCCCCAACCCTCATCGCCCTTGGCGGTATCCTCTCCGGGGAGCGGAAGTATCCCGAAGCTCGCATCCTCCTCGAGAGAGCCACGCAGCTCGACGCCGCCTCCGTGAAAGGTCACTACCAGCTAGGCATGGTCCTGGCGCGCCTCGGTCAGTCCGAAGCCTCTCAGAAAGAATTCGCAATCGTAAAGTCCCTCAACAAACAGAAAGACGTTCAGAACGACTTACAAATCTTCTCATCGCGGTAGAGTTTGTAACGCGAAGCTCCGAGACGGACAACAGATACCGCAGCCTGAGGACCCATACGCAGCAGCACTAACGCGAAACGAGCGCTCCATCTAGGAGCGCCCTCTACACTGGCACGCTGTCGGTCTAAGACTTCCGCTGATTTTCGTTACCGATCCGGCCGCCCTCATGCGCGGGCTCCCGCAGTTCCCCGGTCTTTGATCCACCTGGCTGATTCCCCTCATGCTTTGTCTTCCCGTGCTCGTCCTGCAAATGAGCTGCCTGCGAGTGTGCATGGGCTGTGTCGTCTCCGGGAACTGCATCGTGACTGTTTACCTTACGCGTGTGTGCATCGTTCTCATGCATCGCCTGCTCGCTTGCCTTACTCTCATGCTTCTCTGACATCGTCTACTCCTTACCGGTTTCTTTATCAGACTCATCCGCATTCTGTTTGCGTCCAGCATCTTTGGTCTCGCCGCCACCCTGTGTAGTCCCGCCAAGCGCCTTCTCAACGTCCCTCTCGAGCTCGTCCGCCTTCCCTCCAGCCGCCGCCGTCATATCCGTTGGCTCGTCACCAAAGTCTCGCGCACTGTAGTCGTACTCTGCGCCACCATAATTGGGCTCACGCCCTTTAGGGAGCGCCGTACGTTCCGCCTCATTCAGGCCCCATCCCTGCTCATGTGCATATTCTCCGGCAAGCCCACGTGCACGCTCTCCAAACCCTCGCGGCTCCGGTACCGTTCCATCTGTCTTCACATCCTCAGCCATCGCATCAACCTCGACTTACTGAGATGACCGGCCGCCATCGCGAGTTACCCCCCGACCACCGCCTTCTTCTCCTCCACGTTTACCTGTTCCACCTCGATCGCTACGTTCTCATGCTTAATGTCCAACCGCAGCCGGTTGTAGAGACTCATATAGAAGTTCGCCACCCACACCAGCGCGAACCACGCGATCACATACCCCCGCCATCCCTCGTACAACATATGAAACTGCGTCAGCAGCAGGAAGAACGCCGTCACATAATGGCTGAAGCAGTACTCGCACGTGAAGAGATAGAAGAACTTCCGCATCACCAGCGGCTTGCAGTTCTGGCTCTTGTCCTTGCAGAACTCGCGCGGCTCCCGAAACACCTCTTCATGCGTCACCGTCCACGTCGCGCACGCGATCGGCAGCGCCAGCAGCAGTAAGTACGCCGTCTGGCGAGGGAGCGTCATCGACATCAGGTACGGCACTGCACCCATCATTCCTCCACCAAACATCCAGGCAGTAAGATGCTCTTGGCCGCCGCACGACCCCAGGATTCGACGCTCCCGCCGGCAGCCGATAGGATCGTGACGATGGACTGGAAAAGCAAGCGCATCCGATCTGTGCTCGAAGCGGCCCTCCTTGAGGACAAGGCGGCCAGCGACATAACCACCGCACTCACCATCGATGCCCGCACGCGCGCCACCGGCACGGTCGTCGCCATGGAGCCCTGCACCGTCGCTGGTCTCGGCGCCATCCCCGTCTTCCTCGAGGTCTTCAGCAAACTTCAGAGCGTCGCTCCCAGCCGCTTTGAGGTCGTCAGCCATCCCGAAATCTTCGATGGCGTCCGCGTCCGCAAAGGCCAGCCTCTCGCCGTCATCCGCGGCAACGCCGCCGCCATCCTCTCCACCGAGCGCGCCATCCTCAACCTGCTCGGTCGCATGTGCGGCATCGCCACCCTCACCAACGCCTTCGTCAAAGCCATCGCCGGCACGGGTGCCCAGGTCCTTGACACCCGCAAGACCATCCCCGGCCTCCGCGTCCTCGATCGCTACGCCGTCTGCTGCGGCGGCGGCCTCAATCACCGCAACGACCTCCAGGACGGCATCCTCATCAAAGGCAACCACCTCGCGTTAGGCGGCGGCATCGCCAACACCCTCCAGCGCGCCCTCGCCGCCCGCAAACCCGGTCAGGCCATCCAGCTTGAAGTCCGGTCCACCGACGACCTCGCCGAGGCCCTCACCAGCGGCCCGGACTCCATCCTGCTCGACAACATGACGCCCGCCGCCGTCCGCCGCGCCGTCAAGATCATTCACGCCGCCCACCCCGACATGCCCATCGAAGCCGCCGGCGGCATCACCCTCGCCAACGTCCACGACTTCGCCGCTGCCGGCGTCAACTACGTCACCATCGGCTCCCTCACCCACTCCGTCCACGCCCCCGAAATCAACCTCCGCGTCTCCACCGACACCTCCCTCTTCTAAGCGCGTTCCCCCGTCAACTCCTCCGTTCGCTCGATCAGTCACTGTCACCCGCCACTGGCTGTTTGCTTGTCATTCCGAGCGCAGTCGAGGGACCTGCTTCTCTACCGGGAACGCCCACACTACCGGGGAACACCCGCTCAACCTCTGCATCTCTGGTCGTCATTCCGAGGCGCAGCCGAGGAACTCCCGCACCTGCCTTTCACCACGGAGCAAAGCGACGCGAACATGACGTCCACCCCCTTCAACCTGTCCACCGTCGAATCTGCCATCGCCGGCACCCGCTTCGCCACGCACCTGCACCACCTCGCCTCCACACCCTCCACCAGCGATCTCGCCCTCGCCGCCGCCCGCGCCGGCACGGAACATGGCGTCTGGATCGCCGACGAGCAGACCGCTGGCCGCGGCCGCGGCGGCCACACCTGGCACTCTACCCCCGGTGACGGTCTCTACGTCAGCGCCCTTCTCACCACACCCATTCCCATCTCAAACGGCCCGGCCTTCTCCTTCGCCACCGCCATCGCCGCCCAATCCGCCATCGCTCAGGTCACCGGCTTCTCTATTAAAGAGATAATTGACATCCGCTGGCCCAACGACCTCATCCTTAACACCCCGCGCGGCCCACGAAAGTGCGGTGGCATCCTCATCGAAACCGCCGCCGCCAGCGCCACCCTGCGCTTCGCCGTCCTCGGCATCGGCATCAATTGTAACCACTTCAGTTTCCCGCCCGAGCTCGACACCCTCGCCACCTCGCTTCGCCGCGAATCGCCCAACCGGTCGCATCCGATCTCCCGCGAAACCCTCCTCGCCGCCCTCTTGAACGCCCTCGACCGCGAGATCGAAAGCTGGTCCGTCCCAACCGCCCCCACCCGCGATCCCGCCACCTTCAGCTCCTGGGTTCGCGGCAAGCACGTCCACGTCGCCGAGGACAACGCCTACACCGGTACCACCGCCGGCCTCACCCCCGACGGCTATCTCAAAGTCCTTACCCTCAATGGCACCACCCGCATTGTCCGGCACGGCGGCGTCCGTGACCTCTCTTAGTTACAATTCGGCTTGCCTCGCACGCTTTCCTTCTTGGTTGTCATCCCGTATGGATCTGCTTCTCTACTGGGAACACCAGCTCACCCTACCTCTTGCTTGCCATTCCGAGCGAAGCGAAGGAATCCCCGCATTTCGCCTTTCCCCGTGGAGCGAAGCAACGCACAAACCTCTAGAATCAACTCCATGCTCCTCGCTCTCGACGTCGGCAACACCAACATCGTCGCCGCTCTCTTCGATCTCGCCCACGAAGATCGCTCCCAGCCCGTCGCCACCTGGCGCGCCACCACGCACCGTGAGTACACCGCCGACGAGTTCGGCCTGCTTCTCAAGAGCCTCTTCAGCCTGCACAATTTCGACTTCACCGTCGTCACCGGCGTCGCCATCGCCTCCGTCGTCCCGCCCCTCGACTCCGCCCTCCGTCTCATGACCGAGCGCTTCTTCTCGCTCAAGCCCATGTTCGTCGAGCCTGGTATCAAGACCGGCATCCCCATCCTCACGGACAACCCGTCGGAAGTCGGCGCCGATCGCATCCTTAACTGCGTCGGCGCCTGGGACCGCGTCCACGGCCCCGCCATCATCGTCGATCTCGGCACCGCCACCAAGTTCGACGTCCTCAGCCGTAACGGCGAGTTCCTTGGCGGCGCTATCGCCCCCGGCCTCGGCATCTCCGCCGACGCCCTCTTCAACCGCGCCGCCAAGCTCCCCCGCGTCGACATCCGCAAACCCGCCAAAGTCGTCGGCACCGGCACCGTCGACAACATGCAGATCGGCCTCTACTACGGCTACATTGGCCTCGTCGACGGCATCCTCGAGCGCATGCTCCCTACCCTCGACCCCGCCACCCGCGTCCTCGCCACCGGCGGCCTCGCCCGCCTCATCGCCGACGGCTCGAAATACATCAAGGATGTCGATGATCTCCTCACCCTCACCGGCCTTCGCATTCTCTACGAGCGCAACCGCCGCTAAGCTCACCAGAAGCACGTCTCCAACGACGTATCATGACCGTGTACGTCCCATCACGGAGGATCGTTTGACCGACACACAGACACTCATCGCCACTGTCTACTCTGCCTTCAATCAGCGAAACATCGACGGCGCCCTGGCACTGATGAGTGACAGCGTCAGCTGGCCAAAGGCCTCGGAAGGTGGACGAGTCGTGGGAAAAGAAGAGATTCGTGCCTATTGGACTCGCCAGTGGAAGGAGTTCGATCCCCACGTCGAGCCGCTCGAAGTGATCGACCGCGCGCCGGGCAAGATCGACGTCCGAGTGCATCAACTTGTTAAAAGCCTCAGCGGCGACGTCCTCTCAGACAGCCAGGTCTTACACACGTTCACAACCGTCGGCGGCCTCATCGAACGCATGGACCTCGAAGAAAGCGCATCAGGCTCTGAGCAAATTGCGTCCTCAGCCTTCTCGCATCGTTAGCAAGAGAGTCGCTCGGATCATCTCGAAAGTGAGCCTGAGCGTTTGCTACGACGCGATGCCCGTAAGCCCCTAACCAGGCCCGTCATGCTTGTGAGCCATGCCCTCGAAAGGGAGCGGTACACTGTCCAGATGGGGAAAAGTCGATGTTTGGGACTTCTGGGCGGGGTTGGGGTAGGCGCGACAGCACACTACTATCGCGAGTTGGCAGCAGCAAGTGAAGCGCACGGGCTGGAACTCGACCTCGTCATGGTGCACGCAGAAGTCCCGCGTGTGGTCTCCTTTGTGGAAGCAAACGATCTCGTCGGGCTGGAAACGTACTTCAACGGATTCTTCGCGCGCATGAAAGCTGCTGGTGCTGACGTCGCTGCCATCCCCTCAGTAGCCAGCCACTTCTGCCACAAGCAGCTCGCCGCCTCCGCTCCCTTGCCTGTCATCACCTTGTTCCATCCGATCGCTGAGGAAGCCGCACAACGATCCATCCGGCGTGTCGCCATCTTCGGCACCCGCTTTGTGATCGAGTCGGAACTCTACGGCGCCGTCCCTGGGCTCACCTACATCCGCCCGCGCAACGAGGAGGTCGATCAGATCCACAACATCTACATGCGGCTCGCGCTCGACGGGAAGGGAACGGAAACGCAGAACAGCGATCTCACAGATCTGGCGATCAGGCTTCTCAACCGCGAGCATCTCGACGCCATTATCTTGGGCGGAACGGATCTTTGTCTCCTGTTTAACGCCCGAAATACCAGCTTTCCCGTCATCGATTGCGCCGCGCTTCACATTCAGGCCATCGCGCAGGCAATCTTCTAAGGGAACGGACCAGACCCATAGACTTGAGCTCGCGCATCATGCAGAACTACTTCAACTACTTCACCGAGATCGAAGAGCGTTTCCAGCAACGCCGCGGCTCCCTCCTCATGCTCTCCACCCTCGACTGGGCCCTCATCGAAACCTGGCGCGAAGCCGGCCTCCCCCTCGACATCGTCCTTCGCGGCATCGACGACGCCTTCGACCACTACGACAGCAAACTCGCCCGAGCCAAGGGCCGCGTCCGCAAGATCAATGGTCTCGCCTGGTGCTCGCAGGCCGTCATGGAGTCCGCCCAGCGCGCCGCCGGGGCCTCGCTCGCCGCACCTCCGCCAAACACCCCCGCAACCTCGGCAGAACCAGCCGAAACAGGCTTTGAACCCAACCGAATTGCCGCCTTTTTACGCGGGAATGCCGATAGAATTGCCGCCGCAAACCTCCCCGGAACCATTGCCGACACCGCCGCCCGTCTGCAAACCCTCGCCGAGGAGCTCGAATCCAACCACGCCGCCAACCTTGAAGACCTCGACCGAACCCTCTCCGTGCTTGAAGAAAAGCTGCTCGCCGCCCTCCTCACCGCCACCTCCGAGACCGACCTCACCGCCCTTCGCGAGCAAGCCGCCCGCGAGCTCGCCCCTTACCGCGGCAAGATGCAGGCCGTGCAGATCCGCCAGATCCAGCAGCAATTCCTAGGCAAACGCCTCCTCGAAAAGCATAGCCTTCCCCGCCTTAGTCTCTTCTACATGGGCCTCGCATGAGCACGGAAACTTCCGCTGAAACCACACCGCTCTGCCCGCACTTCGGCCCCTGTGGCGGCTGCCAGCTTCAGCATCTGCTTCCCGACACCCAACTCACCCTCAAGCAGAACCGCCTCACACAGCTCCTCGCCGACGCAGGCATCTCCGTCACGCCGCCGCTCCGGATCCACACCGCCGATCCCTGGCACTACCGCAACCGCATCCGTCTCCGTATCGAGCCCACATGCGACGGCACTTTCAGCTTCGGCTACAACCATGCCTCCAGCAACACCTTCCTACCCATTCACACCTGCCCCATCTCCGCGCCCATCCTCATCCAAACCGCACAGGCCATCACCACCCTCGCATCCGCTTCCGCCCCGACTGCGAAGTGGCTCGCGGCCACCACTGAGCTCGAGCTCTTCACCACCCTTGACGAATCCTCCGTTCAACTCACACTCCTCCTCACCGCCGCGCCGGACATCCCACCCGACCAGATCGCTCGCACCTTCACCTCTCTCTGCGACGCCCTCAAGCAGCAGATCCCACAACTCACCGGAGCCGGCGCCGAGCTCCTCCGCAGCACTCGGGCCAACTCCCCCAAACTCCGCGCCAGCCGCCGCTCCGCCGCCAGCTTCATCGTCCCATCCTGGGGCAGCCCCGGCCTCCGTTATCCCGTCACCCTCAACGGCCACACGCAACAACTCTGGGTCAGTCGCGGCTCCTTCTTCCAGGTCAACCGCTTCCTCGTAGAAGCCCTCGCCACCATCGCCACGGCCACAAGAAAACCCTCACCAGCCTCTTCCGCAGGCACCCTCGCCTGGGACCTCTTCGCCGGGGTCGGCCTCTTCACTCGAGCTCTCGCGCCGAACTTCACTCGCATCGTCGCCGTCGAGTCCGCTCCCGCCTCCACCGCTGATCTCGCCGCCGCCAGACTCCCCAACGTCCGCATCCTCACCTCCACCGTCCTCGAGTTCCTTCGCGTCGCCGCGCTCGACCGCGACCGACCCGCGCTCGTTCTTCTCGATCCACCCCGCGCCGGTCTCGGCCTCGAAGCCGCCACCCTCCTCGCACGCATCCGTCCCACCCGTATCGCCTACGTTTCCTGCGAGCCCGTCACCCTCGCCCGCGATCTCGCCGCAATGCTATCCTCCGGCTACAACCTCGCCGAGCTGCATCTGGTTGACATGTTTCCCCAGACCGCACACCAGGAAACAGTCGCAATCCTTCATCGCATCGATGACCGCGTCGATGTCCACATCGAGGATCGCACTCCCGATCAGACGCAGTCCGCGCAAGGCTGATCCCCCCGGGCCCACATCGCATCGTGCGCTCCCTCGTCGAGCTCGCGCCAGATGGCTACCCGCACGCCCGCCACTCCACTCGGTCCCGCCCCGCGCATCCGCTTCGGAGACCGCCCCACCGTCTCTCGTCGCCTACTCGCCCGCGCCACGCCAAACCCCGCTCTCTTCCCCAACGATCCCACCCAGGTCGAACCACTCCGCCTTCGCCGCGCCCCCTTGCTCTTCGCCGCCCTCTGCTTCGCCCTCGGAGAGCTCCTCGCCGCCCTCAACCCACATCCCATCGCCCTCCTTCTCCTCGCCGTCGTTCTTCTTCTCGCCGTCGCTGCTACCGCCCTCCACCACGCCACGCGCACTCCGCGCAGCCGTGTCGCTCACCTTCTTCTCACGTTTCCCGTCGCCACCCTCTGGATCGCCACCGGCATCCTCGGCGCTCATCTTCGCCCCGTCCCCGATCCCCAAGCCGCTCTCGTCCCCTACGCTGACGATCTCTCCCGCACCGTCGTCGGCCGCGTCACCCGCATCCATCCACTTCCCCCGCGCCCCGCCGCAAACATCTCAGATTCCGAGCACACCTGGCAGCCTGCCGATCCCGAAGACGAAGCCCCGCAAGCCGAACAGATCGACCTCCAGCTCTCCCAGATCGAATACCTCACCCCCGACGTCTCCACCCTCGTCCCCATCTCCGCTGGCGTCCGCGCCACCCTCATCACCACTCCCGCCACACCTACTCTTCCGGTGCTCAACTGCGGCGATCGCGTCGAGTTACAAATTCGTCTGCGCCTCCCCGAGCGCTACCGCGACCCCGGCGCCTGGCAGTACGCCGACTATCTCCTCAGCCAGGGCATCGCCGCCCACGGCACTGCCCGCGCCGAAAAGCTCCGCTTCCTCGCGCACGATTCCGCCACCGCCTCCTGCCGCATCCTCGCCGCACAGGCTTGGGCCTCTAGCCGACTTGCCCACTTCGCCGCCAGCCCCGCCAATCGTCATCTTCCGCCGCTGTTGGAGCTCTCCCCAGACGATACTGGCATGCTCGCCGCCATGCTCTTCGGCGATCGCGCCGGCCTTAATCACCAGCTGCGCCTCGGCTTTGAACGCACCGGCTCGTTTCATCTCTTCGTCGTCTCCGGCATGCACGTCGCACTCGTCGCCGGCCTGCTCTGGTGGGCTCTGCGCCGCCTTCGCCTGCGCGGCAGGCAGATCGTTTCAAACACTGTCGCCACCTTGCTCACCATCCCCGCCATCACCGCCTTCGCGCTCCTCACCGGCTTCGGCGCCCCCGTCCAGCGCGCCCTCGCCATGACCACTCTCTTTCTTCTCGCCCGCCTCCTCTCGCGCGAGCGCTCCGTCCTCAACGCCCTCGGCGCCGCCGCGCTCTTCACCCTGCTCTGGTCGCCGCACGCCCTCTTCGAGGCCAGCTTTCAGATGACCATGCTCGCCATCCTCGCCATCGGCGGCATCGCCATCCCCCTCGGCGAGCGCAACCTCCTCGCCTGGGCGCACGCCACCGAAGGTCTCAACGAGCTCCGCCTCGACCAGACCTACCCCCCGCATCTCGCCCAGCTTCGCGTCTCTCTCCGCCTCTGGTCCGAAAGCCTCACCACCCTCGCCGGCCCCTTCGCCGCACGAGCCTTCCTCGCGCTCCTCCGCTTCGCCGCCAACGCCGCCGAGCTCGTCCTCATCGGGGTCGTCGCCGAGCTCGTCATGGCCCTCCCCATGGCCGTCTACTTCCATCGCGCCACCCTCTTCGCCCTGCCCGCCAACATGGCCAGCATCCCGCTGCTCGGCATCCTCATGCCCGCCGCTATCCTCACCTTCCTCGCCACCCTCGTCAGTCCCTGGCTCGCCGTCGTCCCCTCCGCCGTTACCGCGACCCTCCTCCACGCCATCACCTTCGCCATCGGCCACATCAGCCGCGTCCCGCTCGCCGACGCCCGCGTTCCCCCGCCTTCCACGCTCGTCATCGCCGCCGCCATCCTTGCCTGTGCCTTCTGCCTCTGGGCTACCCGCCGCTCCGCCCGCTGGGCCATCGCCGCCGCCATCGTCCTCCCCCTCACCACCCTCGCCGTCCTCTGGCCAGAACCCTCCATCCGCACGCCGGACCACCTCGAGCTCACCGCCATCGACGTCGGCCAGGGCGACTCCCTTCTTCTCGTCGGCGGCGAAGGCCGCACCATGCTCGTCGACGCCGGCGGTCCCACCGGCTCCGTCCTTGAAGCCGCCACCGCGACCAGCTTCTTCGACGTCGGTGAAGAAGTCGTCGCGCCGTACCTCTGGTCGCGCCGCATCCGCCACCTCGACACCCTCGTCCTCTCGCACGCCCACTCCGACCACATGGGCGGCATGCCCGCCGTCCTCCGCGACCTTCACCCCCGCGAGCTCTGGGTCTCCGTCCCCGCCCACGCCGACGCCTTCACTGACCTCCTCCACCAGGCCGCGGAGCTCGGCACCACCGTCCGCTTCCTCCACGCCGGCCAGCAGATCTCGTGGGGCGACGAGCAGATCACCGTCCTCTCTCCTGACCTCAGCTACTCCAACGCGGCCGCGCCAAAGAACGACGATTCCCTCGTCCTCCGCGTGCAGTACGGCCAGTCATCCATCCTCCTTGAGGGCGACGCCGAAGCCCCCAGCGAGCACAGCATGCTTGCCGCCCACACCATCTCCCCCGTTACCCTGCTCAAGGTCGGCCACCACGGCTCCCTCACCTCCACCACGCCCGAGTTCCTCGCCGCCGCCGCCCCAGCTTCCGCCGTCATCTCCACCGGCCTCAACAACCACTTCGGCCACCCGCGCCCGGAGATCCTCGACCGCCTCGCCACGGCGCACGCCCTCACCTACCGCACGGACCAGTTCGGCCTCACCACCTTTCTGCTCTCCCGCGATGGCCGCATCTCCGCCGTCACTGGCGCGTCCAATAGCAACGGCGGACAGTAAGGCATACTCTCTCCAGCATCGCCACACGGAGGTCCCATGGAACAGGATCAGCCCAACCCGGAACAAACCGCCGCAGACACCTCCTCACCCAGGGACACCCAGGCCCTCTCGCCCAATGAGCTTGAGCAGCGGCAGGAACTCCAGCAGCAGGAGACACAGGCGCGCCAGGAAGAACAGAAACTTCTCCGCCGCCTGCAGATGATGATGAACCTCGTCATGCAGACCATCGCCCAGGACAGCTCGCTCACCATCGACGACGCCTCGCAGATGATCGCCGACAGCCGCAAAGCCGCCCTCGCCATGTTCCCCGGCAAGGAACTCGCCTACGACCTCATCTGGCGCCCGCGCTTCCAACGCCTCATGCGCGAGCGCTTCCGCATCATGTAACGCAGGCTCACTTGGTCTCTAACGACGAAGGGATAGGTGAGACTTGTCATTCCGAGGCGAAGCCGAGGAACCCCCGCATTGCGTCCTTAGCCACGGAGCGAAGCGACGCGAATGGCAAGCGCGTCCCCCTTCACGGCGCCTTTACCGGTCCCAGCAGCGGCGTCTTCACCGGCCCCGCCACCCCCACTAGCTCCGTCACCGTTCCCTCCGCAACGTTCTGCACCATCGCAGGCGCGAAGTTCGACACCCACACATTCCCGCTGGCATCCACCGCCAGCCCAGACGGCTGATTCAGCCCCGCATCACTCGCCCATCCGGCAGCCGGCGAGATCACGGCCCCCGGTTTCACCGCGCCAGACCCCGCGAGCTCCGTCAGCAACTGCTCCCTGAAGTTCCCCACCCACACACTCCCCGCGCCATCCACCGCAATCGCTGACGATGTCGTCAGCGTCCCCCCCGTGTACGGGCTCCCGCTCGCCACCGCTCCGCCCGCCGCAATCCGGCTCACCGAGTTCCCGTAGTAGTTCGCCGCCCACACATACCCACTCGCATCAATCGCCAGCCCCTGCGGTCCATCGCAGCACGTCACCGGCTTCACCGTCTTGCCGTCCGCGCTGACCGTCACCACCTGCTGCCCGTTCATATTGCCCACCCACGCGTTGTGGCTGCCATCGATCGCAATTACCCCCGGAAACGCCAGCGCCGATGACCCATAGCCGCCTCCCGAGATCGTCTGCCCCGAGCTGTTCAGCTGCGTCACCGTTGCGTTCTCGGTATTCACCACCCACACCGTGCCGTTTGGATCAATGGCAATCCCAACTGGAGTAGCAAAGCCACCCGCTCCCCCACTCTGGTACCCCGACGGCCCCGACAGAAACTGGCCAGACGAAGTGATCTCCGTCACCGACCCGGCGTTGCCAGCGGCTCCATTCGTGACCCACACGTTGTTGCTGCCATCGATCGCCAATCCGTAGCTGCTGTCCAGTCCGCCACCGGCTACCCCACTCGCATACAGCGGCACACCCACCGGCGAGAACGCCGACACCACCCCGCCATAGTTCGCCACCCACGCATTCCCGCTCGCATCGATCGCCAGCGCCGTCGGTCCGTTCACCGCCAGCAGGCCGCCGCCTGTGTACGTCAGCGTCAGCATCCAGTCCAGCGGCGCCGCTGTCAGCCCCGGCGAGTACACCGCCGCGCCCGCCGTCGCAGCTCGGTAAAGCGCCGCCACATTCGTCGCCGGTGCCCGTGCCATCGCCAGCGCCGCCGCCAGCGTATCCGCCGGTGCCGCACCACCCGCCGCCGTCACCCCCGCCAGCACCGTCCCACACTCTGCAGAACCGCCATCCGCCGTGCACACGCTCAGCAGATTCGCCAGCGTGTTCACCTTCGCCGTCGGAGCCTTCGCGAGTGCGGAGAATCCCGCGCCCGGCGCCATTCCGCTCGCCGTGCTCACCAATGCCTGCGCCATCAGCACCGCATTCTTGAGCCCCGTCCCATTCGTCGCGCTCGCCCCCACCGTCCCGTCCGCCGCCAGAAACTGGTCGAGCGCCCACACCGCCGCCACCGTCGTCGCCTCGTCCACCACCACCGTCGCGCCGCTCGCAATCCCGCCGCACGGCCCCATCACCGTCATCTCGGCCAAGGCCGCATTCGCACTCGCCGCCGCCCCCACCTTGCCCCCGCGCGCCGTCACATACACCTGCGTCGAGCTCGACGCGCACGCATACCCCGCCGCCACGCTGAATGTCCCACTCGCATCCGTCACCAGGGCCGTGCCCTCCAGCGCCGTCCCGCCCGTCCCCACACCCGCGGCTCCCGCCGTGAACACCTGCACCGCCGCCCCCGTCACCGGCTTGCCCGCCGCCGTCACCACGCCGGTAAAGGCCGCGCCGGCAACCGGCGTCGTCCCCGTGCCTCCGCCGCCGCTCCCGCCCGTTCCCGTTCCCTCAACCGCCCCCTTCGACAACCCACTGCCGCACCCACCCAGCAAACTCATCGCCAGCAGCGTCGCCGTCGCCGCACTCCATGGAGCCCTGATTCCGGAATCACTCATACGCACAAAGCTGACCACACCCGTCGTACCCCGCGCAATGACTCAAAAGCTCCCACGTTCAGCCCCGGCCAGCTCCGCCCGCGCCCCGCCCCCGCGAAAAACTCTGGCCTCCTCCCCAGCCCGTCCCGTACAACTACACTGCTACCCAACTTCGCTTGGCCGGCAGGCTTCACCTGCATCACTGGAGGTTCCATGCTTCACTGCCGCCGCATCGCTCTTCTCCTCTCGCTTCTCCCCTCTGCCCTCATCGCCCAGACCCCCGATCCCGTCACTCAGCCGTCCTCCACCTACACCCTCCACGCGGGAACCCGCCTCGTCCTCACCGATCTCACCGTCAACGACCGCAACGGCAACCCTGTCCACGGTCTGCCCGCCTCCGCCTTCCACATCACCGAAGACAAAAAGCCGCAGGATCTCGCCTCCTTCGAGGAGCACCACACCGAAGCCCCACCCGCCGTCATCCCCGCCAGCGCACCCTCCCCCGCCAACACCTTCAGCAACGACTTCTTCCTCCACCCGCCACCGGTCCTCAACATCCTCGTCCTCGACACCACCAACCTCCCCGTCGAAGACCAGATGTTTCTCAGCTTCCAGCTCACCAGGTTCCTCGAGGCCTTCCCCGCCGGCCAGTCGCTCGCCATCTACGGCCGCAGCGGTCCCAACAGCGTCCTCCTGCAGAACTTCACCACAGACCGCAAGCTGCTCCTTGCCGCTGTCACCCGCTCTCTGCCGCGACTTCTCCCTCCGGGCCGCGAGTACCTCAGCGACCTCACCACCCTGCAGCAGATCGGCGATGCCTTCGGTGACCTTCCCGGCCGTAAGAACGTTCTCTGGTTCACCGGCGGTTCCACCCTCTTCCTTCGCCAGGACGCCACCCAGATGCGCGACTACGACCGCTGGCGCCGCATCTATGACGAGCTCGAAGCCTCCCGCATCGCCATCTTCCCCGTCGACGCCCGCGGCCTGACCACCTTCCTCGACTCTCGCCAGAACTCGCAGAACTTCCTCATGAGCGAGGTCGCCGGTGCCACCGGCGGCAAGGCCTTCTACAACAACAACGGTCTCGCGGAGATCGCCGCCCATGTGACCGCCACCGGCGGAGACTTCTACACCCTCACCTACTCGCCGCGGGAGTACCGCGAAGATCGAAAGTGGCACAAGGTTCAGATCTCCGTCGATGGCGCGGCTGGCTACGTCCTCAGCTATCGACACGGCTACTTCGCCGACGGCGTCAACGCTGCTCAGGCCGGGCATCCTTCCAACCTCAACTCCCGCCTGATCGCCGCCGCGGGAGGCAAAGCCGCTTCAGACTCCGCCGGAAACCAGCCCATCCTCTTCCAGGCTCACCTCGTTCCCGCCGGGGAACTCCCCGCCGCCGCAAAACTGCAGCCCCTCGATCATCCGCTAAAAAAAGATGAGAGGCTCTACGCCGTGCGTTACACCATCCCGGCCAAAGAACTCACGATGACTCCGGCCGACAACCAGGAGCAACAGCTGCTCTTCATCGCCGCCGCCTTCGCCTTCAATCGCGACGGCTCCGTCATCGATCGCAAAGCCGAGCGCATCAGCATCACCGTCTCCCAGCCGCAGCTCAAAGCCGTCGCCACCCACGGCGTCCCGCTCCAACAGCAGCTTCGCCTCCACAAAGGCGACAACTTCCTCCTGCTCGCCGTCGTCGATCCCACCAGCGGCCGGGCCGGCAGGATCCAGCTCACCTTCCAGGTCCCCGCAAACCCCACCGCCACTCCCTGACACAAGCCTGCGCCCCGCAAAATCCGTGGAAGCCACAGCAAAAGATGGTTACTCTCGTACCCGCACCTGTCCCTCAGGTCCATCGCTGAGCGTGCATCTCATCGCACAAAAGCCTGCACGTGACCACATGGCTCCCCCTTGAGGATCATCATGCTCATGCCCCACCGCACCTCGTCGAAGCGCACACTCTTCGTCGCCGCCGCCACGCTCCTCGCCTCACTCCCCTTCGCCGCCGCCCAGGCCGCAACACCCACCACTCCCTACACTCCCGCCCAGATCGAGTCCATGCTCGATCCTCAAATGAAGCAGGTCATCGATCTCTTCAAGACCATCATGGGCACGCCCATCATCGATCTCACCCCGCAGGATGCCCGCCAGCAGTTCTCCGCGCAGGATGCCGCGAAAATCCTCGCTCGCACCACCGGCGCCCAGGAAGCTCCCATGCCCGTCGGCAAGGTCACCGACGGCATTCAGATCCCCGGCTACGAAGGCAATCAGATTCCCATCCGCATCTACACCCCCGCCGGCGCCGGTCCCTTCCCCGTCGTCCTTTACTTCCACGGCGGCGGCTTCGTCATCGCCACCATCGATACCTACGACGCCAGCCCCCGCGCCCTCTCCGACTACGCCAACGCCATCGTCGTCTCCGTCGAGTACCGCAAGGCCCCCGAAGCGCCCTTTCCCGCCGCCCTCCGCGACGCCGAAGCCGCCTACGACTGGGTCACCCACGAGATCAACCACTACAACGGCATCGACACCAAAATCGCCCTCGCCGGCGAAAGCGCCGGAGGCAATCTCGCTACCGAGCTCGCCATGTACATCCGCGACAACAATCTCCGTCGCCCCACCCATGAGCTGCTCGTCTACCCCATCACCAGCGGCAATCTCGATCAGACCTCGGACATTCTCTACGAGAACGCCATCCCCCTCAACACGCCGCTGCTGAAGTACTTCTCGAGCAGGTACCTGCCCAGTCCCTCCCTCGCGAACGATCCGCAGGTCTCGCCCATCAACGGCAACCTCAAAGACCTTCCGCCTACCACCATCATCGCCGCCCAGATCGACCCGCTTATGAGCGACGGCCAGGCCTACTACACGAAGCTCCAGGCTGCCGGCAACCAGGTCGTCTATCAGCTCTATCCCGGCACCACGCATGAGTTCTTCGGCATGGGAGCCGTCGTCGCAAAGGCCAAATCCGCCGAGCAATTCGCCGCCGCGCGCCTCGCTGCTTCCTTCAAATAACCTTTTGCCATACTTAACGGACCGCCGTGCGGTCTTCACTGCGCGGCGGTCATCGATCGTGTTGCACCAGGCTCAGAAATGGCTCCGTCACCTTAAAAACCACGTACCTGCCGCTGACGTCACTAACCTCGATCAGGTTCCTGTCTAACCGGCGGTCTGCACGCCAGCCAGGCCGGCCCTTACCGAGGCCGGCCACCTTGCTGTGCCGAAAACGGCCGGTCAACTCTGTAATTGTCCCTCTTCGTCGAGAGGCACCACTTGGTCCGCCTGGGGGCCTTTCTCCCCCTGGATGATATCGAAGCGCACCACCTGGCCCTCTTTCAGAAACCTGTATCCGGGGCTTTGAATCGAGCTGTAGTGCGCAAACACATCCGCCTGACCATCGTCACGTCCGAGAGATCCATATCCCTTGGCATTGTTGAACCACTTCACAACTCCCCTGTACTGCGACATACCATCCTCTCTTTGCTAAGCTTCACGGGCAATAGAACGTTGAAGGTCATCTCGTTGCGTCAGCCGCTGCACCGCCCTGATCAGGCTCGTCGGATCTGTGGGAACACTCAGCACGAAAGCGTCGGCAAGCTCCCTGCAGCCGGAGATCTGAGTCGTCAAAACCAGCACCTTCATCTCCGGTCCGGCCCGTGTCACGATCTCCTTCATCGCGACACACTCCCCGTCAGGCAGCGTGTAGCACAGCAGCAGAACCTCCGGCCGGTGCTCTGCCATCAGGCGTTCCACTTCTACCCGCGAGCTCGCCCGCTCCACCAGAAATCCGGCCTTTGCCAGCATCCAGCTTCGCGTCTCCAGAAGAATCAGATCGTGGCCATACACAAGAATGCGTGACTGCGTGGACATAGACAATTGGTGGACCGGTACCACCGTATTCAACTTAATCGCCTCATAACGAAAGGGTCTGTTCGCAACCGTACAGATCACGTCACTTTCCGGTACCGTAGCTCCGCAGCCTCCCGTTGCCATGACCTGTGTCCACGTTCGCCCGGGCGCCAGCGAACGTCGAAGGACACTCCATGCCACCCGTCGTAGAGAATCGCTTTCTCTCCTCCCTTTCTCCATCTGGCCGCGATCTCCTCCTCTCGAAGGGAACCGCCGTTCCGCTCCCGCTCAAAACCTTCCTCTACGAGGCTGCGGAACCCGCTCAGTTCGCCTTCTTCCTCACCTCCGGCGTCGCCTCCATGGTCACCTCCATGCCGGAAGGGGGAGCTGCTGAAGTCGGCATGATCGGCAACGAAGGCGTTACCGGCGGCCTGCACGTCCTTGGGCCCAACCCGCCGTTCACCAACTGCATGATGCAACTGCCCGGGACCGCCATCCGGCTATCCCTCTCCAGCCTCCGCGAAGCCGTCCGCTCGTCCGAAGAGATCCGCGATCGTCTCCTGGAGTTCATTCAGCATCAGGCAGTCATGCTCGGTCAGATCGCCGGTTGCAACCGTCTCCACAACGCAGAAGAGCGCCTTGCGCGCTGGCTCCTCATGGCCCTCGATCTCACCAGCGCCGATACCCTCGACTTCACCCAGGAGTTCCTCGCCGAAATGCTCGGCTCTCGCCGCTCCACGGTTACTCTTGTCGCCGGTGTTCTGCAGCGCAGCGGCCTCATCGACTACGAGCGTGGTCATGTCCGCATCCTCAATCGCGAACGCCTCGAAGCCGCCGCCTGCTCCTGCTATCCCATCCTGCGGCAACTCCAGCAAAACCTCTACCGCAAACAAATCCGGTAGCGCCACATGGGAAGCGCTCTACGTCGGTTTTCCTTCGAACCGAAACGAAGATCTTGCCTCGATCTGCAGCAGCTCGTACCTGTGATCCCCGTCATACACCAGGGACAAACCCATCAGATCGAAGAGAGCAAAGAACTGCTCCCACGTGATCGGCTTGAGCTCGCCTGAGAACTTTGTCGGATCGCCAAAAAGAAACCGTAAAATCGCTGGCTCACTGTCAAACTTTCGTGGCTGTACCTCCACCGGTACCGCGCCGCGAGCGCTTGCCCACCGCTTTATCTCCTCGTGATCCGTCGTCGGTCCAACCATGTCTCAAAGCCTCACCTTAGATTCCTTAGGATGCGTCGTATTTCCTCCCGAGTTTGAGGAGAAGACGATGCCGATCGACAGCAATCGTGTCAGCATGCAACGTCATGAAAATTCCGGCGCATCCGCTCAAACTGATGACTCTCCCATTCCTCGTCCAGGACCGTTCTTTCACGTACCCCGAATCCGCTCTCACGTTCCATTTACAGTAACGACATGACCGTTTCGCCCATGGTCGATCTGGTCGGGGTCGGCCTCAACGCCACCGACACGGTCATTCCCGTCGTCGACTTCCCCGTGCGCGGCTCCAAAGTCGAGTTCCGCAACTCCAGCGTCCTTCCCGGCGGACAGGTCGCCACCACCGTCGTCGCCTGCCAGAGCTGGGGTCTTCAAACCCGCTACGTTGGCAAGCTCGGCGAAGACGACGCCGCCGCCATCCATCGGGCGGCCTTCACCCACGCCGGCGTCGAAACCCGCATCCTCACCGTCCCCGGCGGCTCCAGCGCCCAATCCATCATCCTCGTCGATAACGGCGGCGAACGCACCGTCCTCGGCCGCCGCGACGATCGCCTCATCCTCCAGCCCACCGATCTCGACCGAGACTGGATTACCTCCGCCCGTGCCCTCCACATCGATGGCTACGACACCGCAGCCGCCACCCTCGCCGCCACCTGGGCCCGTGCCGCCGGCGTTCCCGTTATCGCCGATCTCGACGAGCTCTACCCCGGCGTCGAAGACCTCCTCCGCCAGGTCGACTACCTCATCGCCAGCCGCGACTTCCCCTGTCGCCTCATGGCCGAGCCCAACCTCGAGAAAGCTCTCTTCAAGATGCAGTCTCGCTTCGGTGGCACCCTCACCGCCGCCACCCTGGGCGAAGATGGCGTCCTCGCCTGGGATGGCCGCGCCTTCCTCCACACCCCCGCCTTCCGTGTCCCGGTCGTCGACACCACCGGCGCCGGCGACATCTTCCACGCCGGCTTCATCTACGGCCTCCTCCAGGCCTGGCCGCTCGAGCGTCAGCTCGACTTTGCCTGTGCCGCCGCCGCTCTCAACTGCTGCTCCGTCGGAGCCCGCGGCGGCATCCAGCCCCTCACCGCCATCGAGTCACTCACAGCCACCGGCCTCCGCTACCCGGCGCCCGCCACCCTCGCCGCACACCACTAGGTCCTATCCCGGTTCCAGCCGCACACACTCTGCACACGATCACCTCTTCCGATAGCCTGTTAAGCGAAAAAGCCGGGCAGGAGATGCTCCCGCCCGGCAAATCCTCGCCATACCCGGTCAGCTCGCTGCTCCGACCGGATCTCGTTTACTTCTTGAAGCGACGGCGAACCAGGCCGCTCACACCCGCCAGGCCCGTGCCCAGCAGTGCCAGCGAGCTCGGCTCCGGAACCGCCGTGTCCGTCACCGAAACACCGTCAAGAAGCGACATCGGAGGCTCTCCACCGGGGGTGCCGATCGCCAGGAACGAGAGAACCTCGCTTGTGTTCGTCGCCGTGAACGTGAGGCTCTCGCTCTCCCATCCCGTGAACCCGTGGCTCACATCGCTCAGAACATCCGTCTTGATCGTCTGGTCACCCAGGCTCACCGCGAACTGCTCGGTCGTGGGTCCGGTGTATCCATACTGCTGCGCGCCGGCAAAGTAGAACTGTACCGTCGTCGCCGCGCCCACCGTCAGGCCGGAGAGTGTCTGCGACACAGGACCCTGAGCATAGGCGCCATCCATCGCGAGGTAGTTGCCGCCAGCAGGGCTCGAGGTCAGACCGTTGGCAGAGCCGTTACCCGGTCCCCAGAGCTGCACATTCCCGTATTCGCCCGTGGCGCCCGTGGTTGAAGCGGTGCCCGGCAGGAAGACGAAGTTGTAGCCGGTGCTCGTCCATCCCGTGACCTGCTGCGAAGAGTAGCGCGAGCCAAACTCCGCGGACTGGTTGGTCAGCGTCTGCTCAAAGCTGCCGTTGACGACATTGATGGTGTTCGCATGAGCGGAGATCGCAAACGCGGAAAGGGACACAGCAGCGAGAACAGCGGACTTGATGGTAGAAGGCAGAAAAGACGTCATGGCGTAGAGAATCCTCAAGGAGTGGTGAAACTGGTTGCTTCCTCATAGACCGAGCAGGAAAGCTGACCATTTGTTCTTTCTGCATCTGGTAAATGCAACTCTCTCGCCAATTCCCGCATCCCCCTCCGAAAAACTGGAATTCCTCGTTTTCCTCCTCTTTTCATGGGAAAACGCCAGGAAACGAGTCTCCAGTTCCAACACTTTACCCACGGAGAGAAACGGAATTCCCTCGCGAACCTTCGTGGCTACCGCAAGTAACCGGAAACCTACTCTAAAGACTTCACTTAGTCACTCCGGCCGGAGTTACCTGGACCGCCACAAAGTGCTGCGGTCCCGCTCCATGGACACCCCACCTCGCGCGCGCACTGGTATCCGGCCGCAAGTCTTCCTCACACCCGCTTCGCACGCACCGCCCCCACAAACCTTCGCTGGTCCCACATCCATCGCCACCCGGGCTCTCCGAAGCCGGCGATGCACCATCCGCAGGCTGAAGCAGGCGACGTGAAACGGAAAAGCCGGACGGGAGACTCCCCGCCCGGCCATCCTCGCCATACCCGATCAGTTGCCGTCTGACCGGATCTCTCTACTTCTTGAAGCGTCGGCGAACCAGGCCGCTCACACCCGCCAGGCCCGTGCCCAGCAGCGCCAGCGAGCTCGGCTCCGGAACCGCCGTGTCCGTCACCGAAACACCATCAAGAAGCGACATCGGGGGCTCTCCCGCGGGAGTGCCGATCGCCAGGAACGAGAGAACCTCGCTCGTACTCGTCGCCGTAAACGTCAGGCTTTCAGTCTCCCATCCCGTAAACCCGTGGCTGACGTCGTCCAACACGTCCGTCTTGATCGTCTGGCCGCCAAGGCTCACCGCGAGCTGCTCGGTCGTGGCGCCGGTACGGTTATACTGCTGCGCTCCTGCGAAGTAGAACTTCACGGTCGTCGCCGCGCCCACCGTCAGGCCGGAGAGCATCTGCGAAACCGGTCCCTGCGAGAAACCGCCATCGAGCGCCAGGTAATTGCCGCCGTTCGGGCTGCCGGTCAGTCCGTTCGCCGATCCATTGCCCGGACCATAGAGCATCACCGGAGTCGACGCGTTGTTGTACTGGCCCACCGCGCCCGTCGTGTCCGCCGTTCCCGGCAGGAACACAAAGTTGTAGCCGGTGCTCGTCCATCCCGTAACCTGCTGCGAAGAGTAGAGCGAGCCAAACTCGGAAGACGTATTGGTGAGCGTCTGCTCAAACCCGCCGTTGACGACAGCGATGGTGTTCGCATGGGCGGAGACCGCCAAGACGGAGACAGAGACAGCGGCAAGAACGGTGGACTTGCTACGAAGAGCGGAAGGCAGAAGAGACAGCATGGCGAAAGGCATCCTTTAGGGCAAACTGGTTGCTTCCTCGTAAAACGAGCAGGAAAGCTGACCATTTAGTTGGGATCTATCTGCACTTCCCTAAAGCAACTTCAACGCCAACGTAGGCATCCACTCCCTTTCCTAAGCAAAACGTCAGCTTTCCGTCAAACGCAAAAGAAAAAGCCTCCGCCGGAGGCTTCTGATCAAGGGGTTTACCCTCACCAGGAAATCATTTACCAGCATGATTTGAGAACGGCAGGACTAGTAACCGCCAGATCGCTCTGATAAGCAAAGAAGGTACCGATTTAGATGTTACTTTCAACCTCGACGGTACTCTCGAACGCCTCTCGACAGCGGACGGTTTACCTGAGGATCCACGAACTCGAAACGGATCACCTCTTCACTTCTGAGCAATCGTGCGATCGATTATTAAGTCCTCTACGATCCGCTTCCCTCAGAAGCACCGTCGGCAGACAGTGTCGAGGCAGAAATCGCCGGCTTAATCGGCTTGCGCCACACCAGGAACGGCTCAACCAGCTGCCCAAACAGCACCGGCGGTACCGGCGCATCAATCCCGTACCGCTCCGGCTGCTTATCCTTCGGCAGGTGCAGCGTCCCAAACACCTGGTCCACCCACGGCAGCAGCGCCGCATAGTTCTTGTTGTAGAGCTGCGGCGCATCGTTCGTGTGGTGCCAATGATGGAACGCCGGCGTCGCGACCAGCCACTCCAACGGCCCGAAGCGCCACTTCACATTCGCATGGATGAAGAATCCCCACACCGTCCCCACCAGAACCACCAGCACCGGAATCAGGCTGCCTTCCTTCGTCGCCGGCGAGCCGAGCCCCAGCACATAGAGCGGCACCAGCCCGCACAGCCGCGTAAACACCATGTCCACCGGGTGCGCCCGCGTATTCACCAGGTAGTCCAGATGCTCCGCGCTATGGTGAATCGCGTGGAACCGCCACAGCAGCGGAATCTCATGACTCCAGCGATGGCCCCAGTAGAACCCCACCTCGCCTACCAGCAGCGATGCCAGCACCCGCGCCCACACCGGCCACGCCGCCACCCCCGCCGTAAAACCCCCGGGAATCACCCGGTGCACCGCCCACGCCACCACCGCCAGCGGCACGCTCAGCAGCACACTTGGCACGAGACTGCTCAGGAAGTAATAGCCCAGGTCCGTGACAAAGCCCTTCCGGAAGATCTCCTTCGGGTGCGACGCAAACAGCCGCTCCAGCGGCGTAAAGATCGCCGCCAGCAGCACCAGCCACACGCACAGCCGCAGCACTTGCAGCGCATGCGCTATCCATCGCGGATCGAGAGAGTCAAGCACATCCATCGTCTATGTCCCATGCGGCCGAAATCGCGCCGCTTTCCGCATCGGCACGCACCCGCAGCCTTAACCTACGCCGTCCCCATCGCCTGCACCCTACCACTGTTGGGGAACAATCCCAGCAGCGCCAGCATGCTCCGCTCCGGCACCGGGGAGTTCTGTGAGACCGAAACGCCAGCCAGCAGCACGTTCGGTGGCTCACCCCCGGTGTTCCCTTCGCCAGGGACGACAGCCTCTCCGAGGTGCCGGTAGGCGTAAACGTCAGATTGGCCGTCTGCCAGCCCGTAAATCCATGGCTCGGATCATTCAGAATCGTCGTCGCCAGCGTCTGCCCGCCCAGACCCACTAGCAGCTGCTCGGTCGTTGCGCCGCTGTACCCGTACTGCTGCGCGCCTGCCTAGTCAAACGACACCGTCGTCGCAACGCCGGCCGTCAAGCAGTCAGCATCTGCGACACCGGACCCACCTCAAACACGCCATGCAATGCCACGCAGTTGCCGCCCTGCGGACTCGCCGTCAGGCCGTTGTTGGGACCACCTCCAATGCAAGTCCTTGACCAGTTCCGCCGCTCATCCCGCCGCCGGTAACTCACCTGCGACCTTCACGATCGCTTCGCCGCCTTCCGCCCTTCAGAACCCCACGATGCAAAGCGGCGGCTTGGAGCGGGAAACCTAGGACACCAACCCGCATCACAACCGCAAATTTTCCCGAGCGTTCCCCGCCCTCGCCCGTCTGTCCCCCTAGAAGCCACATCCATCAGGCGAGACCCGTCTCCATGTCCTCGTTGCCGCCCTTTGTCCTTTAATCCGTATCGAATCCCGCCACCATCAAGGCACCCATGACCTCCCTCGAGGATTGCAGCTTGGCCATCCCCTTCACGAGTCCTGCCCGGTCGTCCATCGACCTCGCCGGCCTCGTCGAGACCCACGCCGCTCTCCTCTTTCGCGTCGCCCACTCCGTCCTCCGCAGCCGCCCGGAAGCCGAAGACGTCGTCCAGGACACCTTCGTCCGCGTCCTCGAACACCGCCACACCCTCGACACCATCCTCGATCCCCGCGTCTGGCTCATCCGCATCACCTGGAATCTCGCCCTCGATCGACGCCGCCGCATCCGCCCCCAGCAGATGGACGACCTCTTCGCCGAAACCCTCGTCGCCCGCACCCTCCCCGCCGATCAAGCCCTCCTTCAGGTCCAGCACCTCAAAGCCGTCCTCCGAGAGTGGGAGCGGCTTCCCAAGCCCGAGCGCCACGTCCTTCTCCTCTCCGCCGTCGACGAGCTCTCCACCGCCGAGATCGCCGCCGTCCTTCACAAATCAGACTCCGCCGTACGCGCCCTCCTCTTTCGCGCCCGGTCCCGCCTCCGCACCCGACTTGAGAAAGCAACTCCCGCCGTAACAGAAAGGAGCAAGCCGTGACGTCTTCCAAAAACACCATCCCAACCGCGACCCCGAGCACGATCCCGCATCCCGTCCAGGCCTCGATCGACGTCGTCCTCACCGGCCTGCGCGAGACAGAGCCCTCCCCCGGCCTCGAGCGCCGCCTCCTCGAGACCCTCGCCGCTCACCCGGGCTCATCCGTGCACCCCAACCGACGCTGGCCGTGGCTGCCATCAACCCCGCATCACCATCTCCGTCCCCGAGCCGCCATCGCGTCCGCCCTCGCTGCGGTCTTGGTCGTGACCGCTGCCTTGCTCCACCAACACCACCAGCCCGTCCCCACAACACCAGCTGCGACACCATCACCAGCTACCCCCTCACGGTCTTCCATCGCAGCCGTACCTTCAAGCGTAGTAACCCACCACATCTGTTGTCATTCCGAGCGCAGCGAGGAACCCCCGCGTCTTGTTCTTAGCCACGAAGCGCAGCGACGTCCACCAGCCACCCACACTCAACCCCTTCATCTCGCCAGCTATCCCGCCCCGCCCATGCCCTTAACGGACCAGGAAAAACTCCTCCTCCGCGTAGCCCACTCCGCCAACCCGCAGCACTCCACCGTGCTCAACCCCAACCTCCAGGCCCGCGCCGAAGCCGCCAGCGCCACAGAGTTCCAGCTCTTCTTCGTCGACGCCACTACCATCCACAACCCGGAGCCGCCGCCTGATTAGCGCCTCCCACTCTCTCACTCACTCGCGCAGCTGTCTGCTGTCATCCTCGTGAAACCCACACCCGGTCCATCAGCACTCACCACACGCCAAGAAAGGCCTCACTATGCCATTTGTAACCATCGCGGTAGCAATAAGCCTTGCCCTCACCTCCGCCACCCTCAACGCCCCCCTCAACGCCCAGACCCCACCCCCTGCTCCGCCACTTACCAAGGCCGCTCAGGCCGAACGCATCGAGACCGCGCCCACCACCACCTTCTATCTCACCAACACCAGTCAGCCGAATGAAGCCAACGAGATCGTCACCGCCATCCGCAACATGGTCGCTCCTCCCGACCACGTCTATCTTGTCCCCTCCCGCAACGCCATCGTCATCCGCGCCCTCCCCGAAGATATTGAGCTCGCGCGCAAGCTCATCGCCGAGCTCGACCGTCCCCGCAAAACCTATCGCCTCACCTACACCGTCTCTGAGATGGAGAACGGCAAGCGCATCGGACTCCAGCACTTCTCTCTCGTCATCGCGGCCGGCGCCAAAACCGAGCTCCGCCAGGGCAGCCGCGTTCCCCTCGTCACCGGCTCCTATACCGCGGGCTCCGCCAGCACCCAGTCTCAGATCACCTACATCGATGTTGGCCTCAACATCCAGGCCGCCCTCGATCAAGCCACCGACGGCCTCAATCTCCGCTCCAAGATCGACCAGTCCAGCGTCGCCCCCGAACAGGTCCCAGCCTTCGGCGGCCAGGATCCCGTCATCCGCCAGAGCGTTCTCGAAGGCACCGCCTCCCTCACCCTCGCCAAGCCCCTCTCCCTCGGCTCCCTAGACATCCCGGGCAGCACCCGTCATCTCGACATCGAAGTCGTCCTCGAGCCCATCCGCTAGCGGCCGGGCGCGCACCTGGTTAGGGCTCTTCACGAGCCCGCCGCCCACCGCCCCACGGTGTTAAATGTCGATGTCGTGCACAACACGATGATGACATACAGCTCGTCACAACCCAGGCCGAACGACTTCGAGCGCGCACATAGGGAATCGCCTCGTTCGGCTCGATCATAGTTGCATGAGCAGCGCACCCCAACACCACCCGCCCCCGACCTTGCGGATCGCGGTCATCGGCGTCGGCGCCATCGGCAGTGCCTTCGCCTTCCAGCTGGCTCGCGTTGGCGGCCACGACGTCACCGCGGTCGCCCGTCCAGGCTCGCCGAGATTCGAGCAATTAACGCGCGACCAGTCCATCGTCAAAACCACGGGAGAGCGCGCGAAGGTCCACGTCGCCGACACCCTCGAGGAGACCATCGCGTACGATCTTCTCCTCGTCACGCTCCTCGCCCACCAAGTGGGGGCCGTCGTGCCGGCACTCCAGCGCAGTGCGGCGAAACAAATCCTGTTCATGTTTAACAACTTCGAGCCGGAGCAACTGCGCGATGCGCTCGGTGCCGACCGGTGTTCCTTCGGTATGCCCTTCATCCAGGCAAGTCTCGATCCGGATGGCAGGCTGAACGCAAAGATCAGCACCGCGGGCCCGAAGAGCAGAACAAGCAGCAAGGAATGCGTCGACATCCTTAGCCATGCTGGTCTCCCTGCTGTTCTCGAGCCCGACATGCTTCTCTGGCTTCGCTGCCAGGCTCCGCTCGGCGCGGCTTTCGAAAGCGTAAGCGCGGCGGGCATGCGGCGCGGAGGCGGCGCGTCCTGGGCCGAATCCACGGCCATCGCCCGTGGCATGCAGGAGAGCTTCACGCTCATTCAGCGCCTCGGCTATCGCGTGTATCCCTCCGGCAAGGCGCTCCTGCATGCCAGCCCCGCACCTCTGGTGGCACTCATGCTATGGCTCCTGTCTCGCGTTCGCTCCTTCCGCGAGCTGCTCGCCGCAGGCGCCAACGAGTCTCGGGCACTCGTCGATGTGCTCGTCGCCAGAGCGCCGCAAGCGCAGCCGCCTGTCTCCGTAGAAGCAATCCTGGCGATGAGACCCTAAACGCTCACGTCATCACCCTGAGCTCTCACCCTGCCGCGATCAGTAAACCTATCGTCGATACCCTCGCGTCATCGTCGGCAGATCCACCCCCGCCAGAAACTCCCGCATCGCCCCCGTCAGCTCCTTCCGCGCCAGCTCCGCCGGCATCGCCGTATCCAGCGTCTCCACCTTCAGCATCACCGGGATCGGCCGCCGCGGATCCCGCGAGAACGCCTCCGCCGGTGCCGGCCGGCTGTAGATCAGCCCAAAGTGCGCATCCCCCGTCGTGTACTCGCCACACCCATTGGCGTTGCACACCGTCGTCACCTCCAGATATTGCGTCGCGCCGCTGTTGAAGAACGAGCTGCTGAAGCTCTCTTCGCCCGCCGCCGTCGCCGTCCGCAGCTCCCCATGCCACACCGGATCCTCACCGCGCGCCGAGTGGCAGATCGACGTATCATGTGACCCCAGCATCGGCGAGATCCCCACCGCCACATGCGGACTGTCACCCGCTGCCGTCCCGGAGGTCTTCGCCGGAGAGTAGTCCGCCCACTCATAGATCACCGGCCCGCCCGTCACCTGCTCCGGCCACGTCCGCGACCGCACATAACGTCCCACCTGTTCCGGAAACACCATCGTCGCCGCCACCGTCTCCGGCGCAGGCGCCGCCTCCCGCTTCAGCAACACGCCGTGGGCCAGCCGAACTCCCGCCACGCCAACAAACACCGTCATCGCCGCCAGCCGCACCGCCGCGCCGCGCCACACCGGCTCCACCCCCACCGCCGTCTTGCGCACCAACGTCTCCTGCGAACTCTCCGCCGGCGTCTCCGTCACCCGCCGCACGGCATAGAATAGCAGCCCTACCGCCAGCAAAAACAGGCAAGCCCCAATGACGTAGTCGCCCATCTCCGCCCGGTCCTGCAGCCACGGAATCTTCAGCGCAACAATGTAGTACAGCACCAGCGTGCATAGCCGCACAAAGTTGAACACGTATCCCAGCAGCACCGCGCCCACCACAAACAGCGCATGCGCCCGCCATCGAAACCGATACAGGTGTCCGACAATCAGCGCGATCATCCCCATCGTCACCGCGCCGCGAATGCCGTTGCACCCCGGCGCGATAAACATCCCAAAGTCCGGCGTAAACATCAGCCGCATCTGGTCCGGCGTCAGCTTCTGGTGCAGCGCAATCGCAAACCCCCGCGCCACATGCGCCGACACCCGCTGCAGCGGCAGATCCACATACACGTTAAACACATGCGGCACCGGATTTACCAGCCAGATCAGCAGCACCGCGAATCGCGACGCCTTCAGAAGTCGCCATCCGCCAAACAGCAGCACCACCCCCGCCACATAGCAGACCGCCACCAGCGAGTGTGGCGGAAAGAAGATCGACCACCGCGGCGACAGAATCAGCACCAGCACCGACTGCTCCCGGAACCGCACCGCCGCCATCGTCGCGATCAGCAGCGCCAACCCCCACCAGCTGCCGTCAAACTCCCACGAAAGCGCCCTCCAACTCCGCACAATCAGAACGAAACTGACCACCGGCACCAGCATGCCGATCGACTTCAGCGGGTCCGTCATCCACATCAGATACAGCACCTGCGCCGTCGGCCAGATACTCACCACGCCCGCGACGGCGAGACACGCAGCAAGCCCCGCCCAGACGGGCGGGGCTTGCCGGATCCACAATCCACGGGAACTCAGAGAAGGCACATCGGCCGATATCGTCGCCACTTGGAACCTCGGACCTCCAGCGCAGTCCGCCGGAGAACCCACGTCAACACTGGCGCTCCCTCAATCTCAAAGCAATCGGCTCGGCACTCCTGCGCGATCCGCCCAGGCCAGGCATTACTAGCGACAGGAGCTACTTCCGGCGGCGCGAGAAGAAGAAAGCACCCGCCGAACCCACCATGGCCAGAACAGCCGTAGGATTCTCAGGCGAGTTCACACACCCACCCTGAGCGTGCAAAGGCAGCGTGATCAGAAACAGAAAGGCGGAACCGACAAGCAGAAGGGGAGTCTTTTTCATGATGTCCTCAAGTTGCAAGGTACTGACTACCCTCCGCCATGTCAACGGAAAGTACCGCAAATTGACCAACCCGTCGTGGTCCTTTTGAGTACCGCATCCCCCGGGAGGGGCATGGACACACACCGTCAGCCACCACTTACATCGGCAACGACGCCGCCCGTTCCGATCGCCCGGAGAGCTCCGACGCCCGCGCCTCCGCAAACGCCGCCGCGCCCAGCAACGCACACGTGTCGTCCAGAATCACCCGCACCGGAATTACCTCCAGCAAGGGCCGCAGACGCCCCTTGTCGGCGAACGCCTCCAGAAACGCACCCGAGCCCAGAGTCTTCAGAATCTTTGGCGCGATCCCTCCACCCAGATACATCCCGCCCGTCGCCAGCACCTTCAACGCCAGGTTCCCCGTCTCGGCCCCATACGCCGCGGCAAACAGCTGCATCGTCTCGTGGCACAGCTCGCTCGTCCCCTCCTCCGCGCAGCTGCCGATCACCGCGTTCCGATCCTCCGCCTCAAGCCGCTCCTTCAGCCAGGCCGGCTCCTCCATCTTCATCTCGTCCTTAAGGAAGCTGTACACATTCTGCAGCCCCAGGCCGGAGACCACCCGTTCAAAGCTCACTCGTCCCTTCAGCGTTCGGCGAAGATACTGAAACAGCGCAACCTCCTGATCCGTCCGCGGCGCGAAATCGCAGTGCCCACCCTCTGACGGTATCGGCGTATGCCGTGACTTCCCGTCCCAGATCAGCAGCGCCTCTCCCAGCCCCGTCCCTGCGGCAATCAGCCCGCGATGCCCGATCGCTGCCGGGTCCGCCGCCTGCAGCGTGAAGATACTCTCCGGCCTCAGCTCCGGAATCCCATAGCCGTTCGCCTCCAGGTCGTTGATCAGAAAGATGTGTTCAATCGCAAGGCTCTTCGCCATGTCCCGCGCATCCAGCGTCCATGGCAGGTTCGTCAGCTTCAGCCGCCCATCCCGCACCGGTCCCGGACACCCGAAGCACGCCGCCACAATCTCCTGCTTGCGATCCGCGTCCTGCCCCAGGAACTCCTTCACCACAATGTCCAGCGAGCTGTACTCCGCGGCCGGATACTTCTGGTCGCGAACCCACCGCAGGCGGCCGCCTTCAAAGTTGTACAAGGCAAGATGCACCTTCGTCCCACCCACATCTCCCGCAAGTATCATCGTCGCCTAGAGCTCCAGTGTGCCAACGGTATGCGACCCGCCCGGAGCGGTCAAGCGGTTCTCCGCCGCCGGAAGCTCCGCCGCCGCCGCGTCATCCAGCAGAAACCGCAGACTCCCACTCGTCGGCCGGATCAGCTGCGAGGGCAGCCGCTCCGCGTCGCGCTGCCCCGTCAACACCTCGGCCAGCACCTTCGCCTTACCCGCACCCTCAATCAGAAAGCACACCTGCCGCGCCTGGTTGATCACCGGCGACGTCAGCGTGATCCGCCACGTCTCCTTCTGCGGCACATGGTTCGCCACCACGAGCCGCGTAATCTCCTCAAGCGCCGCAGTGTGCGGAAACAACGACGCGGTGTGCCCGTCATCGCCCATCCCCAGCAGCAGCAGATCGAACGCCGGCGACTCCGCTCCTTCAAGCTTCATCGAGTTTCGCAGCACCGTCTCATACCGGCTCGCCGCCTCCTCCGGATCAAGCTCACCCTCCATCCGGTGGACCTGCTCCGCCGGCAGCGGCACCTTGGAGAGCAGAGCCTCGTTCGTCATGCGGTAGTTCGACTCCGCATGCGTCGGCGGCACACATCGCTCGTCCACCCAATACAGGTGCAGCTTCGCCCACGGCACCGTCGCCGCAAAAGGCTGCGCCGCATCCGCCAGCAGCGCGAACATTGCCTTGGGTGTCGTTCCACCGGAGATCGCCACCCGCGCCGCACCGCGAGTCGTCACCGCATGCGTCACTGCGTCGGAAAAAAGTTGAGCGGCCGCAAATGCGACCGCCTTTGGCTCAGGCCAGACAGAATATGTAACCGTCACAGATTGTGGCATCGTTGCGTGTCCTTAGAGTTCCTGCCAGGCGCGGCTGTCATGCTCCAAAAGCTCGTCCGCACACTTCGGACCATCACTTCCAGCAGCGTAGTTCGGGAAATCCTTCGGCGGATTGGCAGCCCACGCCTCCAGAATCGGTGTAAACAGCTTCCACGTCGCCTCCACACCCTCGCGATCCGCAAACAGCGTCGCGTCGCCCAGCATCGCATCGAGCAGCAGCCGCTCGTATCCATTCGCGGAAGACTTCCCGAACGCATCCGCATAGCTGAAGTCCATATTCACCGGCTTCACGTTCGTCGTCGGTCCAGGGATCTTCGCGCCAAAGCGTAGCGTGATCCCCTCATCCGGCTGAATCCGCATCTTCAGAATGTTCGGCTCGATCTTGTCGTCCGTGCCGTTCGTCTTGAACAGGTGCAGCGGCGGCTGCTTGAACACCACCGTCACCTCCGTCACCCGCTTCGCCAGCCGCTTGCCCGCCCGCAGGTAGATCGGCACACCCGCCCATCGCCAGTTCTCGATCTCCACCCGCACCGACGCAAACGTCTCTGTCACCGAGTTCGGATCGACACGGTCTTCCTGCCGATAACCAATCACGTCCTTGCCGTCCACCTTGCCCGGCCCATACTGCCCGCGCACCGTGTTCTCGACCGGGATCTTCTCGATCGCCCGCCACACCTTCAGCTTCTCCGTTCGCACCGCCTGCGCCTCAAACGAGTCCGGTGGTTCCATCGCCACAAACGACAGCACCTCCATCACGTGGTTCTGCAGTACATCGCGCAGTGCCCCGGCCTTCTCGTAGAACGGCCCGCGGCCTTCAATGCCGATCGACTCCGCCGCCGTAATCTCCACGTGGTCGATGTAATTCCTGTTCCACACCGGCTCGAAGATCCCGTTGCCGAACCGGAACACCAGAATGTTCTGCACCGTCTCCTTGCCCAGGTAGTGGTCGATGCGAAAGACCTGCCCCTCCTTCAGCACCGCATTGATGTCCGTATTCAGCTTCTTCGCGGACTCGAGATCCGTGCCGAACGGCTTTTCAATAATCACCCGCACCCAGCCGCCGCCCTCATCCGAAGCCGTCATCCCGTGCCGTCCCAGGTAGCCGATAATGTCGGCAAAGAACTCCGGCGCCACCGCCAGGTAAAAGAGCCGATTGCCCTTCGTCCCGTACTGCGCATCCACGTCGGCCAGGAACTTCTTCAGCCGTTCGTAGCCATCATCATCGTCGAAGTTCGTCGCAAAGTACTTAATCTTGTCGATGAACGGCTTCAGCTTCTCGTCGTTCGCATCCACACCGCCGCCCTTCAGGATGCCGTCCTGCATGTCCGGCGCAAACGTCGCACTCAGATCGCGGCGCGCCACACCCACCACGGCAAACTCCTTCGGCAGCAGACTCTCTTGCTCCAGGTGATACAGCGCCGGCAGCAGCTTGCGCTTCGTCAGATCGCCCGATGCGCCAAAGATCACCACCACACACGGCTCGGGAACATGTTCGACCGGCTTCACGGAAACCGGCGACGCAGCCGTTGCAGGAACAGTCACAGAACTTGCCATACCGTCTCACTCCTCATGTTCCGGAAATCCTCAGCGCCGGATCCGCCCTCATCGACCTGCCTGCTCATGTAGCCTGCATCAGGGTTTCGCGGTCGAAGAGCGCGCCGCGCACCCTCCGATCGCTCGCAGTGACAATTCAAGCCTTCTTCACGGCGTGGCCGCCAAAGGCGTTCCGCATAATCGACAGCATGCGGTCCGTAAAGTTGTTCTCTTCCCGCGACCGCAGCCGCCGGATCAGCGACTCCGTAATCACCGGCGCCGAGACATTCAAATCAATTGCCTCGAACACCGTCCATCGTCCCTCGCCCGAGTCCGTCACATACGCCTCCAGACCATCGAGCGTCGGATTCTTCTTGAGCGCATCCGCCGTCAGGTCCAGCAGCCACGACCGCACCACCGACCCATGCCGCCAGATCTCGGCGATGTTCTCGAGATTCAAGTGCAGCGGCTCCTTCGCCTTCATGATCGAGAAGCCCTCGGCATAGGACTGCATCATGCCGTACTCGATGCCGTTATGCACCATCTTCACAAAATGACCCGCGCCGCTCGGCCCCACGCGTCCCCAACCCGTCGTCGGCGTCGGCGCCAGCGTCTCAAAGATCGGCTTCAGGTGCTCGACCACCGCCTCATCGCCGCCCACCATCATCGAGTAGCCCTCTTTCAGCCCCCAGACTCCACCCGACGTGCCGCAGTCCACATACTCAAACCCCTTGTCTTTACAGGCCGCATAGCGCCGCTGCGTATCCTTGTAGTTCGAGTTCCCTCCGTCGATGAAGATGTCGCCCTTCTCCATAAACGGCTCCAGCTTCGCGATCGTCTCATCCACCGGGTCGCCCGAAGGCACCATCAGCCAGATCGCCCGCGGCGTCTGCATCCCCTTCACCAGCTCTTCAAGCGAGCTCACGCCCTTCGATCCCGTCGCCGACAGCTTCTCCACTGTCTCCTTGCTGAAGTCGAACCCAATCACCTGGTGGCCGCCCAGTCGCAGGCGCTCCGCCATGTTGAATCCCATCTTGCCAAGTCCAATCAGTCCTAGTTGCATGCGTTCGCCTCTCTTACCTCGTTTGGATGCTCATGGTCTCTATGCCGAATCGCAGCAGCTCACTGGTCAGCTGCGCCGGCGTCTGGAAGTGAATCGCCTGCATGCCGCTGGCCCGGGCCGCCTCGCAGTTCTCCACCTTGTCGTCAATAAACAGTCCCGTCTCCGCCGGTCTGCCGGAGATCTCGATTGCCGTTCGGTAGATCGCCGCCGCCGGCTTCATCTCGCCGACATATCCCGAACACACCAGAAAATCAAAGCTCTCCCGCAGCCCGAACGCGTCCAGCCGATACCCGTTCAGCTCGCGACTCTCATTATTCAGTGTAGCCAGACGAACGCCCGGCATCCCACGCAGGCCGAGCAGCACGTCGAAGCACTCCGGATGGAGCACCCGGCTCTCGCCGCACACCAGCGGCCACAGCGTCTCAAATCGCAGCCCCAGCGCCGCGTTCGGTTCCATCACCGTGCGGCGAAAGAACTCTTCCGCCGACATCAGCCCTCGCTCCCAAAACCAGTTCTCCCGGTCGTGCACCGCCTCATACGCCGGCACGTCCACACCCAGTGATGCCAGCACCCGCCCCCGCTGTCCCTGGTCCCATCCGTTCGTCAGCAGCACGCCGCCAATGTCCCAGAAGATCGTCTCGATCCTTCCGTCGCCGCCGTCCCGCCGCGGCTGTCTCGCCCCGTCGCTCACCGGCCGCCCACCTTCACCGTCTCCAAGGGTGCGGCTGTCTGTTGCGACTCCGGAAAATCCGCGCCAAGTGTCGTCGACTCCCACGCGTTCAACTCCGCCGTCCACTCCTCCAGCCGCTTGCGGAAGCGCGTCAACGCCTGTGTGCCCAGCAGCAGATGCCGTGGCGGCTTTGCGGCCTCAACCACCGCAATAATCGCCTCCACCGCCTTCTGCGGATCACCCCTCTGCTTGCCAGCCTGCGTCTGAAAGTACTCGCGCGCCTTCCCCGCCGTCGCCGCGTAGTCCTCGATCTGCGCCTCTGCCTCTTTGCCGGAGCGGCCCAGGAAGTCCGTGCGAAATGCTCCCGGTTCAATCGCCGTCACGTGAATCCCCAGCGGTTCGCACTCCCCGGCCAGTGCCTCCGTAAACCCCTCCACCGCAAACTTGGTTACGTTGTAATATCCCCAGCCCGGCATCGCGATCAGCCCGCCGATCGACGACAAATTGATGATGTGCCCCGATCCCCGCTCCCGCATCTTCGGCAGAAATGCCTTCGTCACCCGCATCAGTCCCAGCAGGTTCGTCTCAAGCATCGGTTGGAACTCGTCTTCCGTCACCTCTTCGATCGCGCCCGTCACCCCGTACCCGGCGTTGTTCACCAGCACATCGACCGGCGCGAAACACGCCGTCGCTTGAGCCACAATCGAGCTCACCTGCGCCGGATCCGTCACGTCGAGCGCATAGGCCTTCGCCTTCTCCGGATACGTTTCTTCAAGGTCCGCGACCTTGTCCAGCGATCGCGCCGTCGCGATCACCCGTCCACCGCGGCGAAGCACCTCCTCCGCCAGCAAGCGGCCGAAGCCCGTCGACGCACCCGTGATAAACCAGACCTTGCTTTCGGAACTGTTCGTTGTCATTGCCATGCAGTATGGGACGCTCGCGGTACCTTTCGCGATGCAAAGCTCGCGCACTCTAGGGGCGAAGCTCTTCCACGCCCCCCTCCCCCGCAATCAACGCCAGGGACGCCATCCCAAGAAACAGCCCGTGCTCCACTACGCCCACCGTCGCCCGGATCTCCGCCGCAATGCGCTCAGGATCCGTGATCTCCCCACACGCACAGTCAAGGATGTAATTCTGCTCATCCGTCAGGTAGAGACTTCCGTCCGCGTGGTGACGCAGCACCGGGTTCAACGCCAGGGCCGTCAACCGCCGCTGCACCAGCGGAAGCGCCATCTTCACCACCTCGACCGGCAGTGGAAATCGCCCGAGATGTCGAACCACCTTCGTCGAGTCCGCCACCACCACGAACTGCTTGGCCGAGCTTGCAACGATCTTCTCCCGCAGCAGCGCCCCTCCGCCGCCTTTGATCAACGCCAGCCCGCCGGCAACCTCATCCGCTCCGTCGACATACACGTCCAGCTCCGGAAGTTCCGCCAGCGTCATCATCGTGATGCCCAGCGAAAGCGCCAGATCGTGGCTCGCATCGGACGAAGCAACACACCGAACCCGAAGACCCTTTGCGACACTCCGCCCCAGCTCACGGATAAACAACGAAGCCGTTGTTCCCGTACCCAGACCAACCGCCATCCCGTCTTCAACAAACCGGATGGCACGTTCCGCTACGAGCGCCTTCGCTTCATCTTGAGTCACGCCGCATTCGCTCCCTGCTCGGCTTCGCTGCCGCGCAAACACTAGTTAGGAATCGCCTTCATGCTCCCATTCCCGGTCCGGCAGCACGCTGTCTTCATACTGCGGCTGCAGCGAGGAGTCGCTGTTGCGCTCGCGCGGCAGCACCTCCCGTTCCAGCATCTCGTCTCTCTCCCGAGCATCTCGCAAAGCTCTATCCCCGATCACGCGTAAAGCAGGCAGAAGTCAGGCGCGATCCTCGGTGAAGATCGCGCCCGCCGGTCGTTACTTCTTGATGATCTTCTTCGCCTGCTCCACCACGTTCGCGACCGAGAATCCGAACTTCTCGAGCACCAGCGGCCCCGGCGCCGACGCGCCAAACCGATCCACGCCAATGATGCCGCCATTGTGCCCGACATACTTCCACCAGCCCATCGACGCCCCCGCCTCTACCGCCAGCTTCGGCGTCGTCTCCGGGAACAGCTCGTCCTTGTAGCTCTGCTCCTGCTCCTCAAAGATCGCGAAGCTCGGCATCGAGACCACCTTCGCCTGGATGCCTTCCTTCTTCAACGCCGCAGCCGACTCCAGAATCAGCGAAACCTCTGACCCCGTAGCAATCAGGATCACATCGCCCTTTCCGCCATTGCCGTCCCAGTCGAGGGCATACGCGCCCTTCGCCACACCCTCCATGATCTTGTACTTTCCAGCGTCGAGCACCGGCAGATCCTGTCGGCTCAACGCCATAAACGCCGCCGTGTGCCGCTCGAGCGCCAGCTTCCAGCACGCCGCTGTCTCATTCGCATCCGCCGGTCGGAAGTCCGTCAATTGCGGGATCGCGCGCAGCGCCATCAGGTGCTCCACCGGTTGGTGCGTCGGTCCATCCGCGCCCAGCCCGATCGAGTCATGCGTGAAGATGTACAGCGAGTGGCTGGACTGCAGCGCGCCCATGCGCAGCGCGCTCCGGCAGTAGTCGGAGAATGTAAAGAAGGTCGACCCGAACGGAATCAGCCCGCCGTGCGCCGCAATCCCGTTCACCGCCGCCATCATCCCGAACTCCCGCACGCCAAAGAACACGTTGCGTCCCTTCGGATCCAGATGGAAGTTCTCCGAGTCCTTGAAGATCGTCTTGGTCGAGCTCGTCAGATCCGCCGCGCCGCCAAACAGCTCCGGCACTACCTTCTCGATCGCGTTCATCACCGTCTGCCCGGCGTTCCGCGTAGCAATCGGCTTCTCCGTCGGAAACACCGGCAGCGACTTCTCCCAGCCTTCCTTCAGCTTCATCGACGTGCATCGGTCATACTCCGCGCCCAGCTCCGGATACGCCTTCTGGTACTCCTCGTACTTCTTCTGCCATTCGTCGTGCAGCTTCTTGCCCTTTGTCTTGGCCTCGAGCCAGTTCTTTGCTGCCTCTTCCGGCACATAGAAGCTCTTGTCCTCAGGAAAGCCCAGGTTCCGCTTGGTCTCCTTCGTCGCCTCCGGCCCCAGCGCCTCGCCGTGCACCTTGCTCGTGCCCGCCTTCGGGCTTCCGTACCCGATCACCGTCCGAACCTTGATCAGCGAGGGCCGCGTCGTCTCTGCCTTCGCCGCCTCCAGCGCCTTCTCGAGCGCATGCAGGTCATTGCCGTCCGTCACCGTCTGCACGTGCCAGTGGTACGCCTCAAAGCGCTCCACCACATTTTCGGTGAAGGAAAGATCCGTCGGTCCATCCAGCGAGATCAGGTTGTCGTCGTAAAACACAATCAGCTTGCCCAGCTTCAGCGTTCCCGCCAGCGAAGAGGCCTCATGCGAGATCCCCTCCATCAGGTCGCCATCGCCGCACAGCACATACGTGTGGTGATCCACCGGCGTGTGATCGTCATGGTTGTAGATCGCCGAAAGATGCTTCTCCGCAATCGCCAGACCGACCGCTTCCGCAAACCCCTGTCCCAGTGGCCCCGTCGTCACCTCCACGCCCGGCGTCTCGCCATACTCCGGATGCCCCGGCGTATGCGATCCCCACTCGCGAAACTGCTCCAGCTGCTCCATCGGCAGGTCGTACCCCGTCAGGTGCAAGACCCCGTACAGCAGCGCCGACGCATGCCCGTTCGACAGCACAAAGCGATCCCGGTCCGACCACTTCGGATCCGTCGGATCGAACTTCATATGCTTGTGAAACAGAAGATAGGCGATCGGCGCGCAGCCAAGCGGAGCGCCGGGATGGCCATTCTTCGCCTTCTCCACCTGGTCCACAGCCAGTATGCGAAGGGTATTGATGGAAAGCTGGTCTAGATCCTGCTGCTTCTGCTCGTCGCTCATCATGTCCTCATCTCAAAAAGTAAGCTGCGCCAACGGCCGCGCAGGTGTTCCGTGTCGATTGCTAGTGTACCCGCCAACCTGATTTCGCCTCAAAGCCGAGCTGCTCTCCGCGCCCGCTCCTAGTTCGATGGCTTAACCTCAACCGGCGGCGTCGGCTCCGCGCCGGAGTCTCTCTTCGGCGCCACGATCGCCACCGTGTAATCCTGCCCCAGCCACTGGTTGCGCTCCGGAAAAAAGAACGTAAACTTCAGGCTGCCGGTCTGCCCCGCCGTCGTCGGCAGGTCCGCATAGCAGCCCGGAGACCCCACCCGCACCGCCTCGGTCTCCGCCTTCGTCGCCCAGTCATCCGCCGTCCACACCACGCGGAACGGCTCCGGATCGATCAGCCGCAGCGTGTTCCCCGCCGGCACCGCCTCGATCTTCCGCGTCTTCTGGAAGATCTCAATCCGGCTCATAAACGTCCGCTCTCCCACCGGCCGCGCGTACCGCTCCTCGACCACCGGAATCCGGTCATACACCGCCCCATCCACCACCGATCGCAGCAGCTTCAGGTACTCCGCATGCGCCCAAACCAGCGGCTGCGCCGATCCCGCCGACTTCCCGCAGTACAGCCCCTCCGCCGGCAGATCCGCCCTGTCCCACACCTGCTCCGGCAGCATCCCACCCACCGAGCTGAACAGCTCATACGCCTTGATCAGCGACTTCACGTCCATGCCCGCCGTCAATTCAGCGCCCGCGGCCAATTCAGCGCGCGCGGCCAATTCGGCGCTCGCGGCCAATTCATAGTGCGCCCGCTCCCCACCCAGCAGCGGCCACGCCCGTCCCTGCCCCCATCCCATATACGGTCCGCCGTCCTTCTGCTGCCCGTACCCGTCATGGTTATACCGCCGCCAGCACGGCCCAAACGGCGTGTCGATCTTCAACACCTTGTCGATCACCTTCAACGTGTCCACGATCAGCGGATCATCCGCCCGTCGCACGCCATACCGCACCAGCTCCAGAAAGCCCGCGTCCACGATCTCCCGCGCATCAAACTCCGCCGTCTCCCCCGGCCCGCGATTCGCCAGGTGCACCCACCCCGGCGGCACACTCGGATTGTGAAACGGCTCACCCTCCGCCGGCGGCCGGATCCGCAGGTAGTGCCGCTTCACCTCCGGGTCCAGCACCCCGTCTTCGGTCGTCGTCCACTCATCCAGGTGCGCCTCGATCCAGTCCGCATAGCTCTCCAGAAACGCCGCCGAGTCCGCCGCCCCATGCGCCTTCGCAATATCCGCCGCGCACAGCAGCGCACTGATCACCACCGCCAGCGTCGATGGCGAATACCCCGCATTCTCCTCCCACCGTTCCTGCTGCGTAACCGGCGCGTATCGCACCATGAACGCCGCCGCCCGCTCCACAAACGGAAACACATCGAAGTTATCGAGCGCGCCCAGCTTCCACAGCCGCCACGCCAGGATGATCGGAAACGCCACCTCATCCAGTTGAATCCCCGACCAGTACGGCTCGCCATCGATCCAGAAGTTCTGCGAAAACCCCCCGTCCGTCCGCTGCGTGCACGCCAGGTACACCAGCGCCCGCACCGCCGTCTCCGTCCGCCCGCATGCCATCAGCGCCGTCGCGGACTGCACCATGTCCCGCGTCCACACCAGGTGGTATCCGCCCAGGTCGTCATCGCCCTTGCTCGCCCCCCACGGTATCGACGCCGACGCGATAAACGCCCCCGCATAGCTCTTGTCCTCATGCGCCAGAATCACGTTCTGGCTCACCCGGCTCAGCCGTCCGCCATCCATCGCGCCCGCTTCCAGCCGCGGCGGCGCGCCCACCCGCTTCCACTGCGCCAGAAACCGCTCCCGATGCTGCGGGTACGGCGTCGCCAGCGTCTGCGTCATGCGCGTCACCGCCGCATGACGCCCGCTGCCGAACCCGATCGCCACCGTAAACTCCCGGTGCTTCGCCACCTCGATCTCACCCGTCAGCGCAATGTTTCCATCCAGCGCCTCGCCAAACTGCCAGCTCATCTGCATGTCGCGCGAAACGTCCTGGTACCCATCACTCGTGCCCACATATCCGCACGAGGTCCGGCTGAAGCCGCCGCCGCTCACCCCCATCGCCAGCGCCGTCTTCCCCTTCCACGCCACCACGCACCGCTGCCCCGCCACGTCAATCGACCGCGCATTGTTGTTCGCGCCGCCACCCTCTAAATGCGGCGCCAGCAGCACGTAGCACTTCAGCTTCTTCAGCAGCGCCTCGTCGCCGTCAATCACCACGTTCATCAGCACCACCGGGTAGTGCGGGTCGCTCAGAAACTCCTTCGTCACCCGGTACCGCCCGCCCAGCGCAGTCGCCGTCACCCGTACCGCCAGCGTCTCCGCGTCAATGTAGTGGAAGTCATAGTCCAGGTCGCGCTTCTCTTCATGGAAGAACGTCTCGCCGTCCGTAAACAGCAGCTCCATGTCGCGCGTCTGCGGCCGGTCGATGTACGGGTAATAGATCTCGTTCATCGTCCCGTGCGACACCGTGAACCACACCCGGCTCGCCGACGAATACGCCGTCAGCACCGCGTCCTTCTTGCTCGACGTCCACCGCGGCTCCAGCCCCGGGCTCCCAAACGCAGCACCCGCATCTTCCAGCCATCGGTACGCCAGCGGAGAATCGGTCGACATCGCAGAGGCAGTCGTAGTCATAGCACCCAATCTACGCAATCCCGCCCCCGCCTGCGAGCCACTCCGTGACAGGCCCAAATCTCGTGCGCCCGACGAATAGAGCATCGCCTGCCCGAGGCCACGCATCTCACACACGAAGACAGAGCGGCGCTGCGATTCGAACCGAAGGCGGCCGCCTTCGCTCAGCCCCTCTCACAACCGTCCACTCTGGATCCTGCCGCTCGCCCTCGCAAGCCCGCTCCAGAGATAAATCCCCGAAGGAGACCACCGTGGCCTTTGAACTTCCGCCGTTGCCGTATGACTACGCCGCACTCGAGCCCTACATCGACGAAGCAACCATGAAGCTGCATCACGACAAGCATCACCAGACCTACGTCACCAACCTCAACGGCGCCGTCGAAAAGTATCCCGACCTCGGCAAGAAGACCCCCGAAGATCTCCTCAAGAGCCTCGACAGCGTGCCCGAAGACGTCCGCACCGTCGTCCGCAACAACGGCGGCGGCCACGTCAACCACACCATGTTCTGGCAGATCATGCAGCCCAAGGGCGGCGGCACCCCCAACGGCAACATCGCCGACCAGATCACCAAGGACTTCGGCTCCTTCGGGGACTTCACCAAGAAGTTCAACGAGACCACCGCCAAGCAGTTCGGCTCCGGCTGGGGCTGGCTCGTCTGGAAGGGTGGCAAGCTCGAGATCGTCACGACTCCCAACCAGGACTCGCCCCTCTCCCAAGGCCTCTATCCCATCCTCGGCAACGACGTCTGGGAGCACGCCTACTATCTCAAGTATCAGAACAAGCGCCCCGACTATCTCGCCGCCTGGTGGAACACCGTCAACTGGGAAGAGATCAACAAGCGCTTCGACAAGGCCAAGCAAGGTTAACTCGAGCGGCGGCGAATCACTTCAGCCGCCCTCTCTAGGTCGTCATCCTGAGCGCAGCGAAGGACCAGCTTCTCGCCCTTCACCGCCCAACAAGAACCAACACAAAGGCCGCCCCTCCGGGCGGCCTTTGTTCTTACTGACAGACTTTCCGCTTTCCCTGACAACAACGCTTGCCCACTCCTCCCATCGCCGGCGAGAGACCGTCCCATAAAGCAACGCACGGATCACAAGAGCAATCCAGCCCAACTATCGACGACCTTGAACCGCTACTCCGTATCCGCAAACTCCGCAGCCTCCGCCTCCGTCATCTACCGCCTGCTCCTCACCGCTGCAAGCTGGCCATCGTGGATGCCCATCGACTCCATCGAGGTGGAAGGTCGACCGGGCGCCTCTGGCCCTGATGCTGTGGGCGCCGTCCGCGTCGTTCGCACCGGTAAACACGTCAATCGCGAGCAGATCACGCACCTCGAGCCAGACCGCCGCTTCCAATACGTCCTGCTCGACGGCTTCCTGCTCGACTACCACGGTGACGTCGTCCTTCATCCCACCCCCGGCGGCGGCACCGGCATCCGCTGGAGTGCAACCTTCCGCATGTCCTTCCCCGGCGCGGGCTGGCTCATGCAGCTCTACCTCACGCGCTTCATGCAGCGAGCCGTGAACGGACTCGCCAGCCACGCCGCGCCGCAACGTTAAACCGAACAGCAGCCACAACCATCACAGTCGCCTCACGCACGGAATACCCTCTTCCCTCAACGTCTGCCTGCACGACCTGCACCCGGAGGAACCTATCGCAACCCGCACCGACTCCCTGCCCACCCTTCCACCCGAAGAAGAGCTCGCCGGCCCAGAGTCCACCACAGCGCCCGTCGCCCTTCGCGATCGCATCTCCAGCATCGACGTCCTCCGCGGCTCTGCCCTGCTCGGCATCCTCATCCTCAACATTCAGGCCTTCGGCGACGTCTCCTTTATGCACGACATTCCCTTGGGCTCGGCGATCAATATCTTCACCAGCCCGCACGCCCACCTGGACTTCGTCGCCCTCCTGCTCAGCTGGGCCTTCTTTGAAGCTAAGATGCGCGGCCTCTTCTCCATGCTCTTTGGCGCCGGCGTTGTCCTGCTCACCAGCCGTGCCGACAGCCGTGGCAGCCGCGATACCGCGGACATCTACGCTCGCCGCAACCTCTGGCTCCTGCTCTTCGGCCTGCTCCACACGTGTTTCATCTGGGAGGGTGACATCCTCTTCAGCTACGCTCTCGACGCTCTGCTCTTCCTCTATCCCTTCCGTCGCCTGCGCGCCAAGACTCTGCTCTGGACAGGAACGCTGCTCTCGCTCTTCCTCTCAACCAGCGCCTTGAATCTTGGTTCTCACGTCTTCAGTAATCTGTGGCTTCACCATCAGGTAGAGCAGGTGCAGCAACGTCAGCAGAGCCACCTTCCCCTCTCCGCGTCTGACCGCAAGCACCTTGCCGCCTGGGATCAACTCACGCAGAGCCATACGTCCTCTCCGGAGAAGACCGCGAAAGCCCTTGCGGAAGCCCACGAGCCGTATTGGCCGTCCGTAATGGACCGCGCCCAGGGGGTGCTCGACAGCTACTTCAGCTTAAAGAGCATCTTCGGCATCTTTGACAATGTTCCCGTGATGCTTCTCGGGATGGGCCTCATGAAGATCGGCTTCTTCTCGCTCGAGCTCGAAACCTCCGCGTATCTCTGGACGGCTCTCATCGGCTTCTCCATCACCATCCCCCTCTACACCATCGGCATGGTCAAAGCCTACGCCGCCCACTTCTACTTCCTCACGGAACAGACTTGGCTCCTCGTCCCGTACTACGTGGCTCGCGAAATCGGTACCGTCGCCATCGCCGCCACGATCCTGCTCGGCATCCGCTTCGGCGTCCTCCCCTGGCTGCAGCGCCCCCTGCAGGCAGTCGGCCGTACCGCCTTCAGCAGCTACATCCTCACCAGTGTCCTCTGCCAGCTCATCTTCGTCTGGGGCCCATACCCACTCTTCGGCAAGCTGGAGTACTACCAACTCACGCTCATGGCACTTGCCATTTGGGTCGTCAATCTCACCCTCAGCTCCCTCTGGCTCCGCGTCTTCGCCTTCGGCCCACTCGAGTGGCTCTGGCGCTCCCTCACCTACTGGAAGCCGCAACCCATGCTGCTAAAAAGCTCAGGCAACTAGCCGACATCGTCGGCCTCTCTGCGCGCCGGAGGGCGAAGCGGAAGGCCCTAAGCCAAAGCAGCACGGCAGTCCTTGAAGGTAGACAAGCCGCCCTCACCGGCGGCCTTTCTGCTGCTCTCTCGCCTCCCTTCCCGTCCTCGGCCGTCAAGTAGCAGGACACCAAAGCCGCGCTCTTCACATCGCCTGGAAGAAGCAATGCCGCTCGGTTCTTCCTGACGAATCTCTTCCACGCTGCAAGCCGCCCGGAGGGCTTCATCGCAACCCGCACCGACACCCTTCCCACTCTCCCCCCCGAAGAAGAGCTCGCTGGCCCGGAGCCCCCCACAGCGCCCGTCGCTCTTCGCGATCGCATCTCCAGCATCGACGTCCTCCGTGGCTTTGCCCTGCTTGGCATTCTCGTTCTCAACATCGAGTCTTTCGGCGACGTCTCCCTTATCGGCTATGTTCCCATCGGCAGCGGCGTCAATGTCCTCACCAGTCCACACGCGCGTCTCGACCTCGCCTTCCTCCTGCTCAGCTGGCTCTTCTTCGCCAGCAAGATGCGCGCCCTCTTCTGCATGCTCTTCGGCGCAGGCGTCATCCTCTTCACCAGCCGCGCCGAGCGCAGCGGCAGCCGTAACACTGCGGACATCTTCGCCCGCCGCAACCTCTGGCTCATGCTCTTCGGCCTGCTGCACGGCTGCCTCATCTGGGATGGCGACATCCTCTTTGACTACGCCTTTGTCGCCCTCCTCTTTCTCTACCCGTTCCGTCGCCTGTCCGCCAGAAAGCTGATCTGGATCGGTTCGCTGCTCGCCCTGTTTCTGTCACCGCTTAATACCGAAATCTTCGAGCATACCTACCGAGACATCCTCCTGCACTACAGAATGACGCAGGCTCAATCCGTCCAGAAAGATCATCTCCCTCTCAGCCCGGCACAGCAGGCGGCCGTCAGCGATTGGCACACGCGCGTTCAGGACATGACACCTTCACCTGCCAAAACCTCTGAGGCAATCAAACGCGCGAAAGCTCCCTATCGAATCGCCGTCCTCGAACGCACACAGTTTGACCTGTGGAGCGGCTTTGCCGCGCTTCGTCTCTCTAGCGTCGCCGACTTTCTCCCGCCCATGCTCCTTAGCTGTGGTCTCTTGAAGATCGGCTTCTTCTCGCTCGAGCTCGAAACCTCCACCTACCTCTCGATCGCGCTCCTCGGCTTCGCGATCTCCCTCCCGCTCTACACCGTCGGCGTCCTCAAAACCTACAACAGCCATCTCTTCTTTCTGAACGCACAGCTCTGGCTCTTCGGTCCCGCGTTTATCACACGTGTGCCCGGCTCCCTTGCCGTCGCTGCCACTCTTCTGCTTGCCATCCGCTTCCGCATCGCTCTTTTCCTCCAGCACGCCCTCGCCGCTGTCGGCCGCACCGCCTTCAGCAACTACATCCTCACCAGCCTGCTCTGCCAGACCATCTTCGTCTGGGGACCATACCCGCTCTTCGGCAAGCTCGACTTCTACCAGCTCATGCTCACCGCCATCGCCGTCTGGGTAGTCAATCTCATCGTGAGCGTGCTCTGGCTCCGCGCCTTCGCCTTCGGCCCCCTCGAGTGGCTCTGGCGCTCCCTCACCTACTGGAAGCCGCAACCCATGTTGCTCAAGAACACGGCTCGCTAAGCACGATCGCGATCCCGCTCAGCGGCTGGATCGCGACCGGATCTGCCGCAGCCGAATCCGAAATCCTTCCACAAACGCCGCCACCACGATCACCACACCCACCCCCGCAAGCGCCTTCCACCCCACGCCCCAGCGCTCCGGTCCTATCTTCGACCGCACATACAGGCTCGCCGCCACCAGCACCCAGCCCAGCATCTGCACGCCCAGCGCACGCAAAAGGGCGGCGTCGCTTCCACGTCGCCGCCCTTCCTGCATCGTCTCGCTCCTACGCCTCTTGGACCTGGTTCTTCTTCGGCCGCCGGTTCGCCTGCAACACCCGCTTCCGCATCCGCAGGCTCTTCGGTGTCACCTCAACCAGCTCGTCATCCGCAATAAACTCGATCGACTGCTCCAGCGTGAGCACCTTGAACGGCACCAGCCGCACCGCGTCATCCGAGCCCGACGCACGCATGTTCGTCAGCTTCTTCTCGCGCACCGCATTCACATCGAGATCGTTGTCGCGCGAGTGCTCGCCGACCAACATGCCCTCGTACACCTCAACGCCGTCGCCCAGGAACAGCACGCCCCGCGCCTGCACGCCATCGAGCGCATACATCGTCGTCACGCCTTGCCGATCGCTGATCAGCGCGCCGCTCGGCCGCTGCGGAATCTCTCCCTGGTACGGGATGTACTCGCCCGCGATCGAGTTCATGATGATCGTGCCACGTGTCTCCGTCAGCATCTCGTTCCGTAGCCCGATCAGCCCGCGCGACGGCACCTTGAACTCCATCCGCACCCGCCCCGAGCCATGGTTCGCCATCTTCGCCATCTCGCCTTTTCTCGGTCCCAGCCGCTCGATCACCGTGCCGACAAACTCCTCCGGCACATCGATCGACAGCAGCTCCGAGGGCTCCATCAGCTCGCCATCCACGCGCTTCGTCACGATCGTCGGCCGGCTCACCATCAGCTCAAAGCCCTCGCGCCGCATCATCTCGATCAGCACTGAAAGCTGCAGCTCACCGCGCCCCAGCACCTTGAACGTCTCCGGACTGCCCGTATCCTCGACCCGAATAGACACGTTCGTCAGCAGCTCGCGCTCGAGCCGATCCTTAATATTTCGCGAAGTGACAAACTTGCCTTCACGTCCCGCGAACGGCCCGTTGTTCACCGAAAAATTAATCGCAATTGTCGGCTCATCGATCTTGATCAGCGGCAGTGGCTGCGGGTTCTCGACCGACGTAAAGCTCTCACCAATCGTGATCCCCGGAACGCCCGCAATCGCCACAATATCGCCCGTCGTCGTCTCCGTGATGTCCGTCCGCTTCAGCCCGTCGAACGAAAACAGCTTCGTGATCTTCACGTTCTGCAGACTGCCGTCCACCTTCGAGACAGCAACCTCCTGCCCGGTCTTCAGCGTGCCATTGAACACCCGCCCGATCGCCAGCCGCCCCAGGTAGTCCGAGTAATCCAGGTTCGTCACCAGGATCTGCAACACGCCATCCGGATCCCCGCTCGCCGGCGCAATCGTATCTTCGATCAGCTTGAACAGCGGCTGCAGATCCGTCCCCGGCGTCGCCAGATCCATCGTCGCCGTGCCCGCCTTGCCGTTCGTGTAGATGATCGGAAACTCGAGCACACTCTCATCCGCGTCGAGATCGATGAACAGGTCATACACCTCGTTCACCACCTCCTGCGGCCGCGCATCCGGCCGATCGATCTTGTTGATCACCAGGATCGGCGTCAGCTTCGCCTCGAGCGCCTTACTCAGCACATACCGCGTCTGCGGCAGCGGCCCTTCACTCGCATCCACCAGCAGCACTACGCCATCCACCATCTTCAGCGCGCGCTCCACCTCGCCGCCAAAGTCCGCGTGGCCCGGCGTGTCCACGATGTTAATCTTCGAATCCTTGTAGTGGATCGCCGTGTTCTTCGCGAGAATCGTGATGCCGCGCTCTTTTTCAAGATCGTTCGAATCCATCACCCGTTCGGTCAACGCCTCATTCGATCGAAACGTTCCGGACTGGCGCAGCATGGCATCGACCAGCGTGGTCTTGCCGTGGTCGACGTGCGCGATGATAGCGATATTACGGATGGTCTGGGCAGGCGTTGACTGACTCACTCGGGGGACTCGTCCTATTCTTTTCTGCGTTGGAGTTTGCGCGAAAGACGAAACTCCGCGTCTCTTCAGTCTACCGCACCGCCCCGTTTCCACGTGAAAACCCCTGCAAACCTTCGTCTGCAAGGGCTTAAATCGTTCATGCCACTATCCTTCAGATCGTGCCGAGGCTGCTCTACGCGCCTCGTTTGTCGCGATGCGCGCCAGCATGCGGATGCGCTTCTAGCGCCGCCTTCACCTTGCTCACGTGCGTTCCATGCACGCGCACCGCCTCATGCAGCGCCTCGCCCGTCACACCAAACTGCTTGCTCCAGTACGCCACATCCGACGCTACCTTCGGGTTAATCTCGTTCGGGTCGCTTGGACCCTTCTCCAGGTTCTCTGCCATGCTGTCGTCCTCTTTCCTGTACTTCTCGATGGATGACACGGAAGCGCACGGAGGTGCCCGGACCGCCGATACCGCCTGCATCTCCTGCGGCGCATTCCTCCAGGCAGCTGTCGCGTCCTCCCGAAATCGTTTGCACCGCATCGAAATTAGCCGCGTCCGCCCTTCACCGTCGCCAGGCCTCGCGTCATCGTACTGTGTCATCCGCCTCCCTCCTGGCGGCACACTTTCTTTAACGAGGTCATCACGATGGCACTGTCCAAAACCACGCAGGATCACGACGAAATCCGCAAGTGGGCTGAAGCCCGCGGCGCCAAACCAGCCGAAGTCGCCAGCACCGAACAGAACGGCGAAACCGGCATCCTCCGCATCGAGTTCCCCAAAGCCAAGAACCACAACGACAGTGCCCTCAAAGAGATCTCCTGGGACGAGTTCTTTGAAAAGTTCGACGCGAGCGATCTCGCCCTTGTCTATCAGGACGTCACCAGGGAAGGCGCCGAGAGCAACTTCAACAAACTCATCCACCCCGACCACGACGAGCATCCCGGCAAAGCCGCTGGCTCCTCCTCATCGGCCAGCACACCGCCGAAAAAGTCCGCCGGGAGCGAGTCTCACGCCAGCAAATCCCCCGCAAAGAAAGCAGCATCGAAGTCGAAGTAGTCCGTAAACCACGTAACTTGCAGGTCCGGCCGCGCCCAGCGGTCGGACCTGCAAGTTGTTAACGCGTCCTTCTTCCAGCTCGTCGTCTTTGCGTCATAGGGCCTTGCCTCTATACTCAAGCGACCGATGCCACCCGCGCCCCCTCGCCAGTTCGATCAGGCAGCCCTCGCGAACTACATGCTCGATCACGCCTACGACGAGATGTTCGAGGCGCGCGACTCCCTCCACGGCCACTACCAGCCCCTGCTCGACCACTTCGCCGCCCTCCCGCCCGACGAGCTCCAGCGCCGCAAACAGGCCGCCGATCTCTCCTTCCTCAACCAGGGCATCACCTTCACCGTCTACGGCCGCGATGAAGGCACCGAGCGCATCTTTCCCTACGACCTTCTCCCGCGCATCATCACCTCCGAAGAATGGGCCGTCGTCGAGCGCGGCCTCACCCAGCGCATCGTCGCCCTCAACCTCTTCCTCAAAGACATCTACAACGAGGGCCGCATCCTCGACGACGGCATCGTCCCCCGCGAGGTCGTCTACTCCTGCAAGCACTACCGCCGCCAGATGCAGGGCCTTCAGGTCCCGCGCAACGTCTACATCGCCGTCTGCGGCACGGACCTCATCCGCCTCGAGTCCGGCGAGTTCGTCGTGCTCGAAGACAATCTCCGCGTCCCCTCCGGCGTCAGCTACATGCTCACCAACCGCCGCGTGATGAAGCGCATCTTCCCTCACCTCTTCCGCACCTACAACGTCCGCCCCATCGAGCAGTACACTCAGCTCCTGCTCGGCAGTCTCCGCTCGCTCGCCCCCGAAGGCCGCCCTGAACCGAACATCGTCCTTCTCTCCCCCGGCGTCTTCAACTCCGCCTACTTCGAGCACGCCTACCTCGCCCGCCAGATGGGCATCGAGCTCGTCGAGGGCCGCGACCTCGTCACCCACGACAACGTCGTCTACATGCGAACAACATCAGGACTGCGAAGAGTCGACGTCATCTATCGCCGCGTCGACGACGACTTCATCGATCCCCTCGCCTTCCGCGGCGACTCCATCCTCGGCGTCTCCGGCCTCTTCAACGCGTATCGCGCCGGCAACGTCACCCTCGCCAACGCCTTCGGCACCGGCGTCGCCGACGATAAGGCCCTCTACGCCTACGTGCCCGACATCATCAAGTACTACCTCTCGGAAGATCCTGTCCTCAAAAACGTCGAAACCTTCCTCATGACCCGTCCCAAAGAGCGCCAGCACGTCCTCGCCAACCTCGACAAACTCGTCGTCAAGGCCGTCGGCGAGTCCGGCGGCTACGGCATGCTCATCGGCCCGCAGTCCACCGCCGAGCAGCGCGAGGACTTCGCCCGCCGCATCGAAGCCGACCCCCGCAACTACATCGCCCAGCCCACCATCTCCTTCTCCCGCGCCCCCTGTCTCATCGGCGACGCCCTCGAACCCCGCCACGTCGACCTCCGCCCCTACGTCCTCTACGGCGACCGCGTCACCATCGTCCCCGGCGGCCTCACCCGCGTCGCCCTCAAACGAGGCTCCCTCGTCGTCAACAGCTCCCAGGGCGGCGGCTCCAAAGACACCTGGGTCCTCAGCGAATGAACCCGCCCTTCGATTCTGCAATCTCTCGCCGCCTGCTTACGTTGAGCCGTGATGGTAAGAAGGAGCGTATCGACGTCGCGATAGGACCTCTTACACAGTCCGAGCAGGACATTTCCTGCCATGTACGTATTAAGGGCGAAGGGCAACAGTTCGACCAGGACATTTTCGGCGAAGATGGGATACAAGCTACGCAACTAGCTATGACCTTCGCCGGGTCCACTCTCGACCGCATCGCAGGAACAAACGGCACGTTTGTTGACGAAGCCGGCACTGCAATTGATCACGACCTAGGTCGGATCATACCCCGGCTTCTCACCGACAGAGAGCAACCTTGAGCGATGCTCGAGCTCCCAAAACAACAACCCATTTCCGCGAGCAGGTCCTCACGAAGCGTCCCTACTTGAAACTAGAGTGGTGTCTCGCAATCATCGCCAACCACGTAGAAAGACAGCTCCAGCCGGACGGCCGCATCCGCTACTGGGGATACGTAAGAAGATCTTCTCGGTAAAGCCCTGCGAGTTGTTACGCTGGAAGACGGCGAAACACTCCACAACGCCTTCCCCGACACCGGCTACACACGGAGATCTCGATGAAGCTCAACTACTACGCCGACACCGACTCCCTCTACATCGACCTCTCATCCGCCGCCAGCTCTGACTCGAAAGAGATCGCCGACGGCCTCGTCATCGACTTCGATGACGCTGGCCATATCGTCGGCATCGACATCCAGCACGCCTCCGAGCGCCTCGACCTTACCTCCGTCGAAAGCCTGCACCTCCCGCTAGTGAAGACCGTATAAAGCCCAACCGGAGCCCGCCCATGCTATCCCGCGTCGCCGACAGCCTCTACTGGATGTCCCGCTATCTCGAGCGGGCCGAGCACACCACCCGCATCCTCGACGTCAACCTCAACCTCATGCTCGACGAAGGCCCCACCTCCGCCGATCGCCGCTGGCAGCGCGTCCTCCTCGCCCTCGGCAAGCCCAAGCACGTCACCTGGACCGGCAACCCCTACACCCTCACCCGCTGCCTCACCTTCGATACCGCCAACAAGGCCTCCATCCTCGCCTGCCTCATCTCCGCCCGCGAAAACTCCCGCAACGTCCGTGAGCAGATCTCGTCCGAGATGTGGGCCCGCCTCAACTCCCTTTACCTCCAGATCACCCGCCCCGAAATGCACTCCGACATGCACGCCGAGGCCCTCCTCCCCGAGGCCGAACCCACCGAGTTCCTCCAGCAGGTCATGGAAGCCGTCCACCAGTTCCAGGGCGTCACCGACTCCACCATGAGCCACGGCGAAGGCTGGCAGTTCATCCAGGTCGGCCGCTTCATCGAGCGCGCCTCCGCCACCGCCATGCTGCTCGAGGCCTTCTACCCCGACCTCTTCCACGACGACGACCTCCCGGACGATCTTCCCGAACCCAACGAGTACCTCGACTGGATGGGCCTGCTCCGCTCCGCCACCGCCTTTGAGGCCTACTGCAAGGTCTACACCGCCGACCTCACCCCCGAGTGGATCCTCGAGTTCCTCCTTCTCGACGCCGAGTTCCCCCACTCCCTCCGCTTCGCCATCGATAGCCTCCAGCGCGCCCTCGACGCCATCCAGGGCGAGAGCGGCAAACTCCGCGCCGAACCCCTCCGCCGCCGCGCCGGCCGCCTCCAGGCCGCCCTCTCCTACTCCTCCATCGACGACATTCTCTCCGGAGACGTCCTCGCCTACCTCGCCAACATCAAGGTCGAGTGCCGCGCCATCCACGAAACCATCTACGAGCTCTACGTCGACTACTCCATCCAGTCCGCCCTCGCCGGCTGACTCGCACCTTCGCCTCTCCGCCTACGCGATGCACCGACTGCTTGCATGCGCCTTCCACGGCCATTCGAGGGTGTTCTATGACAAACACGCCACACATCACCTTGCGGAATCTCTGCCTCGCCTCGCTGCTTTCACTGACCCTGACGCCAGGTGCGGCAACCCAGGCAACGGATATAGAGGTCAGGCCAGCCTTCGAAGTGGCTGTTATCAAGCCATCACAATCTGACGGGACCACGGTCATGCGGATGATCCGTCCACTTCCCGGCGGCAACGGCTATGTCGCAAAGAACTTTCCAGTTCGCCTCATGATCGCTCTCATGTACAAAGTGCCGCAGCGGCAGGTGGAGGGTGGGCCTAAGTGGCTCGATGAGGAGTACTTCGACATCGAGGCGCATGCCGATGGCGTGCACAGCAAGGACGATCTGCAGGCGATGTTCCGCTCCCTGCTTGCTGATCGGTTCGGTTTGCAGATGCACACGGTGTCGCGCGAGGGCAAAGTCTTTTCCCTCAAAGTCGAAGGCCCAGCCACCAGGATGCACAGCAATCCGGATGGTCCCGGAATGAACATTCCGATCACACCAGTCGGCAATAGCGAGTATCAGGGGCGAGGCGTCTCCATGTCCTATCTGTGCTGGTTCCTCAGCCAGCAGACCCAACATACGGAGCGTCCTGTGATCGACCGGACAGGCCTGTCAGGGACGTACGACTTCAAGCTCTCTTTCTTGCCAGAGCAAGCAGACGATCGTCCTTTAGATGGCTTGCCTCCGGAGTTGCGTGACCGGCCAACACTCTTCGTAGCTCTCAAGGAGCAACTCGGTCTCCGGCTGCTCCCTGAAAACGGTCCCGTCCAATACTTTGTCATCGATCATGTGGACCGGCCGTCACCCAACTGATAGCGCCTGAGATCCAGGCCGCCCTCTCCTACTCTCCATCGACGACATCCTCTCCGGCGACGTCCTCGCCTACCTCGCCAACATCAAGGTCGAGTGCCGCGCCATCCACGAAACCATCTACGAGCTCTACATCGACTACTCCCTCCAGTCCGCCCTCGCCGGCTAAGGTTTGGCGGCGAAGGGCCACATGTCTGAGAACCGCCCTTTGAAGAGCACCTCGAAGTTAACCTCCGCCGTCCCCAAAGAACGATCCCCTTGCGTCAGGTGGCATTCCACGTGGAAGCGGCCAACTCTGTGCTGAAATACCAGCTCAGCAGCGAGCACCTCTTCTTGCGCAAATGGCTTTTCCGTCAACTTCTCGTGAGGGCGGGACTTGTCCTTCGCAACCTCTCGATTTAAACGTGCAAGCGCCCTCCGGAACTCTGCGTCACGTTGAGCATCGTCAAGTGGAAGGTGAAGGTAGAACTCTACCCAGGCATGGGTTTGGTCATCCCCGCCCCCCGCGCCCTTGACCTCTGCAGGAACCTCTTTCATGCTTCCGTTCGGAAGCAGCAAGAAAGCACTGGCCGTCTTCGCACCTAAAGCCATGAGACTCTCACCCGGCTTGAGTGAGACGGGCCGGGCAGGAACGCTGCAGCGGACCTGGATGTCTCCTACGTTACTTACCTGATCAATTCCTGAAGGAGACCGGCTCACAATACTGCTGGGTTCCAGAAGGCATACGGCACCGTCTGCGGCAGCGAACGCGTCGACCGGCATCAGCAAGGGAGCGAGAAGGAGAGCACTCAGCAGATACCTCATTCGTATCTCGTTCATCGGAAGCGCACCCGGAAGAGATTCCTTTGCACCGTCTGTTGCACAAAGGCGTACTGTGTGGCGTCCGTGCCGGGAACCAGGTCAGCTCGGGCAACTGCTTTTGCGCCCGTACGATCTGCCGATGCAAGGAGTCCTTGAGGAGGAAGATTCGGCAAACCACCGTTCTTGCCGATACGGAACATCAAGCTTCTCCCTAGGCTTGTCTTGGAAGAAAAATCCACTGGAACAAATAAGAACCTGCCACTCGAAGCCCATCTGGGCAAGCAATACGTGGGGCAAAGGCGCACCGGCTGAGAGGATCCATCGGTAGAGATCGCCAGCACCGCAGGGCCGGGGCCTTTTGGCGGTTGAGGAACGAGGGCCAAAGCCCAGCGGCCATCGGGAGAGACGCTCTGCAACTCACTGATCGGAAATGGGACCAGCTTCGATCGTCCAAGCCCGTTCTCATCCGCCTGTTCCAGGTAGTTGGCATTTCCCTCACTCGATTGAAACAAGATTCGGCCGCCTGCCGCGAAGCGCGGAAATCTGGCGCCTTGAACGCCCAATCGAGCCGGAGCCCGCGATCGATCGGTATAGGCCAACCAAAGTTCCGTTACACCCTGAGCAGCCGCAGAGAAAAGAATCTTCTCGCCGTCTTGGCTCACGTCATACTCCAGCATCTCTCGGCCCGAAAGCACTGGCTCAACCTTTCCCGTCTTGGGCTCCGCACGCCACAGCTCAGCACCGGTCTGTGCTGCCCTCCGTCGCAGAAGGTAGTAGAGCGCGGTGTCAGCCTTCCGGAAGAGCGGAGGAGAGCTCTCGTTGAGAACCTCCCCTTCTGAGGTAAGCGCTCGCTCTCCACGACTGTCATGGATCCAGAGAGCGCTCTGTGTGGTTCCGACTGACGTGATGAGCGAGCCTCCCGTCCGTTCCATCGCCAGTCCCTCTTCTTCGGCAACCCCAAAAGAGATCTGCTGCGGAACACCATCAGGAAAACGTTGCCGCCAGAGGTGACTTTTTCCTGAAACAACTGCAGTGAAATACATCCATTGCCCATCTGTTGACCATGCCGCAGCCGTACAAGCCCCGTGTGGCCCGACGGTGCGCGCTTCGTGGCCATCACGAAGAGCAATGACCCGGCAGGGCGCCCAATCTCCGCTGCCGTCCATCTCGACCACAAGAATCCACCTGCGGTCCGGTGAAGCCTGGGAGTAGTGCGCCATCCCGCGCTGGTGCGATGGAAAGTAAACATCGCGCGTCGATCCGCCGCTCAAGCTCCCCGTGACAACACCGAGATGGATTCCTGAGCGAACCTCCGAGTAAAGAAGTTGATCGTCGCTGAGCCAACTGAGCCCGGCCGCGTTGGTCCGCAAAAGCCGCGGCTCGCCTCCAAAAACCGATACCGTGAACGTTGAAAGAGATGTGTCCTCAAACACCGTGTACGCGATTTGGAAGCCATCCGGTGAGAACGCGAGCCCGTATTTTGGCCTCGCATCGGTGCTCACCAGTCTGTCTTCACCATTCGGCAAACCCTTGGCATAGATCGGACCGGTCGAAGCAAAGCTGTTACCCGCTCGAACAAACGCCAGGGTGCGTCCGTCAGGAGAGATCGCGGGAGCGACGGCGGCGTCCGTCAGATCAGTCAACTGTTCATAAACGATCTCGGGAGCTCGAGCATTGTCTCGGTAACGAAGTCTCACAGCCAACACCCCCAGCAGAAAGACAGTCGCCGCTACTCCAAGGCCCGCGATCAGCCCCCTACGCGCTCGTGCCCCACTCCACGAAGTGTCAGAGTCCGCCCGGATCTCCGGAACGGACTCCGCGACCGGCAAAGGCGTCGACTCGCCATGCACAATGATCGGTGCCATGAAGCGATAGCCCGATCTTGGAACGGTCTGGACATAGCGAGGCCGCTCCGGACTGTCACGCAGCGCCGCGCGAATCTTGCGAATGGCCGTGTTGATCCCGTGCTCGGTATCGACAAAGATCTCTTTACCCCAGAGTGAGTCCGCAATCTCGGTCCGCGTGACCAGCCGGCCTTCACTGCCCGCGAGCAGGATCAGCAGCTCCAGAGGCTTCCGCTCGAGCCGCACTGCGTACCCATTCCGCAGCAGGGCGAACTGGCCCGGGTCCAGCTGAAACTCGCCAAAGCTGTAAACAGGAAGCGCCATAAGGCCCACGCGCGACTGAAAGTCTGTGACGGAACGAATTCTACCCGAGCGAAGTCACTCATAGGGCGGGGTTTGCCCCTTCACCAAGACTTCACCCCGGATTCACCCGCTCTCCATTGCCGCCATCTCCCCGTGCGCTGTCTCTTAGGGCCTAGCTGATCCCAGCTGGAAAGTGAGTCCACTTCAATGAAGAAAAGATTCTGGAAATGTCCCGCCGCGGTCAGCGCTCTAGCGCTGGCTATGGTTGTCCTCCCCGCAGCCCACGCACAATGCGGCTTGCCTTTGAAAACCCTCAAGCCGTCTGCCCTGCAGCGAGACGCCGGCACCAGCACCCTGCGTCTGCTGCACGTAGCCCTGCCCGCGGCCGACGAGTACGAGGCTCCAACCATCGTGGGCATGTGGCACGTCACCTTCACCGCCAAAACCATGAACGGCAACGCCATCCCGGACACCGAGGTCGACAACGCGCTCGTCGTCTGGCACCGGGACGGCACGGAGATCATGAACTCCGGACGTCCGCCGCAGGACGGCAACTTCTGCCTGGGAGTCTGGGAGCGTAAAGGCCCACGCGGCTACAAACTCAATCACTTCGCCTGGGCCGGCAATAGCTATGCCCCTGGAACCGCGGAAGGCATCGTTGGCCAGCCCATCGGCCCGGTTCACTATCGGGAAGACGTGGAGCTTGGACCGGAAGGAAAGCACTACACCGGCCAGTTCACGCTCGAGCAGTACGACACCACCGGAAGGGTGAGCGTCTCGTTTACCGGCGTCCTCCGGGCGACACGCATCACCATCGATACCAAGGTCGGCGATCTGCTCTGAGCCTCAACGATCGGCCGCGGCGGATGGCAGCCCATGCGTTCTGCCATCCGCCCTCCGAGCCGCAGGCTCCTGCACGCAGCTCTTCCCGAGCCCCGCAACGAAGCGCGTACGCACCAACACAACAGCTCCATCGGCAGCATCTCGCCGGGCAAGCCCCGCCATCATCGGACATGTACTTAACCCCCAAAGAAATTCCCTGCTGTCGCGTGGACGGAAGGTAGACTAGCGAAAAATCAAGGGGATCTCGTGACCATGAAACGTCGTGAAGTGCTTGGCGTGCTCACCGCCGCTGCTGGATCGGCCTTTCTGCCAGGCTCCTTTGCGACCGCCGAGCAAGCGGCCGACTCGAGCCATCTACCCAGAGAAAGAGTGACCGGGATCGGCGGCGTCTTCTTCCGCGCACACGATCCAAAGGCCCTGGGGCAGTGGTATCAGGATCACCTTGGTGTCTTCCTGACCCCGCAGAAAGCCGACGATCCCGTGTGGACGCAACAAGCCGGACCAACCAGCTTCACCCCCTTCTCCGAGACCAGCAAATACCTTGGTGACCCAGCCAGGCAGTGGATGATCAACTTCCGTGTAGCCGATCTGGACCGCATGGTGGCGCAGCTTCAGGCAGCGGGCATCGCAGTCACCGTGGATCCCACGCCTTATCCCTACGGTCGCTTCGCCCGCACGCACGATCCCGAAGGCAACGCCATCGAGCTGTGGCAGACGATGAGTGCTACCGCGGCAAAGTAAAGGGACCGCCCGCCGGAGCCGGACAGCCTTGTCACCCGCTCGCTCCTCCGCCGCTACTCCTTCAGCCGGTACACCCGCACATAGTCAAACTGCATCGTGAACCCCGCCGCATTCTGCGCCGAAACCCCGATCTGCGCCCCCGGCCCCAGCTGGTGTGTCCACGTCGTCCCCGGCGTCCAGTTGGTCCCATCCGCGCTCGTGTACGCCATATATCGCTCTCCTTCATCGCCGTCCCCGTGCTTCACGATCCGCAGCCACGTCGTCTGCGCCGGGTTCCCGATAAACGCGCTGCCGTACGTCGGATAGTTCGCCGGCACCGGCGCCACCTGCTTCGCAAACTCCGTCTGCCGCGTATCGAAATCCGCAAACACATCCAGCTTCACGCTGTTCGCGTCGTTGCCGTACACCACCAGCGCCCCTTGCGAAAAGTTGAAGCAACAACTGCCATCGAACGGGAAGCTCACCGTCACCTTCGTCTCAGCCAGCCAGTCGCCTTTCACCGGCACCGGCTCGCCCAGGATCGACACCAGGTTCGGATTCCCATTCTCATCCGGCCCATGCGTCTCCACCTGGTAGCTCGTGCCCGTCAGCAGGTAGCTGTTGTCCGCGCCTGGATGAATAAAATGCCACTGCTTCGACAAGGCCGGCCCGTTGAACTCGTCCGATAGCGCCGCAATCAGCTCTCCCGGCTCATCGTCCCGCTTCGGCTCGATGCGCCGGTCGCTCACCTGATATGGCTGCGCCACCGGTCCCGCCACCTTCCCCGCCGAGGCCCAGTGCCCGTTCCGCACCGTCGGCCATCCATTCACCCAGTCCACCGGATCGATCAGCGCCGGCCTCCGCGTAAACCCCGGGTTCAGATCGAAGTACGGCGTGTCCTTATCGATCGCGTGGTACAGTATGTAGTCCTGCCCCGACGCATCCTTGAAGATCACATTGCCGCCCGGTCCCACCCACCGGTTGCCGTTCGCCGCAATCACCTTCGCCCCATTGCCCGTCGTCGTCGTCAGCGCCACGCCATTCTGGTCCAGGAACGGCCCCAGCGGCGTCCGCGCCCGGCCCACATTCACCGAGTACCCCGACAGCGGCCCATTGCAGCAGTTGGTCGACGACACAAACAGGTAGTACCACCCATCCCGCTTCCAGAACGCCCCACCCTCATACAGGTTGTCGACCGCGATCTGCACCTCGCTCGCCTTGTCCGCCGTAAACCCGTCGCGCGAAAGCTTCTGAATGCTGATCCCGCCAAAGAAGCTCCCAAACGAGATGTACCGCTGCCCGGTGTCATCTGTAACCACATCAGGATCAATGACCGCGCGGTTCGTATTCGTGCAGCACGGCGCGTCTTCCGTCGCCACTACCGGCCGTCCCAGGTCCGTCCACGGCCCACCCGCATGCGGTGCCGTCGCCACGCCGATCTCTGGTGGCCCACCCGGCCCGCCCGTCTGTGGCGCCACATAGTACAGGTAGTACTTGCCGTTGAAGTGCTTCACCGCCGGCGCCCACAGGTTCGTCTCCACTCCCACCCACGCCGGGTCCGCCGCGAACACATCGCCGTTATACGTCCAGTGAATCAGGTCGATCGAGCGCCACGTCGCAATGTAGTGGTTGCGCAGATTCCCGTTCGCGTCTTTATCGTTCGAGTTCAGCGGGTCGCCCGTGCAGTACAGGTACCACGTCTCCACCCGGTTCAGCGTCTCTTCCATGATCGCCGGATCCGGACAGCTCACCCCAGGCCCCGTCGCCGGATCGTTCAGCGTCAACGGATTCTGAAACTCCGGAAAGAGCGGCGGCCGCTGCGCATCCTCCCCCACACTCTGCGTCGCCTGCGCCCACACACCGGAGCCGCCCGGAACCGCTACAAACATCCAGAACATGGCGAACAAAATCGCACGTCGTACTCCGCAGGGAAAAAGCATCGGGAAGGTCCTCGGGAAGCCTGAAAGAAGCACGGCAACTCTAAGCCCCACCGGCCCAGCCTGACAACTCCCTTCCCGCCGGGTCGACGCCTCCATTTCTCGCCCGAACCAATCACGGGCCGCCCTGGCCTGCTCGAGTGCGCCGTCCTTGGCGTACCTTCCCCTCACGCTCGGCTACACTGAAAGCACAACACTCTCAAGCAAATCCTCTTCGCACGCGAGAGTCCCTCGTGACTCACCGCGAAGTCCACACCTAACCCCACTCCTTCGAAGACTTTGTCTCAGAAGTACAGGGGGAGGGGTACTCTCCACCCGGCAGCGATCGCCCGCACCGCGCTCGCTTTCCTCGCATCCTCACCCGACTTTCACGTTACAGTGAGCCCATGCACTACTCCATCCGACACCTCACCAAGTTCCTCTACTCGAACGCCGTCAGCGAGTCCATGATGGAGACGCGCATGCACCCGCGCTCCGACGCCCTCCAGCGCTGCCTCACCTTCCATCTCTCCGTCTCCCCCCGCTGTCGCGTCTTCTCCTACCGCGATCACCTCGCCAACCACGTCCACCACTTCGACATCCCCGCCCCCCACGGCCAGCTCGTCATCGTCGCCGAATCGCTCGTCGAAATGCAGCCCGCGCCCATCGTCCCCGCCTTCCTCGCGGCCGAGGCCTGGGACGACCTCGATCAGCTCGTTCACGAGGGCGACTACTGGGAGATGCTCTTCCCCTCCGAGTTCGCCGCGCCCACCGCGGCCCTCGAAGAGCTCGCCCGCACCTTCGACGTCCGCCGCCGCGACGACCCGCTCATGGTCCTGCACCATCTCTCGCAGCAGATCTACGAGTACTTCGACTACGTCCCTCGCTCCACCAAGGTGGACTCCCCCATCGACGTCGCCCTCGGCAATCGCAAGGGCGTCTGCCAGGACTTCGCGCACATCATGATCACCCTTGTGCGCTCGAAGCTCCGCATCCCCTGCCGCTACGTCTCCGGCTACCTCTACCACGGTGAGGCCGCACCCGGCTCCGCCGCACCCGACCGCTCCGTCGCCTCCGCTACCCACGCCTGGATCGAGGCCCTCATCCCCTCGCTCGGCTGGGTCGGCTTCGATCCCACCAACTGGCTCGTCGCCAGCGAGCGCCACATCCGCACCGCCGTCGGCCGCGACTACGCCGACGTCCCCCCCACCCACGGTATCTTCCGCGGCCGCGCCGACTCCGAACTCACCGTCGCCGTCCGCGTCACGCCCAGCGAGGGCTCCTTCACCCTCGACCAGGAACTCCCCGTCCCTGAGGACTGGTCCATGCTCGTCGAAAAGGCCACCGCCCTCCCCGATCAGCCGCCACCCCTCACCCGCCAGCAGATGATGGCCCAGCAGCAACAGCAACAGCACCAATAGGCCGAATCCAGACTTCCGGACAGAATGCATTCCCTGGCAGCCAAACCATCCTCTCGCGCACGGTGAATCGCAGAGTCGTCACTGCGTGTGTCAAGCTGCAGGGAAAGCTGCTGTCGTCACGCACCACTCGTGCTCGCTTCACGAAACCAGCCGCACACCCATTGCGGGAGCTCTTACGCAACCCCCGCGTACCGTGCAGCAGGAGACTCCATGCGCCTCATCGCCACCGCTCTCGTCGCCCTCACGCTCTCGGGCTCTGCCCAGCAAGTCCTCCTGCACGGCATCGAGCCCGGCGACATCGACCACTCCGCCCAGCCCTGCGACGACTTCTACCAGTTCGCCAACGGCACCTGGCGCGCCACCCACCCCATTCCCGCCTCCATGGGCAGGTGGAGCCGCCACTGGGAAGCCGCCGAACGCAACAAGGACCAGCTCCGCATCATCCTTGACGAGTTCTCCGCCACACCCGGCCAGCCCGCCGGCTCCTCCGCCCAGCTCACCGGCGACTTCTACGCCGCCTGCACGGATACCTCCGCCGTCGATGCCGCCGGCCTCCACCCGCTCCAGCCCCTCCTGCAGCAGATTCAGAGCATCCATGACGCCACCTCGCTCCAGGCCGCCATCGCCGCCCTCCAGGCCGTCAACCTGCCAGTCCCCTTCCACATCTCCTCCACCGCAAACGTCCATGACCCGCAGCGAAGCATCGCAGAGATCGACGCCGCCGGCCTCGGCCTTCCCGATCGCGACTACTACCTCAAACCCGAGCCTCGCTTCGTCCAGGCCCGCGCCGAATATGTAACCTTCATCGATCGCATCATGACCCTCGCCGGCGACTCTCCCGCGCAGGCGCACGCCGCCGCCGGCACGATCATGCACCTCGAGACCGCCTTCGCCCGCGCCTCTCTCGACAACGTCGCCCTCCGCGATCCTCACGCCACCGACCACGTCATGAGCTTCGCCGATCTCCAGCACCTCACCCCGCACTTCAACTGGACCGCCTTCTACCACGCCACGCACATCGAGCCCGGCACCCTCAATCCCGGCACTCTCAGTATCGGCACCCTCAATATCGATCAGCCCGCCTTCTTCACCGCCTTCGATCACGCACTCGCCACCTCGTCCATCGCTGATTGGAAGACCTATCTTCGCTTCCATCTGCTCCAGGGCTTCGCCCCTGATCTGTCCACGCCCTTCGTCGACGCAAACTTCAACTTCTACGGGCATCGACTCGCCGGCGTCGGTGAGCTCAAGCCGCGCTCCACCCGCTGCGCCGAGCGGGTCGACACCCTCCTCGGCGAAGCACTCGGCCAGGAGTATGTCCGCCGCTACTTCCCACCCGAGGCCAAACAGCGCGCCACCGTCATGATCACCAACCTCCTCGCCGCCATGCACGACACCATCGACGGTCTCGAGTGGATGTCCCCCCAGACCAAACAGCGCGCGCTCGAGAAACTCGCCGCCATCCACGTCAAAGTCGGCTACCCCGATCACTGGAAAGACTACTCGTCTGTCCACGTCGCTCGCGCCACCCACTTCGACAACGTCCTCGCCGCCTCCCGCTTCGTCGTCACCGACAACCTCTCTCAGATCGGCAAGCCCGTCGATCACAGCCGCTGGGAGTTCACCCCGCCCGCCTCCGATGCCTCCTACAACACCGTCGCCAACGAGATCACCTTTCCCGCCGGAATCCTTCAGCCGCCCGCCTTCAGCGTCAACGCAACCGACGCCGTGAACTACGGCGCCATCGGCGTCGTCATCGGCCACGAGATCTCTCACGGCTTCGACGATCAGGGCGCGCAGTTTGACGCGCAGGGCAGGCTCAACAACTGGTGGACCCCCGCGGATCTCAGCAGCTTCCAGGCAAAGACCGCCTGCGTCGCCCACCAGTTCGATGGCTACGTGATCGACTCACCCGGCAACATCCATATCAACGGCAAGCTCACCCTAGGCGAAAGCGTCGCCGACCTCGCCGGCCTCAAAATGGCCTGGCTCGCCTTCGGGAACACACCGCAGTCCCACTCCACCACCGCCATCGACGGCTTCACCCCCGCCCAGCAGTTCTTCCTCGCCTGGGCGCAGTTCCGCGGCGATCAAACCCGCCCCGAGACTCAGAAGGCGATGACCCAGGGCGATCCCCACCCGGTCGCGAAGTTCCGCGTCCTTGGCCCCGACGCAAACTTCCCGCCCTTCGCCGAAGCCTTCAGCTGCAAGCCGGGCTCCGCCATGGTCCGCCCCGCCGCCGAACGCTGCGTCGTCTGGTAATGAATCGAGCAGCATAACGCGCGAGAGAGAGACTCCGACCTACTTCTCCGGCCTCGCAACCTCCATCGCAACGCTGAAGTCGTACACCGCGTCCGGCCACGCATTCGTGTCCTTCGGCATAAACACCACGCAGTACTCGCCCGGCGTCAGCGGCTCCTCCGGCGTCAGCGTCAGCCACACATCCGGTTCGGCATCCACCTTCCGCACCGCCACATCGTCATACTTCTTCGCGCGTTGTCCGCCAAACACATTCTGCGAGTAGCTCGAGACCACCCGCCTGTCCTTCGTCTGCTGCAGCCGGATCAGGTGAACCCGGCTCCGCAGCAGCTCCGGATCGTCGCTGTTGATCCGCACCAGGATCTTCGGCTGCCGCTCCTCCGTTTCCGCCGCCGCAGTCAGTCCCTTCAGCTCCAGGCTCGCGCGCGCTCCCACGTACACCATGCTGCGCGCAAAGTTTCCCGCCGCATGCGAGTTCGACAGGATCTCCGTCGGGTGCAGCTGCACCAGCGGCGCCCCCGCACCGGCCTCCGCCTTCACCAGATACACCGTGCCACTCCGCGGCAGGCTCACCCCGGCCGGCAGCACGGCCCCACCGGCATCGGACGAGCTCGAAGACCAGGATGCCGAGGATGAACTCGATGCCGAGAAAGAAGAAGACGACGTCTCGGCAGCCGGCAGAGTCGAAGCAACCTGAGCCAGGGACAAGGTCGGAGCCGGGGCCGAAGGCAAAGCCGGCGAAGAGGAGACTGCCTGCGCCCCTCCCGTAACTCGAAAAATAAGAACTAGAACGGCGGCCGTGAGAACGTGGGATCGCATCGTCCCGCAAGGCTAGGCGAGATCCACCAGCACGCCCATACCCCCTTCGCGCCATAGACCTTCTCACGGGGATCGGCGCAGACATCGTGCTCCGGCAAAGAAAAAGGCCCGAAGCATTCGCGCTCCGGGCCCGTCTTCCTTCCGATCGTCCGCAGTTACAAATTGAGCTTCTTGAACACACGCTCCGGAATATGCCGGATCACAAACATGATCGGCTGCCACTGAAACGGCACGTACAGCGTGTCCTGCTTCGCCGCAACCGCCTTCACGATCGTCGCCGCCACCTTGTTCACATCCGCAAACTTGTGGCTGCCCGGCATATTGATCGTCATCGCCGTCTTCACCGGCCCGGGCTTGATGTTCAGCACCGTCACGCCCTCGCGATCCACCCGGTTTCGCAGGCCGCCCAGAAACGCGCTCAGCCCTGCCTTCGACGCACCGTACAGATAGTTCGACTTGCGCCCGCGATCGCCGGCCACCGAGCTGATCACCGCCAGCACGCCCGATCGCCGCTGCGCACAGAAGTTCCCCAGCCATGTCAGCAGCGACACCGCCGAGATCAGGTTCGTGTGCAGAATCTGCTCCGCCACCGCAAAGTCCTGCTCCGCCGCCGCCTGGTCGCCCAGCACGCCGTGCGCCAGGTACGCCACATCCAGCCCCGCCAGCGAGTTCACCGCGTGCGCCAGCAGCTCCGGATGCCGCGCGGTATCGTCCAGATCCACCACCGCCGTGTACACCTCGGCCGCCCCGCGCACCCGCAGATCCGCTGCCACCACCTCGAGCCGCGCCGCGTTGCGCCCCACCAGAAATAGGCTCGCACCCTGCCCCGCCCAGATGCGGCACGTCGCCTCCGCAATACCTGAGGTCGCCCCCAGCACCAGCACCTTCTTCGCCGCCCGCTGTCCTCGATGAGCCAGTCCCGCCGCCTGCGGTACCGATCCCGCCGCCGTCACCGCGCCCGCCATCCCCACACCGTCCCCGCCCGCGTACGTCATACCGTCTCTCCTGACACCCGCTCCCAGAAGCTCGACGTCAACTTCGGGTCCCGATACGCCGCAAACTGCCGCCACTGCGGATAGAACGCCTGGAACTGCGCCGCCGTCATCGCCGCATCCTTCGCCGGATACAGCCGTCCGCCAAACTCCCGCGTCATGTCCGCCAGCCGTTCAAACAGTGGAAAGCTCCGGTTCGCCTTGATCGGAAAGTCCAGCGCCAGCGTGATGCCGGGCTTCGGAAAACTCATCATCCCCGGGCTCGGCACATCGCCAAACGCCTTCAGCACCGCCAGAAAACTCGCGAGGCCACTCTTCGCCACCTCGCCCAGAATCGCGATCGTTCCCTCCCGCGCGTAATCCCACGGAATCACATACTGGAACTGCAGCAGCCCGCTCTTGCCATACAGCTTGTTCCAGTCCAGCACCTTGTCCAGCGGGTAGAAGAACGGCTCATAATCCTGCAGCGCCACCACCCGCTTGTGGATCTGCTTATGAAAAAATGCCGTGTTGAACAGGCTCACCGAAAGCTTGTTCAACGCAAACCCCGGCGCCTCGATCGGAAATACCAGCTTCGGCTCGGGCGACGGCTTCAGATCCCCCGGCACCTTCGAGTGGTCCCCCTGCATAAACACACCGCGCGCGAAGTTCTTGCCCGTCGACGTGCAGTCCACCCAGCTCACCGTGTACTCAATGTGCTCGCTATGCTTCGTCAGATCCAGAAACTCATCCACCCCATGGAACTGGATCCCCTCATAGTCGATCTTGCGCGAGACGATCGGCCGCAGCCGCACCTGCGCCCACGTCATTACGCCCGTCAGCCCCATCCCGCCGATCGTCGCCGCGTACATCTCCGCGTTTTCGCCGCGGGAGCAGATCATCCGCATCCCGTCCGATCGCACCAGCTCGAACGCCGGCACATGCGACCCGAACGTCCCCGCCACATGGTGGTTCTTGCCGTGGATGTCGTTGGCAATTGCGCCGCCCAGAGTGACATATTTCGTGCCCGGAGTCACCGGCAGAAAGAATCCCCGCGGCACCGCGAAGTCCAGAATCTGCGCCAGCGTAATCCCCGCCTCCGCCGTCAGCACCCCCGTCTCCGGGTCAAACGCCAGCAGCCGGTTCATCCCCGTCGTCACCAGCAGGTTGCCGCCGTTCAGCAGGCACACATCGCCATAGCTCCGGCCCATCCCCACGGGCAGGCTTGAGTCGTGCAGCCCCTGCATCACAGCCGGGTAATCACCCTGCCATTGCAGCGGAATCAGGTGCGCGTCGTACTTCGGGTAGCGTCCCCAGGATTCGAACGCCTCAAAGGCCGACTCCGTCCCTCTACTCTTCTCAACAACCGCGTTTGACTCAGACATGGCACTTCTTAGAATACCCGTTCCCGCTCGCGGCGCACGGACGACTATCGGGCCGCAACTACGGGGTACACAAGCCCCAGCTCCTCGGCAATCTTGCTGAATCCCGCGTCCTTATGCAACGAGAGAAACTCTGGCTCCATCACCATGCCCATCATCCGTCCGTCCCGGTCGTCGGCCAGCCGCGCCAGCTCGCGCAGCGCCGCCTGCTCATGGCCCAGCGCCGCGTCCGCCTTCGCCATCAGGTAGGTCGGGTGCGCCGCGTCCGGGTGCGCCGCGCGCTCCTCCCGCAGCACCGTCTCCCACATCGCCGTCTCGCCCCCCGCCGCAAACGCCTCCGCCGCGATCCGCAGCAGCGCCACCGCCTCCGGATCCCGCCGCATCTCCGCAAACCGAACCGACTCCCGCAGAAATCGCCCCGTGTCCCGCGGCGCCACCAGGCTCAGATATCCCAGGTTCCGATGCACCATCGCCGCATCCTGCCCCGTTCCATCCATCGCCTCCAGCAGCCGCATCCCTTCTTCCTTGTGACCGCCAAACCCCAGCGCCAGCGCCTTGCTCGCCAGGATCGCCGTCGAGGTCGGCGTCAGCTGCTGCGCCATGTCCAGCTGCGCCACCGCCTCCGCATAGCGGCCCTGGTGCATCAGCATCGATCCAAACCAGTGGTGCGGAAGCGCATTACGATCGTCCGCTTCCATCGCCAGGCCAAACTCCCGCTCCGCCTCATCCGCCTTGCGCAGTGAGAAGAAGTCCACAAAGCCCAGCGCCGCATGCGCCTCGGTCTGCTTCGGATCCAGCCGCACCGCCCGCTCCGCCGCCTCCTTCGCCCGGCTGTACGCCTCGTCGTCCGGCATCGTGGCATACTCCCGCAGCAGCAGGTACGTCTTCGCCAGACCGCTGTAGCTCGGCGCATAGTGCGGGTCCCGGCTGATCGCCTGCAGAAACAGCCGCTGCGCCTCCGCCAGCGAAGCCGGCGATCGCATCTCGCACAGATACACGCCCCGCAGATACAGCTCGTCCCGCACCGCGTCCGATCCCCGCCCCACTCCCTCCGGTCCAGGCATCGACTCCGACGCAAACAGAATCGCTTCGAGCGGCCCCACATGAAAGAACCGAACTGCCGTCGCCGCCAGCAACAGCGCCAGACCAAACAGACTCACCATCAGCGACACATGCTCCGCCGGCCGAAACCCCACCCTCGACGTCCGCAAGCTCTCCACCGCCGCGGCTGGTTCCTCCAGCTCGTCAGCATCTGCCAGCTCGCCAGCATCGCCCTCCATGGCGAACTCTGCCTCTTCGGATTTCTCCGCGCTCACATCCGACATCCCACCCATCGCAGACACCGAGCCCGCAAGCGCGCCAGCAGAACCGGCGTCACTCCGCACAGCAGCCGCATCGCCGCCACCGGCCTCCGCCGGCACCTCCGCAGCTCTCTCCGGGTCGCGCAGCAGCCAGGCCTCCACCTCGCTCCGGTGCACATACACATTCGCCCGGCCGTCACCCGGAATCCGCCGCACCGGAAGCCCGCGCTGCTTCTCCCACCGCTTCGCCGTCCGCTCGTCGCGTCCTAGGTACGCCGCAATCTCTCGCCAACCGTGTATCCGATCCTGATCTGCCCTGCTCACAGAGGAAACCTGCCGATCTGCATCAGTCCTGGGGTTTGGGGATTCTATCCTCCTCCGCGCAGCGCCTCCACGAAATCCTCAGAAGTCCCGCACCAGTAGGCACCCCCATCGGACACCGAAGGTACTCTGCCGTCCCTTCAATCCACTCTTCGAGACAGGTACCGCGCAGATCCTGCCACTACCTCTTCCACCGCTCCAGAAGCGCCGTCACCGCCTCCGGACTCGTATGCTCAAACTCCTTCTCGCGCTCCGCGTACAGCACCGCGCCCCGCGCATCCAGAACCACCAGTGCCGGCACCCCGCGCCGCACCGGCGCATGGTACTTCTCCGCAATCTCCATGTTGTGATCCATGTGGCCGATGTCCACATGCACCACAACGTAGTGCTTCGCAATCAGCTCCGCATTCGGCGACTGGTGATAGTACCCGTCCAGAACCAGGCAGTCCCCACACCAGTTCCCCCCAAACTCAATCAGAATCCGCCGGTTCTCCCGCCGCGCCACCTTCTCCGCCGCCCGGATATCCGCCGCCGCATCTGCCGTCTCCGAGTACAAATGTCGGTTCACCGCAGGCGCCGCACTCACCTGCCCCACAGCCCCCGCCACCCCACCCATCACCACCGAAATAGCCGCCGCAAACATTACACCGCGCATCATCACCCTCATGAGAAGCCTCGCCGAACCGCCTGTGACTAAGACGTAGAAAAAGAGCAACCGTCAGGGACAGCGTCACTCATCACCGCAATCGACAGGCCAAAGTCCCGCCGGGTTACCGCCTGCGCACCCGGCCCAAAACAGAAAAGGGGAACACGGAATCTCCGCGTCCCCCCTTCTTACTTCGAAGCTTTCCGTGCGTTACGCCGCAGCCTTGCTGCTCTTCGCCGACGCCAACGCTGTCTTCGCCTGCTCAGCCAGAGCCGTGAAGCCGACTGCGTCATTCGCCGCAATGTCCGCCAGGATCTTGCGATCCAGGCCATTGCCGGCCTTCTTCAGCCCATCGATAAACGTCGAGTAGCTCATGCCGTTGATCTTCGCGGCCGCGCCAATACGCACGATCCACAGCGAGCGGAACTGCCGCTTCTTCTGCTTGCGCCCGGTATACGCAAACATCAGGCCGCGCTCGACGGCCTCCTGCGCTGCCTGGTACAGCTTTGATTTCGTAAGGAAGTAGCCACTCGCACGCTTCAGAATCTTCTTGCGGCGGTCGCTACGCTTGGTACTCCGTTTCACACGGGGCATGGCACATCTCCTTTTGCGTACATCGTTTAAGCGGCTGGAGGTAAGGTTGGCCTCTTCACTCGCTGATCACCCTTGTGTCTCGGTGGACATCCCTCAGGACGTCCAGGGGCCTCTCACGCATTCGGCCCGTCGCACCCACGTCCGTTCACACATCCCCGGGCACGGCTCGACACAAAGAACATCCTCAGGCGTACGGAATCATCCGCGAAACCTTCGGCGAATCCGCCTCGGACACCATCGCCGACCCGCCCAGCTTGCGCTTGGTCTTGGTCGCCTTTGAGGTCAGAATATGGCGCATCTTCGACTGGCCGCGCTTGAACTTGCCCGAACCCGTCTTATGGAAGCGCTTCGCCGCTCCCGAGTGCGTCTTTAACTTTGGCATGATGCTGCTCTCTAAAACTGCATTTTGGACAACCGTCTGAGTATACCTGACCCCGGCACAGAGACACCGGCTCCGTCGCCTTGTCTCCGTCTCCTGGTCTCAGTTCGTCACCGGAGCCTCTGGCGCCGCCCTCGCCCGGTCGTATGGAAAGTACCGCTTCAACCGGAGGAAAGGCCGCTCAAAGCCGTGGTAACTCACAACCGCCGCCAGCACGGCGACCGCAAAGCAGAGCGCTCCCGACGCCACACCACTATCCCCTTGTTGGCCGTCACCTGGCGCAGCGCGCCCCTGAAAAAGCCCAGCAGAGACGGCAGCGCAATCAGGTGAAGGACATACAGCCCGTAGCTGTAGCGCCCGAAAAACCTTGGAAGAGCATGCGAAAAAAGGCGTTCCCCGATCGAGCCGCGCCGAAGGCAGAGCGCCAGCATCGCCGTGAACAGCACCGCGGCGATGGTGTATCGCAGCGAAAGGCTCGTCGCCTCGCACACCGCCGTCCACGCCGGAACGTGCCGCAGCAGAAACGCCCGCAGAACCACTCCCCCGGCAAAGAGTGCGATCGACCCCATCGCAACGCGCAAGGCCCGCCGCAGAATCCGGTCATGCCATCGCGGAGCACGCAACCCGATCGCCAGCACCGCTCCCATCAGCAACGCGTCCGCGCGGCATAGCGTATCGCGATTAATCACATTCAAATCCGTCCCGCGAAGCCCCAGCCACACCCGTAGAACGAGCGACCCGACCGACAGAACCACGCACACGACCGCAATCGCCCGCTTCCCTCGCAGCAGGTACACCATCAGCGGCCACACCAGGTAGAACTGCTCCTCCACCGCGAGCGACCAGAAGTGGTCCAGGCTCAGCAGCGGCGAGGGATAAAACCGAAAAAGGGGAATTACCCACCCTGTATTCTGCAGATACAGCAGCAACGGCCACTCCATCCCCTGCCAGTGAATGTGCAGCGGCACCGTCAGCAGCAGCAGCAGCAACAGCACCCCGTAGTACAGCGGAAAGATCCGCAACACCCGGCGCGCGTAGAACGTCCGAAAAAATCGCGGCTCCGCCCTCGAATCGTAAAGAATCCCGTGATCAGAAACCCGGAGAGAACAAAAACAGGTCCACGCCCAGCCCGCCATGGCTCAGGGCGATTCCGATGGCCTGCAGCAGCGGACCACGCCCCTGCGTGCTTCCCGGAAAAAGATGGGACGCCATCACCGCGAGAATCGCCAATCCGCGGATCCCGTCAAGAGCAGGCAGATGCCGGGCGTATGGCCCCGGTTCGGGCGGCAGAGGAGCGCGTTGAACTGGCATGATCTCCTCAAAGTATAGTGAAGCCACTCCCCGCAACCCACGCCCCAACCGGCTTGGCGCCACCTTCGTCTGGCCCTTTGGACGAGGTCGCCGCGGGAGGGCCGCGGCGCTCGTGACATGCTATACTGAAAACTTAGAGAAGCTTCGTTAAGCCCTTTTATTTGTTTGTCTTGAGGGCAGCTATCTGCGGCGCTGCAACGTTCCGTCGCCAAATTCCCGTTCTCGTCTGGAGCCTTGATGGCATCGACCGCCCTGCCCACTGAAGAGATTCTCGCCGAAGCCACCCCCGGCACCGGCTATAATGCTGAAAACATTACCGTCCTCGAAGGCCTCGCGGCCGTCCGCAAGCGCCCCGCCATGTACATCGGCTCCACCGGCGAGCAGGGCCTCCATCACCTCGTCTACGAGGTCGTCGATAACTCCGTCGACGAGGCTCTCGCCGGCCACGCCTCCCGCATCGATGTCACCATCCACGTCGATAACTCCATCACTGTCGTCGACGACGGCCGCGGCATCCCGGTCGACGACAAGACCATCAACGGCGTGACCATGCCCGCCGTCCAGGTCGTCCTCACCATCCTCCACGCCGGCGGCAAGTTCGACGCCTCCAACTACAAGGTCTCGGGCGGCCTCCACGGCGTCGGCGTCTCCTGCGTCAACGCCCTGTCGGAAGAGTTCGACGTCGAGATCTGGCGCGACGGCTTCGCCTGGGAGCAGGACTACAGCAAAGGCGACCCCATCTCCACCCTCCGCAAGATGGGCGCCTCCACCCGCAAGGGAACCAAGGTCCACTTCCTCCCCGACAAGAGCATCTTCTCCGTCACCGAGTACAACTACGACACTCTCGCCAACCGCCTTCGCCAGCTGGCCTTCCTTAACAAAGGCATCGAGATCACCCTCACCGACGAGCGCACCTCCGACGCCAAGACCGGCGACTCCAAGGTTCAGTCCTTCAAGTACACCGGCGGCATCGCCGAGTTCATCAAGCTCCTCAACAAGGGCAAGCAGGTCCTCCACGAAAAGCCCATCTACATGGAGGCCGAGCGCGACAACGTCGCCATGGAGATCGCCCTCCAGTACAACGACGCCTACTCCGAGACCGTCTTCTCCTTCGCCAACAACATCAACACCGTCGATGGCGGCACCCATCTCTCCGGCTTTCGCACCTCGCTCACCCGAACCATCAACTGGGCCGGCCAGCAGATGGGCCTCTTCAAGGACGTCAAGGAGAACCTCTCCGGCGACGACGTCCGCGAAGGCCTCGTCGCCGTCGTCTCGGTCAAGCTCTCGCAGCCCCAGTTCGAAGGCCAGACCAAGGGCAAGCTCAACTCCGACATCGCCGGCACCGTCCAGGCCTTCGTTAACGAGCGCCTCGGCGCCTTCCTCGAGCAGAACCCGCAGGTCGCCAAAAAGATCATCAACAAGGCCATCGACGCCGCCCGCGCCCGCGAGGCCGCCCGCAAGGCCCGCGATCTCACCCGCCGCAAGGGCGCTCTCGATGGCGGCGGTCTCCCCGGCAAGCTCGCCGACTGCTCCGAGCGTCAGCCCGAGCGCTGCGAGCTCTACCTGGTCGAGGGTGAGTCCGCCGGCGGCACCGCCAAGCAGGGCCGCGACCGCAAGTTCCAGGCCATCCTCCCGCTCAAGGGCAAGATCCTCAACGTCGAAAAAGCCCGCTACGACAAGATGCTCGGCCACGAAGAAATCCGCGCCATGATCACGGCGCTCGGCACCGGCATCGGCAAGGATGACTTCGACGTCGCCAAGCTCCGCTACGGCAAGCTCATCCTCATGACCGATGCCGACGTCGACGGCTCGCACATCCGTACCCTTCTCCTCACCTTCTTCTTCCGCCACATGACCGAGCTCATCAAGCGCGGCCACGTCTACATCGCGCAGCCGCCGCTCTATCGCATCAAGAAGGGCAAGTTCGAGCAGTACATCAAGGACGATCGCGAGTACGTCTCGGTCATGGTCAAGCGCGCCTCCGACGGCATGGTCATCCGCTACGGAGCCAACAATGGTGTCCTCGAAGGCAAGGAACTGACGAAGTACATGGCTTCGCTCAACGACTATCTCGGCTTCTTCGGCAAGGTCGTGAAGCGCCTGCGCAACGACGACGTCGTCACCGCCTTCGCCGAGATCTTCGCCAACGAAGGGAAAGATCCGGCTCACCGCGCCGATTTTGAAACCCCCGCCAAGCTCGAAGAGATGCGCTCCCGCCTGAAGGCCATCGAGCGCAACTTCCAGTTCAAGAACATCACCGAGGTCGAAAGAGACGAAGAGCACGGCACCTTCTCCGTCACCTTCACCGACGCGCAGGGGGTTCCGCGCCACATCGACTGGGCCCTCGCCTCCACCGCCGAGTCGCGCCAGCTGCTCGCCAAGCACGCCCTCCTGCGCGATCAGCTGGTCGGCCCCTTTCACATCGACTACGCCACCAGACAGGCACCCGCCCCCAACTCCCAGGCCGCTCTCGATGAGGCCGACGAGGTCGAGCAGGAAGAAGGCGTCAACGACGTCATCGCCGCTGCCCCCGGCACCATGGCCGAGGCCAAACCAGGCAAGCGCTCCGGCAAGGCCGCGCAGGATCCCGTCGAGAAGCGCACCCCCCGCGAAGTCTTCGAGTACGTCATCGAGCAGGGCCGCAAGGAGTACCAGGTCCAGCGCTACAAGGGCCTCGGCGAGATGACCGCGCCCCAGCTCTGGGAGACCACCATGGATCCCGACCGGCGCACCCTCCTCCAGGTCAAGCTCGAGGACATCGCCTCCTGCGAAGAGATCTTCACCACCCTCATGGGCGAAGACGTCGAGAGCCGGCGCAAGTTCATCGAAGAAAACGCCCTGGACGTCAAGAACCTCGACATCTAGCGCGCTCGAACTCTTAACCGAGGAAGTGTGTTGACGAGATGCCTACAACCGTCCGAGTTGCGATTCGGGGGTTTTCGCAGGTGCCTCTAGCTCGGTAAGAACGTTGCTGAGGGTTTCGAAACGGAAGTGTGATTGCTCTGTTGCCATCGCCAGAGAGCGTTGACTGGCATTTGCAACTGTCTGTGTTCCCAAGAGGAGATCGTGGCTCTCATCTGCGGCGTGAACACTCGCGGAGTCCAACAGCTCAATAAGCTCCTCATCGAGATCAACCTGATAGAGTCCACGCCGTCGTTTCTCTGCCAGGCAACGTAAGAAATAAGCTGCTGCCTCGTCGCGTTCCTTGCGGATGTCATAGGTCACGGGGGCAAGCGAGGAGGAAGCACTCTGTAGTTTGCCGAGCCACGCTACGTCACTTGTTGGTAGAGCCTGGAGATCTTCGAGGGGGCCCAGGTGACGATCGATGCCGACGCAATACTTGAGAGCTTGCAGTTCGGCGCACCTCATGATGACGCTGCTGATCTGGTCAACGGACCACGCCCCGTCCGGCAGTAAATGGAGGTCGAGTTCTTGCTCATCGAGTTCGTTCCTTAGACCCAACTCCGCGAGCTGGTCCAGGACCACCCGCCGAGTGACGACCTCCTTACCGGCTGGAACTGACCTGTTCCGGAGCTCGTTTTCACCTCCCGCTCTCCACATGAGAAAGGCTAGCCGGAGAGTGCGCTGGCGAAGCGCTTGTTCCGCTTCGCGCGAGGGAGAGTTCGAAGGAGGGAAGTAGTTCGACAGAGTGAATCGGGCCTGATCCTCCTGCGCATGCGATCTTCGGATCCCTGCACCAACTAGGAGCGCCAGAACGAGCCCGACGATGGAGAGAGGACTCCTAACTACAAGGACGCCGTAGTAAGCGATGTAGAGGAAGATCCCAACGAGGAGAAGAACGGCTTGGAGCGCCCGCCGATCTTTGTGAGCGCGGAAGAAGATACGCCGCCAGTGCTGCTTGAAGAAGCGGACGAAACTGACGAATTGTTCTAAGCGATCCTTCAATCCCAGTAAGTTTACGCGGACGTCTCGGATGCGCCATGCTCAAGGTGGAGGCCCTCTACCAGCCGCTGGCCTTCGTCGCCACGCGCAACAGCATCGCGAGCTGACACGTAGCTGCTCGCGCCGCAGCGACCTCGCATCGCTTCCCTTGCGGCGCTGCGCCCTGAGCACTCCCGTGGCGTAACGTCCTTTCACCTTTCACTATCCTCATAGCAGGCGGCCCAAAGGGGGATCACGCCGACCCTCCCCACTGCCGTCATCTCGACCGGAGCGCTGCGAAGTGGAGAGATCCCTTCCGTCGAAAGGCCACAACCATCCGGGAGACCACTGGAAAGCGCAAGATCTTCAGCACCCTCGGTGCAGACCTAACTCTTTTCGATCGAAGATTTTGCCGCAGATTGATGGGGAGGGGGCATATCTCCACGCACGAAACAATCAGGCACCAGAGCCCGAACTCAGCTCCGCACGCGATCGAAGCTCAGCACATACGGCAGGCGAACGTTCCGGAAGTTCGGATCACCCGCCGTCGCCAGCACCCGCCCCACGAGCCTCCCTTCGCGCGGCAGCAGCTTCAGCGCCAGTGTTCGCGCCCCGGTCCGCATCGCGTCGGGCGAGTCGATCCGCCCCGCGGTCATCCCGGTGAGCGCCTCACCCTCGAGCCGCAACTCGGTGATCGCCTCGGCCGCCGCCGCACCGATCGCTAGGCTGGCCGAGTCGCCGCTCTCGACCACCAGCCGCACCGGCATGTGCGCCCCGCCGTTCACCAAGGTCCCAACCCACCGCCCCAGGAACGCCGGCGTCGCCACGAACGGCGCAGGCTCATAGCCGCTGGTCTCCTGCGGCTGCCGCCACGTGGGCAGGTAGCCCTGCACCAGCTGGTCGCACACACCGACGGCGAGCTCTCTCGCGTTCGACTGGTTGGTCAGCACCAGGCACGCCAGCTGCTCCGACGGAACCAGGTACAGGATGGTCGCCACCCCGGCCTGCCCTCCCGACTTCATCGCAAACGGCACACCCGGCGCGAGTGTGCCTGTGAACCAACCAAACGTGGTCGCCACGCCGGAGGGCCCACGGAACACCGGCCTGAACAGCTCGTCGATCCCTCGGTCGTCCAGCACCGTCTTCTGGCCTTCAGCGCGCTCCTTCATGCTGGACATCGCAAACCGCGCAAGATCGTGGGCACTCGCGTAGAGCTCGCCTGACGCCGGCGTCGATGTGGTGTAGAACGGAATCGCATGCCCGAGCGGATCGTAGCGCTCCGCAGCTCCCGCCACCCGCAAAGCATCGGTGTCGAAGAAACTGTCCGCCAGGCCGAGCGGCGAGAGAACCCTCTCCTGCATCAGCGCTCCCACATTCCGCCCGGTCAGCCGCCGCGCAATGGCATCGAGCGCCGCGAAGCCAAGATTGCTGTACTCGTAGCAGCGGCCCGGCGGATACGCGAGAGCGCCATATGCCCGCAGCAGAGCGTCCGGACTGAGCACCAGCCTCGTCTCGTTCTGCTCGTATGACTCGAACATCGTCGGCAGGCCGCTGACGTGCGCTCCCAGCTGCCGCACGGTCGCCGAAGCCGCAGCAGCGTCTCCATTCAAGCCCACGAACTCGCTCCCCGCCAGGTACATGTTCGCCGGCGCATCGAGCTCGAGCTTCCCTTCCGCCGCCAGCGTCATCAGCGTGGTCGCGGTGAACGGCTTGGTGATCGAGGCCAGGCTGAACGGCGTGTGCGGCGTCACCCTGACGCCCGCCTCGCGATTGGCCCAGCCAAACCCCTCCTCGAGCACAACCCGCCCGCGGTGGGCAACCGCGATCGCCACCCCCATCGCCCGACCCCGCGCAATCGCCTCCCGGATGCGCCGCCGCACCGGCTCGGCATCCGGCTGCGTCCGATCGACCGCGTCCTCACCCACGGAGAGAAGGCCACCCCCGCCACCGGGGAGCAGCGGCGGCGGAAGAACAGCGCCGATCGACGCGGAGAGCATCGCCTGGATGGCCCTGCGCCGATCGCGAAACGAAGTCAAAGTCGTAGCCCTCCATCCGAGAGCCCTGCACGCATGCGACTTCGGATCTGCGTCAGAATACGCGCGAAGGCACTCTGCTGTTCCAACCCGATCGAGCTTAGCGGCCACTTCTTCCGCACCGCCGCGTCAACGTTGGATCTTGAGAGCGAACTGAAGGATGCGTGGCGCTTGCGCTTCCGTAATCTGGCCGAAGACGGGTGAGTTGATGTCGTCGACGGGCAGGATCAGGTTGGCGTGATTGGTCACGTTGAAGCCCTCCGCACGGAACTGCACCGTCGTCTTTTCGTTCATCGCGAAGCTCTTGTTGAGCGAGGCATCCAGGCTGCCGAAGGCTGGTCCATCAACGCTGTTGCGCTGCTCGTTGCCAAACTGACCGGCGTTCGCGACTGGATCGAGCCGTTGGAAGGCTGAGCGGGCGACCCACTGCGAGACGGAATGAGGCGCTCCCTGATTTGGGTTCCCAACGACATTGGGACGATCGCCGAACATGCCGGAGACACCAGGATGCGGCGCCTGTAACGATACATTCGCCGAGTCGTAGACCGTGAAGGGCGTGCTCGAGTTGACGGAGGAGAGAGCACTGAGCTGCCAGCCATCAAAGACGGCGCGGGAAAGACCCGTAAACCCGCGAGCGAAGGGAATGGCGTAGGTCACGCTGGCAGCAAAGCGATGACGCGAGTCAAAGAGTGACCGACCGTACTCGCCCTTTAGATCGAGACTGTTCTGGGGAACGTCGAGCTCGCCAAGCGTGAGCCATGGGGCCGGACCCGACATATGAAGACTCGAGGAGTAATCGAGATCCTTCGACCAGGTATAGGCAAGCGTGTAGTTGAGGTCCGGTGTGCCGCGGCGCGTGAGTGAGACCTGAGCTGAATGGAAGCTGGAGTTGGCGTTGCCCTCGACCAGTCCCGCGGTGCCGAGCTGGCAGGTGCCGGTCGCCAAGGTGCAGCCAGAGTAGAGACGGCGGCGCCCAGAGTTGGCGAGGGTGGCGCCTGGCTGGTAGATCGCCGGGTTACCCTCCACCAGCCGGGGAAGGCGGGTTCCCTTCGCGCCGATGTAGCCGAGGGACAGCACCTGCCCTGCGAGGCTTTGGTCGACAGTAAGATTCCAATCCTGCGTGTACGGCGGAAGCAGATTGCGATCGATGGTGAAGGTGGAGGCGGGCAGAGCAAATTGCCCCGGAGAGAAGGGGTCGGTCACGGCGGCGAGCGGATTGGCGTAGTTGATGTTCCCGGTCAGGGTCCGGACCACTGCACTGGGGAGCGCCGAGCTCGCTGCGCGCATGGGCATGCCCACGCCATTGACCAGTTCGTCGAAGAAGATGCCGTAAGCCGACCGGATGACGGTCTGGCTGTTCCCCCCCGGATCCCAGGCGAAGCCAACGCGCGGCGCGATATCTGCTTTGAAGACAGGAGCGATGGTGCTGGGAACGCCGCGATCTCCGGGGAAGAGCAGACCCGCCGGCGCATTGGGATGCACGGTGGACTGCTGGCCTGGAGTGAAGGCCATCAGGCGATTGTGAATGTCGTTGAATGGCGTCGTGATCTCGTAGCGCGCTCCGTAGTTAAGGGTGAGGCGCGAGCTTACGCGGTACTCATCCTGAGCGTAGGCTCCCAGCTCCCATCCCCGTAGATCACGGGAGAAGTCACCGCCGGCCTGGGTGAAGATGTCCGGTTTGCCCAGAAGGAAGTTGGCGAGAGCGTTGTTAGTGACGCCCTGGACGGTGAAGCTGAAGGTTCCAGACGCAAAGTTTGCCTGATAACCGTTGATCTGCGTGCGGCGGAACTGCGCGCCAACGCTGGTGACGTGCTTGCCTTGCGTATGCGCAAGGTTGACGCTGAAGGCATAGTCGTTCTGGATGGTGTCGCGCGGATTGATGATGGGGTCGCCGACGTTCGAGAAACCCTGCGTCATGATGAGGGGCGCACCGGTGGCTTCAGGCCGGGTTGAGGTGTAGCCGAAGCCGAAGGACTGCGGCGAGTTTCCGGAGAAGCGCTTGTCGAGCAGAATGTGGTTCTGGAAGAAGCTGACGTTTGCGGTCAGGACCGTCTTAGGGGAGAAGGTGTGCGTCTCGGTCAATCCACCCAGATGCGTATTGGTGTAGTAGCCGACAGGGAAGCCGGGAACATCGGCGCCAAGCTCCGAGTACGGATTGTGCAGGGAGAGCGTGGAGTAGCTGTAGCGTGCACTCAAGGAGTCAGCAGCGCCGAGCAGCCAGTCTGCTTTCACACCGCCCTGATCGCTATCATAGCGACTCAGGTTGGTCGTTTGCGCGAGGTTCGCATTTTCGGTTGTGTTCGGCACCGGAAAGTAGCTGAGGTAGCGGGCGGAGATGGGGCTGATCTTGCCGGCGAGGTTGTTGCCGTAGGGTGTGCGATTGCTGTTCATCAGGATGGGCGCGTCGGCGGAGAAATCTCCGGCGCGTTCGGCCAGAGTCGGCACGATGACGCCGTGCGTAATGTCCTGGCTGCTGCGAAGGCCCTCATAGTACGCGAAGATGTAGGCGTGATCGTGAACGATGGGACCACCGGCGGTGCCGCCGAACTGATTCTGCCGGAGCCGTTCCTTGCGCGGAGCGAAGTAGTTGTTCGCGTTAAGAGCATCGTTGCGGAAGAAGTCGTACAGAGTTCCGTGCACGCTGTTTGTGCCCGAGCGGGTGACGATGGTGGTGATGCCGCCGTTGGTTCCGCCGAATTCGGCGGGCGCGGTCGTGGTAAGGATGCGGAACTCGGCGATGGCATCGGCTGGCGGCCTGAAGGCATAGCCGGCGTCCATGCGGTTGATGTCGCGCATGCCGTCGATGAGGAAGGTGTTGGACTCGGGACGCTGACCGTTGACCTCGTAGTTCTGACCCGCACGGCGGAATGCGCCCTGCACCGTGAGGCCCGCTGCGGCCGGCCTCACGCCGGGTTGGAGGATGCCAAGCTGGGCGAAGTTGCGTCCGTTGAGCGGCAGGTTGGCGATCTCTCTCTCACTGACGACGGCGCCCTGCCCAATCTCATTGGTCTGGAGGCGCGTAGTCTGGGCCGAGACCTCGACCGTCTGCTGCGCGGAGGCGGGCAGCAGATGCACGGCGATCTGTGACTGATTGCCGACGTCGAGGTGAATGCGCGCGTCGATCCAGCTTGCGAAGCCAGGAGACCGCACCTCGACCCGATACTCACCGATAGAAAGCTCCTGAAACGAGAACTCTCCATGACTGTCTGAGTGCTCGGAATGCTGCTGTGCCGTATCGGTCGAGGTCATCACGACCTCTGCCCCAGGAACGATCGCATCGGTAGCATCGGTAACGACCCCTCGTAGCGAAGCAGTCGCACTCTGTGCGAATGATGCCGGAGAGAGCAGCAGAAACGCGGACCAAAGACCAAGACACAACACAAAACGCTTCACAAAGAACCTCATCTGCAGAACGGGAGCGGAATCCAGAGAAGGCTACCTGCGAGGATTGTGTCAGCGCATCCATCGAAAGGTGGAAGGCAATCACCCCCGCTGAACTGGAGATGACGGCGGTCACACAAAACAGAAAGGCCGCCAGCGATGGCGGCCTTTCTGCATGGGGTTCGATAAGTGCGTCTTTAGTCGCCCGCTACAGTCTCTTCGTCCTTGATGGTGTTGACGACTTCGACGTTCGAGGCTGGCGCAGGAGCCGCAGGCTTGATGCCGCCCATGGAACCCAAGCCGCCAATCTCACCGATGGCAACAAAGCCGCCAGGAAGTTCCGGCTCCTGCAGAATCTCCTTGCGATAAAGCTTTGCCATGCGCGCGTTCTCGGCATCCTGCTTGAGCTTTGCATCCCGCGCGCGGATCTTCTCTTCGCGAGCGTTCTTAGCCACACCGGACTTGTCCATGGTGTCGTTGGCTGCGGCGTTGACGTGCTCATCGTTCAGGACGAGATCATACTTCGCTTCCTTCTCAAGACCGACCTTCTTGCCGCCGGCAAAGATCTCATGACGACCGTGCTCCTCGTACCACTTGGTGAGGCTAGAGGTCATGTGCATCTTCTCGATGATGTTGCGCCAGCCCACGCCGGTGTTGTAGGCGCAGAAGGAGATCTCGCCTTCCTGCGTGGCGTAAGGAATAATGCATTGCTCGGTGCGGCGGAAGTCGTAGTTGAAGAGATCCTGGAACCACATGCCGGCGATGAAGAGGAAGTTCCAACGATCGGCGCGTCGCTTCTCGATGTCGGCCTGTGTGCGATCGGCGGTAACCTTGCCGTAGTTGCGGCCGGTTGCGCCAAAGCACTTGTCGAACTTCGTAAGCAGATCGAGGATCTTGAAGTGGGTGGGCGCCTTGGTGGGATCGTAGTTGCGAAGAAGAGCGAGACCGGCACCGAGCATGGTCAGGTACTTGCCGCGCGAGGCGTCGTTCACCCGAGCGATATCCTTAGCGAGTCGATCAGCGTTGAGGAAGGCGGTGACGGGAACAGCTTCTTTGGTTTCCTTATCAATCATGAGCGCCATGCCGATGCCGCAGTTCGGGTGGCAGCCGCAGGAGAGCTGGCCCCAGTCGCGGTCCGGTCCGTGGACGAGATCAGCCCAGTCGGAGAAGGTGGACATGAAGGAGATGGGGAACCAGTCCCGAACAGGCTCGCCGAGGCCGGTCTGGTTTTTTACATCGTGCGCAAGGTGCGAGAGCGTATAACGCTGCGCCTTGCGACGCTCGTCCGAAACCTCTTCGTCGCGACCCGTAAAGCTAACAGGCTGGAAAGAAAGAAAGTTGATCTTCTTCGGGTTATCAAGCGCGAACTCGATGATGCGGCCGACCTGCTCGTTGTTAATCCCGTTAATGATGCAGGTGACAGGAACGATATCGACACCGGCCTCGTGCAGGTTGTGGATGGCCTGGAGCTTGACGTCGAACGAATTACCCACTTTACGGTGCGAATTAGCGGCGTTGCCGATGCCATCGAACTGGAGATAGGCGTAGCGCAGACCGGCTTCGGCTGCTGCCTTCGAGAACTCCTTGGACTTGGCGAACTCGATGCCGTTGGTCGCGGCCTGAACGGATGTGTAACCGACCTTGCGGGCATAGGCGACCGCGTCAAGGAAGTAGGGGCTGAGCGTTGGCTCTCCACCCGAGAACTGGACCGACATCTGGCGGCGGGGCTTGATGGTCACCGCATTGTCGAGCATGGTTTTGATCTCGTCCCAAGTGAGTTCGTGCACGAAGCCGACCTGGTTGGCGTCCATGAAGCAGGGATCGCACATCATGTTGCAGCGATTGGTGAGGTCGATGGTGAGGACAGAACCGCGGCCGTGGGTGACGGTCGAGGTGCCGTGGTTGTGCAGCTTCTCGTCGTTGTGGGCGCGGATGTCGCGGCCTGGAAAGACCTCTTCGAGATGCTTGAAGAAAGCCGTATCGATCGACATGACGTCTTCGAAGTGACCGTGGATCGGGCAGTCCTTAACCATCAGGATCTCCCCATCGCGCTCGATGATCTGGGCCTTGATCTCGCCGACCTTCTCGTTGAGCAGGATCTCGTGAGGCAACTTGCCGTCGACGATCTGCTGACGAATCTCAGGCACGCAGCGCGGGCAGAGGGAGTCAGTCGTGCGTGGCCAGCCGAGCGGCGGCTTCTCCTTCTGGTAGCTCTTCAGCAACGGCTTGTCCGACCACTTAGGGGTGAAGGACTTATTGGGGCTGATGGAGTTGAGCTTGTTGTAAACTGCCCAGCCGCCCTTGGCTGCGTAGGTGAGAGCTTTTTCGGCTAGCTTGGATGCCTTTGCCATATGCGTTTGGATCTCCTGAGTCGTCTTCTACTGGATGCGGATGCGAGTCGAAGGGTTCGCTGTAAATCGTACTAAAAGATGGGGGTTACAGGGAGTTGCGACGCTGGTTCCCCACCGTCCTCCAGCCACTTCAGGGTAGCTCTGCAGCGGTGGATGCAGAAGAATTTGCGAGTGAACGGCGAGATTCTGCATTGAATGGTTCGGATTGCGAGTTCGAACTTCTGCCACTTTTAGGTGAGGTTCGCGGCAGTTTCGCCCTGTTTTCGCCGAGCTGCGGGTGAGTTCCGTGGAGGTTAAGCAGGAGACGCGCGGATCAGAGATGGAGTGAGTCTTCGACGTTGGCAAAAGACTGGGCACAAGCGGGGTCGGTGGCGGTCTCGATGAGAGTGATGACGGTCGGTCCGCGATCGATGAGGATGTAGGTCTGCGACATAGGGCCGCCCTCGGAGTCGGTGTAGGCGCCTGTGAATGCGAGTCCGTTCTTGCCGGCCACGGTGCGCGGAGCAACGATGGGCATGGCCTCGGGGTGTCGTCGCTTCATGTCCTTGGCTTCCGCGTCGGCGAAGGCGGGAATGGACAGCTTAGTGCGCTGCTCAAGGACCCCGAAGGAGCAGCCGCCGCCGCGCACCATCACCTGGGCGGAGGCAGTAGGGTAGCGCGACCAGGTAGCCGGGGCGACAAAGGCAATGTTCTCCGCGGTGTTGCGGAAGTACAGGCCGCTTGGCGTCGCGGTGAGCACACCGCCGGTGACCGTGGTCTGGCCGCTATCGTGCGTGGCGTAGCGGTAGAAGACCAGGCCGGCTGCGGCGAGAACGATGGCGCACAGGAGAGCAACGCCGAGAATCAACAGGAGGCGGCTGCGCCTCCGCAGGGGTGGCACGGTGCCGATGCCGGGCGAGCCGGGCACGCGTTCGTAGATAGCCTCGTACGGAGCTGGAGCGAGGGAGCTTGTACGAGGAGGCGTCTCTCTGCGAGCGTCGTGAGCCGCTTGAGAGGTCGACGCCAGAGGAGGCGCGAGGTTGTGGTCCGGTTGGAAAGACGACGAGGCGGTGTCCTGCTGGGGCGGCGCGGGTTCGGTGTGGTCGTCCAAGAAAGCCCTCTCTGACACTTGAGGTTTTGATGCGTGTTCCTGTTCTGCGAGGGCGGGCAGCAGGGCGACAGACCTTATACAGCCGCCGGGGTGCTGTTTACTTCTGAGTCTCCTGGTTGCCGCGCTGGGTGGCGAAGAGTGTCGATGGTGAGCACTGCGAGAAGCACAGCCAGCAGGACGTTATCGGCGAAGAGGATCGGCAAGTGGACCACTCCCTTGTCCGTCGACGAGCGATTCAGCAGGAAGGCAAAGAACCAGAACAGGAGAACAGCGACAGATACAGGAAGGCGCAGCCGGCGGCCGGCGGAGGAGACGACGAAGCAGAGTGGAACAAGAAGGAAGACATAGTCGTAGACGAGATGTTTGAAGAGAAAGAGACTCGCGACCGAGAGCAGGGTGAACTCCGCGGCGGAGGAGAGACGAAAGCGGCTGAGCATCAGGGCGTAGGCGGCGCTGGCGATGAGGGCGGCCGCGTAGGTGATGTGCTGTGCCGAGGCATGCGAGAGACGGGTGCGGAGAACGGATTCGGAGAGCGTCATGGAGTCGGCAAGGCCGGGCATGACCGCACGGCCGGCGAGGGCGAGGGGCTCCGTGGCGAGATGGAGGATGGGCGTGGTGACAAAGAAGCTACCGGCGAGAAGGCCGAGAAGCGGCACGGCAACAGCAATGGCAAGCAGGCGCAGGCGGCCGCGAAACAGGAAGAAGAGCGCGGTCGGCGGGGAGAAACTGTACTTCGCAAAACTAAGGCCGAAGGCAAGACCGCGCGGAAGCACGGGCAGGGCGGAGAAGGTGATGGTGAAGCAGAAGAGTTCCACCATGGTCATCTGCCCGGCGGCGAGCAGAACGCGGAAGGGAGAGCTCATCCAGAGCAGAAGCAGCAGAGCCGTGGTGAAGAAGGGAGTGAGGCCGAAGAGGCGGCGCAGCAGCAGCATGGTCACAACGGACAGGATGAGGTTGAGGGTGCACCACAGCGCGGCGGCCACGGGAAAGGAGAGCCAGCTAAGGGGAAGCAGCAGAATATAGAGGTGGTGGAGGTAGTTGGGTGGGCTGAAGTTGGCAAGGTGGTGCGGGTAGCCGTCAATGGCCTCCCTCCACGGATCAATGCGGTGAGCCAGGAGCCAGACGCCACCCCACTGCAGATCCTGGCTTTCAACAAGGGCGCGGCGGATGCCGATGGAGACCGATCCCAGGCCGGCGACAGCAAGCAGCGCGAGCACCGCGGATTGCAGACGTGTGACTGGGCGAATGGCTACCCGCGAGCGGGACGGGCGGGTCTCTGCGGAGACAGTGGAGTCTTCTGGATCGGCCGGCATAGGCTCCTCGAGGAGGTTCGTCTGCGTCGGAGGCGGGAACTTCCTGAAGGACACTATCGCAGATGCGAGGAGGCGCCACCCGTGAAAAGACAGCGCCTTGCGGAAGAACTAGGGGTGTGTGACGCGCTTGAGATGGAGGAACTGCAGCACGTCGGGCAGGAATTCGGTAGCCTCATCGCCGAGGGCCGCGCCCCCAATGCCGGTGCCCCAGGTCTGCATGACCTCAGTGAAGCCCTGATTCGGCGGCGGATAGTAGACCTGCGCGAGGGCGGCGGCCCCGAGATATCCGGAGAGGGTCGCGAGGTTCGGTGTGGTGCGCCCGGAGTCGGTTCGACCGATGAGTGGACGGCTGCCCGCATAGAGGACGCGCTTGAAGAAGTTCTGTTTGGAGCCAAGCTGATAGAAGCGCGGATCTTCGTGAAGGAGGGACGCCATGACACCTTCCGAGAAGAGGTTCTGACTGGTGCCGCGGGCGACAGAGGCACCGACACGCTGGCCGAAGGCACCAATGTCCCGACCGTAGTTGGGGCTGCTGTCGATCCCCTGCGAGTAGCTCGCGGAGATGATCTCACCCGCGACACTGAAGGGAGAGATCGAGTCCCGAACGCTGCCTAGCAGCTTGTCTTTCACGGTCTGATGCGGACCGAGCTGACCTGGCGCGATGGTGATGTCCGTTGCCGTAGGAACCCTGGGATTTGCAAGCCGCTGGAAGGGATTGAGGCTGGGCTGGCTTCCCTCCTTCTGGTTAGCGATCTGGCCGAAGGGATCGATCGGGGTAGCATCCGTTGCAGAGCTCGAGACGCCGGGTGCCTCAGGCAGAGCCGTCACCGGCTCCAGGCTCGCGCGTTCGACGAACTGCGCCTCCGCTGCCGGAACTCGTGGCGAAGCCGTGGGTGCGGCTTGCTGGGCGAAGGCGGGAGTAAGCGCGAAGAAGGCGGCCGAGAGCAGTGCGGCAGTGGAGCGAGGCCCAGGGCCGGAGAAAGCAAAAACAGAATGGTGCGCGGGTCGTGCGTGCGCGGATGTAGCGTGCAAAGAATGCCTCGATCAGAGTTCGCTGTGTCGTTGATGCAGAGGTTGGGGAGACTCGGTTTACAAGCTGCGCCTTTGGCAGTAGACGTTCAGGAGCGACGGCAAGGGGCGGCAACTTCTTGAGGACGGCTTATTGATCCGACGATTGTATTACGGGGTAAGTTGTATGAGGAGCCGGTAAGGGCGGAACTGGCGGGGGTTATCGACCACGGTTCGACAGCCGCGATGAGCGAAATGGCAGGAGTTGACCGGGGATTTCCCGGGTTCTGATAATAAGGGGCGAGGTGCGTACGATGACGAACCAGGCGAAGACGCAATGGGAGCAGGCGATCGAGGATACGGCAGTGAAGGCGGAGGCGGAGGTGCGGCGCGTGATCGCGTACCTGAACGATGAGGTGGTACCGGAGGTACGGCGGGATGGCTCCCGCGCGCTGCGCACCGCGGCCAATGAGCTGGTGAAGCTGGCGGAGCGGATGGAAGGACGGCGGCCGGCAGCTGGCGCCAGGAGCTACACCCAGCGGTGAAGCACGGCGGCGGAGACAGCCGGGCACAGCGGCAAGCGACGAGGCTGCGACAGGCGACCTGGCTGAGCTGTGCACTGGGGCTGGCGTCGCTGACGGGCTGCCACAAACACTCGCGAGCAAGTGCGCGTGTGCCGCCGCCGCCGATCACCTCGCGTCGGCCGGCGGCGGACGACGATGCCGAGGGGCGTGCTGTGGGAGATCGCGGCGCGGCGGCGGCTCCAGTGGTGCGGGCTCCGCCGGCCGCCCAGGGCGTCGGGCTGCCGTTGATGGAGATCCGCGGGCTGCCGTTTGCAACCGAGATGGGTGTGGCGAGCTGGTATGGTCCGCCGTACGCCGGGCGCAAGGGCGCGGACGGGACGGTGTACGACCAGAACGCGATGACCGCGGCACACCTGACGCTGGCACTGGGAACCGTGGTGCGGGTGACGAATCTGACGAACGGGCAGAGCGCAGTGGTGCGGATTACCGATCGGGGGCCGTTTGTGCGGGGACGGATTATCGATCTGAGCCTGCGGGCGGCGAAGGAGATCGGGGTGTATCGGGCGGGGACGGCGCGGGTGCGGGTGGAGGCTTTTAACGCGCCGCCGCTGAAGCCGAATGTGCTGCCGGGGGGGCGGTGGTGCGTGCAGATCGGGGCGTTTCCGACGGAGGAGGACGCGCTGCAGGAGAAGGCGGAGCTGGTGGGGAAGTATCCCGGGGCGAAGGTGATGGAGTTTGCCGGGCCGACGGGACACTGGGTGCGGATCAATCCGAAGATTGCGGATCGGCAGCATGCGACGGAGATCGCCGACGGCATTCATCTTCCGGACGCCGCGCAGCCGTACATGGTGCGCACGGATTAGGCGTTGAGTTGTTTGCCGGAGAGGCGGGCGAGGTCGGCGCGGAACTCGGCGGAAGCGGAGTGGTTGAAGGTGTGGGTGATGGCGGTACGGTTTGCGCCGAGGATACGCGTAACCGAGCCAGTGGGCGAGGCCGCGATGCCGATAATCTCGGTGTATGGAATCAATTTCGACGTACGTAACCAGAAGCGTTGCACAACGGCGGCGGGTGTGAGGACGATGGTGCCCGGAAGCTGAAAGAGGGCGAAGAGGCTTACGACGAAGATGAGCAGAAGCAGCCAGGCAGGGATGGACTGACGCGAGATCCAAAGCGGATAGGCGAAGAGCAGAAAGTAGAGCGGCAGGGCGATGGCGCGGGAGGCGATCACCAGAGGCTTGAGCGGGAAGGCGATGCCGGCGGAGGTCTGCCTAGCGCGGCCTTTGGTCGCGCGGGCCAGGTAGATCAGCGCGAAGACGACGATCATGGCGGCGATTTGTAACGTGCGGAGATCGAGGTGCATGGGCGGCTCTCGTTCGTTTGCCGGGCTGATCGATCCTAACGCTCGCCTGCTGGCGGCGGAGGATAGTACGGAAGTTTCTGCTGCTCTTCATTGGCGCGCTTGACGCCAATATCGTCGAACAGGAGCGAGGGGGCAATGGTGGTCTGCGGAATCACGCCGAAGGTGTTGTTGACGTACGGCGCGCCACCGGCGGCCACGATGGAGGATCGCAGGCTCCGGTTATCGAGCTCATCGAAGACGGCGCCGCGAACGAGCTGGCGCGAGCCGTCGGGATGGGTGAGGTAGAGAAGGCGCGGGGCTTCGCCGGCCATGGTCTCAACCGAGTACACGTCGCGGTTCTGCTCTTTGGCAAGGGCGAGCAGATGCGCGGTCATGCCGGCATCGTCAAGGCTCTTCGCCTGGGTTACAGAGCCGGTCTGGGGCGAGCTGCCACTCGCTGCGGTGATCACCGGCTTAAAGACGATGACACCGGAGTGCGAGTGCGCCGGCTGCGCGACCGGGGCCCGTCCGTGACCGTTTGAAGCTGTGAAGTCACGCACCGGCTCGCGACCGATCAGAAAGTTCTGCAGCTTGCCATCGACGACAACGTCGGTTGGAACGGCCGCGACACCTTCGTCATCAACCTCATAGGCGCCGAGCAGGTGCTTGCCGTCCATCGCCGCTACGAGAGGATTATCCGTTGCCGAGAGCAGCGCGGGAAGAACGCGAGCGTGGAGCGACGAGCTGTAGGAGCCCTGCGTGCGCGCCGCCGTGCCCAGGTCAGGTCTGTCGGCTTCGATGTTCGGAACGAAAAGGCGGTTGAGCACGTCGGAGCTCGCATCGCCTGAGAAGAGGATCGGGCCGTGGTAGTCCTCGGCAGCAACCAGTGGCGCCTTGCGGAGGGCGTCATAGCTCTTCAGATCGTCGATCACGCGCTGACGAAAAGCGGCGGCAGATTCGAGCTCGTCGGCTCGCGTCGCCACCGTGCCGTTATCGCGGCCGAGACGCATTCCGTCGTCGGCCTGGCCGCCGATCGAGATGTTGGCGGCGTAGGCCGTGTAGCCGTTGCGGATCTGCGAGCCCTCGCTGTTAACGAGATAGCGGTTAAGCGCGGCCGCGCGGAGATTGGCCGTGGAGTACTGCACGGTGGAGGAGAAGCCACTCACCGCGGGATCACTCTGATACAGTCCGCTGGCCTCGACGAGGCGATGCTTCCACTCATTCCGATCGAGCTCGAGCGCACGGAGAGGTTCAACATGGGTGACCGCCTTCGCGTCGGCGAAGTCGTGAATGGAGCTCTGCTGCTCAAAGCGTTTGAGGGTGGCCTGTTTAGCGGAGAGCTGGCGGAGCGCGTTCTTGTAGGCCTCGTCGGTCGCGATCCAAAGCGCGTAGCGAAGCGCCTGCGGATTGTCATCTGTCGGTGCGAGGCTGAGCGAGCCGTCGCCCCGCGCAGAGGAGCTATCCGCGGCGTAGGAGCCGATGCGCAGCGTGACACGCACGATGCGCTGGTGCGAATTTTCCTCGCGGGTGAGCGCGCCGAAGTTCGCCACCGCCTCGTACCCGACGATGTCGTCGAGTCGGTACTCAATGAAGTACGGCTTCTGCATGCCGGGAAGCTGGAGGCCTGCCTGCTCGCGGGTGAGCTCAGCCTGCATGGCAGCGAGTGTGGGATCGGAAGGCGGCTGAGCATAGGTAACCGCCGTCGATACGAATAATGCAAGGAACGAGGCCACGCGCATCTTCATTAGCGTGTCTCCTTGCTGATGCCCTGTGCTGAATCGGTGGGAGGAGGCGGAAGGATGGGCGGTCGATTGTTGCCCTGCGCGAGGCGCTGGGTTTCGATTTCGCTGACGAGCATGGCGGGGGCGACGGCGGAGACGGGGATCTGGCCGGATTCGGCACCGCAGATGCCGTTGAAGATGTCTTGATGATCATCAGTGGCGAGGATGCGATTGAGCGCGGCCTGTGGAGTGCCAACGATCGAGACACCACGAACCAGCTCATCCGGACGGCCATCGACGAAGACGCGGTATACGACCAGCGGCATGACGGAGAACGCCTGCGGACTGCGGCGATTGGTGACGGCGAAGCCGGAGGAGATGTCTTCGAAGAAGAGGCCGTAGGGCTTGCCCTGCTTCTTCGCTTCATCAATCAGTAACTGCCGCAGTTGCTTATCGCTGACGGTCTTGGTGCTGGTGACGATGAGGTTACCCTGGCGACCGGTAGGCATGTGGCCGGATTCGGCGCGGCCATGACCATTCGAGCTGGAAAAGGAGGCGATCGGCTGGCGCGACATGAGAAAGGTCTCGAGCACGCCATCTTTGATAAGGTCGACGCGATGTGCGGGCTGGCCCTCATCATCGAAGCTGTAGTGACCGCTGAGCGGGTGACCTTCAAACGTCGACAGCGTGGGATCGTCAGCGACGGAGAGAAAAGTAGGTAGGATGGGCTTGCCGAGCAGCTTGGTGAAGGTTTGGCCCTCTTCATCGCCGCGCTGACGCTGGCCTTCGAGGCGATGGCCGAGGACCTCGTGGAAGAAGACGGCGGAGGCGCGGCCGGAGAGGATGGCGGGCCCATTGAAGGGCTCGGTGATAGGCGCGGTGCGCAGGGCTTCAAGGTTCTTTGCCATGGCGATGGTCTTGTCGGACACGGTCTTCTGGTCGGGCAAGTGGGCGAGGGTGTCGGCCTCGAAGGTCTCGGCGCGAAAGAGATCCATGCCGTCTGCCGCACGAGTGCGAGCGACAACGATCAGGCGTGCCACATGCGAGGGTGTAGCGACGCGCGAGCCCTCAGAGGAGACGAAGTAGTCGGTCTCAGTTGAGGCCTCGAGCGCGACGTTCGAGAAAAGGACGTCAGGATATTGCTTGAAGATGCCGGAGAGCTCGCGGATGCGATCCGCCCAGGCGGAACGCACCTTCTCTGTGATGTCGAGCGGCGGGCTGGCCGGCAGAACGGTCGTCGCCGGCGTCTCCTTCGAGAAGTCGGCGGAGACATCTTCTTCACGAGCGCGGACCTGCTGCTCGGTCTTCACCTTCAGGAAGGCGTCAAGCGCGCGGGCGTAGCCACGATTGGTGGCGAACCAGAGTGAGCGGGCGATGGCGGCGCGGTCGTCCGTCAACGGCATTGGGATCGTCGAGAGCGCGGAGTTGCGATGATCGCCGTGGGTGTTGTCTTCAGCGGGCGAGCCGAGGCGGACTTCGACATCTGCGTTGCGCACCCGGCCGGAGCGAGAGTTGGTGATCGCGCCGAAGGCAGCGGACATGGAGAACTGGTCGGCATCGGCGACCGAATAGGAGACGAAGTACGGCTTCGGCGAGGGCTGCGGAAGTGTAGCAAGCGCGCCGTCCAGCGGGCCGGAGGGGATGCCCGCCGGCCCGGCTTGCGCGGAGCCGGAGGAAGACGTGGGCTGCGCGGTGGTGCCGAGCGAGGCCATCGCGCGCGCGAGCTCGGCCTGCATGGTGTCGAGCAGGATGGAGTCCGGCTTGGTGGAGGCCCTTGCGGGCAGCTTGGCAGGAGGTGCGGCAGAGGTTGCGGCAAGCGCAGGAATGGCGGCAGAGAAGAGGAAGAGGGCCGGGAGGCGTAGCTTCATGCGGGCGAACGACCTTTATAGGACCGCTGCGGGCGGTCTTGAGTGCGAGTGTACTGGATTGGACCCCCGCAAAGGAGTTAGACGAGCGGAGCGGCGCTATGTCGTCGAAGCCGTCAGACGGGCATGTCGAGCGGGCGCGGGTTGCGGCAGCGGGCGGACGTGCTCCGGCAGCAGACCCATGCCGATGAAGCGCCCGGCCAGTCGGCGAATCCAGAGGAAACGGTTGGCGAGACGAGCGAAGAGCGGCGCCTGCAGCGGCTGCGGGCGGTCGAGATATCCATTCAGGAAGCGGTGCGCGAGGACCTGAAATCCCTGCGTGAGTCGAACCGCGAGGCCTCGCCGCCGCTGCACGCGGGCGAGCGCGCGCTCCGGAACCGACCCGGTCTCAAGGCTCTTCCGAAGCGGCAAGACGAGAAGATTGGCGGCGGCGACGGCATCCTGAATGGCAAGATTGATGCCGATGCCGCCGACCGGGGACATAGCGTGGGCGGAGTCGCCGATGCAGAGCAGGCCGGGGCGGTGCCAGCGACGCAAGTGGTTCACCTGGACGGTGAGCGGCTTGAGCTGGGACCAGTCTGTCAGCTCGGCGACGCGCGAGTGGCCGTCGGCGTCGGGCTCATCCAGAACGGGTACGAGCTCGGCGAGATCACGCCGCAGCTGCTCAAGGCCGGCTGGCTTAAGGTGGGTCTCAAAGCTGTCTTTGCGAATGATGTAGCCGCACTGGAAGTAGTCGCCGCGATTGATCAGCACGAGCATGCGACCGAAATTGATGAAGCCAAGACCTTCTTCAGGATCAGTCGGCCGGCGGCTGACGCGGAACCAGAGCACGTCGATGGGCGAGCCGGTCTCACTGTGCTCCAGATGGCCGGCCTCGGTCGCGGTGCTGTGGCGGCCATCGCAGCCTACGGTGAGCGTTGCACGACATTCAATAGGACCGTCGGGTGTCTCGGCGCGCGTGCCGCGGATGAGACCATCCTGCTCAATCAGGCCAGTGACGTTGTGCTGCATGAGCACACGCGCGTTCGGGAAGCGACGAACGTCAGCGGCGAGGAAATTGAGGAGATCCCACTGCGGCATGAGGGCGATAAAACGAGCGTGTACGGGCAGATGCGTGAAGTCAGCGATGTTGAACGTTTGGCCGCCAATCACCGCGCCGACCTGGTGAATCGGCTGATGCGAAAGCTGCAGCAGGCCCTCGAGGAGACCAAGCTCGTGCATGATCTCCAGCGTGGCGGGATGGATGGTGTCGCCTCGAAAATCGCGGTTGAAGTCCGGATGCTTCTCAAGCACCGTGACGTCTACGCCGGCGCGGGCAAGCAGCAGGCCGAGAACCATGCCGGCAGGCCCGCCGCCGACGATGCAGCAGGTGGTGGAGAGCTGGCGCGGGATTGGTAGATCGGAGCTCATGGACAGCACTCTACGCGCGTCCTCACGAGATTGCATCAGAAACATCGGCTGACAATAGCAGACGAGGAACGCGGGCGGGTGTCTTGATGACTCTCCCGCATAGCGCGGGATCGCGACGGCTAGAGATCGTATCGCTCGATTGCAGCGAGCAGCGCGAGCTTGCGCGGTGGCGGTAAAAAACTCGCTTCTACGGAGTTGGCCGCGAGCTCGCGCATCTGGTCGAGAGAGAGCTCGAAGTGCGCGTGGACCAAGACGTACTCATCGAGCAACGTAGCGCCGAACATGGGTGGGTCGTCCGAGTTGAGGGTGATCATGAGGCCGCGCTCGAAGTACATGTGCACCGGATGGGCGTCGATCGAGGAGCAGCAACCGGTGCGCAGATTCGAGGTGACGTTGAGCTCAAGCGGAATCTGACGCTCGGCGAGAATGTCGAGCAGTTCGGGATCGAGTTGCGCGGAGAGCGCGTGTCCAATGCGCTCGGCGCCGATGTTAATGGCAGCCCAGATGGAGGACGGCCCGGTCGTTTCTCCGGCATGCGCGGTGAGGTGGAGCCCGGCTGCCTTCGCTTCGGCGTAGAGCTCGCGGAAGTCCACGGCGGGCCCGCGGGCCTCGTCGCCGCCAATCCCGATGCCGACAACCGAGGGGTGCTCGCGATGGAGCTCGGCTGCCTTGCGGAAGACCTGGGTCGCCTCGTCAACGCCGAAGTGACGCACAGCGTCGATCAGCCAGAGGATCGTGATGCCAAACTCCTGCTCAGCGCGGAGGCGGCCCCGCTCAATGGCCGCGAAGACCTCGTCGACATCGAGCCGGCCGAAGTGGAAGAGGATGCCAAACGAGATGTACACCTCGGCGTGGCGGACGCCCTGCGCGGCGAGATCGCGGGCCATGTTGTAGGTGATGAGCTCGTAATCCGCGGGGCTTTGCAGGCGCTCGGTGATGGCCTTAAAGCTCATCAGGAAGCTGGGGAAGTCGGTATAACGATAGATGTCCTTTGCGGCCGCGGAGGTGAGGGGCACGGCGTCGTTGCGGCGGCTGAGCTCGATAAGAGTCTCGGGCGTTATGGAACCTTCAAGATGAAGGTGCAGCTCGGCCTTGGGGAGATCACGGAGCCAGGTGCGGGGGTCGACTGCGGGCTTGCTGGCGGAGGACTTGGACTTGCGCGGCATCCGTCTAGTGTAGCGAGCGTGAGGTCAGCAGTTGCGTAGCTCCGATAGAGTGCTGGACAGAGAGGTTCCACGATGAGAGTTGCTCCGAGTCTGTTGTGGTCGCGATTGTTGTTGGGGCGTGCGCTGGTATGTGGGCTTGGAATGTTGAGCTGCACGCACCTGGGAGTGCTCGCGCAGAACAAGCGGCCAGACCCGCCAACGCGAGTGCCGCCAGTGTGGGGAACAAGCCTGGCGGATGGGACGAACGCGCCTGCGGAGAAGGAAGGGGACTTTGTGCTCGGCCCCACGCACGTCGCCGTACCGGAGATGGCCCTGCACGCCGGCGTGCCGCAGGGACAGGTAGTTTCATTCACCATGCGGTCAGAGGAGAGCAGGATCTATCCGGGTATAGCGCGCGAGCCCGGAACGTTCGGCACTGTGGATCCGGTGAATCCGGCGAAACTGCTCGTGACGACCAGCCACCCGGCGCTGTACACACGGCAGGTAGAGGTGTATGTCCCACAACAGTACGTAGCCGGCACGGCGGCACCGTTTTTAGTGGGTGCGGACGGGCCTGATCGAGCTTTGTTTACCGCGCTTGATAATCTGATCGCGAAGCACCAGGCACCGGTCTTGATTGCGATTTCGATCGGAAATGGCAGCGGTGATGCGCAGGGAAGCGAACGCGGGCTGGAGTACGACACGATGTCCGGGAGGTACGCTGAGTTCGTCGAGACGGAGGTCTTGCCGCGCGTGGAGACGGAGGCGCACGTAAAACTCACGCATGATCCGGACGGGCGCGCGACGATGGGCGGCAGCTCTGGCGGCTCGTGCGCGTTGATCATGGCGTGGTATCACCCGGAGCTCTACCATCGCGTGCTCACGTATTCCGGCACCTACGTCAATCAGCAGTGGCCGACGAATGCAGAGACGCCCCACGGAGCATACGAATTTCACGAGCGCCTCATCCCACAGAGCGCACGCAAACCGCTGCGGCTCTGGATGGAGGTAGGTGACCGCGATCTCCTAGACCCCAATGTAATGCGTGACGGCATGCACGACTGGGTGGACGCGAATGAACGCATGGCGAAGGTGCTGGCGGCGAAGGGCTATCACTACCAGTTCATATTTGCGAAGAACGCCGGGCATGTGGATCACGCCGTGAAACAGCAGACACTCCCGGAGGCGCTCCGGTATGTGTGGCAGGGCTACCCCATCACAGGACAGCCTCTGCCGTAACGCGTGTATCGCCGCTAGAAAGTAGTGGCCGCGGCTTCCTGCTGCAGCGTGACCGTCGCGTGCAGCGGCGTAGCTTCCACATTGTCGCCGACGCGCACGGTGAACTTGCCCGGATCGATCGTCCACTTCTTCGCAGCGACGTCATACCAGGCGAAGGCCCGGGCATCGAGCGCGACGGAGATAGATTTACTTTCGCCGGGGGCGAGCACGACACGCTCAAAGCCCTTCAGCTGGCGCTCAGCGTGCGGAGCCTTCAGATGATCGTCTGAGACGTAAACCTGCGCAACCTCCGCGCCCTTACGCGAGCCGGTGTTCTTCACGTCAAAGCTGACGGTGACCTGCGGGTTGGCGCCCGCGGTCTCTGGCGAGAGCTTCAGGTTCGAGAAGGCGAAGGTTGTGTACGAGAGCCCATAGCCAAACGGATACAGCGGCTTCGCGTGTGTGTGCTCATAGCCGCGATACCCGACGAAGAGGCCTTCCTTGTAGTGCACCGTCTTGGTGCCGGGGTCGGGATAGTAGTTGTTAAAGGTCGGATTATCCTCCGAGCGGCGCTCAAAGGTAGCGGGCAGATGGCCGCCAGGATTGACATCACCGAAGAGGATCTCCGCGAGTGCGGTGCCTCCGGATTGACCTGCGTACCAAGTCTCAAGCATCGCAGGAACCTTGCTCAACCATGCCTCGGAGTCAACGTTGCCACCCGAGGTAACGGCGACAACGGTCTTTTTGTTCGCCGTGGCCATGGCCTCGATCAGCTGATCCTGGCCGAAGGGCAGCGCAAAGGTGCGATCACCGCCTTCACTCTCGCTCGCGTGATCGAAGCCTGCGGCAACGACAACAACATCAGCCTTTGTGGCCATCTGCGTAGCGCGCGGGTTCACGAGGGCGTCGGTAGGAGCAATGCCTAAGCGCAGATGCCCACCAAGCAGGCCTTCCTGCTTGGCCTCGACAACGATCCTGTGGGGGCCAGCGGAAAGAGAGAGCGTCAGCGCCGGCTGGAACGCGCGGACCAGGTCCCAGTTGTCGATGATCTGTTTGCCATCAAGCGTCACGCGGTTGCCGGAGCCCTCGCCGGAGCCTTCGACCGCAAGCACATACTGTCCGGCGGCGGTCGCAGTGTAGGTGCCTGTGTAGCGTTGAGAGAGCTTCTGTGGCTTGCTGTCAAGGAGCGCTGCCAGAGCGTTCGGGTCGCCGATGATCGTGTCGATCGTTATGCCGCTCTCGCTGATGTGCGGAACAACGCTGCTAACAGGCGAACCGGAGAGCGTGTCATCCGGAAAGATCTCGAGCTGAACACCAGCCTTGCCGTCCGGCGTAGTGAAGTTGGTTGCGCCTGCGAACTGCGCCATCGTGGGCAGTCCGCGATCGTAGAGCACCGTGACTCCGGAGCCAGCGAGATAGCTGGTCAGGCCCTCGACCGCGCTGACCAGATGAAACGGCGAAACGCCCGCGGAACCGCCGCCGACCGCCACGCCCGGGTAAGCGTCCGGGCCGACCACCAGAATCGTTTTGATCTGTGACTTGTTCAGTGGCAGAAGCGATCGATCGTTCTTGAGAAGTACTGCGGACTCACGGGCGGAGTCCAGCGCCGCAGCATTGTTCTGGCTGTCATCGACAGAGAGAGATGTGTCCGTCTGCGAATTGAACTTTGGATCGGGCTGCGTCATGGTCTCCTGATCCGTCATCGGCGCAGCCGGGGTCGCCGCGCCGGGGCGGTCGAGCCAGCCGAACTCCATTGCAGTTGTGAGAATGTGACGGATCTTATCGTCAATGACTGCTTCAGAGACGGTGCCGGCCTTGATCGCTGGCGCGAGCGTCTCCTTGTTCATGAACTTCCCGCTCGGCATTTCGATGTCCAAGCCGCTGTTCGCCGCGGCGACTCCGTCGTAGGTCGCATCCCAATCCGACATCAGCGTCCCCGTGAACTTCCACTCATGCCGCAGCAGGTCCGTGTTTAACGCCGTGTTTTCTGTCGCGTGATGCCCGTTGATGAGGTTGTAGGAGTCCATCACAGCGCCCACGTGGGCCCGCTTCACACCGGCCTCAAAGGCAGGTAGATAGATCTCACGAAGAGACCGCTCGTCGACGATCGAATCGGAGTCGTGGCGGAGGTACTCGGAGTTGTTCGCGAGAAAGTGTTTGATCGTGGCGCTCACGCCCTGCGCCTGCATGCCGGTGATGTAGCCGATTGCGATCTGCGAAGTCAGAAATGGATCTTCGCCGAAGTACTCGAAGTTGCGGCCGTTGCGGGGCGAGCGATAGATGTTCACTCCAGGCCCGAGCATGAAGTGCTCACCGCGAGCGCGTGCATCACGGCCGATGCCACCGCCAACCCGCGCCGCCAGATCACGATCCCAGCTGGCGGCGAGACCGATGCCGGCCGCGTAGGTCGTCGATGGAAAGCCGGCGTTCGATCGCGTGCCGAACGGTCCGTCGGACATCTCGAGCGCAGGGAGATGAGCGGAAGGCACGGGCCGCGTCGCAAAGCCGGTGCCCCCGATGTAGTCGAGCTTCTGATCGAGCGTCATGCCATGCACGATGGTCTCAATCTTCTGCTTCTCCCTTTCAGAAAGCGGGTGCGGGGCCTGCGCGGAGAGGATGCTGACACCTGCGAGGAGGGTTGCGACGACGAGAGCGGAAGCAGGGCTGCAAGAAAGAGACATCGGTACTCCTTGGCTATGGAAGCGCACGTACGTACGAAAGAAGCAAGGCACGCGTACAGACAAACGGATGTTCGGCTCTGCGCGGTCGAGTGATGGTAATGCGGGGAGGCAAGATTTGGGAAGTGTGAGCCGCGCTGCAGCTACAGATCGTTGCTGACGCATCTAGAGAAGCATGCGGGATGTTCGTGGCAGCGGAGCGGAACGAACGGCGTTGGTGGTGGGATCAACAGGAGTCGTAGGGCAGAATCTCGCACGACTCCTGCTGGCGAGCGGCTGGACAGTGCTTGGGCTCTCACGTGGAGCGCAGGTTGTCGAGGGAGTGCACGGCCTAAGCGCGGACCTGCAGGACGCGGCGGCCGTGCGCTCTGTTCTGGCGGGTCAGAAGCCCACCGATGTCTTCCTAAGCGCTTGGATCCGGCATGAGACTGAGGCTGAGAATGTGCGGGTAAACGGGGCGATCGTCGAAAACGTGTTCGCTGCGCTGAGAAACGCACCGCTGCAGCATGCGGCGCTGGTCACCGGAACCAAGCAGTACCTTGGGCCATTTGAATCCTACGGACAAACCGCCGCGGAGACACCGTTCCGCGAGGACACCCCGCGGCTGCCGGGTGAGAACTTCTACTACACGCAGGAAGATGTGCTGTTCGCGGCGGCGGCGCGCGGCAGCTTCAGCTGGAGTGTGCACCGTCCACATACGATCGTGGGCTACGCGGTTGGAAATGCCATGAATATGGGATTGACGCTAGCAGTCTATGCGACACTCTGTCGTGCGCGCGGCGAACGCTTCGTATTTCCAGGTTCAGAGGCGCAATGGAACTTCATCACAGACGTGACGGACGCGCGCCTGCTGGCGGAGCATCTGGAGTGGGCCGCCACGACACCGGCGGCGCGGGATCAGGCGTTCAATGTGGTAAATGGCGACGTGTTTCGCTGGCGCTGGTTGTGGCCGCAGCTCGCCGCCTACTTCGGTGTGGAGTGGGAAGGTCCACCGGCCGGAACGACAGCGCCGCTTGAGAGCCGTATGGATTTTGCGAAGCACGCCTGGGCACAGTTCGCGGCAAAGCATCAGCTGCGCGAGAGCGATGTGTCACGGCTGGCGTCATGGTGGCACACGGATGGCGATCTCGGACGCACGATCGAATGTGTCAATGACATGTCGAAGAGCCGTCGGCTCGGTTTCGAGGCCTATCAGGAGACACCACAATCCTTCTTCGATCTGTTCGATCGCATGAAGAGCGAGCGGCTGATCGCAGGCTGAATCCGTTAGCCCTTGTAAAACTCACTGCGCTTGCGGCTATACAAGAAATAAACCACAAGGCCGATGGTAAGCCACACGAAGAAGCGCAGCCAGGTCTTGGCCGGCAGCCCAGCCATCAGCAGACCGCAGCACAGCACCGAAAGCACCGGAATCACCGGGCCGAAGGGCACACGGAAGCCGCGGTGGCGCGTGGGGTCTTTGTAGCGAAGAACGACAACGCCGATCGAGACGAGCACAAAGGCGAAGAGTGTGCCGATGTTGGACATCTCTGCAAACGTTCCGACGTCAAACATGCCGGCGGGAATGGCGACGAGCACCCCCGCGAACCAGGTAGCAAACGCAGGCGTGCGGAACTTCGGATGAATCCGCGAGAACGCGTCCGGTAACAGGCGATCGCGCGACATGGCGAACCAGACGCGAGCCTGGCCGAGCTGGAAGACCAGGATGGACGAGACCATCCCGACAATGGCGCCCAGCAGCACGGCCAGGCGAACCCAATGCAGCGAATGGCCGCCAGGCAGTAGCGACGCACGTTTGAGCGCGTTGACCACCGGAGCGCTATCACCGGCGACCGACCGCCACGGAACAAGGCCTGTGAGCACCGCCGCCACTCCCATGTAGAGAATGGTGCAGACGATGAGCGTGGCGAGGATGCCGGTAGGCACATCCCGCTGCGGGTTCTTGCACTCCTCGCTGGCGGTCGAGACAGAGTCAAACCCGATGTAGGTGAAGAAGATGATGGAGCCGCCCGCGAGCACGCCGGAGAAGCCGTTTGGTGAGAACGGATGGTAGTTGCCAGGATGGAGGAAGGAGAGTCCGGCAAAGCAGAAGACCAGGATCGCGGCGATCTTGGTCAGGACCATGATGTTGTTGGTACGGGCAGACTCTCGGATGCCGCGCACGAGTACGACCGTAAGCAGAAGGACGATGAGGAAGGCGGGGATGTTGAAGCCGGAGTGCCAGCCAGGCGCATAGATATCGCGGCCGGCGAGATCCTGCAGACCGAGCGGCAGGTACGAGGGCGAGAGCCACTTGGGACTTAAATGCAGGCCAAGCCAGTCCATGAGATCGACCAGATGCGCGGCGAACCCGACGCTCACGCTCATGTTTGAGAAAGCGTACTCGAGGATCAGGTCCCAGCCAATCACCCACGCGATCAACTCGCCAAGCGTCGCGTAGGTGTACGTATACGCGGACCCCGCAATGGGGATCATGCTCGCGAGCTCGGCGTAGCAGAGGCCGGTGAGCGCGCAGACAATGGCGACGAGAACGAGTGAAACCACCAGCGCTGGACCCGCACCCGGGCGGCCCGCAACGGCCCCGGACGTGTGGTGAACCCAGCCGAGGATCAGGTCCAGCAAGGGCGAGTCAGCCCAGGTAGCGAGCGCGGCAGGATTCCCGCCTATGGCAGTGCCGATCACTGTGAAAATTCCAGACCCGATGACGGCGCCAATGCCAAGCGCTGTGAGCGAGACCGGACCAAGCGTCTTCTTGAGCGCGTGCTCCGGGCGCTCTGACTCGGAGATCAGCTTGTCGATGGATTTAGTGGCGAAGATCTGGCGGGGCAGCGCAGTAGCTCCTCGGCGAGACAGTCTGGGTGCGTCGGTTCTTAGACCTTACAGCAAGGGACGCCGCAGGAGGAACGTGATCGCCGGCTACAGCCGCGGAGACAGCGAGGGCCACTCATTCAGGCCGCGATTGTCTGCGGCTGGGGAGTGGCCCGGCTCTCGTCTATCGCTTCGATGCGCCGCGTGCTGCCTTCTTGACCTTTTGCTTGTTTTCGCCGCGAGCGCCGGTGCGGGGCGCCTTCGGAGCTGCCTTCTTGCGGGCTGCACGCTTGATCTTCTTGCGTTCTTCTGTGTCGGTGATGCTCTTGGTATTTGCCATGGAGGTATCGTTTCTTCTTTCGTGAAGCCTGGATTCAGAACCGAGAGGCGGGTCGGGACTCTAGAGAGGGTCGTCGCTCTAGAGGCGTTCCAGCTGGGCAAACTTCTCCACCAGCTTCTTTACGCCGTGTAGGTGAAATTGTACTGTAATCTTCGCGTCTTCCCCGTCCCCTTCGCGCTGAACGATCGATCCCTCGCCATATTTGGGGTGCCGGACGCGCGTTCCCTTGCCCATCCCGGTCTTGCCCGTGGGCGCTGGAATCTCCAGCTTCGGGCGGCCAAACTTCGTTCCGGGCGCCGGTTTACTGCGCGCCGCAAAGAAGTTTGCCACGTTGTCGAGCTTCCCCGATCCTGCCGGGTTAAACCCCCGAGTCCCCGCCGCAGCGGATCGCGACGCACCATGGTTGGCAGCCTGGTTCTCGTCCTCGTAGCTGTAGTGGCGCTCTCCCGCCTCTGCTCCAGAGCCGTTCGCCGCGCGGCCGCCGACACGTGGATAGGGCGTACTGTACATGCGCCCGGCCATGCGGGTGCCGTACTCGTCCGCGTCAGCGTAGGAGTTATGCGGCCGCGCCGGACTCAGGTCTTCGACCAGGCGGCTCGGCACCTCCTCGAGAAAGCGCGACGCGATCGACGCCTCCGGCATGTCGTTGCCGTATCGGCGACGATACCGGGCGCGCGTCAAGAGCAGCGTGTCCATCGCGCGCGTCATGCCGACATAACAGAGGCGCCGCTCTTCCTCGAGGCCAGTGGGATCCGTGAGTGTGCGCGAGTGCGGAAACAGGCCCTCTTCCATGCCGGCAAGAAAGACCAGCGGGAACTCAAGGCCCTTCGCCGCATGCAGCGTCATCAACGTCACGCGGGCTTCGGACGAGTAGCTGTCCGCGTCCGAGACAAGCGCCGCATGATCGAGAAAATCGGCCAGCGTTTCGCCGCGCGACGTGGCGTCCTGCGCGGCGTTCGCCAGCTCCTTCAGGTTTTCTATGCGCGAAAAGCTCTCCGGCGTCGCCTCGTCCTCAAGCGCACGAATGTAGCCGGAGCGCTCGTTGAGAAAGCGAATCAACTCAGGCAAAGTAGCGGGATCACCTGGCTTGCGAAAACCTTCGCGAGCATCGGGCGCGGCTCCGCCGTGTGTGTCAGCTCTTCCCACAGACCCCGCGTCCGTCGCATCTCGCTTGGCCTTTTCTCGTCTCGAAAGAGCGGAGGCTTTAAGCGGCACGGGCGCAAAAGGGTTAAAGCTCGAGGCCCCAATGCCATGCGCTTCGTCAGTGTCCTCGGCGTTCTCGGGCGCAAGGGTAGAGATCTCCTCCGACGGGCCGAAGTCGAACCCAAAGTTGAAGCTGGTATCGAAGCTGGTGTCCGCCCCTGTATCTTCCTCCGGCTCGTCCGGTAGATCTGTAGCGTTCTCGGTTGCAAAGGCATTCGGATCGAAGCCGGTATCATCCTCAGCTGCGTCGCTCTCCACGGCCATCGGCTCTTCTCCAGGAAGAACGCCGACATCGCCCGAGAGCTTGTCGGCAAAGCCCGGACCCAGCATCGCCCGCGCATCTTCAATCAGTCTGCGAAAGCTCTCCAGAGCAGCGAGCGCCCGCGCGGGAAGAAGACGATCGCGGATTGCAGCAGCAATCGCGTCCCAGGTAGAGGTGCCGGTCGAGAGCGCCATGCGCTCCAGCGTCTCCATCGTAGTCTTGCCAATGCCGCGCGCAGGCGAGTTGATTACGCGGCCCAGCGCCACGGAATCGTGCGGGTTCTGCACGCATTTCATGTAGCTGAGAATGTCCTTGACCTCGGCGCGGTCGTAGAAGGAGAAGCCGCCAACCATGTGGTACTGAATGCCATAGCGCCGCAATGCTTCTTCCACCAGCCGTGACTGCGAGTTGGTGCGGTAAAGCACAGCGCAGCGCGGCTGATCAACCTCCTGGCCGGCCTCACGGAGGTAGCGCTGGATGCGATCGGCGATGAAGAGCGCTTCGTTCTCACCGTCGGGCGCCTCATAGTAGCCAATCAGGCTGCCGCCTTCGCGTGAAGTCCACAGGTTCTTGCCCTTGCGCTGCAGGTTCTGCGCAACCACGGCGCTCGCGCCTTCGAGGATCACCTGGGTCGACCGATAGTTCTGCTCCAAGCGAATCGTCTGTGTGTTGGGAAAGTCCTTCTCGAACTCGAGAATGTTCTTGATGTCCGCGCCGCGCCACGAATAGATCGACTGATCCTCATCACCGACCACGCAGACATTTCCGTGTGTCCCCAGCAGCTTCATCAGCTCGTACTGTGGCCGATTGGTGTCCTGGTACTCGTCGATCATCAAATATTTGTAACGTCGGTTGTAACGATCTCGAACAGCCGAGTCGGTCTTGAGCAGGCGTACGGTCTCGAGCAGAAGATCGTCGAAGTCAAGCGCGTTCGCCTTGAAGAGCTCCTTGCGATAGATCTCGAAGATGTGCGCAATCTTCTCTTCCATCGGATTCGAGCTCGCGAGAAAGTATTCCTGCGGATCGATCATATGGTTCTTCGCCCAGGAGATACGTCCGAGGGCGACACGCGGTTTGAGCTGCTTGTCATCGATCGCAAGCCGCTTCAGCGCCGACTTCACTACGGCCTGCTGATCGGTCTCGTCATAGATGGCGAACGTGCGCGTAAGCCCCTTGCCGTTGGTTCGCAGGGCTTCAATATCCCGCCGCAAGACCCGCACGCAAAAGCTGTGGAAGGTGGCGAGCGTAGGCTGCGAAAGCGAGCTGTGGCCGAGGATCTTCTCCACACGCTCCGCCATCTCTTTGGCCGCCTTGTTGGTAAACGTGACCGCAAGAATCGCGTCGGGTGAAATGCCGCGCTGCTGGATCAGGTACGCAATGCGATGCGTGATGACGCGGGTCTTGCCGGAGCCGGCGCCGGCCAGCAGCAGCACGGGGCCATCGACAGTGGTCACGCCCAGTGCCTGCTGGGGATTCATATTGGCGACAAGGTCTGACACGAAAGGGGCTCCAGCTGTGATTTTAAGCGCGGAGCAGGATCTGTGCTTGAGTGCTACGGCGTGGTGGGCAGATCGGTGTCCTCCGGCGGTGCCCCCGGGGCGAGCACATCGTCATCCGGCCGCGACCGGCCGCGCACAAGACGCAAAAGAGGAGGGAAGAGCAGCGCAACGATGAAGTATGCGGCCGTGGTCTCGACCGCAAGCAGAAGAAGCCCCGCGCCGCAGGCCATGCCGACCGCCGCCGCCAGCCAGATGGTCGCTGCCGTCGTGAGTCCCTTGACCACGTCGGACCGCACAAAGATGACGCCGCCCCCAAGAAACCCGATGCCGGTCACGATCTGTGCGGCGACGCGTGAAGGATCGAGAACAATACGCTCCGGTGAGAGCACGTCGGTGAAGCCATACTTCGAGACCAGCAGAAAGAGCGCGGAGGCGATTCCCACCAGCGAGTAGGTGCGCAGGCCGGCGCTCTTCTGCCGGATCTCACGCTCGAGACCGATCAACGCCGAGAGGCCAAACGCACTGGCCAGCTCCACGAGTTGTCGCAGACCTTCCCCGCCTGTTTCGGCCGCAATCATACGAGCGTAGGATGCTGCTTTGACTCTCAAGTGTCAGCAATCGCCAGATCGGCGGCAGAAGTTTACCGGTCGCTCCTCAAGAAGTTAAAGATCATAAGCAACCTGCATCTTTCTCCAATTTGTAACGGAACCTTTTCGCCTCTGGCGCGTACAACACACTACGACTGGCTTCCTGAACCATGGCAGAGAGTTCCCGTCGCACTTCGATCTATTTGGGAGCTACTATGAACCGTCGCATTCTTTCCACCGCTGTGCTGGTCGTATCGTCACTCTTCGTCTCGGAAGCTGTGTATGCCGCGCCGCTCACCCTTCCCACCTCCGTCCATGCCATGTTCGGCAAAACCAAGCTGGTCAACTTCAGCCTTCGTAACGACACAGCCGCACCGCTCAAACTGAAGGCAGGTGATAGCGAGCTGACGATTGAAGCCGGCAAGACGATGCCGCTCAAGCTGCCCGCCGGCGTCAGCGTCACCACGCAGGAAGCGACAGACGGTCATCCCGCCGGAACCGTCATCGCCCAGGTCTCAAGCCAGCTGAACGGCGTAACGATCTCCATCAAATAACCCCAACACCATGAAAGAGCAGGGCTGACGCAGCCTCTGTGTCGCTCCCGCTCTTTCATGGTTATCTGCCGCACTTTGTCGCCACTTCGACCCGCAGGAACCCCGGCAGCCTCCATTGCTATCCTTGAACCCTATGGTTGTGACATCAGCAGCAGTGTTCTGTGCGAGCGCGATCGGCGTTGGTGACGCCTATCGCAAAGCCGCCGAAGAACTTGGTGGCGAACTGGCGCGGCGTGGCGTCGGGCTGATCTACGGCGGCGCCAAAGTCGGCCTGATGGGGGCGGTTGCCGATGCTTGTCTGCGCGGCGGCGGCACCGTGGTAGGCGTCATTCCTGAGGTGCTGGTGGATAAAGAGGTCGCGCACGACGGTCTCACCGAGCTGCACGTCACCTCCACCATGCACACCCGAAAAGCGCTGATGGCGGAGCGCTCAGACGCATTTCTGATCTTGCCCGGGGGCTTCGGCACCATGGAAGAGATGTTTGAGGTGCTGGCCTGGCAGACGCTCGATCTGCATCGCAAGCCGATTGTCCTCCTCAACACCGCTGGCTTCTACGATGCGCTGCTGGCCTGGATGGATGACGCCGTCGAGGCAGGGATGTTGCGTCCGGAGAGCCGGGCCATCCTCCAGGAGGCCCGCAGCGTGGACGAGATGCTCACCCTCGCCGGGCTTGGCTGACGGAAAGTTTCCTCACGGTAAAATAAGGAATTAAGCGGACGGGCAACGATCCGGCTCCTCAATGCGTCTCTTGCTAAGCGAAGAAAAAGCGTAGGGGAAGCAGAATGGCCGAGCGAGAGATCGTACTGGATGAGCCACAGATATTGGACGAGCAGACCGTTGCGCTGCAGCAGGCAACAGACCGCGCGGACCGCGCCGAGGCCGAGCTTGCAAAGTTGAAGAGTGCACCGGCAAAGAGTGCAGCCGCTCCAACCAAAGCCGCTCCAACCTCTCACGCGACAACGCCGGGCGATGCCGGCTCTATCAAGGAACCACCCAGCCCAAGCTCCGCCGCGGGCGAGCCTGGTGTTGCAGGAGGCGAAGAGGAGCTGCGCAAAGACTCCATGATGGCGCACCTGCTCGATTCACTCGCGGCCGGCAAGGACATCGGGCACTACGGCCGCCTTGTCTTCGCCATGGTCTCACGACATTTCCTTCCACATGCAGAGGTTCTTGCGTGGATGACCAAGGATCGGGACTTTACGGACGAGGATGCCCGAGTGATGCTCAAGCAGGTAGAGGGCCGCGATTACAGCCCGCCGAAGCGGGAACGCATTCTGGAGTGGCAGTCACAACAGGAATTCCCGATCCTGCCAAATATTGACGATCCTGACTGCGGCAATCTCTATCGAAATCTCAGGTTCCCTGAGGCAATCTACAAGCACATCGGCCACTACCAGGAACAGAAGATGGATGCCGATGGCGAGCAGTCGTAAATGTCATCAGGTGTCGCAAGTGGATCCGATGCTGTCGGATTCCACTTTTGCTTGAACACTACACAGATTGCAGCTCAGCCAGAATGTCATCCCAGAACTGCAGCCGAGCCTTGATCGCGCCCACTGCGGCGACCTCCGCCTGCTGCCACTTCACAGGATCGGCGCCGCACAAGCCGGAGACCATGCGCAGCGACATGGGACCATGCTCCTCGCCGTCGACCTCGATATGACGATCAAGATACCAGCGAAAGAGTGCCAGCTTACCGTGAAGCTGCTCATCCTGATCTCGAATAAATGCTTTGAAGACACCTGGAATCAGGTCCTCACGACCAAACGTAAACGCCGCAGCAATCACGTGAAGCTCATCACTCGCAATGAAGCTAAAGGTAGATCTGACAAACCTCTTCGCGGCGAGCGGAATGCGTGACTGTTCGAGTGTCGCGACCACACCGGCACCGCTTTGAAGCCGGTTCAAAAACACAGCAATGGAGTCCGTCGATGCGCCACACTGCTGCATCGCGCGCAGGTACAGCTCGAAGTGGCTGAGCGCCTCTCCCTCGTACATGTCCGACTCTTCGCCCAGAACGATCTCGTTGATGAGCCGGCGCGCCTCCGGAAATCGGCTCGGCAGCCATGGCACGTCGACGCCGGTCAGGCCGCGCTGCAGCGCCTTCAACAGCGACATAAAGTCCCACACGGCGAAGACGTGCGTCTCCATGAAGCAATGCAGATGCTCGATTGAAAGAATGGAGCGGTAAAGCGGATGGGCCGCAAGCCGTGCATAGAGCGGCTCCAATCGATGCTGCAACTCATGTAGAGAATCGTCTGCGGTAGTTGAAGTCTCGCCCAGGGCACTCGAATCGTACATGTCAGTTAGGCTAATCAAAGTGCTCTCCCCTCGTTATATTCTCCCTCGAACTTCGGCAGACAGACGTCGCAGCGGCAGACGCGGCGCAGGTATTCCCAGGAGTAAATGCCGCTCTCATGCCCGTCATTCCACTTGAAGCGGAGCGCATAGTTGCCCACTGGCGTCGCCTCAGTTGGACGCGCCGGTGCCTCGTACAGGGCCAACAAACTCGTCGGCTTGGGCTTTGGCTCGCCGGGCAGGCGTCCATCTTTCTCCCGTGCCTCGTGGCAGGTAGCGCACGGGCACGCGTTGCGCAGCCAGACAAAGTTCCACACGCTATGGTGGCCGTCCTTCCACTCGATCTCGACGCCGGTGCCTTCCGTCTTCTTGACTCGTACCTTCAGCGGAATCACGGCTGCCGCAGCAAGCGGTTCCGGCTCACGCTGCGGCTCGCCCCGCACGATGCGTATTCCCTCATGGCTCATCGCAAACTCCCCCTTCGGGTGCACAGGCGAACTCATGCCGCACCTCTGTTCGACGCCGCCACCGACATGAGGATTCAGCGCACCCGCCGATCTCTCCCGCAAACTCAAGGTCCATACTGTCTCCAGAAAAAATACGCTGCGATTGTAAGGCCCGTGCAGACGATCACTGTTCGCAGCACAGCCGGATTGCTCTGGCGCGCCAGGTGCGCTCCCACGTATCCGCCCGCACCCGCGAAGACCATGGAGAGCACACAGTAATGCCACAGCACCGCGCCCGAGAGAGTAAAGGTCACAATCGCGCACAGGTTGGAGGCGCACGCGGCCACCACCTTCAATGCATTCAGTGTGTGCATGTCTTCAAGACCGAAGAGCGCCAGCACCGTCATGATCAAAAAGCCGCCGCCCGCGCCAAAGTAGCCGATGTAAAAGCAAATCGGCAGAAGAGCCAGGAAGATCGCCACCCGCGGCAGCGGTGGCTCGTGGTAGTGCTCCACACGGGAGGCCCGTGAGCGCGCGCGCAGCCATCGCGAGACCGGGGCCGACGCCCAGAACAGCAACGCCCCGGTCAGCAGCAGCCACGGGATCAGGTGCAGAAAGAGTGCCTGCCCGGTGTGCAGCAGAAGCACCGCCCCGCACACTCCGCCCAGCAGCGATGCGATCAACACCGTTGGCAACAGGTCCCGCCTCACATCCGCCTGCAGCTTCGCAAGCGACGTCACCTGTCCCGGCCAGAGCGCCACTGTGTTCGTGGCGTTTGCCTCAATCGGCGGAACACCCATGCCCAGCATCGCCGGAAACGAAAGGAACGAGCCGCCACCCGCCGTCGCGTTCATCACACCAGCGATGAAAGAGGCCGCGACCAGCCAGGCGTATCGCCAGTGTGGGGCAAAGGTGTGGAGCATGTGGTTTCATTCTAGGTCTCGGAGTGAGCCTTGGTCGCCGTCGCCTCGCCAGGCAGCTTTGGTGTCGCCGCCAGCAACCGCTGCGTGTAGAGCTCACGCGGGCGTTCGCACACCTCAAGCACCGCGCCCTCCTCAACCAGGCGGCCCTGCTGCATCACGGCAACCCGATCACACAGGTACCGCACCAGCGGCATGGAGTGCGAGATGAAGAGATAGGTAAGCCCGTAGCTCCGCTGCAAAGACGTCAGCAGATTCACCACCTGCGCGCCCACCGACACATCAAGCGCACTGACCGGCTCATCCAGCACCAGCAGCTCCGGCTTCAGCGCGATCGCTCGCGCGATATTGATGCGTTGCCGTTGGCCGCCGGAGAACTCATGCGGATAGCGCGTGAGCGCCGACGCGTCCAGCCCAACCTCCGCCAGCAGCGACTCCAGCCGCACCGGCAGGCCCTCGGCCGGCCGCTCTCCATGGATCACGAAGGGCTCGGCAAGGATCTGTTGCACGCGCATGCGCGGGTTGAGCGCGCCAAACGGATCCTGAAACACGATGCTCATCCGCCGTCGCAGCGCACGTAAGGCACGCGCCCGCAGTTGCAAAACATCCACACCTTCAAACCGGACGCTGCCGGAGCTCGGCTCAATCAACCGCAGCGCCATGCGCGCCACCGTGGATTTGCCCGAGCCGGACTCGCCCACCAGTCCGAGCGTCTCTCCCCGGCGCAGCGTGAGCGAGACGCCATCCACCACGCGCCGATCGCCGTACTGCTTCACCAGATCACCCACCTCCAGCAACGGCGTGCCCGCGGCGCTATCCGCACGCACCGGGCAGGACTCTGGATCGGGAGGGACCACCATAGCCGGATGGTACATCGCACGCTCGGCAGAGTTGGCCCGCGAACTGTAGGATGGCTGCGCAAGAAACATTCACTCGGAGAAAGGTCTTCGCATGCATCGTCTCTGGTTATTGCCTCTCCTTGCGGCACTCGGTCTCGCCTCGGCAGGCGCGCAGACGGTAAAACTCGCGGCCACGCCGCCGATGGGCTGGAACAGCTGGAATCACTTCGCCGGCCGCGTCACCGACAAGGACATTCGCGACTCCGCCGATATGCTCGTCTCCACCGGCATGCGCGACGCCGGCTACATCTACGTCAACATCGACGACACCTGGGAGGCCGGCCGCGACGCACAAGGCAACATCCTCACCAACGAAAAATTCCCTGACATGAAGGCGCTCACCGCCTACGTCCACAGCAAAGGTCTCAAGATCGGCCTCTACTCCTCACCGGGGCCCAAGACCTGCGCCGGCTATGAGGGCAGCTATCAACACGAAGAACAGGACGCGAAGACCTACGCCGACTGGGGCTTCGACTACCTCAAGTACGACCTGTGCGGCTATCGCGACATCATGGATAAGGAGGCAGGCAAGGATCAGGACAAGGCCTACGCCATGATGCGCGCCGCCTACGCCAAGATGGATAAGGCTCTCAAAGCGACCGGCCGGCCAATCGTCTTCTCGCTCTGTCAATATGGCTGGGACTCCGTGTGGAAGTGGGGACCCTCGGTCGATGGCAATCTTTGGCGCACCACCGGCGACATCGACGACAGCTACCGCCGCATGGCCGAGATCGGCTTCTCGCAGGCAGGCCTCGCGAAGTACGCCGCTCCCGGTCACTGGAACGATCCCGACATGCTGGAGATCGGCAACGGCAAGATGACCACCGACGAGTACACCACGCACATGACCCTCTGGGCGATCCTCGCCGCGCCGCTGCTCGCGGGCAACGATCTGACGAAGATGAGCCCCGCCGACAAGGCCATCCTCACCAACAGGGACGTCATCGCCATCGACCAGGATCCGCTAGGCAGACAGGGAGACCGCGTGAGCGCCGAAGGCCCGTTCGAAGTGTGGTCCAAGCCACTCAAGGATGGCTCCGTGGCCGTCGCCCTCTTCAATCGCGGCGAGGACACGGAGAAGATGGCGCTGCCTCCAGCCTCCGCCATCAGCCTGAAGAGCGTTAAGTCGATCCGCGACATCTGGTCACCAGGCGATACAACAAAAGGGCCGTGGCTGGTCCCGGGTCACGGTGTCGAGCTGCTCATCATCCACTAACGCAATTGCTCCTCAGCAAGTGACAAAAGCCGCAGACCGGGTCTGCGGCTTCTTCATGCCTGCGGGAGCGAGGGATGCTTGCGATGGAAGCCGGTTGCCTCCTGGTAGGCCCGCGCCAACGCAAGCAGCCGGGCATCGCTGTAGAGTCCGCCAAGAAACGTAAGTGATACCGGCGTTCCCGGTCCGCCCGGGTTGTCGAGGTCATCCTCCTCCTCGCTCACCGTCGCCTTCGGCGCATCATCCCCGCGCAGACCGTTCGGCACAATCACCGCCGGGTGTCCGGAGAGGTTAGTCGCCACCAGCTGCGCTCCCCCACTCGGCGTCACGATCACATCCACCTGCGCGAAGAGCTTCGCCATCGCAGCAATCACCAGAGACCTCGCCCGCTGCGCCTGAATGTAATCAACAGCCGAGTAGAACCGCGCGCGCCGAAAAGCGTTCGGCCAGTCATACGGCTTCTGTCCCGTCAGCAGCTGATCGCGGCCGCTCAGCATCAGTTCATCAAACGCTGCCGCAGCCTCCGCACCCAGCAGCGGCACCTGGTCGCCGAAGTGCAGCCCGTGCGGAAGATCGATCGGCAACAGCGTCACTCCCATCGTCTTCAGCGCTTGGAGCGCCGCACCATCGAACGCCGCGTCATACCGCAGCCGCGCAAAGTTCTCCTGCTGTCGCGCCCGCTTCGCCTCGAACTCCGCGCGCTCCTTCGCCGTCACGCTCTCACTCGGCGGCTTCAGCTCCTCAAGCTTCGGCGCGTCAAACGCGCTCTTCAGATAGCCCACGCGCAACCCTCGCCAGTCAAACTCCGCGTCCCAGCGGAACGCCGCCGGCTGCACCGAGCGATCCTGCCCGTCCTGTCCATGGATCACACTCATCACCAGCGCGCAGTCCTCTACGGACCGCGAGATCGGCCCGATCTTGTCCATCGTCCAGCTCAACGCCATCGCCCCGGTGCGCGGCACAAAGCCAAACGTCGGGCGCAGCCCCGTCACGCCGCAGCGTGTCGACGGCGACGAGATCGACCCCAGCGTCTCCGTCCCGATCGCGAACGCAACGCATCCCGCCGAGACAGCGCTCGCCGAGCCGGCCGACGATCCACTCGAGCCCTGCCGCGGATTCCACGGGTTGCGCGTCCTTCCGCCAAACCACAGATCGCCCTGCGCCAGCGCGCCCATGCTGAGCTTTGCCACCAGCACGGCGCCCGCGGCATCCAGCCGCTGGACCACTGTCGCGTCGGCATCAATCTGCTGCTGCTCATACCCCGCCGCCCCCCACGTCGTCGGGTAGCCCTTCACCGCCAGCAGATCCTTTGCGCCCCACGGAATACCGTGCAGCCGTCCGCGCGGCTTTCCCGCAGCAAGCTCTTTGTCCGCGGCCACCGCCTGCGTCAGTGCACGCTGCTCCGTAGCATTGATCAGAAAATGTAACGTTGGCTGATACCGATGCAGCCGCGCCAGCGAGAGCTTCGTCAACTCCACCGACGTCACCTGCTTTGCTCGCAGCAGCTCTCCTAGCTCCCGCACCGTCGCAAACGCCAGCGCCTCCTCGCGCGAGGCGCCAGCCGCCGCCGCTCTCAGCTTCGCCACATCCGGCGCCTTGCCCAGCTTGGCCGGTTTGCGCTCCGTCTCCAGCACCATGCCGGCAGGCACAGGGTCAAACACAAACGCCGGAGCCGTCGCATTCGCGAGGTGCAGCGTGCGAATCACCTCGACCGACGCTCGCTGCTCCGTCACGCCATCGAGCAGCATAGCTCGCTGCTCCGCCGTCAGCGAGATCGCCGTAATCGCCTCCGCCGACTCAATCATCTCCGGCGTAATCTTCGGCAGCTTCTCCGCCGGAACCTCCGCGGGATGCACCGGCCCGCTCGACGCCTGGGCCGCCGCCAGCCCCAACAGTGCTCCAGGAAACAAGGTGCCCCCAACTCCAACTGCGGTGCAGGCAGACAGCAGTCGACGACGGCTCAGGAACATCTCAAGGGTCTCAGGCATGCCGCATTATTGCATCGCGCCCGTCTGCTCTTGCGATCTCATCAAGCCAGTCCCACTTGCGACTCGCTATACTTCCTCTCAATCGCGGCTGCCCCCGTCCGCCTTCGTCCAAAGGAGCTCCATACCTTGTCCAGTACTCTCTCTCGTCGCAACTTCGCGCGCCTTGCCGCCTCCGCCGCAGGGCTCGCCTCTCTGCCCGCCGCACTCTCCGCCGAGGCCGAGCCCAATAGCCAGACCGGCTCGATCCAGTCCGGCAAGCTCGGTTTTCCGCAAGGCTTCCTCTGGGGCTCCGCTACGGCCTCCTATCAGGTCGAAGGCGCCATCAAGGAAGACGGCCGCGGCGTCTCCATCTGGGACACCTTCTCGCACACCGCCGGCAAGACGCACAACGGTGATACCGGCGATGTCGCCGACGACAGCTATCATCGCTACGCCGAAGACATCGCGCTGATGAAGGATCTCGGCCTCAAGACCTGCCGCTTCTCCGTCGCCTGGTCACGCATCTTTCCCACCGGCACCGGCACGCCGAACGAGAAAGGCATCGATCACTACAAGAAGTTCGCCGATGCCCTGCTCGCCGCCGGTATCGAGCCCTATTGCACGCTCTACCATTGGGATCTCCCGCAGGCGCTCGAAGACAAGGGCGGCTGGCAAAACCGGCAAACCGCGGTCGACTTCGCTACCTACGCCGGCTACGTCGCCAGCCAGCTATCGGACAAGGTCAAGCACTTCATGACCATGAACGAGATCAGCACCTTCATCGAGCTCGGCTATGGCAACGGTACACACGCGCCCGGCCTCAAGCTCGACCGAAAGGCGCTGGCGCAGACCCGCCACCATGCCGTCCTCGGCCACGGTCTCGCCGTGCAGGCCATCCGTGCCAAGGCAAAGCCCGGCACGAAGGTCGGTTCAGCCGAAAATCTTACCGCCGTCTGCCCCATCTTCGACTCGCCCGAGCAGGTCGCGGCCGCCAAGAAGGCCATCGTCGAGCTCAACGCGGGCTATCTCACCGTCATGCGCACCGGCAAGTACACCGACCACTACCTGCAGGAGCTCGGCGCCGACGCTCCAAAGTTCACCCCGGACGAGATGAAGGCCATCGGCAGCCCGCTCGACTTCCAGGGCCTCAACATCTATCAGCCGACCTGGGTTCGCGCGGATTCGAGCACGCCTACCGGCTTCTCCGTCGTCCCCGAGCCCGCCTCCTACCCGCACATGTTCAGCTCCTGGCTGAAGGTCGGCCCAGAGGGCATCTACTGGGCGCCGAAGCTCGCGAACGAAGCCTTCAACCTCAAGGAGATCTACATCACGGAGAACGGCGCCTCCTCAGACGATCACATCGCGCCCGACGGCCAGATCTACGACACTGATCGCACCATGTTCCTGCGGAATTACCTCACGCAGTTACAAAAGTCCGTCAGCGAAGGAACACCGATTCGCGGCTACTTCCTTTGGAGTCTGCTCGATAACTACGAGTGGGCCGATGGCTACGAGAAGCGCTTCGGTATTACCTATGTCGACTTCGAGACGCAGAAGCGGACACCCAAGCTCTCCAGTCACTTCTACAAGGAGACCATTCGCCGCAACTCCGTCGCGTAGATCACCTTCACGAATCTCCCGCAAGCCAGCCGTGCCGCGAAGCTCCCCACTTCGCGGCACGCTCTCGTCCAACCGCCTCCCAGAAGCGTAAGCAGATACACGAGCAAGTCCTTTCGCTAACCAATCGCGCTGACTGCAGTCTTCTACTTCACTCCACTGAAGAGAGAGAACATGCTTCCACGTCTGCTGTCCCTTGCTTTGCTCTCCGCCGCGTCCGGATCCGTCGCACTCGCACAAACCAGGCCAGTCGCCGCCCCGCCAACGGCACAGCTCGCTTCGCCTGCCGCTGGCGTGGAAGACATCGTCAATCGCTTCCAGCACGCACTCCTGAGCGCCGCGCAGGCGATGCCCGCGGAGAAGTACAACTTCACGCCAGCCTCCCTGAACCTCCCGGGCGCCAGCTTCGGCACGGTGCGAACCTTCGCCGATGAGCTCAAGCATGTCGCTCAGGCCAACTTCGTCATTGCCGCAAACATCACTGGCGGCAATCCCGCTGTCGATCCAAAAGTGGTGGGCGCCTTGCACGAGAAGGACGACATCATTGCGGCGCTGAGCAGCTCCTTCATAGCCGTGCACGCCGCCATGGCCACCATCACTACGGCGAACCAAAACGATGCCGTGGATGATCCCGGAGTTGGGCCGCATCAATCCAAGCTCAGCGAAGCAGCATGGGTCGCGGCGCACGGCTACGATCACTACGGCCAGATCGTGGAGTACCTGCGCATGAACGGCATCGTTCCTTTGCCATAACACCGATGGGCCCTCATCCTAGACGCTGGCCGATCACGACGCCTCTACTTCACTTCGATCTGAAACGCAGCAGCCGGCAATCCCTCACGATTCTGCAGGTTCGCGTCCGTTACATTCTCGTAACCGTACCGAATCAACACAGGCTCTTCCACCGCATCGCTCGTGACCGACACACTCTTCCCCTCGACCCTCGCCGTCGCTGGTGCGAACACACCATCCTTACCCGCTACCTCAAACCCCTTCACACCTCCCGCTGCCTGCAGACCCTCCGCGTGCTCAAAGGAGACGCGCACCGTCTTGCCTGTTCGGTCAGCAGACTGCACCAGCGGTCCCGTCCACTCGAGCCGCTCGCCATAGCTCAGCGCCCGCGCCCCTACCGCCAGCCTGTGGCCCACCGTCTGTTTGTCCGGCGGATGTACGTTGTGCGCCGTACCTACATCGTGGCTCACCGCCATCGCCGTATTTGTAACCGCAAGCGACTTCCGCTGCGCCTCGCGTATCTGGCCCCAGTCTTCAAGCGGGGAATCAAAGCTCGAAAGCTGCACCCACAGGAACGGCAGATCCCCCTCGCCCCACTCTGCTCGCCAGTCCTTAATCAACGCCGGCATCTCTCGCTGGTAGAGTGGCGCTCGCTCCGGCGGGCTGTTCGATTCGCCCTGATACCAGAGAAATCCACGGATCGTGTAGTCCGTCGCCGGCGCAATCATGCCGTTGTACAGGTAACTCGGATTCCACGATGCATCCTCCGCCGGATGCCACGGGTGCCGCGGCTTCGGCTTACCCGCCGCCTCTGCCGCCGCATCCTCCCGCTTCTCCGCCGCCATTAGTGCCGGCATCTCCGCCCGTTCCGCCACAAACTTCGCCCGGCTCGCAAACAGCGGCATCAGCCCGGAATCCCGCCCGATCGCCTCGAGGCTGATCCACGATTCAATCGGCGTGCCGCCCCACGTCGCATCGATCAGTCCAATCGGCACATGCTCCTTTTCCTCGAGTTCACGGCCAAAGAAGTAGGCCACCGCGGAGAAGTTCGCCGCCGTCTCCGGCATGCACTCGGTCCACATCGCCGTCACATCATCCATTGGATAGGACGTCGCCGCCTTCTCGAACCGTAGCAGCCGGATCTTCGGCTTCGTCGCCGCCGCAATCTCCTTTGCGCTGTCCTTGATAGGCGTGTCCGCGCCAAAGCCCTTCAGCGGCATCTCCATATTTGACTGCCCGGACGCGAACCACACATCACCCACCAATATGTCATCAACCGAAACCTTCGCCGCGCCACCGTCTTTCGCGGAGACCGCGAGCGTGTACGGGCCACCGGCCGCCTCCGGTTGCAGGTAGGTCGACCACATCCCCAGTGCGTTCGCGCACGCAGGCACCTCCTGCTTATGGAACACCACCTGCACGCACGTGCTCGGCTCGCTCCATCCCCACACATGGATCGGCCGATCCCGCTGCAGCACCGCATGCGAGCTCAACATCTTCGGCAGCCGAATCTCCGCCGCTGCCTGCATCTGTTCCAGCCCCGTAAGGGCCAACGCCACTCCCATCCATCCCACAGACCGCATGCGTTGTCTCGCCTCCTCAACCCGCAGTCAGTATGCCTCACCGGGCATACGATCGGATACGCGGCTGCGCGAAGCGAGACATGCTAAAGACAAACACGTAACGGAGACAAGCGCGCGCGATCCCGCCGACGCAAAAGAGCCCTGAAGACGAGATCGCCTTCAGGGCCTCAGCAGCTCTAGCGCGTTAGCTGCGTCGCCGCGCCACATGGCGTCTGTGGTGCGCCCGATAACTGGCCGTGCGCGTGCCATAGTGTGCCCCGCCAAACTGCCACTCCCGTACCGGGCCCACATCCACATGGACGAACCGGCTGGTCGGATAGTAGCCGACGCCACCGGCGCCGATCGCCAGGGCCGCATTCCGCAGCGCCAGCGTGCGAACACCCGGCACCTGAATGTCGATCGCCTTGCCCAGCATGTGTTGCGAGTGCTCCGCCACACCTGTCTCCGCCGAGCGAGTCCTTAGATACTCGTTCGACTCCGGCGTCCGGTACCCGCAAACAATGTCGATCACGCCGCCCGGCTTACGTAGCCGCGTCATCACCGCATGCAGCAGGTCAAACTCCGTCGGGTCATAGTCCGCGATGTCTTGCGTGCGATGGTCCCGTAGGAAGTAGTTCAGCTTCTCGATCGCCTCCGGCAGGTAGGTATCGCCAATCCGGTACACGATGTTGATGTCTTCGCCCGTGTGCGTGTGGTGCAGGCGCAGCATGTAGCGCTGGCTCGTGCTCACGCCAAGACTCACCCCGGGAGCGCCCATGTTGGCCGCCGCTACCATGCCGCGGGCCCCTATCACTCCCACTGTCGGCATGCCGCTCGCCCGCGCGCTACCTGCGACACCGGCTGAGAGGCCAGCCACCACCATCGCTCCGGCAACCATCTTCCCTACACCGCGCAGAAATCCAGATCCCATCATGCCCCCAGCCGCCTTCAATCCGCCTGCTCAATCGAAGTCGGTAAATCTCATTTGTCTTTCCGATTCTACGCGACAGCATTCCGCACCGTAACCCTCCGGGACAACCCTGCCTGTAACTTTTGTGTCATAGAGACCCCTTCTCGCCACCTGCCTCCCGCCGTCCGCCGTGTGTCACCCTAGAGGCCATGCAGCTATCCGTCCACGAACTCCGGGTCCTCGGTGCCCTTATCGAAAAAGAGATCACCACGCCGGATATCTATCCGCTCTCGCTCAACGCCCTGCAGGCCGCCGCCAATCAGCGATCCTCGCGCGATCCGGTGTTCGACCTCACAGAAGAGGAGCTTCGCCAGGCCCTTCACGCTCTCGAAGACCGCGGCCTGGCCTCCCCCGCGCGCGGCGGTCTCTCCGGCGCCAGCTCGCGTGTCACCAAGTACGAGCATCACGCCCGCACCGTGCTCAACCTCCGTCGCGACGAGACCGCACTTCTCTGCCTCCTTCTGCTGCGCGGCCCGCAGACACCCGGCGAACTTCGCTCCCGCGCCGACCGCCTCTTCGCCTTCGACGATCTCTCCTCTGTTATCGCCACACTGGAGCGCCTCGCCGCCCGGCCGCCGCAGGCCGAAGATTTCGAGAGCATCGGCCCACTGGCCGTCCTCCTTCCCCGCCAGCCCGGCTCCCGCGAAGCCCGCTTCGCCCATCTGCTCGGCGGCCCGGTCGCACACGCCATCCCGCACCAGCCTCCGCACGCGACCGCAATCCCAAACGCCGAAGCCGCCGATCTTACCGTCACCGTCGCAGAGCTCGAGCGCCGCATCGCCATCCTCGAAGATCGCCTGCAGCGTCTGGAAGCTAGCGCGCCGGCTCTCGCGGCAGAGGGGAACATCCCCGCGTAGTCTAGATACAGGTAGATCTTCCAAGGACCGCCCGCACGTCATGTCGGAAAGCGCACGCCACCTCCCCCAACGCGTTCCATCCAGTCCGGTCTTCGGCAGCGTCGTCGAAGACGCCTCGCTCTCCGCCCAGATCCTCGCCTCCGTACCGGACGCAATCCTCTGCCTCGGCAGCGACTGGCGCATTGTTTGGGCCAACGAGCTCGCCATGGGCATCAGCCATCTCACCGCCGAAGACCTCGGCCGCAACCACTGGGAGGTCTACCCACAGACCCTCGGCACCGAGATCGAACAGGTCTATCGCCGCGCCATGCGCGATCGCACCCGCGAGCACTTCGAGTTCTTCTACGCGCCCTTCCATTGCTGGTACGACCTCAGCATCATGCCCTCAGCGGAGGGCGGCCTCATCTTCTACTACCGCGAGATCACCGAAAAGAAAGCCGCCGAAGCCGCCCGCGACACCGCGACCCGGCAGCTGCAGCAGGTCTTTGACGCCTCCACCGACTGCATTCTGGTACTCGGGCCCGACTGGAACTTTCGCGTCGCCAATCAGCAGGCCATCAAGCTCCTCAACGCTGGCCCCCTGGTGGGCCAGAATCTCTTCGAGCTCTTCCCTGGCAATCATGCCGAGCCCTTCAAGTCGAACTACACCCGCACCCTGGTTGAGCGTCAGCCCACCCAGTTCGACGCCTTCTATCCCGCTCCCCTGGACCTCTGGTTTCGCGTCTTCGCCCGGCCCTTCGATGAAGACAGCATGATCCTCTTCTTCAGCGATGTCTCCGCGCTTAAGGCCGCCGAGGAGGCGCGCGATCGCAGCCACGCGCAGCTGACCCAGGTCTTCGACGCCATCGCCGACGGCGTCCTCTCCATCGATCGCAACTGGAATATCTGCTTCCTCAACCGTCGCGCACAGGAAGTTCTGTTTCCGGCCGGCGAGATCGTCGGGCAGAACTTCTGGGCGGCCTTTCCGGACACCATCTTCGACAACTCTCCCTATATCGAGCACTATCACCGCGCCATGACCGAGCGTGTTCCCGGCAGCTTCGAGGCCTTCTATCCCGCTCCCCTCAATCTCTCCTTCGAGATTCAGGCGCGGCCCTCCGACGACGGCATCGTCCTCTTCTTCCGCGACGTCACCGACCATCGCGCCTCGGAGACCGCCCTCCGCGAGCAGCAGGACCTGCTCACAGCCATCCAGCAGGCCGCCGGCGTCGCCACCTGGACTCTCGATCTCCCCACCGGCCGCCTCACCTTCGGTCCCGGATCTGCACCCGTCTTCGGCCGCCCGCTCGCCGAGCTTGACCACATCGATCGCCTGCGGGAGATCCTGCACCCCGGCTTCCGCGATCAGCTCACCCCCAACATCGACGAGTCTTCCGCCGGAAGCGAAGCCGTCCTGCACGAGTACCGCCTTCAGCCGCCAGATGGAAGCACACTCTGGATCGAGACCCGCGCGCAGGTCATCCGCGAGCATGGCGTTCCCGTCCAGCTCCGCGGCGTCGCCATCGAGATCACCCGCCGCAAGCAGGATGAGGAGACCTCCGGCGCCAGTGAGGCCCGCTTCCGCGTGCTCGTCGATCTCAACCCGCAGGCCATCTGGAGCGGCAATCCGAAAGGTGAGATCACCTACGCCAACCAGGGCTTTCTCGACTACCTCGGCGCCGATGCCGCCGACTTCTCCAACTGGCTCGACCGCTTCGCGCCGGAAGACCGCGAGGGCGTCTTCAAGGCATGGACCCACGCCGTTCAGTCTGGCGAGGAGTACGACCTGGAGGCCCACCTCATCCGCGGCAGCGATGGAGCCAGCCGCTGGTGGCACCTCCGCGCCCTCCCAGTTCGCGATGAGGCCGGCGCCATCGTCCAGTGGCTCGGCGTCGCCAGCGACATCAACGAGCAGAAGAGCTTTGCCGAGACCCTCCTGCGGCTGCAGGGTGAGACCGAACGCGAGCGCGCCGAGATCGAAACCCTCTACAAGACCGCCCCCATCGGCCTCGCCCTCTTCGATCTCGACGACTTCCACTACCTCCGCCTCAACGATCGCCAGGCCGCCTTCTTCAATCTCAAGCCCGAGCAGGTCGTCGGCAGGACCCTCACTGAGATGGCCCCTATCCCCGGCCTGCGCGAGATGTTCGACGCGGTCGCCCGCGGCAAACCCGTCCTCAACCAGCTCCTTGAGGGCGAGCTTCCCAGCCATCCCGGCGAACACCGCTTCTGGACCGTCAGCTACTTCCCCGTCTACCGCCCCGACGGCACCGTCCGCGCTATCTCCGCCGCCTCACTTGAGATCACCCAGCAGAAAAAGGCTGAGGCCGCCCTCGTCCAAAGTGAAAAGCTCGCCGCCGTCGGCCGCCTCGCCTCTTCCATCTCGCACGAGATCAACAACCCGCTCGAGGCCATCACCAACCTGCTCTATCTCACCGCCATGCACGAGAACCTGCCCGAAGAAATCAAGGACTACATCCATCTCGCGCAGTCCGAGCTCTCGAGGGTCTCGCAGATCGCCACCCAGACCCTCCGCTTCCATCGCCAGGCCGTCCGCCCCACCCGCGTCAACGCCGGCAGCCTCGTCCAGGCCGTCCTCAACCTCTATCAGGGCCGCCTCAACAACTCCGGCGTCACCGTCGACACCGCCTTCGCCAGCACCACGCCCATCCTCTGCTTTGAAAACGACATCCGCCAGGTCCTCAACAACCTCATCGCCAACGCCATCGACGCCATGCGCTCCGGCGGCCATCTCCTCGCCCGCGCGCACGACGTCACCGATCCCCACACCGGCCGCCCCGTCGTCCGCATCACCGTCGCTGACACCGGCCACGGCATGAGCGAAGCGACCCTCAGACGCATCTTCGAGCCCTTTTACACCACCAAAGATCTCAACGGCACCGGCCTCGGCCTCTGGATCTCCGCCGGCATCATCGATCGCCACCACGGCCGCATCGCCGTTCGCAGCTCGGAGCACCCCATCCATCACGGCACCATCTTCTCGCTCATCCTTCCCATGGATCCGCCCGGTCTCGGCCCATCCCCTTCGCCGTCCACCAACGACGCCGGTCTCGTGTTGGACGAGGCGCCCAATAGCCCGCTCTCCTAGAGGTCGTGTGCACGACTCCACTCCTCCGCCCGTCTCGCACCGTCGGCCGTTTCCGCGAGCCCTTCGCCTCACCCTGCAGTTCTTCGCCAACCACGGCCTCTTCGAGGGCCTACGCCTGCTCGTCGTCCGCGCCGCCACGCCTCGCCACCGCCGATCCCCCCCTCTGTTCGCCACGCCGCTCGACCTCTATCCTCGTCACGCGCCGCTCGCCGTTCATCCCTTTGACCTCGCCTACAACGTAGACACCAGCGGCTTCCGCCACGGGCAGGATCTCGGCCTGCGCACCACCGCCGACCCTCCCTCGAACACCGCTCGCCGCAACAGCCCGCCTCCGCCCGCCTTTACCTCCGCGCTCTGGAACACCGCCTACTACGGTATTGCGCCCTCCATCTTCGAGCGCGCGCTCGCCCTCGTCGGCACCCACACCGACCCCGCATCGCCCGAGGGGATCACACCGCCAGACTGGTCCCGCTTCAGCTTCGCGGATCTCGGCTGCGGCAAGGGTCGCGCCCTTCTGCTCGCCTCCCGCTACCCCTTCCAGCACATCCTCGGCGTCGAGCTCGACGGGAGCCTCGCCGCTATCGCCAACGCCAACCTCCGCACCTTCCGCGCCCCCTGGCAGCAGTGCCACTCCCTCGCCGTCCAGCACGCTGACGCCACCGCCGCGGATCTGCCCGGCACCCCCATCCTGCTCTACCTCTATCACCCCTTCCTCGCCCCCGTCCTCAAGCGCGTCCTCCGCCGCCTGGAGCGCTCCCTCCGCCAGCATCCCCGCGAGCTCTGGCTCCTCTACATCAACCCGCAGGCCGCCGGCGTCGTCCGCCGCTTCCCCTTCCTCCGCGAGACCGCCCGCGCCACCCTCACCATCGATCCAGAAGATGCCCTCCCCGATCGCCTCGGCTCCTCCCGTGAAGAAGTCGCCATCTTCCACTTCCTCCCACCCGCCTGAGAACGGGAGCATCCGCCGAGCCAGCCCTCCTCCGCTCTCTGCCAGACCACCCAGAAGTGCCATACCCTCCACCGCCCCACCGCTGCTACCGTCCAGAGGTCGCACTCCGGGGTCCTGATGAGTACGTTTGCCCGCCTCTGCCGTTCTGCCGTTCCTCTCTGTCTTGCCACCATCACCGCACTCACCGCCACCGCCCAGCAGGCCCGCCGCGTCCCCCAGGATTTCCCCACGGTCCAGCTCGCCATCAACGCCGCCGCCACCGGCGACACCGTCTCCGTCAGCCCAGGCACCTACTTCGAAAACCTGTCGATCGACACCAAAGAGATCTCCCTCGTCTCCACCGACGGCGCCGCAAAGACCATCCTCGACGGCAGTCATCTCGGCCCCGTCCTCAAGATCACCAACACCACCAGCACCAAAAGCCTCGTCAGCGGCTTCACCATCCAGAACGGCAGCCCCCTCGGCTCGAACGCCGGCTCACTCTCCGTAGGCCCCGCCGGCATCCTCATCGCCAACGCCGGAGCGCAGGTCACGAACAGCATCCTCGCCAAGAACACCGGCATCAACATCGGTGTCATCAACGGCACCCTCGTCCTCACCGCCAGCCAGATCTCCACCGCCTCCAGCGCCGGCGGCTCCTGCATCCTCTCCGCCGGCTCCACCTTCCTCAATCCCTCCACCGGTGTCTATCTCTCGGGCACCAGCACCGTCCTCACCGGCACTCACACCGACCTTGGTTCGGCGGAGCCCGCAGACGCCGTGGGCAAGCCCCATCCCACCGTCCTCTTCCAAAACACCATCTTCGGAGACGGAACCTCCTGCTCGGGCATCGGCATTCAGGCCGTCAATCTGGGGCAACCACTTCTGATCCTCAGCAACACCCTTCGCAACAACGCCGTCGCGCTCGCCGCGGACACGGCGCCGGTCTTTCTCATCCAAAACCTGATCTACGACAACGTCTCCGGCGCGCTCCACCTTATCGATCGCGCAGTGAACCCTAATGTCGATCCCGCTACCACGCAGATCGTCAACAACACCATCGTCAACAATCTCACCTCGCCCATCGCCTCGACCGACCCGGCCGCGATCACCGATATCTTCCTCGATGGCACCGCCGCACACATCCAGTTCGTCAATAACATTCTCGTCGGCACCACCTCGCACCCCGTCCTGACCTGTACCTCCGCAACGCCCAGCCTGAACGACACCCCCTTACTCTTTGCGAACAACGACCTCTTCAACACCACACGAGCGGCAAACAGTCTTGCTTCGGGCGATTGCTTCCCCGGCCTCTCGAACCCTCTCTCGGCCAACGGCAATCTGTCACTCGACCCGCAACTCACCGGCTCCACCGATCTCCACCCCCTGCCCAACTCGCCCGTCATAGACGCCGGGAGTAACTCCGCACCAGGACTCATCTTCCTGCCGTTCACCTCGGGCGGACCCGATCTCAGCCTGCCCACAGCTGGCGCCGCCGACCTTGCGGATTCGGTCACCTCCTATGGACCAAACACCGTCATCACCACACCTTTCTTCGACGTCGGAGGAACCATCCGCTTTCTTGACGGCTCCGCCTCCGGCCACAACACCATCGACATCGGCGCCTATGAGGCTCCTCGCGCTGCCAATTCGATAGCCGGTGACAGTCCAGCCTCTACCGTTCTCTCCTCCACTGCCTACATCATGGCGCCCGGTCCCGTAACGTTCACTGCCTTGACCGAGAGCTTCCACGTGGACGGCTTTGGCTACCCCACAACCTTCTTCATCAATGGCGTCCAGCAGGCGACTGCGTCCCTCAACTCGAACGAGGTCGCCTCCTTCTCCACGACTCTCGATACCCCTGGCCTGTACACCGTCACCGCCTCCGCACCAGCGAATCTTGGCTATCCAGCATCCACGTCAACGCCCATCTACATCCGCGTCACGGATGCCCCCGCCCTCTCTACCACCACCCTCACCATCGCCGCCTCCCCCACTACCCAGACCCTCAACCAGCCCATCACCCTCACCATCCACCTCGGCTCCACCACCACCGCAAACGGCGCCACCCAACCCGGTCCCGTCCCTCCAGGAGCCCTCACCCTCTCTGAGGGCAACACCATCCTCAGCTCCCTCCAGCCCGACGCCTCCGGCCTCGTCACCTACACCATCCCGCATCCCACCGTCGGCCCTCACACCTACACCGTCTCCTACGCCGGCACCACCCTCTACGCCGCCGCCACCGCCACCACCTCCGTCTCAGTCACCGCCCCCATCGCCACCACCCTCTCCGCCAGGCCGGATCAGAACCCTGTCGCCCTCGGTCAGGCCGTCGCCTGCATCGCCACCGTCACCGCCGCCGCCGGTCCTGCCCCCACCGGCACCGTCATCTTCACCGACGGCGCCACCCTCGAAGGCACGGCCCACCTCACCAGCCCCGGCGAGCAGGGCATCGCCACCCTCGCCCTCTCCAACCTGTCCGTCGGCCTCCACACCATCACCGTCACCTTCCAGCCCGACGCCGGATTCGGCCCCAGCAGCGGCACCTGCACCATTAACGTTGGCGGCAACGCCACACTCACCTCCCTCACCAGCTCGAAAAACCCCGCCGCCACCACAGACAGCGTCACCTACACCATCACCGTCACCAACCCCACAGCCCCCAACACCGCCCCTGCCGGCTCCGTCACCCTCTATGAAGGCAACACCCTGCTCGCCTCCAGCGGTTTGATCGCAGGTCCGAGTGCCGGGTCCGCCATTGCCTATGTCACCCTCGCTGTCCCCGGCACCCACATCCTCACCGCCACCTACGTCCCGGCCACCAGCGCCACCTTCACCAGCTCCGCCACCCTCACCGAAACTATCGCCGCGGCGCCCCCCATCGCCATCGCCCTCACCGCGTCTCCTAACCCCGCCACGGTCGGCCAGACCGTCACCCTCACCGCCGCCGTCACCCCTGCCGCCGCCATCCCCAGCCCCGCCACCATCACCTTCTCGGACGGCGCCCTCACCCTCGGCAGCGTTCCCCTCCCCGCAAGCGGCATCGTCACCCTTCCCGTCAGCACCCTCAGCCTCGGCACCCACTCCCTCATCGCCAGCCTCCACACCGGCACACCCGACACCATCCGCAGCCTCTCCCCGCCCCTCAACGTTCAGATCAACGGCCTGCCCGCCACCCTCACCCTCACCGCCAGCCCCGCCTCTACCGCCCTAGCCGCCGCACCCGTGACGCTCTCCGCATCGCTCGTCCCCGCCGCCCCGCTCTCCCCCGGGGTAACCCTCAACGGCACCATCACCTTCTCCGACGGCGGCCTTCCCCTCGGCGTGGCCAGCCTCTCCGCGGACGGCCACGCCAGCTTCACCACCGCCACCCTCACCCCCGGCTCGCACACCCTCACCGCAACCTTCTCCGGCAACACCGTCTTCAGCTCCATCCCGGCACCAGCCGTCACCGAAATCATCCTCGCCAACTCCACCGCAACGCAGCTCGCCGCACCCCCTCAGTCCCTCGCCTTCACGCCAGTCACCCTCAACGCGCACGTCACCTCCGCATCCCTCGCGCCCATTAACACCCTTCTCTGCACCCCCGCCTGCGCCCCCGTCGCCGTCACCTTCTTCGCCGACTCACCCACCGGCCGCACCGCCCTTGGCACTGTCGTGGTCAACGCCGCGGGCGACGCGGGCCTCACCTTCACACCCGCCGCCGGCATCTACAGCCTCTCCGCCAGCTTCTCCGGCAGCCCCCTCTTCTCCGGCAGCAGCTCCCCCGCCGCAACGCTCGTCGTCTCACCCGTCGCCGCCGCCCTCACCCTCACCGCCAACCCCAACCCCGTCTACCAGCACGGCCCGGTCACGCTTGCCGCCTCCGTCCTCGCGCCGGGCGTCCCCGCCTCCGCGCTCACCGGGTCCATCACCTTCCTCGAGGGCTCCACCACCCTCGGCACCGCCTCCCTCGCCGCCGCGCAGAGCTTCGCCTACAGCCCCGCCACCGTCGGCCCCCACACCCTCACCGCCGTCTTCTCCGGCAGCACGAGCCTCTCCGGCGCCTCCGCCAGCACCACCGTCACCGTGCTCGCCAGCGACTTCGTCCTCTCCGTCAAAGACACCACCCTCACCATCGCCACCACCCATCACGCCCCCACCACCGTCAGCATCAACGCCACCGGCGCGCTCTCAGACCTCATCGACCTCTCCTGCGCCAACCTCCCGCAGTTCGCGACCTGCACCTTCTCCCCCGCCACCCACGACCTCACCCAAACCAACGCCTCCACCGGCACGCTCACGCTCGATACCGACGCCCTGCTCAACTACGCCGCAATCCAATCCTCCCCGACCCCGCGCAACCGCGGCGCCCTCACCGCCGTCCTCGCCCTCACCCTTCCTCCCGCCTTCTTCGCCGCACTTAACCGCCTGCGTCGCCGTCGCCGGAAGCCCTCACAATCACCGCGCACCCGCCTGCCCCACCTGCTCGCCACGCTCCTGCTCTCCGTCAGCGCCATCACGCTCTCCGGCTGCAGCGGCCTCTATCCCCCGCACGTCACCCCCGGAACCTACACCGTCACCATCACTGGCCATGCCCGCACCTCCGGCATCGAGCACTCCACCCAGTTCACTCTCGTTGTCACGCAGTAGACACACCTCGCCCTCAGAAACAGCAACGCCTCCCGGAGCTCGGGAGGCGTCGTCACCACACGTACGCCGATCTACTTCGGAGCTGCAGCCGCAGCCGCCGTCTTGGTGCCCGTCTTCATCACCGCCCGATCCACCACCGCATACAGCAGCTGGTCCGGATCCTTGCGGCCCTCCTTCTTGATCATCTCGCCCGCCTTCTTGCCGGAGGCATCCGTCTCCGGCAGCGTCAGCCCGCGCTTCTGCGCACTCATCGCCGCCAGCTGCTTCACCATCGCAAAGAACTGATCCTCGTTGCGCCCGCTCAGCATCCACGCTTCGTGCACCGTGCTCGTCAGCAGCTGTTCATTGGTCCAGCTCGGCGTCCCCGCGTCCGCCGCCCCCTTCAGCGTTACGGCAGAATCATCTTTCACTGGCTGCTGCTGCCACGCCATCGCCGGCAGGGTCACCATCGCGATCGCACCCGCCATTGCCATCCGTCGTATCAAGCTCGTCATCACTCTTGTCCTCTCGACTTCTAGGAAACTCAAATCGCATCCGATCGCTCGCCATCAAAGATGGCGCGTGCTCGCACCGTCACCGGCCGCGAGAGTCGCGCCAGTCATTCCGCTTGTTATCTTGGTGCACTTTACCGGCAATCGCGCCCACACCCGCACCTGCACCGCCGCCAATCAGCGCACCTTTCAGACCACCGCCAAAGATCGCCCCGAGAGCCGCTCCTCCCGCGCCACCGATCAGCGCTCCCTTGCCCGGCCCGATCCCGCCATGCGTCCGGTTGTACTCGTCCCGATTGTCATACCGCTGATGGTCGTACTGGTCGTTGTACCCGCCACGATATCCTTGGCGCATGCCGTTGTAATAACTCCCGCCGCCGCGCTGCGCCACCGCCGGCATCGCCAGCGTCGGCAGCAGCACCCCCGCGCACCACGCCCGTCTCATCCATCGCATCGCAAGTCTCCCTTGTGCGGTCTTCCGCCGCGTCACGTTCATCCAGGATCCCGTGTCACTCAATAGATGCATCTACCCGGCCGCGGAGTCGGTCTTTCTGCAACTCGATTCCTGAGAGCCCCCGCCACACGCCGCCATGGTAGCCTTTCGGCACGATTCCCGGAGCACCCCCGGAATCTTCAGATCGCACCTTCCTCGCCGGAGCTCCCCATGCCTGCTCTATCCCGCCGCCTGCTCTTTCTGTTCCTTCTCTGCCTCGCCACACCCTTCACCCTCGCCCAGACCTACACCTCCGTCCTCGTCTTCGGCGACTCCCTCTCTGACACCGGTAACGTCGCCCACCTCACGCAGAGCCAGTACAACCTCCGCATCCCTGGCCCCGCCTTCGGCTATACCGACGGCCGCTTCACCGACGGCAAAGACACCCTGCCCGCCGCCACGCTCTACACCGGCGTCTGGATCGAGCAGCTCGCCGCCACCTTCCCTGCCAAGCCCGCCGTCACCAACTCGCTCGATGGCGGCACCAACTACGCCTACGGCTTCGCCTTCACCGGCACCGGCACCAGCCCGCTCAATCTCACCACCGGCATCACCGTCAACGTCGACAACATCGGCCAGCAGGTCACCGACTACCTCACCGCCAACCCCACGGTCCCCGCCAACACCCTCGTCGTCGTCTGGGGCGGCGCCAATGACGTCATCAACGCCACCTCCGCAGCCGACATCACCACTGCCGTCACTAGCGAGCTCACCGCCATTCAGCGCCTCATCGCCGCCGGTGCCACCGATCTCCTCGTCGCCAACCTCCCGCCGCTCGGTGCTATTCCCCGCTTCAACATGACGGCCAATTCCGCCACCTTCACCGCCGCGTCTCAGGCCTTCAACACCGGCCTCGCTACCGGTCTCGCCGCTCTCCCTGCCGCCAACCCCGGCAAGACCCTCAATCTCAAACCCTTCGACGTCTTCACCCTCTTCAACAGCGTCATCGCCAGCCCCTCCACCAATGGCCTCATCAATGTCACCGACAAGTCCCAGACTGACGTCACCGTCAACCCCGACCGCTACTTCTTCTGGGACGACCTGCACCCCACCACCACCGTTCATCACCTGCTCGCCGTCGCCGCCGCCGCTCTCGTCGCGCCGCCCGCCCCCACGCCCAGCATCTCCGCCACCCTAAGCCCCACCAGCGTTACCGTCACCTCCGGCAGCACCGCCACCTCCACCCTGGCCGTCACCCCGGCCGGCGGCTTCTCGGGCTCCGTCTCCATCACCTGCGGCTCGCTTCCCACCTACGCTGCATGCAACACCGGCTCCACCCCACCCGTCACCTTCTCTACCGCAAAGAACTTCACCATCACTGTAACCACCAACGGCAGCACCACGGCCACACCCGCAGGCCTGCTCACCGTTAGCGCCTCCGGCCCCGCTCTTCTCGCCGCGTCACTCTCGCTGCTCGGCCTGGTTCTGCTGCGCACCATCGGTCGCCGTGGCCGCCTCAACCCCGGCCTCCTTGCGCTCGTCGCTGTGCTCTCCCTCGCCTCCGCTCTCGGCCTCTCCGGCTGCGGCGGCTCCGGCCACAAAACCGCCGCCGGCACCTACACCATCCCGCTCACCGTCACCCCATCCGCCGGCTCCGCGGTCACCACAAATCTCACCCTCATCGTTCAGTAACCCACTTAGCTACACATCTGGGCGGGGGCTCCTTAGGCAATCGGAGCCCCCGCCGACTTGTAGATCGCCTCCACCGCCAGCATGTCCTTGAGGCCTTCCTCACCCGGTGTTGCCACTGGCTTGTTCTGGAGGATGCAGTCGCCAAAGTGGTTCGCCTCCAGCACAAACTGATCCGGATGAAAGACCTCGCCCTGCCCGGAGATCTCCCCGTCCTTGGTCGTCCCGCTGTACTTCAGCACCGTGTCGCCATACGTATACGCCGGCTCGATCCGCACGTGCCCGGCCGATCCGTTCACCTGCAGAAAGCTCGTTCCGCTCTGCCCGTACGAGCTCCCGCAGTTCGCCAGCACCCCGGACGGAAACTTCATCATCCAGTCCACACTCTGCTCCACCGTCGCGTACTTGTCGCCCTTCTCGCGCGTCGCCACAAACCCGCGAACCTCCGCCGGCTCCTCCCCCGTCATCCACCGGACAGAATTCAGCGGGTAAACCCCGAGATCGAGCAGCGATCCGCCACCCGAGAGCGCCCGGTTCAGCCGCCACTGCTGCTTGTTCTTCATCCCGTAGAACCCGGCCTGGAACGCCTCGATCTCGCCCAGCGCACCTGACCGCACCAGGTCGTACATCCTGCGAAACGTCACGTCATACTGGATCCGGTAGCCGATCATCAGCTTCACGTTCGCCTCGCGGCATGCGGCAATCATCTGCCGGCACTCCGACGACGAGATCGCCATCGGCTTCTCGCAGAACACATGCTTGCCTGCCTTCGCCGCCCGCACCACGTACTCGCAGTGCATGCTGTTCGGCAACGCAACGTACACCGCGTCAATCGCCGGGTTCTCCCGTATTCGCTCAAACGTCTCGTAGCCGTAGATCGAGCTCGCGGGCACGTTGTACATGCCCGCAAACTTCTTTCCTTTCTCGACAGGATGTCCCGTCACCAGCCCGGTCAGGTGCGCGCTGTCACTCTTCGCCAGCGCTCGCATAAATACCTCGGCGCAGCTGCCCAGACCCACCGCGGCAACCCCAACGCGTCGCGACGGCGGCTTTGAGGCATCCTGCCCGCCCGCAGCAAACGCAGGCAGATGCGCCCCGGCCATCGCCAGAGCGGAAAGCTGAGAAAATCGTCGTCGGTCCATCCTGTGTCAGACGAGACCCGCCCCGAATCGTCACGGCCATCTAAGCCCGCATCCCTGCCAATCCGCAAACGACGGACTGCCTCTGTCAGCCGCCGCTGTCAGCCCGCCGCGCTCTGACCAACCAACTACATCTCGGCCCATTGCCGCAAGAGGTTGTGGTACACCCCCGTCAGCTGCAGCCGGCTCTCCTTCACCGCCGCCGCATCCTTCTCCGCGCTACCCGCCAGCCGCTGGATCGCCACATCCAGATCAAACAGCATCGTCCGCCGCTGATCATCCCGCACCATGCTCTGCACCCAGAAGAAGCTCGACACCCGAGCCCCACGCGTCACCGGCTCCACCCGATGCAGGCTCGTCGCCGGATACAGCACCATGTCGCCCGCCGCGCCCTTCACCCGGTGCTCGCCATAGCTGTCCTCCACCACCAGCTCGCCTCCGTCATACTCACCCGGCTCCGTGAGGAACAACGTCGCCGAAAGATCCGTGCGGATCCGCTGCCCCGTTCGCCCATCTTGCCGGATCGCCGTGTCCACATGCGTGCCAAACGTCTGCCCACCCGCATAGCTGTTGAACATCGGCGGAAACACCCGCAGCGGCAGCGCTGCCGACATAAACCGCGGCGACCGCGCCAGCCCCTGCAGCACCAGCTCGCCCACCGCCTTGTGCGCCGCGCTCCCCTCCTCGATCTGCGCGTTGCGCTTTACCTCCTGCGCCTGGTACCCCGCCGTCACCCGCCCGTCCACCCACTCCGCCGCGTCGAGCTGCCGCCGCGCCTCCGCCACCTTCTCCTTCGTAAACACCGCCTCGATCGTCAGCAACATAAGCAACCACTCCCGTTACATACTTGTAGAGCGTCATGCGCCCGCCTCGTGCTCCGGCCCCGGATCCGACAGCGGCACCCCAGCGCTTCCCGCAAAGAACGCCACCAGGATCACACCCTCGGCCCCGGTCGTCCCGCGATGCACCTCATTAACCGTCTCCGACACCGCCTCGCCCTCGCGGTACGTCTGTCGCGTCCCATCCGGCTTCTCAATCGAGAACGATCCCGCCAGCACATACCCCGTCGCAATGCGCGGATGCGTGTGCCACGGCATCGTCGTGTGCGGCGGCAGCGTAAACCGCATCACCGTAATCTGCGGACGCCCCTCCGGATAAGTCACGTACGCCTGACCGTCCCACGCCGTCTCCGTCTCAAGCAGCGTCTCTGCCTGGATCGCAGACCGCGTCCCGTCGCCCTGCCTCTCGTCCTCCCTGCGCTCCGCCGCTATCAGAGGCATCCCAAGCATCTCGTAACGGCCGCATCCCATCTCCGCATCAATCAGAAACTCTCCTCATCTCCGGCAGTCGAGGCACACCGTAGAGCTTCTCCCAGTGTGCCTCACCCACCTTCCTCGATCAGGCCCTAGAAGCGAAAGTTAGCGCCAATCAGCGCACTCAACCCAGGCCCCGGAATCAGATGACTCGGATGCGGCTGGTCAATATAGAAACGGTTCGCCAGGTTATACACATTGGCCTGTAGCTCGATCCGCTCCGTGATTGGCTTGCTCGCCATCGCGTTGAACACCCAGTAGCTTGGCACCTGCTTCGCCCCGGTCGAGAGCACTTCATAGCACGTCGTCGCCGCCGTCCCGCACGGCGCCGCTCCTGCCGCAAACGTCTGCGCCGGCCCAAAGCTCAGCGGGGTATACGGCACCGTCGAGCTCGCCAGCCGGTTACCAACATAGTTGCCGCCAACGCCGCCCTTTACGCCAAACAGCAGCCGATGCGTCAGAAACGCGTTGAACGTACTCTGCGGCACGTTCGCCAGCCCATACCCCACAGCCGTCGGAAAGAACTTCGAGTACGTCGTCTCGCTGTGCAGATACGCATACCCCAGCACCAGGTCGAATCCGTTGCTCAGACGTCCCACCGCACTCGCCTGCACCCCGCGCACCAGCTGGTTGCCGCTCAGCACAATGTTGTTTGAATTCGTAGGATCGGTCTCGCGCGCATTTAGCTTCGTCGTCCGAAACCATGCCCCATCCACCATCAGCCGATCGCCCAGAAAGCTATACTTCGCCCCCACCTCGTACGTCTCGTTCTCCTCTGGCGGCAGCAGGCTCGACGACACGCTCAGACTCAGGCTCTCCGCCGATGGATTGAAGCTCGTCCCATAGTCGAAGTACACGCTCCCATGCGCCGTCGGTTTGTACACGAGTGCCGCCCGGTACGTCGGCTGATGCACCACCTGTGAGATCGGTGGAATCGCCGCCGTCAGCACCGCGCCCTTCACCGCCGTCTGCGGCGCGTACAGGTTGAAGTCCGTATCGAAGTAGTCCCATCGCACCCCTCCACTCAACTCGAAGTACCGCGTCAGCTTCATCGTGTCGACAAAGTAGAGAGCCACACTCTTCGACGTCGTATGCGTCACCGACTGCACATATGGCGATCCCGAGAACGCCTCTCGTGGCTCCGGATCCGCCAGGTTCGTTGCCGGCGCGCTGTTCAGCGAGAGCGACCCTGTCTTGATCGTGTAACTCGTTCGCACCGGGTCCGAAATCTCCTGCCCGCCTTCCACTCCGCCGGCAAAGTGATTCACTACCCCCAGCACCTTGAACTTCGCCGTCAGCTCGGTCTGGTCCCACAGGTCGCCTTCCACACTCCGCACCTGCAGCTGGTTCCGGTTTACCGCAATCTGGCTTGCCGGTGTCGCCGGTCCCACCGTGCACGTCAGCCCCGTCACCGAGCTCGTCGGCAACGCCGTAACAAACCCGCCTACTGGCACACTCATGCTCGCGTTCGAGCAGATCTGCGGCTCCGTAATCTTTGCGTTCCGCCCATAGTTCGCCCATCGCGCAATCGAGTGCAGCTGCACCCCCGGCGTAACGTCGTGGCTGCCCCGCAGCGTCACCGCATCCACACTCGCTCGCAGGTAGTCTGCATCCGCAAAGCCAAAGTACGCATGCCGGCTCGCCGGTGCCACTCCGTTATAGAGCCACGGCAGCCCGTAGTCCGGCGTGTCATCCTCCGTCAGGTGCAGATAGCTGATCGACCCGCGCGTCGCCCCGTTCATCCCGAACTCAAGCGACGGCGCCACCCCAAAGTGCCGGTTCGCCGCAAACGGCCGCCCCGCCACACCACCATCCGTCGCCACCGCGTTCAGCCGCAGCGCCGCGCCGTGGAACGCCTCGCCCAGCGTATCCGCCAGCCCGTCCAGCGGCTGGTTCACATCAATCGCCAGCCGCTTCGTCGCATCCGTCCCCAGCTGCGTCTGCGCATTGAAGAACGGCTGCGCCGCCGGCAGCTTGGACTCCTGGTTGATGATCCCGCCCGTCGATCCCCGCCCAAACTGCACCCCCGCCGGCCCTTCCAGCACCTCCACCTGGTCATAGTCAAAACTGTCCCGGTAGTAGCTGCCGAAGTCCCGTATCCCGTCGAGAAAAATGTCGTTCCGCGCCGTGAATCCGCGAATCGTCAGGTTGTCCCCCTGCGCGCCAAACTCCCCCGCTGCCATGCTGATGCCCGGGACGTTCTGTAGCGCCGCCCGTAACGTATTCGCCGACTCGTCATGCAGGGCAAACTGCGGCACCGCCACCACCGACTGCGGCGTATCAATCAGCGGCTCGGTAAACTTCGTCATCGCCACCGTGTCCGGAATCTCCGCCGTCACCGTCGCCGTATCCGCGCGTGAGAGCCCCACTCCCATCGTCCCCGCATCCTGCACCGCGCTCGTCAGCCCTGTCCCCTCAAGCAGCAGCTCCAGTGCCTCTCCCGGCTTATAGCTTCCATGCAGCCCCGGGCTCTGGAACCCCGCCATCACCTCCGGCTTCATCGCCACCTTCAAGCGCAGCCCGCTCTGCCGCTCAAACTCCTTCAGCACCCCATCAAGCGGCCCCGCCGCAATCTCATACTTCTTCGCCAGGAGCTCCGGAGCCTCCGGAACCGCACCCGCCGCACTCGCCGCGCCCGATTCAGCCGCCCCAGCCGGAGTCGCGGCACCACCCACTGCTCCCGCCCCACTCGCCGCATTGCCGGGCACCGCGCTAGCCGCCCCATGAGCCACCGCCGCCCCCACCGGGGTCGCCGCCACCCCTTGCCGTCCTGTCGCCGCCACCGCCACCATCGCTCCCGCCGCCAGCCCGCGCGCCGCAAACCCCAGACCAGTCACGCCGGCCGACCGTGCCGCTTTTACCTGCCGCCGCCGCTCCGCCCGTCGACACCGCGCCTGCTTCGCCCTGCTCTCTGCTCCTGCCATCGCCTCGCCCTCCATTCTTTGCGGAGCCCACCTCTTCAGGGCACACTCCGGTTGCATCGCCAGAGATCCTCCTCCGGCAACCCGCGGCCCGCATCGCTCAAGCGATCCAACCAGCCGCATCATCGTCCTGCAATCGAGGGAGCCCCTACCAACCCACCCTGTACCCACCCACACACTCGGTCGGTACAATCGAGTAGGGCCGGTCACTCGACAGCCCATCTCAGGTCCTCGCGCTCTCTGCCAGAGATCAACCCGCGAGGGCCTGTCTTTGCTTAATACCAATCCCGAGCAAGCGAATCGACGCCTCGCGTCTCCGCTCCCTGCAATATAGGACAATCTCGGTCGCATATCAACAACAAGTCATAACTTTTGCGAATGCTTTCTCGTTGTGCTTCCAAAGTTGGAATGTTGCGGGATTTGCAATACCGTCTTTCATATCCGGCGCGGAAAACGTCTCCTATGTCCTTTCCTGCCCCTCTTCTTCAGCCGCAAGAATGGCAGCCAACGTGCATACAGAGGGATTACTCACTCAATTGGCCGCGATCCACTGCCTTCAGCATTGCCTCTGACCGTTCCTACCCGGAGATCCATCGCATGAGTTTTTCGTCCTACCGTCGTCTTGCAACTGCTAGTGCCATTCTTCTGCCCGCCCTTGCCCTCGCGCAAACCAGTAAAGGCATCCTCGCCGGTGTAGCCCGAGACGCCACCGGCGCCGTTCTCGCAGGCGCTGCCATCAAGGTCACCAACATCGAGACACACGAGCAGCGTTCGACCGTCTCCCGCGAAGATGGAGCCTACCGTTTTGACGCCCTCCAGCCCGGCAGGTACAGCCTTACCGCCACGCAGTCCGGCTTCGCCACCACGAAACTCGACGACATCGTAGTGAACCCCTCCGTCGTCACCAGCTCCGACATCGCCTTCATCACCGGCGGCGCCTCGGAGACCGTCACCGTCGAGGCAGAGAACTCTGGCATTAATACTGAAAACGGTCAGCTCGCCGGCGTCATCTCACCCCAGCAGCTGCGCGACCTCCCAATCTTCACGCTGAACCCGGTCGAACTCGCCCTCACCGTCCCCGGCGTTCAGACCGTCAGCCAGAACAGCGGCTTCTCGAACGGCATTAACATCGAGGTCAACGGCGCCCGGCCCCGCTCCAACAACTTCCTTCTCGACGGCCAGGAGATCAACGACGTCGGCATCGGTGGCCAGGCCTTTCAGCCCAACATCCCGGATATCTTTCAATCCGTCACGGTCATCACCAATACCCCTTCCGCTGAGTACGGCCGCGCCGGGGGAGCCGTGGTCAATCTTGTGACCAAGGCAGGAACCGATACCTTGCATGGCTCTGTTTTCGAGCGCTACTCAGGCTCCGGTTTGGATTCACTCGACGGCGTCACCCGTCAGGGCATCGTGCATGGCCCTCCGCCGGACGGCTACGTCCCTCCCAGCAAGGCTCGTTTCAATCAACACCAGTTCGGCTTCACCGCGGGCGGGCCCATCATCAAGGACAAGCTCTTCGCCTTCGGTGCCCTGCAGATCTCTCGCCTCTACGGCAACGAAGTCCCGGAACGTCTTCAGCTCCCCGACGCCGCCGGCTATGCGCAGATAGATGCCTTCGCGAAAGCTGGAAACACACAGGCGCAGCTGCTCGAGCAATACCTGGGCAATGGCAGCTATCTCACCACCTTCGTCCCCTTCACACAGAACGGCGTTGTGACGAACATCAACGTGGGCGGTCAGGCAAGCTGCCCGGCCGGTGGTTGCACGGTGACCACCCAGTACTTCCAGCGCCCGAACGCCGCGCAGCAAAATCCCGATACGCAGTGGATGTATCGCGTGGACTACACTCCCCATGCGCAGGACAGCTTCGCCTTTCGCTATCTGCACGATCGCTCCAGCCTGACACCGGACTTCTTCACCAACGGCGGCGCGCTCGTCGGCTTTGATACCACCCAGGGCGGCCCGTCAGAGCTTGGAGCCGGCACCTGGACCCACATCTTCGGTTCCAATATCGTCAATGAGCTCCGCGGTTCTGAGACCCGCCTTGGCTTCCTCTTCTCCCCAACTTCCGCCACGGCGGCTAACCCGCTCTATGCGCTACCCACCCTTTCCATTCCGACTGTGGCCGTAGACAGCGGCAATGCAACCTCGCTCGGACCAAATCAGACCTTTCCCCAGGGACGCCACGAAGACCTCTACCAGATCCAGGACACGGTCTCGATCACTCGTGGTCGGCAGACGCTGCGAGTCGGCTTCGACATCGGCCGGCAGATCGAAACCGATATCGTTCCGCTCAATGCAAAGGGAACCCTCACCTTCGCAAAAGGTGGCACCGGCATCAGCGGCCTGGGCAACTTCCTCCTTAATCAGCTCGGGCCCTCCGGCAGCGCAACCAAGACCTTCGGCAGCACCCGGGTCGATCCGCACGGCTATCGCAGCGGAGCCTTCGCGCAGGACGACATCAAGCTCAACCCGGCACTCACCGTTAACCTCGGTATCCGGTATGACTACCTGACTAACCCAGAGAACTCTCTGCCCTATCCCGCCATCGATCCGACCAACCCCTATACGCCCATCAACACCGTCCTCAAAGTTCATAACGACACCAACAACGTCGCTCCCCGTATCGGCTTCGCCTACTCACCGCAAAGCGAAGGCTTTCTTGGTTCCGGGAAGACCGTTCTCCGTGGCGGCTTCGGCATCTCCTACGACAGCCCCTTCTCGAACTTCGTCACCAACGCCGCGTCCGTCGCCCCCAACGCGGTCGCGGCCACCCTCACCCAGACAACCGGCAACGGCCTCGCCAATTCCAATGCCCTCCTCAGCACCATTACGCCGGTCCTCAATCCCCAGTCCTCCGTCACCAGCGTCGTCAATAACATGGTCAACCCGGTCACCTACCAGTTCAATCTTGGTGTAGAACGGCAGCTTCCGGGCGCCAACCTCATTGCCGTCCGCTATGTCGGGTCCCTCGGCAAGAAGCTCTACTCCAATAAGGAATACAACTACTTCGCTCCCGACGGCAGCGGCAATCGCCTCAACACCACCCGCGGTGTGATCAACGCTCGCGGAAACTTCGCTTCGTCGAGCTACAACGGGGCGCAAGTCGAATACACCCACAACTTCCAGCATGGCCTGCTGATCAGCGCCAACTACGTCTTCTCAAAGAATCTCGATAACGCGTCAGAGATCTTCGCGACGGGTGCCAGCGCCAATACCTCCTATTCGCAAGCCGATTACGGTCCGAATGGGTACGCTCAGGAGTGGGGACCTTCGGCATACGATCATCGGCACTTCGTCTCCGTGAGCTACGTCTACGCGATCCCCGGTCTGCACAGCAACAATGCGGTCGCCAACGGCGTCTTCGGTCTGCTCACCCGCAACTGGACCGTCTCCGGTATCGAGCAGTTCCAAAGCGGCAGCTACAGCACCTTTGACACCGCCGGTTTCGATACCAACGGCGACGGCAGTGCCTTCAACGACCGGCCGCTCATCGGCAACGGCCACGCTCCACTCGCCACTGCGGGTATCGATGGGTTCTGGGTAGGCGGCACAACCGGCACGTACTACGACGCTGCCAGCGCGCTGAATGGCGATGGCTCTCTCAACCCCGTCAGCCCTGACAGTGTTCACTTCCTCATTCCCTACCAGCCCCTTAATCAAAACCTGCATCAGGAGATCGGCCGCAACAGCTTCCGCAATCCTGGTTCGACCACGAACGACATCGCTCTCGAAAAAGGCTTCGGTACCAAGTACCTCCATCTCGACCGCGGCCGCTTCATCCTTCGCGGCGAGGTCCAGAACCTTGGCAACCACAACGATGTCGGCATCCTCGATACCAGCACTACTGATATCGGCAGCCCTAACTTCCTCAATCGTTCGAATGCCCGGCAGGCCACGCAATCCAACGCGCCCTTCAACTACGGCCGGAACATCGTCCTTTGGGGTAAGTTCACCTTCTAACAGCAATCCCGTGTCCAACACGCAGAAGAGGCGCCCACCCGGGCGCCTCTTCTGTCTCCGCCAGCCATCCTCGACTTACTTCTCGCTCAGCGGCTTCGCCATATCGTCATGCATCTTCGCCTGCAACCCCTCCGGCACCAGATCCATTAGCGCTCCCTCGATCTTCGTCGATAGGCTCGCCGAATACACGTGGTCCTCGCCCTTCATCAGAGCCGCAAATCCCTGCTTCGCGACGTCGTACGGCTCACTCGATTTCTTGCTCTTTGTTCCGGCGTCCGTATCACTCAGCCCAGCGCGATCGAAGAAGTGCGTATCCGTCGGCCCCGGCTGCAGCGCCGTCACCGTCACACCCGTCTCCTTCAACTCCGCCCGCAGGCTCTTCGAGAACGACAGATCAAACGCCTTCGATGCCGCATACACCGCCTCCCGCGGTGCCACCATCTCGCTCGCAATTGACGCCGTAATCAGGATCCTGCCTGACCCCTTCGCCACCATGTGCTTCACCGCATACTTCGCCAGGTGCACCGTGCCCTCAACGTTCGTCCGCACCAGCCGAACCTCCGTGTCCAGCTCCGTCTCCGCAAACAGCCCGCCTACGCCGATACCCGCATTGATCGCGATCGCATCCACCGGCCGGCCCACCGCTTCCACTTCGCTCCAGAACCGCTTCACCTCGTCGTACACCGAAAGATCGCAGGAGATCGCCTTCACCTGTACACCCATCCCGCGAAGATCGATTTCGACCTTCCCCAACCCCTCCGGCTCGCTCCCGATCACCAGATCAAATCCGTTCTCCGCAAACACCTTCGCCAGGTTGTACCCGATTCCCATCGAAGCGCCCGTTACCACCGCCAGCTGATTCGCCATCACACGTCTCCTCAAGTTCCCCGGCCGCGCACCATGCGCCACCTCCGTCGTCTGATGCCGTCCGCCCGCCTTGAAATAGGATTCGCAAACCCACGTGTTCTCCCCTCGAACACCAGTTCATGCCATCAAACCCGCCACAAAAGTAAGCCGCCGCCCGAACCGCCGCACGCGCGAAAAGATCAGCTCCTCCAGGGGGAAGAGCTGATCTCCGCAGTCGCAATCAATTTGCCGTCCGCGGTCTACTTGCCGTCCCCCATGTACGCCCACCCGGTATCGACTCCCTTCCCATTCGCCGTCTTAGCCGCCTGCAGCGCGGTGGCCGCCGCCGCGTCGCTCGCCGCGGGGTCGCATGCCGCGTTATTCGAGAACGGGATGTTGCTGATCTTGTACTGGTGCGCCACCTGCCGCCAGAACGCCATCGTCGCCGGCGCCTGGTCCGTCGGCGCGGCCGGAAAGATCTCGCTGTAGTACGCCGTCCCGTTCGCCTTCAGATGGCACGCAAAGAAGCTCACGCCTCCCGCAGCCGGCAACGAGTCCGCAGGCGCCCCCGCACCCGCCGCAGGCGTCGCTACCAGAGTCTTCGCCGCCGGATCTCCCGCCGGTGCAGTTGCCGCAACCTGCGTCGGCTGCGCCGCTCCGGCATCGGCCGTCGTCCCCGATCCCCCGCCGCTACCCTTCTTGCGATGGAACAGATTCCCCACCGCACCTGTGGCTGCATTCGTCATATCGTTCACGCTCGAAGTCGTCATCGTATTCACCGAGCCCGCCACCGTCGACGATGCGTTCGACCCCGCGCTCTTCAGCGAGTCCGTCGTCGTTGATCCGATTGAGCCGATCCCCGCCGCGCCCGCTGCCGCCTGCGCCGAGGAGACGCCACCTCCCGTCTGCGCCGAAACCGCCCGCCCATTCGCCGTCCCCGCCGTCTGGCTCGCTGCCGGGTTGTACTGCCATGGAATCACCGCCTGCTTCACCGAGGACGTCTGCTCGATCATCGCCAGACCCTTCGTCACCTCCGCCTGGGTCAGCGACCACCGGCACCCCGCCCCGATCTTTGGCGTCGTCGGTGTCTGCGAGTTGATGTAAAGCAGAAACTGGTGCTGCACCTCGTTCCGCGTCGTCATCGGCTCGGTCAGCACATTCGTGTGATAGTACGTGCCACCCGTCTTGTAGGAGCAAACCCCGTAAAGGGTCGTCTGCGCCGGTGTCGTCGCCTGCGCGGTGCTCTGGCCAGAGACAGCAGCAGCCGATGCCAGAACCAGAACAAACATGCCGGCACAGAAGGAGGTTGGGCCTGCCATGGGATAACTCCTGATGGAATGTGAGGTTGTGTTCAGGGCCCGGGCGAGCAGCAGCCAACATCCGGCAACGCAGCCGAATCGATCGGATTGTCAGCGGCTCACCGCGACGTTAGTGCCAGCGGCGAAGATCGTCAAGAGGAAAACTCCGCGCGAACAGCACTATCCTGCGTGGCACCTATTCGCTTCCACACCATCACCGCGTCACTCGCTGAAGGGCACCCCAAAGCTCAGCAGCGCCGTCCGCGGAGGCCTGTGCCGCTCCCCCACCGGCTCGCCCGGCCGACCCATCGCCCGCCACACTGCCAGCGCCTCCCGGTTCATGTACAGCAGCCGCACCGCCTCGCGCGTCGTGCCCCGCTCCTCGTAGATGCTGATCCGCCGAAACCGCTCCTCTTCGCCGATCCCCACCAGGTACACCCCCATGCTCACCGCCGGCGCGTTCTCCGGATCACGCACCGCTTCTACGCCCTGCCGCAGCGTCACGTAATTCATCGCATCCTCATTCACGCTGGCGTCACTCCCCCACCGCGACACCGCCGCGACAGTAATACCGCCGCCAGCAGTTCACGCACCGCACCGCCTGCATCCCCAGCAGCCGCATTGGCCCATCCATCAGCCCGCCCTCGGCCTTGCGAAATGTGTTTCCTGTACACAGCGGACACGTCCGCTTCGCCCCGAGCAGGTGTGGCATCTCCAACGCCCGGTTCTCCTTCGTCACATTCGGCACGCTCTCCACCTCCGCGTACAAACGCCGAACCATCCAGGAAATCAGCGCACGCTCACCCCTTGACCATACGCCTCCTTGGTCTGGGTCGCAGCCTGGCGAGATCACTCGTATCGGTTCTTCGGCAGAGCGTCGAGCACCTGCTGGAAGCTGCGAACCGGCTCATCGTAGACCAGCAGCACCATCTGCAGTTGATACCACCCATAGGCCATCGGGTCCTGCCCAAGCGTCTGGTAGTTCTCCGTAAAGTAGGTCTTCTTGTCGACCCCGGCCGGCACGGGATCGGGCAGATGCGCCTGGATGCTGCGGAAGTCGGCCACCAGCTTTGCCAGGTACTGCGGATCGTGCTCGCGAAACCACGCCGTGGCAACGCGATTTGCCGCAATCTCCCTCGCCCACTTGTTGTTGGCCTCGTTCTTCGCAACGGCACCCATCTCCTTCTCCGGCAGCCCTGCGATCACCTGGCTGGCCATCCAGTGGCCAAGCTCATGCACGAAAAAGAAGCGATGGAACATATCGTCAAACAACGCCTTGCCCGAAGGCTCATCCGTCGTGTATCCGCTCCATTGCTTCCAAATGCCCTGCATGGGAGCCGGCAGATCGCCAAACTGCGCCTCGTGCACGGTCTGCTGGCCATACGAAAAGAACGACACGCCGGTCCCGGCATCCAGCATCACCTTCGGTGGAGCGAAGGCCGGGTACCCCGGAACATGCACCTTCTCCTCCACCTGCGTTGCCAGAGCGCGCAACCTAACCAGGGTTGGATCGCTCTCCGGAACCGCGGCCGTCTCCACCGCCGCTCGCATGGGCTGTGTCGTCTGCAGATGGGCCAGCCACCGCCCATGCTCGAGCGAAAACAAGGTGGTGGAGAGCACATGGTTCTGCATGCCCGCGCCGTTGACCACGCCCGAGTAGCGTACCTCCGCCAGCACATAGCCGGTCGTCGGCGAAAGCAGCACGGCATGAGGGTTCTCATACTGAAACGTAAAGTTCCTCAGAAGCTTCGCCTGGTTCAAGTCCTCCTCGCGGGAGTGGACGGCTCCGAACTCGATATCGAGGTAGTCCGGCGCAAGCCCCCTTTCATACGTCTCGATGTTCGGATGAGGGCCGGCCATCGCCTCCAGCAAACCGCGATCCGCGGCAATCATCTGCTGTTCAAGGTCCGCCTGGGCATGAAGCGGGAGTGCGCTGGAGAGAGCTAAGAGAAGCAAGGCAGGAAGTAGAAGAGGAGCACGAAGCATCAGGAGTCTCCATCGAATTTCGCGTGACAGGGCCTAGCCTACGGGCGCCGCAATGCCTGCGACATTGAATTTCCCAGGGAGTCTCAGAATCCTGCTATTTTCTCGTCATGCCCCCCGCAAGCACTCCCGAGATGGTGCCTGAGCTCTCCCGGGTTCCTCCGTGGTTTCGCCACACCATCTCGCGGCGCGGCGTCTGGAAGCTCTGCACGCTGGAGCAATCCTGCTTCGGCCCCATGCACGACCCCACCCCGTCAGCCCCCTTCCACCACTTCGGCGTCCGGCTCGATCACGCGCCGCTCAGGATGGGGTGGGTGCTCGACGGAGCGACAGCCGATACCAGCCTGCCGTGGGACCACATCTCGATCATTCCCGCCGGCGCCAGCCTGAAAGGTTGGTGGAACCGGCCCGTTGACTTCGCCTGCCTCTACTTCACGCCGGCCGCCCTGCTCGCCGCCGCCGGCGAAGAGCACGCCCCCGCTGCCAGCCTCGAGATCCGCCCAGCGATCGCCCTGCAGTCGCCCACCCTGTGCAGGCTGGTACGCACCCTGCACGCAGACGCCGCACAGGGTCATCCCTTCGGAAAGATGTTGGGCGAGTCCATCTTCGTCAGCATGGCTGCCCTGCTCGTCCATGACGGCCGCATCGCCCGGGAACGCACCTTCGGCGCAGGCATTGGCGATCGGCGCGTCCGCCGATGCCTGGAGTACATCCACGCCCATTTGGAGCACGCCCTCGACGTCTGTTCCATCGCGCAGGCAGCAGAGACCAGCCCCTTCCATCTCAGTCGGGCCTTCCGCAACGCGCTCGGCTGTTCCATCTGGCAGTATGTCCTGCGCAGTCGCGTTCAAACCGCCAAGGGATTGATGCGAGATCCCTCGCTGACACTTGCAGACGTAGCCACTATGTCCGGTTTTGAGAGCTACTCCACCTTCGCGGCAGCCTTCAAGGCAGCCCGTGGCGTCGCCCCCGCACGCTTCCGCGCCACGCTTGGATAAACAAGGGTAGATCGCGCCCACGTACACCCGCCCCGCGCCCTATCCCTCTCGATTTTCGCCAACTATAATAGAGATACCCATGGCAGACGATCAGAACGACCTTCCCCTGACTCCTGAAGACCCACCCTCGCCCCAGGACGCCAACTCGAACGACCCGCCGCCCGCCGGCCTTCCCCCCGACGGTCCCCGCATGACCGGCCCCGGCGCCCTCAATCTCATCCCGATCAACATCGAGGACGAGATGCGCCGCTCCTACCTCGACTACTCCATGTCGGTCATCATCGGCCGCGCCCTGCCCGACGTCCGCGACGGCCTCAAGCCCGTCCATCGCCGTATCCTCTACGGCATGCAGGAGATGGGCCTGCAGTTCAACAAGAAATACACCAAGTCGGCCAAGGTCGTCGGCCACGTCATGGGCAACTACCACCCCCACGGCGACTCCGCCATCTACGACACCATGGTCCGCCTCGCGCAGGACTTCTCCCAGCGCTACCCCATGGTCGACGGCCAGGGCAACTTCGGCTCCGTCGACGGTGACCCACCCGCCGCCATGCGCTACACCGAATCACGCCTCACCCGCGTCGCCGGCGAAATGCTCGCCGACATCGACTCCGACACCGTCGACTTCGCCCCCAACTACGACGAGTCCACCCCCGAGCCAACCGTCCTCCCCGCCCGCCTGCCTAACCTCATCATCAACGGCGGCACCGGCATCGCCGTCGGCATGGCCACCAACATCCCGCCCCATAACCTCACCGAGGTTATCGGCGCCTGCATCGCCATCCTCACCCGCGACAAGGCCGAGACCCGCTCCGACCTCGAGCTCGTCTTGGATCACGTGAAGGGTCCGGACTTTCCGACAGGCGGCTATCTCTACGGCCGCAGCAACATTGCCCAGTCGTACCGCACCGGCCGCGGCCGCTTCATGATGCGCGCCAAGTGCTCCATCGAAAACATCACCGGCGGCCGCCAGGCCATCATCACCACCGAAATCCCCTACCAGGTCAACAAGTCCACCCTCATCAAGCGCATCGCCGAGCTCGTCACCGAGAAGATCGTCGACGACATCTCCGACGTCCGCGATGAGTCCGACCGCGACGGCATGCGCATCGTCATCGAGCTCAAGCGCGGCGCCGAGCACCAGATCGTCCTCAACCAGCTCTACAAGCACACCGCCATGCAGGAGAGCTTCTCCATGATCTTCCTGGCCGTCCACAACGGCCAGCCCAAGGAGCTCCCCCTCGACCGCGCCATCCACGCCTTCCTCGATCACCGCATCGAGGTCGTCCGCCGCCGGACGTCCTTCTTGCTGGCGAAGGCCCGAGACCGCGAGCACATCCTGCTCGGCTACCAGATCGCCCTCGACCACCTCGACCGCGTCATCCAGATCATCCGCCAGTCCAACTCCCGCGCCGATGCCCGCGAGAACCTCTTCGCCTTCTTCTCCAACCGCCGCATCTCGCTGCGCGGCACCGAGATCGCCGGCATCACCCTCGATCCCGCCAAGTACAGCATCGACCTCGCCGGCGGCAGCGTCTCCGCCCAGCTGTCTTCAGGCACAACGGGCGCCACCGCCGCCACCCTCATCCTCTCCTACAAGCAGATCGACGCCATCCTCGAACTGCAGCTCTATCGCCTCACCCAGCTCTCCATGGACGAGCTCTTCAAGGAGCTGGGCGTCGTCCGCGACAACATCGCCGAATTCGAGTCCATCCTCGCGTCCGAGAAAAAGCTCCGCCGCGTCATCACCAGGGAACTCGAAGAGATCCGCGACAAGTACGGCGACGTCCGCCGCACGCAGATCCTCGACGAAACCACCGAGCTCACCCTCGAAGACCTCATCGCCGACGAGCAGGTCGCCGTCACCGTCTCCCACACCGGCTACCTCAAGCGCACCCCCATCTCCATCTACCGCCAGCAGCGCCGCGGCGGCACCGGCCGCATCGGCATGAAGACCCGCGACGAGGACTTCGTCGCCCAGCTCATCATCAACTCCACCCACGCCTACCTGCTCTGCTTCACCAACACCGGCCGCGTCTACTGGCTCAAGGTCTACGAGATCCCCGACATCTCCGCCGCCGGCAAAGGCAAGGCCATGGCCTCGCTCGTCGCCCTCCAGCCCGGCGAAAAAGTCGTCACCATCCTCCCCGTCCGCGACCTCAACGACCCCTCCCACTTCGTCCTCTTCGCAACCAGAAATGGAACGGTCAAGAAGACCCCCCTCAAGGACTTCTCGAACGTCATGGCCCGCGGCATCATCTCCATCAACATCGACAAGGACGACGAGCTCATCACCGCCAAGATCACCGACGGCCAGCAGGTCATCTTCCTCGCCACCCGCGATGGCCTCGCCATCCGCTTCAACGAGACCGACCTCCGCGCCATGGGACGGCCGGCGACCGGAAACCGCGGCATCTCTCTCCGCAAGGGCGACTTCGTCGTCGGCGCCGCCGTCACCCCCTCCAACGAAGCCCGCAACCGCCAGCGCCTCGAGATCGCCCGCCTCAAAGGCCTCTCCGACCAGGTCGAAGCCGCCATCGACGAAGCCGGCTTCACCCTCCCCCCACCTACCCTGTCTTCTCGACCGGAGGCCGCAGGCCGCAGCGGAGAGACCCCTGTATTTGCCTCCGTACCGGGCACCACCGCGAACGCCGCCTTCACCAACTCCCCCAGCGCCCCGGACGGCCAGGAAACCCTCGGCTCCAACCAGGAGATCGACCCCGCCAAGCTCGCCAAACTCGAAAAGCTCGACGAGCAGCTCGGCCTCACCCCCTGCCTCATCCTCACCGTCTCCGAAAACGGCTTCGGCAAGCGCACCGACTGCGACCGCTACCGGCTCCAGTCCCGCGGCGGCAAGGGCGTCATCAACATGAAGACCACCCCCAAGATCGGCAAGGTCGCCGCCATCCAGCTCGTCGACGAAACCACCGAAATGATGCTCATCTCGCAGTTCGGCAAGATCATCCGCATCGACACCAAGACCATCCGCTCCGCCGGCCGCTCCACCTCCGGCGTCAAACTCCTCAACCTCGACACCGACGACAAAATCGCCGCCGCCGTCACCATCTCCCCCGAAGACCCCAAAACCCAACCCGAAAACGGAACGCTGTTGCAGTAGTTACTGAAGACGTCCACCTAAGTCTTCGCCAAGCACCACTCCACATACCAAAGTGAAAGCTCACGAGCAACTATGGAACTAACCTCAGGTAAGGCGTCGAGACTCTTCGAAAGTGGCATTCGCCGAGTCTTTGTAGATGGCCTATTCGGTAGATATCGCTACGACCTGACCGAAGACTTGCTCCTGAACTCCGCTTCACGAGTACTTCTCTTTTACGGAGATAACGGGACCGGAAAAACTACGATCTTACGGATTCTCTTCTTCTTGCTATCGCACGTTGATAAGACGGGTCATAAAGCTCAGCTCAAGAAGATCCGTTTTCGAACTTTCGAAGTAGATTTTGCAGACGGAACTTCTGTTATTGCTTCCAGAAAGAACGATAGAGAAACGGGCTACGAATTGGCTATTTACCGGAACAAAGTGCTAATTGCGAAAGCTCCCTACTTTACGGACCCGGAAACAGATGACGATTTAGTTAGAAGTAACCCGAAGGAGTTTGTTCGATTACACCGGCAAAAAGAAGAGACTGAACAAAGTCATCAAGTTGTGTTACGGACATTACGTGACTTAGACCTTCGTATGATTTACGTCACGGACAAGCGGCAGATCTTCACAACGATCTCTGAAGTTAGAAATAATCGAACACACCGAACGCGGTATTCCCAAGGCTCTTTGTTCGACTCTGACGAGAAGAACGACTTCAACACAGAGGCGATCACGATTTCGACAGCTGTGGAACAGATTGGCTCCTGGGCAACCAGGCAAGCCTTGAGTCTCTCAGCGCAAGGAGAGGAAGATGTCAACGCTGTTTACGCCAAGATCATTGAGAAGCTCGCTACTGCCGGGCGTGATCGCGTTGAAACTCCGTCGGACATAAGCAGCGTTCTCGAACAACTTGAAGCATTGCAGCAACGATCAGCAGAATTTGCACGTTTCGGCTTATCTCGAGTCCTCAAGTTAGAGTCGATCAGCAGGTCTCTCGCCGACATGTCAGATCAAGCAAGGCAAACTGCACTCGTAGTCTTAGCACCTTACCTCGAAAGCCTCACTGCTAGATTTGTTGCACTAGACCCAATTCGATTTCAGCTACTCCAGTTCGTTGAGATTCTCACTTCCTTTTACAAGACCAAAACCGTCTCCCTTCGTGTCGGACGCGGTCTACAGATTTCCATGGAAGGAGAGCCGATTTCACCAGCTATGCTGTCCTCGGGTGAAGCCCAGTTGTTGTTTATCTTGGCTAGCACTCTGACCGCCAAAGAGCGTTCCGGCTTATTTCTTGTCGATGAACCTGAAATCTCCTTGAACGTTGTCTGGCAGCGCAAACTCCTAAAAGCGCTTCTCGACATAACCGATGGCACAAACATTCAATTTATAATGGCTACTCACTCCGTCGAACTCCTCACTCAATACAGTGAATTCGTTCTGAATCTGAATAGGAGCGCGCTCCACTAGATGGCAACCGCCGTGGTTCAGAGGACTGTCCAAGAGGTCATTCAAAGGCATTTGCTTCACGGGGACGTGAAGGAAGTGTTTGTCGAAGGGCTAGAGGATAAACACTTCTATGACTACTTTCTTCGAACAATTGGTGCCGAGGGAGTTGTCGTTTATCCGATTGATACTGTGAACGTACCGACCGTCGAGGTTTTCTCACTGCAATTGCCAGATGGCTGCAGAGGCCGTGTGGTGACCTTGGCATCAATGATGGAGGATCGTGTAGATCTTCGTCAGGCTGTCTGCATAGCCGATCTCGACACAGATGCCTTCGCTGGCGCCCCATTACAATTTTCACTGTTGGTCTACACAGACGGTACGGCGCTAGAGACGTATGCGTTTTCCGAGCCGGTGCTTGACAAGTACCTAAACCTCGGCCTTCGGAACTTCCCCAAAACTGTAACGGTCGTCATCTCAGAATTGAGAAATATCCTTCAAGAAGCCTTTCTGCTTCGCGTCGCGGCCACTCAACTCTCTCTGCCGGGTAAGTTTCCTAACGCAGAGAAAGAAGGCCGCGCATCGTTTAGCGATTTCTGTGAATTTGATCGTAGACACTCGACGGCGCGATTCCGAAGAGATGCTTACATTCAAAGCTGTTTTGAAACTGCCTGCTCCAGAGAAAAAGTGGATGAACTCCGTGTGCGAGTAGAGGAATTACGCCCCCTTCTCCCGCAAGATCCTGCTAGGGCCACGAATGGCCATGATTTCCGTGAAGCACTCGCTTGGTACATTCGCCAGCATGACGGATTCAGAACTCTAAATGCGCAAACTATCGCGCACACGCTGTTCGCTGTAATCGAACTTCAACACCTCGAGAAACAAAGGTTATTTCAGGAACTGATTGCAAGACTTTGCTGATGTCGATGTGCGGTGGCTTGGTAGGCGGGTGGCCCAGGTCTCGATCCGCCACAACACCGGGTGCCCCATCTTCGGCTCGACTTGATCGTGACTAAGGGGGGCCATTTTCGCAGCAGCGAAATCCCTGACACTGCCAACATGCCACTCGGCCGTCCTTCCGGGGTCCCCGCGAGCTCCCGCTCGTGGGGTGGTCGCCGGGGTCCCCGCGAGCTCCCGCTCGTGGGGTGATCAAGCGATACCAACAGGAAGGCCCACCTCCACGTCATCCCCTTCAGCGGCAATTCGCCGCCAGCCCATCCTCACCCCGCACGACACCTCTTCGAACACATCCTCGAGTCCACTCGAAAACGCCACCCGCCCCCTCGACGTCCACGGCGACGCCCTCTTGCCGCAACACGTTCACCACCTCTACAGCGGGTTCATACGCTACACTGTCTTCCTCCTCACAGGCCTGATACCAGCCATCCCTCAAGGCAGGTTCCCATGCTCCCTCTCCCACGACGCACCTTCCTCCGTGCCGCCGCCGCCCTCGTCCCCACCCTCACCGCCGCCCGTCTCCTCCGCGCCGCGCAGGAGAGCTCGACTCCTCCCATTACCCCCATCCCGCCCCTCCACCGCGATGAAGACCGTTACGCCTCCAAACGACCCATCCCCAACGGCACCTCGACCTTCAAGGTCTCCTCCAAAGACTGTCGCAACGACTTCTTCGCCATGGAGCACCATCACACCGCCAAAGGCGGTCCACCCCTCCATCTCCACCACGTCGAAGACGAGTGGTTCTACGTCCTCGACGGCGAGTACCGCGTCAAGGTCGGGGACGCCCTCCACACCCTGCACCCCGGCGACTCGATCCTCGGCCCCCGTGGCATTCCCCACGCCTTCGCCTTCGTCGGCCCCACCACCGGCCGCCTGCTCATCACCTACGCGCCCGCCGGCCGCATGGAAGAGTTCTTCGACTCTCGCGACCGCAATGGAGGCCGAACGAACTACGTCACCAATGGGGAAAAGATGCGCGCCTTCGGCATGGAACTGCTTGGCCCGCAACTCTCCGTCGAGTAGGCGGGTGGCCCAGGTCTCTATCAAGCCACCACACCGGCGCCCCATCTTCGGCACGGCTTCATCGTGACTATGGTGGGCCATTTCTGCTGCAGCGAAACTCTCCCTCCACACCCACCCCGTCGCCCAGTCACGCGGTCTCCCCATCGATCTCGTCACCGGCTCCTTCCCCCGTCGCCGTGAAAACTACCGCATGCAGTTCGACGACGCCCTCACCGACTGGCAGACATGGCTCGACGCCGGCCAAACCGCCACCTCCCCCAGCCATCGCACCCGCCTCGCCCGCTTCACCACCCGCTATCGCCTCACCGCGCCCCCGTCCGACGCCTCCACCTTCCTCCAGGAGCTCGAAACCGTCCAGCACGACAGCCTCCGCCACGTCTACTTCGGCGCCACCGTCATCGAAAGCGACGAGCTCCTCCCCGTCGTCGCCTGGATCGAGGGCACCCGCCAGGCCGTCTTCGCCCTTAGCAACCCACTCGGCAGCCCCCGGCCTTCTTCACCCGCGACAAGAACGTCATCGAAGCCCTCCTCGGCCTCGCCAATCGCCTCCGCAACCCCACCACTCTCTGACCACAGGTCACAACCCCTGGCGCAACCACCCACCCCGCTCCCGTACACTTGCAACAGGAACCCCCGCGAGCATCCCCTCGCTCCCGGCGATCCGGCAAGCCTCGCGGTCCGGAACTAACTCCTGCGGATGAATATTTTGGGATCAAACCGTACCCGGGGAGAGGCGCCCGTCACTCATACAGAAACGCGACGACCCGTGCCGGCGACGCGGAGGCTCCCTTGATGCGGAGCGGGAGGACTGAGACGTAGAACCCGTGGCTCGGCAGCTCGTCCAGCCCGCGCAGCTGCTCCATGTGCCAGAACGGCCGCTGCCGCCCGACGAGATGCCCCTCCCAGAACAGCTCCCGGTTCCCCGTCCGCTTGCTCTCCGCAATCTGCGTATGGAACGGACGGTCCCACCCCCACTGGTCGATCCCGCACACCCGCACCCCGCGCTCCAGCAGAAACTCCGTTGCCTCCGCACTCATCCCTGTGCCGCGCTTCCAGTACTCCGGCGTCCCCAGGTACTGGTCCCGCCCCGTCCGGATCAGCGCAATCACCCCCGGCCCTAGCGCCGCCCCTGTCCGCTCCAGTTCCGCCTCCATGTCGGCTCGCGAAATCGCCTCGCCCTCTGCCTTGTGCCGCATATCGAACACCACCCCCGGCCCAAATCCCAGCTCGAGCGGCATCTCGTCGATGGTCGCCATCCGCCGCCCCTCCGCATCCATCGGCCCGTAGTGCCACGGTGCGTCGATATGGGTGGTCGCGTGAACGCCGAGGCGGGTAATCGTATCGTCCGCCCACCCGGCAAACAGCGTCGGAAAGAGCCGGAACGGCAGCCCCAGCGCCCGTACCAGCCATCGCGCGCGCCCGTGCGCATGGTGCTTCACCCGAACCCGCATGAACAGCGGATCCCGCTTCGAGTACACAATCTCTTTCGACAGATCCACCACGCGGATCGGCCGCACCCCGGCAGGCACCATGTCGCCAAGTATAGGTGTCGCGTGTAGCCGCAGCCCTCTCTTGACTTCACCCGATCTCGCGTCTACGCTCCCTCGGAGGCCCCGCACCCCCAATCCCACACCACCCAGCGAGCCCGCCCATGCCCAAGTTCGTCATCGAACGCGAGATCCCCGGAGCCGGTGACCTCTCCCCCGACCAGCTCCGAGCCATCTCCCAGAAGTCCTGCGGCGTCATCGCGTCCATCGGCCCCCAGCTGCAATGGGTCGAGAGCTTTGTCACCGCGGACAAGGTCTACTGCATCTATATCGCTCCCGACGAGTCCACGATCCAACAACACGCTCAGCAGAGCGGCTTCCCTGCCAACCAAGTGTCGGAGGTCCGTACCATCATCGACCCGACCACTGCTGGTTAGTCCCGCGGCCGTGTCCGGCCTGGCGGCTCCCGGGTGTTTTGATCTAAAATATTCATTTTACACGGTTTAGGTCTGGACCGCTTCGGGGATCGATCCCGACTTCGTGAGTGAAGAGCAGGCAGATTGAGCGGGGTTCCAGGGATAGTGTACGGGAGCGGGCCAGGTGGTTGCGCCACCGGGCTGGCAGAGCGAAGCCACCTTCCAAGGGATGCAGGCAGAGCTTACCGCCCCCTCGGTCGCGGCCATTTTCCAGCGATTCCGCTGCAGCCGCCGGCCGCGCGACTGCCCCGAAGTACACTGCGGAGATGCTTTCCGGCCTTTGCCCGCAGCGCCGCCTGCTCGCCGCGGCTCTTCTTGTGCTTGCTCCCGCGCCCCTGACGCGTGCCGCGCAGACCCCGGACGCCGCTTCTTCCGCAGGCACAACCCGCTCCATACCGAGAAGCTTCACGCTGCGCGTGGACGTGAGCCTGTCTCCCCAGGCAGCCGCGCGTCTTGCCTCAGGCGAGGGCATTGTTGTCTCCGCCTCCTTTGAGGGTGAGCCCACGGCTGCCGCACGCAGACACGCCGGCAACGACGGCCATGTCGGGCTTGGGTCACGGAGAGTCGAGATTCCAGGGCGTAACGGCGAGGCGGTTTTGCACAGAGACACCGCAACGATGCCGCTCCACTGGATCCAGGGACCGATTCAACTCAACCTCAACATCTTCTCTGCCCGCCACACTGGCCCGGATAATGTGCTCTCCTGCGATATCTTCGAGGGTCCTCTTGAGCATGCCCTCAACCGGGCCGTGCCGCTCCACTGCGGTCTGATCACCGAAGACCGAACGACACTGTCTCTGCACTGATGCTGCCGAGGGTGCGGAACCACCCACCCAAACCGGTCATGGACATCCACCTGGCTCCACCCGTCTAATACACCTGAACGGGAGACAGCCCCTGAGTATCATCCGCGCTCTCATCCAGGTCTTTAGTGCCGTCTTCCGGTCAGCGGCTCTGACCCTGCTCCAGTTCATTTCCATCATCATGGGAGCCATGGGTGCTGCCGCCCTGGTGGCCTTCTTCGGTCTGAGCATCGCCGGAGTCGTCGGCGTCCGTCTGTCCCGTCGCCGATCGAGGAACCGAGACTGAGCAGGTTTCGACCTGGCCTTCTCCGGAACACGAGCGCCGTGTGACGACTCCGATCCTCCCCTGAGACGAACAGCAGCAGAACGGGGCTTCAGACCGGCCTGGAGCTCAGCCAAGGGCCGATCGTTCGAAGTCTGCGCGGCTTCGGTAGCTATGGTTTCGGCACGTCCTCAGGCATGATCGCCCCGGCCTTCACCCACTGCTGGACCACGGAGATATCGGCATCCGAGACCTTTGACCGGGGCGGCGGCGGCATCGGCATGGGGTCATCGGCTGGTCCTTCGTGGCGCATGAGCAGGACGAGCAGGGACTTGGCCGGATCGCCGGGGATGATCGCAAGTCCATCCTTGCCGCCCTTCAACATACCAGCCCTGGTCTGCATATTGAATCCGCCGCGATGATTCATCCCGCCATGGCAGGTGTAGCAGCTCTTCTGGAGTATGGGCTGAACCCGCTCGGAATAAAACGCAGCCGTAGCTGGATTCTCCTCCGCGCCCACTCCTGGAGCCATCCGGAGACACAGGGCTGAGCCAAAGAAACTCAACAAGACAGCACTTGCCGACACGCCCCGCATCCGTCACCCCAGACCTTCAGTATAGCTACGCCGAACCCTGCTCGACACTCCCGCTAACCGTATCGGGACCTTAGTCTTACAGGTGCTCTGGTGGTCTCCGCGACGCCTCCTACAATCCATACCCATGCCTCACCTGGCTCCCCTTGCGCTGCTCCTTGCCCTTGGCACACCTCTCTTTGCCTCGACGCATTCGCTTCATCCCAAGCCGCTTTCGCACCCTTTACCGCCCGGCCATGCCGCTTCCGCTCACGTGGTAAAGCCGATGCGCCCGTCCGGGAGCCATCGTCATGCGACGTCAGCAGACTTCGCCGAGGCCCTGCCCCATCCGAGACATCGAGGCGCCCAGGTCGCGCAGCCGGCATCCATGCCACGCGAGAGGCGAGGACAAAAGTTGCGACTGGAGCGCGTAAGCCGGCGCGAGCGGGAGCGTTCTCCGCGCCATCCTTTCCGGCTGGAACTGGCTGCAAGCAGGCAACATACCGTCATCAGCGTGATTCGCGCCACCACCGAGCACCCTCGACTGGTGGATCTGCCCACGGCGGTGACGGAGCCAACGATTTTGCCGCAGCAGTATGACGCGCGAGGGCGGCTGATGGTTCCGGCGGCGCTGGTCGGCTCACACGCGATCCTGCTGCACCAGAACGAGATGGCGGAGGCGGACGGGCTTGGCCGGGTGCAGAACGATGCCGATCTCGAGGCGATGCGGGAGCGGGGGATGCTGGTCTCGCTGCCAACGGGCAGCGGGCTTGGCGTAGACGACCGGCTGCCGGTGAACCGGCGCTTTTCGCGTCCGTGGACGGCGAGCTTTCTGAACGACCTGGCCCGGGCGCACTACGCGCACTTCCATACGCCGCTGCAGGTGAACTCGGCGGTGCGGACGGTGGAGTTCCAGCAGCACCTGATCCACATTAATGGGAATGCGGCACCGGCGGACGGGGATACGGCCTCGCCTCACCTGACCGGGCAGGCGATCGACCTGGCAAAGCGCGGCATGCCGCTGGCGGAGATTGCCTGGATGCGGGGCTATCTGCTGCCGCTGATCGAAGGGGGCAAGATCGACGTGGAGGAGGAGTTCCAGCAGTCGTGCTTCCACATCAGCGTGTACCGAAAGTACGCCGCGGCGACGGAGATGCCGTACCGGGTGGCCTCGCGCAGCGGAAGCTCCGCGATGGAGAGCATGCTGCGGTAAGTCATTTCGTTGACACGACCTGCCCAGGTTTGGATGGGCCCGGCCAGATCGGGATGAGGATGTCTGGTGGTGCGTTTCGTGCGTGCTACAACAAGATCATGGGTCTTTCCAGGGCTGTCTCCAGACGCCGGCTTGCCGGGTGTTTGCTCTCGTTGTGTGTGGCGCTTCCGGCGTTCTCGCAGACTGCGGGAGCTCCGCAGACGGGCTCGCCGGCGGTGGCGCTGCTTGCCGGCATGCGGGCGCGGCAGGTGCTGCTGCCGATCGAGTGGGACGCGAAGGCGGGAAAGCTGCACCTGGGCGTGCCGATGACGGAGCGGAACGGGACGGCCTCTGCCGAGTACATTCTGGCGGATTCATTGCCGAACGGGATTGGGCAGAACAATCTGGGGCTGGATCGTGGGCAGATTGAGACGCTGGGCGGTGGTCTGAGTGGTTGGCCCAAGCTGGTGCGTTTCGAGCGCGTGGGGCCGAAGCTGCTGCTGGTGCAGGAGAATACGACGTTCCGGACGGCCTCAACCGAGCCGGCGGAGCGGCTGGCGGTGGAGCAGTCGTTTCCGCCGTCGGTGCTGGCGAGCTTCAAGATCGATGAAGAGGCGGACGGCTTCGTGGTGGTGGACGCGACGGACTTCTCACTTGAGGATCTGCACGGGGTGGCGGAGGTCTTGGCGGGCGCGAAGCAGGGCAGCTACCACGTGGATGCCAAGCGCTCCACCGTGGTGCCGGAGTCTACGAAGGCGTTCGGGGGCAATACGGAGATTGAGGCGGAGCTGACGCTGGTCAGTGACGATCCGAGCAAGGCGCAGGTGCTGGCGGACGTCGCGCCGGATGTGCATGCGGTGACGGTGCATGAGCGGCTGAGCTTTTTGAAGCTGCCGGAGCCGGGGTTCGTGCCGCGACGATTTTCGCCGCGCGCGGGCTACTTCGACCTGACGTACCGCGAGATGAATACGCCGCTGGGCGTGGATGTGCGGCAGCAGTTCATTACGCGGCACCGACTGCAGAAGAAGGATCCGCGATGCCGGCAGAGCTGCGAGGCGGTGACGCCGATCCACTACTATGTGGACCGCGGCGCGCCGGAGCCGCTGCGGTCAGCGCTGGTGGAGGGCTGCCGCTGGTGGGACCAGGCGTTCCAGGCGGCGGGATGGGCGAAGGGAACGTTTCTGGTGGATGTGCTGCCGGCTGAGGCGGACCCGATGGACGCACGGTACAACATCATCCAGTGGGTGCATCGCTTCAATCGCGGCTGGAGCTATGGATCGGAGATCGCGGACCCACGGACGGGCGAGATTCTGAAGGGAAACGTGACGCTGGGTAGCCTGCGGGGGCGGCAGGACTACCTGATCGCCGAGGCGCTGCTGGCGCCGTACAAGGATGGCCGGGTGCCGGACGCGGCGCATGACAAGGCACTGGCGATGGTGCTGGCGCGGATACGGCAGCTTGCCGCGCATGAGACCGGCCACACGTTGGGGCTGATGCACAACTACGCCGCGAGCACGATGCCGCACGGGCCGGACGAGACGATGAGCGTGATGGAGTATCCGCACCCGTGGATCACGCTCGATAAGGACGGCGTGCCGGATGTGAGCCATGCGTATCCGGTACATATCGGCGTGTGGGATAAGGTGGCGATCGACTATGGGTACCGGGAGTTCGACCGTGACGGAAAGGCGGTCGAGGATACGGCCGGGCTGGATGCGATTCTGCACACGGCGGAGAGCAGGGGTGTGCGTTACCTGAGTGATGCGGACGCGCGGCCGCCCGGCTCGGCGAGCCCGAGTGCGCATCTGTGGGACAACGGGACGGATGCTGCAGATGAGCTGAACCGGATCCTGACGGTGCGGGCGGCGGCGCTGCAGCGATTCGGCGAGGACACGATCCGTGCGGGCACGTCGACGGCCCAGATGGAGGACACGCTGGTGCCGCTCTATCTGCTGCATCGCTACCAGGCGGAGGCGGCGACGAAGATGATCGGCGGCCTGGACTACCGGTACACGGTGCGCGGCGATGGGCAGGCCGCGCCGGTGATCGTCTCGGCGGAGAGACAGAGAAAGGCTCTGGCGGCAGTGGCAAGGACCTTATCCGCCGAAGTGCTGACGATTCCTGAGCCGCTGCTGCGGCAGTTGCCGCCGCGTCCGCCGGGGTTGGACCGGACGGTGGAGAGCTTCACGTCGCGCACGTCGGTGACGTTCGATCCGGTGGCGACGGCGGAGAGCGCGGCGGACCTGACGCTCTCGGTTCTGTTTCGGCCGGAGCGCGCGAATCGGCTCATCGAGTATCACGCGCGGGACGCCTCGCAGCCGACGCTGGGCGAGGTGATCGACGCCGCGCTGCAGGCGACGGCGTCCAACACCTCGCAGCAGGGGCTTTCTGATGTGGTTCGCTCGGCGGTGAAGGCGCGCGTACTCGAGGCGCTGTTCCGGCTGGCGAGCTCGCCGGATACGTCGTTCGCGGCGCAGGCGGTGGTTCGGGCGAAGCTGCACGAGATTGGCGCGGCGCAGCCCTCAGACGCAACCGGCGAGGAGATCAAGCGAAGGATCTCGGCCTTCGAACATGATCCGGCAACGTTCAAACCGGAGCCTGCGATCGACGTTCCGCCGGGCATGCCGATTGGCGATGAGGAGGTCCTATAGGAGCCGCAGATAGTGCGTGATGGAGCAGACGGTAAGGCATCGTTACCATGCTGGTCCGCAAGTGACTGGACAGGGAAGCCCGCGGTGACTTAATGTCCAACGTCAGGTGGGAAAGCTCCCGCCACACGCATGCGAAAGCGAGATACGATCGATCATGCTCAACCGCAGAACCTTTCTTCGATCCACGGCGACGACGGCGCTCTCTGCTGCAGCCGCTAGCCATCTTCAACCTCTGTTTGCTCAATCGGCTGCTCCGGCACCGCGCTCGCCCAACGATATGGTTCAGCTTGCGCTCATTGGGGCCGGCATCCAGGGCCAGAGTGACACTCGCTATGCGTTGCAGGGGCCAGGAGTCAAGCTGGTTGCGGTTGCCGACTGCTACGACGGCCGTCTGACGCACGCCAAGGAGATGTGGGGCTCAGACATCTTCACCACGCGCGACTACCGCGAGATCCTGAACCGCAAGGACGTCGACGCCGTTCTGATTGCGGTTCCGGATCACTGGCATAAGCAGGCGGCAGTAGACGCGATGCACGCGGGCAAGGACGTGTACCTCGAGAAGCCGATGATCCACCTCTACTCGGACGGGCCGGCAATCATTGATACGGCGCGCTCCACGAATCGCATCCTGCAGGTCGGCAGCCAGCGTGTGAGCTCAATCGTGTATGCGAAGGCGAAGGAGCTGCTGGCGTCGGGCGCGATCGGCAAGCTGAACATGGTCTCGGCTCGGTGGGACCGCAACTCGTCGATCGGCGCGTGGAACTATACCGTGCCGCTCGACGCTTCAACCGAGACCTGCGACTGGCCGCGCTTTCAGGGCTCCGCGCCGAAGATGGCGTGGAATCCGGAGCGCTTCTTCCAGTGGCGGAAGTGGAAGGACTACGGCTCGGGTGTGGCTGGCGATCTATTTGTGCATCTCTTCAGCGGGACCCACTTCATTACTGGCGCGAAGGGACCGACGCGCGCGATGGCCACGGGCGGCCTGCGCTTCTGGAACGATGGGCGCGATGCCTACGACGTTCTGCTGGCGCAGTTCGACTACCCGGAGGGCTTCAATCTCAGCCTGCATGTCAACTTCGTTGACGGTGGCGAGGAGAGTGAAGGCTTTCTCTTCACCGGCTCCGAGGGGCTGATGGAGATCGCCGGCAATACGGTGACGGTGACGCGGACGCCGCTGGCGACTGAGCCCGGCTATACGGTGTCGACGTTCGCGGAAGCGATGCAGAAGCAGACGCTCGACGCGTACCGGCAGAAGTACCCGGTGAAGCACAATGACGGGCCGCCGGTGCAGGAGGTCCAGAAGTTTGTGGCTCCAGCCGGCTACGTCGATAGCTACGACCACTTCAAGAACTTCTTCAGCTCGGTCCGCAGCCGGCAACCGGTAGTTGAGGATGCGACCTTTGGCTTCCGCGCCGCCGGCGCCGCGCTGCTCAGCAATCTGAGCGTCGAGAAGGATGCCATTGTGCATTGGAATCCTGAAACCATGAAGATCGTCTAGCTCTTTCGTTCGGAGACTCTGATGAAGATTCGCATGAAGTACCTTGCATCGCTGCTGGCGTTGCCTGTTGTCTGCACCGTGGGAATGGCTCAGGATCCTGCGCATGCGACGGAGTTCCGCATGCCGAAGCCGGGGAACGGGCCAGGAGGCGAGCCGCGCATTGCTTTTCTTTCGCATCGCCTTGGGAGTGACCATGCCGAGGGCATTTCGATGCTGGATATGGATGGTGATGGCTTTCCGGATCTGCTGAGCGGGGCGTACTGGTATCAGAACCCGGGCGCCTCGGGCGGGGAGTGGAAGCAGCACCAGTTCCGCACCGTGGGCATCCACAACGAGTTCGTCTCCGACTGCGGCGAGTGGATTGTGGATGTGGATCATGACGGGCTGCCGGATCTGGTGACGACGGGCTGGATCCAGAACGGGCTCTTCTGGTACAAGAACCCGGGACCGAAGGCGACGGCGGCCGGTACGATGTGGAAGGCCGAGAAGATCACGGACAGCTTCGACACAGAGGGCGGCGCCTTTGGGGACATTAACGGCGATGGTAAGCCGGATGTAGCGCTGGCGCACTATAACCGGGCTGGTGTGATCTGGGTCGACTTCAGCAAGAACACGCCGCGAGTGCATCATCTAGGCGACCGGGAGCAGGACGGGCACGGCATCGGCATCGCGGACATCAACGGCGATGGCAAGCCGGACGTCATCACACCGCATGGCTGGTTCCAGCAGATTGATGCGGACAACGACAAGTGGCAGTGGCACGCGGACTGGGATCTGGGCGACACCGGGTTTCCGATCCTCGGCTATGACGTGAACCATGATGGGAAGCTGGACCTGATCTACGGCCAGGGGCATGGGTACGGGCTCTACTGGCTGGAGCAGGGCGGATCGAAGGAGCATCCGACGTGGACGCGGCATACGATTGATGAATCCTTCTCGCAGTCGCATGCGCTGGCGCTGGTGGACATTGACGGGGACGGGGTGCCGGAGCTGATTACGGGCAAGCGGTACCGGGGGCATGCCGGGAATGATCCGGGGTCGTACGATCCGGTGGTGGTGTATGCCTATAAGCTGCCGACCGCGGCTCAGTTCCACACGGGCAAGCAGAAGCCCGCCACGACAACTGGTGGGGGAGGCAGCATGAGGATCGCGGACAGTGCGTCTGACCCACTCTTCACGCGGTATGCGCTGTCAGTGAATGGGACGGCGAGTGCGGGGACACAGTTTGTGTTCGGGGACTTTGACCACGACGGGGATATCGATCTGGCGAGCGCGGGCAAGCTGGGAGTTCACGTGCTCGAGAACCTGAAGATCGAGAAGGTGCCGAAGGAGGTGCGTGAGGCAACGCAGCCGCTGAACCGCACCTGGCCTTTCCCGGGTGAGGGCAAAGAGGTAGAGCAGGAAGACGGACCCAAGCCTTAGGCGCCGGGTCCTGATGCCCTGGCCGTGCCGGCGAGAGCCGGGTGCGGCCAGGGCATTTCTGCGTCTGGTTGCACGCCTCGCTTCTCACCTGCGTGCGTCTCGCGTCTGCCTCACTGCTGTGGCGCGGACTGACGCCTGGGAACCCACGGCGTTTGTTCCTGGAGCGCGATGGGTGACCAGCTCGATGGGTTCCTAGCTGGCTGGGTACACTCCCCCCTCCTACTTGCTCCGTAAAGTCTTCAGAGCAGGACAGTTAGATCTGTACCGCTCCCTACCCCGGGGATCCGAGCGGTGCTGCTGAGCGACTTTCTTCCCATCCGTCTCCTGTCGGGAGGATGGTTGCGGTCAGGCTACCGGCAGGTGAAGAGCCCCTCGCGGACTTAGATTCAGCAGTTGGTGGGTTCGCATCGAGCGCTAGGGAGCTTTGTGCTGCTGAGCCTTTGGCATTGCGGGAAGCCTCATTCCGATCGCTAGGTCCGCTGCTTTCATGATACTTAGCTGAGCCGGTGAGTACGCCAAGGGGCAAAGGAAAGGCCGAACCGATGATGCCGGCTCGGCCTTTTCCTCGCTGCGGGGTGGGTGTTAGAAGTTGACGGTTCCCTGGATCTGTCCTTGCCGGGGCATATTCTGCTGGCCGGCTGAGATGGTTCCGAAGTTACCGTTACCGAATGCGACGTTTGGAGTGTTGTACTGCGTGCGGTTGAAGATGTTGAAGTAGGTCATCTGCAGGCTTAGGCTGACCTTCTCGCCGAGGGCAAACTTCTTGGAGGCGTTGATGTCTTCGTCGTAGTAAGCGGGGTTACGAAGCTCCGTGTAGTTGCGGACTGCGTTGCCCAGCTCAAACGCGCCGGTGGCAACGAACGCGTTGGTGGTGAAGACCGTATTGGTGCTTTGGCCGCTGTTGTTGACGAAGCTAGGATGGCCATAACCGAGGGTCTTGCGGCTGACACCGGTTGCGACATTCGGGCGGTTGAAGCAGCCCGCGCAGCCAAGTGGGTTGCTGTTCTGCTCGAGGAGCTGATTGACCGGTGTGCCACCGTAGTACTGCAGGATGAAGCCAACCTGGATGCCACCGAGGATCTGGCCGGTAACGCCCTTGTTGTTCAGGAAAGACTTCCCTGGACCGATTGGCAGCTCATAGGTTCCGCTGGCCTTGACGTTGTTGCGGATGTCGTTGTCACTGACCGCCCACTCCGCCTTCTGGTTGTACTTGTTCTCAGGGAGCTGCGCGAAGGTGGTGAAGCCGCTGTCGACGTTCGCCATGGTCTTCGACAGAGTGTAGGAGGTGAGGAAGGAGAGGCCGTTCGAGAAGCGCTTCTCCACACTGGCTTGGAAGCCGTTGTAGTTCGCCGCGCCGCTCAGATCGAAGTTGTTATAGACGTTCGAGTATTGCGGGAACGGCGACAGCGCATGAGCGAGCGTCGAAGAGCCGCCCAGGTCGGTGGCAAATCCCGCGTATGGAGCGTTGAACCCGTTGGCAGTGAGAACTGCCGCATCTCCCGGGATGTTGAATTGCCTTGAGAGCAGCGAGCCGTACTGCAGGATGGACGGATTCGGCTGGCTGATGGGGTTGAGCTGACTGTTGAGGTGAAGGACCCGGTTGCCGAGATAGGCGACCTGCAGGAAGGTATTCCACGGCAGCTGATGCTGGACGTTGAAGTTCCACTGCTGGACGTAAGGGGCGCGACCGCTCTTTGCCGGATCGAAGGCACGGATGGTGGTGCCGAGACCGAGGCTGGGGCTGAGAACGCCCGGGGGCGGAGCCGGAAGCGGAGACGCATCCCAGGAGCCGTACCCAGGGGTGTTGGTGCCGGTACTGTTGGCGTTGAACGAGCCCTGCAGCAGGTTGCCATAGGAGGTCGCGACCTTGCTGGTGCCGTACTCATAGGCGCCACCATTGAGGAAGGCCAAGCTGTAACCCGCCTGCAGCACGGTCTTGTTGGTCACGGCGTAGGCCGCACCGAGGCGAGGACCGAAGTTCTTCCAATGAATGTCCGCCCGTTCCGGAGCGCCATTCTGCCCGAACTGGTTGGCCACACCCGGAAGGTTACCGGCGGCCGCATTCGCCGCGGTCTGATTGAGATAGACGATCTGATTCTTGATCTCCGTGAACGGCCGCATGATGTCCCAGCGCAATCCCGCGTTGACCGTGAGCTTCGGGGTAACTTTGATGTCGTCCTGGATGTAGGGCGAGAAGGAGAGATTGCGGAGCTTCAGCTCGTTGGCAAAGATGCGATCCGCGCTGTCGACCTGACCGAGGAGAAAGCTGGCGAACGAACTTCCCTGAGAGCTGAAGAGGTCAGGAGAGGTAGCACTTGGCGCTGAGGTGGTTGCCTGGCTGAAGTTGAACTGACCACCGCAGGCCTGGCACTCGTTGTCATCCTGGTAGGAGCGCCGAACTTCTCCACCGATGTTCAGGGTGTGGCGACCTTTCGTCCAGAGCCAGTTATTGACGAAGGTGAGACCCAGCTTGCGATTTACCGAGTTGCCCCAGCCGCTCTGCGTTCCGAAGTCGGTAGGCGCGTTGGTCCCGTTGAACTGAATGTTGGGGAAGGTGGGTGAGATGGGGCTGGTCACGGTTCCGGGGAAGCTGATGCCCTTCTTGACGTTGAACTGGTTGCCGATTTCACCGGCCCAAGCGAAGCCGGCGGTGGCAACGAGCCTGGGGGTGACGGCGTTGGTGTAGTTGAGCAGGAAGATGGAGCCGATGGCCGGATTGTTCTTGACGCTCTGCAGCGGGTTGTCCGTGCCGACGATCGGATCGTAGTCAAAGCCGCTGCTGGTGTAGGAGTTACGCCATTCGGTGTAGTGAATGGACTGCTTCTGGGTGATGTTGTGATCGACCACGAAGCCAAAGACGTGCGCCACGTTCGGAAAGGCGTTCGGGACGGCGGACTTGTTCGAGGTGACGCCCGATCGATCCGGATCCGGAATCAGCGGGAGGATGGTCTGCGACACGGCGCTAAAGCGGGACTGAGGGATCTTGTTTCCGGGGAACGGCAGGCCGGTCTGCGGATCATAGATGGTGATCAGCTTGCCGTTCGAGTCGACGAAGTCGGAGAAGTCGCCGCCCTTTTCAAGGACCGTGGGAACCGTGCCGATGTTGATGTTGGTCTGGTTCTGCTTGCCGAAGTCCAGCGAGAAGTGGAAGAAGGTGCGGTCTTTGCCGTTGTAGAGATGAGGAATGACCACTGGGCCGTCGACGGTGAAGCCGTAGTTGTTCTCACGATCCACGGGGGTGTGGGGCCGGCCGTCAGGGCCGGTTGGCGCGAAGCGGCTGGTCGCGTCGAAGTACTCGTTGCGGTTGATGAAGAAGGCGTCGCCATGGAGCGCATTGCCACCGGAGGCCATCTGATAGGTGGTGGCACCTTGCGCGAGACCGAACTGAGCGGAGAAGGTGGAGCGCTCAACGCGGAACTCATTCACCAGCTCGAAGGGGGGATTGATGCCGGTCTGGTAGCCCTCAGTCTCGGACTGGGTGATGGGGATGCCGTTGAAGACGATCTCGGTCTGGAAGTCGACGCCGCCGTTGGTGCGGTGCGAGAAGGTGGTGCCCTGGGTGCCGGGCGCAAGGAACTGCAGGCTGTCGATCTGACGGCCACGACCACTGCCAATGGCGGTGGGAAGGGCGGCGACGACGGCGGGCTCGATGGTGGTGCCGAGCTCGGGAGCGGTGGTATTGAGCGCGATGCTGGGGGTGGTGACCTCGACGGTGGTGTCGCTGCCGCCGGCGCTGAGGGTGATGTCAATGGTGGCCTGGGTGGCGACCTCGATGTTGACCTGGTCCTTGATGGTCTTGCTGAAGCCGGCGGCTACGACCGTAATGGTGTAGCGGCCAGGGAGCAGGCCAGTCGCGGCGTAGGTGCCGGAGGAGCTGGTGACGGTCTTCTGGGTGGTCTGGGTGCTGTTGTTGGTAATGGTGACATTGGCTCCGGGGATGATAGCGCCGGAGTTATCTGTGATGGTTCCGGTGACGCCGCTCTGGGCCTGGGCGAGGATGTAAGGGGCGGTGCAGGAGAGGAGAACCGCTGCGGTGAGCGGCTTCCAAAGCCTGAGACTCGGACGGGGCAGACACACGGCGGCCACCCGTAAACGCTTGAAACTTTGCATACAACCTCCGAAAACGCGTTGGAACGGCAGACCGCTCCGCGGCAAAGGTGGAAACGTAACCAGTAAGGAACAGACGGTAGCTGGTCCTGAGGTTGCTTGTCAATCAACAAACGCTGAAAAAATCTGAGATCAACCAAAAGGATGATGACACAGGGGACATGCCTGTGGGCTGACCGCGGGAGTGTCGTTATGGATGCGGGGGCGCGACCGTGAGGGTGAGGGTGCTGGGGTACTTCTCGGAGTGGTGGATGGAGGTGTGGGCGGTGATGGCGGAGATCTCGTCGAAGTTGTTGCCGCCAGTGTTCAGGTTGCGGTCAAAGCGGGGGAAGTTGGCGCCGGCGACCTCCAGGCGGATGCGGTGGCCAGCGCCGAAGAGGTTGGAGGTGACCATGGGGGTTAGCGTGACCTTGTAGACCTTGTCTTTCTCGAGCCAGACGACCTCCCTGTCGCCGTCACGGTAGCGCAGGCGCTGGATGGTCTCGTCGAGGTTGTAGGCGGTGCCGTCGGGAAGGACGTCGATGAGCTTGGCGGTGACGTCGGTGTCCTTCACGTCAGCGGAGACGTAATACGTCACGATGACGGGTCCGGAGATCTCGGCGGGTTTGGCGAGGGGGGCGGAGGTGTAGACGAGGATGTCGTCACGGTTCTCCATCTTGCGCTGATCGAGCGCGCCGCCGTTGCCGGGGATGGTATTGGCGGCGCAGCAGACATTGCCGCCGTAGCTGGGGGTGGGGTGCAGGGGGTCGTAGGTGAAGGTGTCGGGGAGGTCGGTGAGCTGGCGGCCCGTCCCGCGCGTCGAAGATGGGCTGCCGGCGAACTGGAGGAGGCTCTTCGGGTCAGTGCCGGGGTGTGGGGTGAGGGTGCCGTCGCCGGCGAGGGTGTTGGCGTGACCGTTGCTCGCGAGGTCAAGGACTTCAGTCTTCGCGCCCTGTGGCGGCCAGGTCTCGGCGTGCTGCCACTTGTTGAGGCCCATGGTGTAGTACTGCACTTTCGGCGTCTTCTGGAGGAAGCCGTTGTCTTCGGCCTTAAGGAAGTGATCGAACCAGGCGTAGGTCATGCTGTCGTAGTCGAGGCGGGCGTCGCCCATGTCGCGCTCGCCGACGACGGTGTGCTCGGTGGCGCGCTTGTAGCCGCAGTGCAGGGTGGGGGCGATGACGGCGTACTGTTCGTCGGCGAGCTCACCCTTCGCGTGGTCGCGGACGAAGTTATAGGCGGCGAGGTTGGGGCCGGTGGAGACGTCGTACCAGGTCATGAACCAGAAGCCGGGAACGTTGATGGGCATGGTGTCGGACTGCCAGATGCCGCCTTTGCGCCAGGCGGGATCGCTGGGGGTGCGCTCGATCATGGCGCCGCCGGAGGTGTTGCGCATGGTGTCCGAGAAGATGCCCTTGGGGCCGCCGACGGCGGAGATGAGATCTTTCTCCGGCAGATGCTCGAAGGCCTTGGCCCAGTCGATGTGGGGCAGCTGCGGAGCGAGGTCGAAGAGCTTGGAGGCGGCGATGAGATCGGCCTGCGAGGTGTCGGGCGGGAACTGCGGGCGCACCTGGTTCTGCTCGCCGTAGAGCCAGTCGATGAAGAGCATCTGGACGGCGCCGCCGCGATACCAGTTGCCCTGCTCGTTGTAGGGGCCGACCTTGCCGACGCCGGCGCCGAAGCTCTGCGGGATGATGGTGGTGAGGGCCTTGTTGCCGAGCGAGGCGGCGGCGAGCTGCCATTCCGCGGTGGAGGAGCAGCCGATGAGGCCGATCTTGCCGGTGGTCCAGGGCTGCGAGGCCATCCAGGTGAACTGGTCGTCGGCGTCGGTGAGGGGCGCGCCGAGGATGTCGTAGTCGCCTTCCGAGAAGAAGTGGCCACGCTCGTTCATCTCGACGAGAACATAGCCGCGCTTGACGGCGTCGAGCTCCTGGGTCATGTCGCGCCAGGTGCCAAGCTTCACGTCCCAGAAGTTGAAGTTGTAGGGGGTCCGGCTGAAGATGATCGGATATTTCTTTGAGGTGTCCTTGGGCCGGTAGATGTCGGCCGCCATGCGCTTGCCGTCGCGCATGGGCACCATCACCTTGCGATCGATGACGGCGATGGCTTCGAGCTGGTGCTCTACGGCTTCACGCTTCTCGATGAGCGCGGCGGTCTGCTCGGGGGTGAGCTCTGGCCGTTGTTGTTGAGCCGCCAGCGGCAGGACGACGAGCGAGACGACGGAGACAGCAAGGGCGAGGGAGCGCATGGGCAAGGCGAGGATCTCCTGGACGGTGTAACGGCACCATACCAGACGCGGCCTTGTCGCATGCGCGCGGAGGCTGCGGCCTGGTGAGGCGCGGACGCTCAGGCGGTGAAGTCGCAGAGGACGACGGTGAGGTCATCGTTCTGGGCGGCGGCCCATTGCCCGACGGCGGTGACGATGCGGTCGACGGCGACGCTGGGGGGAAGGGTGGCGGTTGCGCAGACGAGAGCGGCGAGGCGCTCGGGGCCGAACTCTTCACCGTGGGGGCTGGCGGCTTCGAGCAGGCCATCGGTGTAGAGGACGAGGCGGTCGCCGGGATGGAGCGGCCGAGTGAGCGTGGTGTAGGCGGCGAAGTCAAAGGCGGCGAGCATGAGACCGTTTTCGGTGATGGCGGTGACTTCGCCGTCGCGGAGGAGCAGCAGGGGCGGATGGGCGGCGGCAGCGTAGCGGAGCTCGCGGGCGGCAGCGTCGAGGTAGACGTAGCCGGCGGTGACGAACTGACTCTGGGTGTTGCCGAGGAGGGCGTGATTGATGCCGGACAGAAGACGGGCGGGATCGGCGGCGTGGTCGCGACCGGAGGCGGCGGCGAGCTTGACCATGGACGCAATGAGGGCGGCGGGAACGCCGTGGCCGGAGACGTCGGCGATGAGGAGGCCGGCGGCATGGGGGCCGAGGAGGAAGAAGTCGTAGAAGTCGCCGGCGACGGCGGTCATGGGGAGGTAGCGGGCGGCGACGTGGAAGACCTGGGACTCGGGGAAGGCGGCGGGGAGGATGGAGAGCTGGATGTCGCGGGCGATTTCGAGCTCGCGATTGAGTTCGGTGAGCTGCTGCTCGGTGGCAAAGGTGCGGCGCGCGGCGACGATGCCGAGGGCAGCGAGCAGGATGAGCAGGCTGAAGGGCTCAATGTCGTAGATGTCAGTGAAGAAGTCGGAGATGTTGCTGACGAGGGCGCAGACGGTGAAGACGAGGAGAGCCCGGCGGATGAGGGTGGCGTCGGGCGAGGCCGCCCTGCCGGCGCGTAGAAGGCCGAGAACGATGAGCAGGAGAGCCGCGGTGATGACGTAGTTGTTGAGATGGGAGAAGGCATCGCGCGGACCGACGATGAGGGCAAGGAGGGCAAGCGAGACGGAGATGGGCGCGATGACGACGGCGAGGAGGCTGGTGATGCGGCCGATGAGATCGAGACGGCGGAAGAAGAAGAAGGCGGGGACGGGGACGAGGAAACCGACGGCGGCGCGGATGCGGGTGAAGAGTGGGGCGTCCACGTGGAGGGCGCGGATGAGCTGGTAGTTGAGGTCGACCCGGACGCCGTAGAGGATGGCAAAGAGGGCGAACCAGAGCAGGAGGGAATCGGCGCGGCGGCGGCGAAGCAGGGCGAAGAAGGCGGCGAGCAGGCCAATGGTCGTGATGGCGGCGCCGAGCAGCAGGTAGATCTGATTGTGGTTGAAGAGGCGCAGGACCGCGCTGCGGGCGAGTTGAGGATCGGGCGCGGGCATTGCCCAACATGCTAGCTGATGGCCGACGGCGGAGGTGGAAGAGGTTATCCCGGAGAGTGGACGGAGCGCTGGACCGAGGCAGGAGAGAGCTTACTTTCGCCGACGGCGGTGTAGCGTGAAAAGGACGGACACTAGCAGGGAGAGGGCATGGCGGGCAAAGGGAGAGGGCCGACCTATGCAGCCGGATTTGCGTGCATCGGGCCGGCGTGCGAGGACCACTGCTGCCGGGGGTGGCGGATTCCGCTGGATCGCGGAACCTACACACAGTATGTGCAGTTTCCGCCGGAGCGGCTGGGCGCGGTGGTGGCGGCGTCCGTGGCGCTGCGGCCGGCTGGGTCGCCGGAGGAGATGTTTGCGGAGATTCGGCCGAAGGAGACCGGGCTGTGTGCGTTCTTTGGGGCGGACCGGCTGTGCGGGATCCAAAAGGAGTATGGGGCGGCGATGCTGTCGGCGACCTGCTCGATTTACCCGCGGGTGCTGAACCGGGTGGAAGGGCAGATGGAGGGGTCGCTGATGATGTCGTGCCCGGAGGCGGCGCGAACGGTGCTGCTCGAGCCGGGGCTGATGGACCGGGAGGGCGATCTGTTTGGCGGCGGGTTCCGCACGGATAATACGTTTCACCTGGGGACGAACGGGCCGGGCTTGCCGTACAAGCCGTTTGCGCACTTCGGCGTGATCCGTGAGGGCGTGGTGGCGACGATACGGGACCGGTCACGGCCGCTGTGGCAGCGGGTGCTGCTGCTGGGGTATCTGTGCCTGCAGCTGCAGGCGATCGAGACGGAGGAGGCTGCGGCAGCGATTCCAGCGATGATGGCGGAGTACGGCCGCGTGCTCGGGAGCGACTGGGGCGTGGCGGAGTTTGCAGCGCTGGGCGCGCAGCCGGCGGTGCAGCTGAACGCAATTCTGTGGCTGACGAACCAACGCATTGCAATGAAGGGATGCGGGGCGAGGTTTCAGGAGACGTACTGGGCGTTCATTGAGGGTATCGGCTCGAGGCCGGGCGAGGCGACGGGAGACGATCTGGCACGCTACCGGGAGGCGAGCGAGCGGTACGTTCAGCCCTTCTTTGCGCGGCACCCGGAGATGCTCGAGAACTACCTGCTGAACTACGTGTTCGGGAACCTGTTTCCGTTTGGGAGCGAGGGCGGGCAGAGGTCTGAACCGCGGTCGATCGTGGCGGAGTACCTGTTGCTGGCGACGCAGTTCGCGTGGGTGAAGGGGCTGTTGACCGGGGTGGCCGGGCGGTATCGGGGGGCGTTCGGGGCGGACGAGGTGGTGCGGACGGTGCAGTCGTTTGCGCGCGAGGTGGAGCATGATGCCTCGTTTCTGCAGACGATGATGGCGTACATGCGCGCGGAGGGGATGGACAACCTGGAAGGAGTGGCGGTGCTGCTGCAGGAGTAGGTCATTGCCGGAGATCGACGAGGGTGGCTCCCTGGCCGCCCTCGTTGAACGGGGGCTCAGTGACGGCGGTAACGTGGGGGTGGCGCTTGAGGTACTCGCGCAGGGTGCGGCGGAGGATGCCCATGCCGGTGCCGTGGACGATGCGGACGCGGGGAAGCCCGGCGAGGAAGGCCTGGTCGATGTAGCGCTCGACTTCGCCTTCGGCCTCATCGGCGGTGCGGCCGATGACGTTGAGCTCGAGCGGAACGTAGGATTCGGTGTCGATGCCGGAGGTGGTGGTGACCGAGATGTTGGCGCGGCGGCGGGCGGCGGCGAGCGGGTTGGCGATGGGGGTGTGGCCGGCGATGTCGTCGCGGGTGACGCGCATCTTGAGCTGTCCGACGGAGACCTCGAGGTTGCGATCGTCGATGAGGCGGGTGATGCGGGCCTCGCGGTTGAGGGTCTTGAGGTGGACGAGGTCGCCGGGCTTGAGGGTTTTGACCTTGGGTTTCTGATTGGCGGCGGGCTTGCCGGTGCTGGTGTGCTCGGAGACGGTGGTGGTGAACTGCTCGGAGAACTCGCGGCGGAGGCGGGCCATGCGAAGGGCGGAGTCGCGGGCGATCTTGCCGGCGAGGGTCTTGTCGTCGATGGCCTTGACGGTGTCTTTGAGCTGGGACTCGAAATCGGTGATGAGGCCGTTGAGTTTGGTTTCGAGCTCGCGGGTGCGCTGCTTGATCTCGGTGCGGCCTTCGGCGTCGAGGCGCTCGCGTTCCATGCGGACTTCGTGCTCGCGGCGGCGGAGATGGGCGCGCTCTTCATTGGCGGCGGCGAGCTGGGCGTGGAGCTGATCGAGGAAGGCGCCGATGTCGGCGGTCTGGGTGGAGAGGTTGGCGCGGGCGTCTTCAATAATGTTTGGGGCCAGGCCGAGGCGGGCGGCGATGTTGAGGCCGGCGGAGGCTCCGGGGACGCCGAGGCGGAGCTCGTAGGTGGGGCTGAGTGTCTCCTGGTTGAAGCCGACGGCGGCGTTGACGACGCCTGGGGTGTTGTTGGCGGCGTAGATCTTGAGGGCGTTGAGATGGGTGGAGATGAGTGACCAGGCGCGGCGGCGAAGGAAGTGTCCGGCGATGGCGACGGCGAGCGCGGCGCCCTCTTCGGGGTCGGTGGCGGAGCCGAGCTCGTCGAGGAGGATGAGCGAATCGGGCCCGGCTTCGCGGGTGATGTGGTCGACGTTGGTGATGTGGGCGGAGAAGGTGGAGAGGTTGCGCTCGATCGACTGGGCGTCGCCGATGTCGGCGAAGACGGCGTCGAAGACCGGCAGCGAGGCCTCGGTGGCAGGCACGGGAAGGCCGGCCTGGGCCATGAGGGCGAGCAGGCCGAGGGTCTTAAGGCCGACGGTTTTGCCGCCGGTGTTCGGCCCGGAGATGATGAGCTGGCGGGCGCCGCCCTCAAGGATGAGGGTGAGCGGGATGAGGGGGACGCCCTGCTCGGCGAGGCGCATGGCGAGGAGGGGATGGCGGGCGCTGCGGAGGGTGATGGACTCGCCGCCGGTGGTGAGGGTGGGCCGAAGGCAATCGAGCTGATCGGCGAAGCGGGCGCGGGCGGTGAGGCTATCGAGCTCAGCAAGGACGGAGGCGGCGGCGAGCAGGGTGTCGGCATGGAGGCCGACGATGCGGGTCATGGAGACGAGGATGCGGTGGATCTCGGACTGCTCTTCGTCGAGCAGGCGGAGGAGGTCGTTGTTCGCCTCGACGGTCTCCATAGGCTCGATGAAGACGGTCTGGCCGGTAGAGGACGAGCCGTGGATGACGCCGGCGACCTTGCGGCGCTGCTCGGTTTTGACAGGGATGGTGAAGCGGTCGCCGCGGACGGTGATGAGCTCGTCCTGAATTGCGCCCGTCTCGGTAATGGCCCGGAGACTCCGGCGGAGGGAATCCTGGATGGTGCGGTGCTGGCGCTCCAGGGCGCGGCGGATGCGGGCGAGCTCGGGGCTGGCATCGTCAGAGAGCGAGCCGTCGGGTTCGATCTTGCCCTGGAGGGCGTGGAGGAGCGGGGCGAAGTGCGCGTCAAGAACAGGCTGCGACAGTGCTGTGGTCGCAGACCAGCGGGGGGCGACGGAGTGGGGCGGCTCGGCGGCGAGGACGCGCCAGGCCTCGGCGAGCTCGGCGAGGGTGAGGAGATGAAGGAGATCGAGGGACTCGAGGGCGGCGCCGGGGACGCGGGACTTGGCGAGCAGATCTTCGGGGTCAAAGACGCCGGCGAAGGCGAAGAGCGTGCCGCTGGCGATGAGGTTGCGGATCTCGTCGATGCGGTCCTGCTGGAGGGTGATCCAGGGGAGGTTGGCGGTGGGCTCGAGGGCGAGGATGCGGTCGCGGCCGACGGTGGAGGTGGTTCGGCGGGCGAGGAGCTCGCGAAGCTTTGGCCACTCGAGCGACGCGGCGCTGAGTTCGCGGAGGGGGTCGGGGATGGGTTCGAACTGCACGTCTTCTAGGATACGGGGATCGCGGCGGGGCCGGTTTGGTGGGGTGAAGGAGGGTGTTGCGGCGCTTCGCTCCGTGGTTAAGAGCGAACGCGGAGGTTCCTCGGCTGCGCCTCGGAATAACAATCTCTTCGGTCAGGGCTGAAATGGCAGACTCTGGAAGCTGGTGTGCGGAAGGCCCTCGCGATGGAGGGCCTTCGAGATTTGTGACCGGGAATCATCGTTATTTGCGGGACTTCTTTGGCGGGGCGGCGCCTTCGAGCTCGGGAGCGGCTTCCTTTTCGTCCTCTTCGCTCTTCTGCTCGGACTCTTTCTCTTCGGGATCCTTCTTCTTTTCCTCTTCTTCCTCGTCCTCGTCCTCGTCTTCCTGGGTGGCGGCTTGTTTGAGGACGGACGGGGCTCCGCCGAGGACGTTCTTGGCGGCGGCGGTCTCTTCTTTCAGGGTCTCGGTGAGGAGAGTGACAATTTCCTTCTCCTTGAGGGCCTTGGCGATGGCGATGGCGGCAGTGTAGCCGGCAATTTCGTAGTGCTCGACGCGGAGCGAGGCGCCGAGGATACCGGCGTCTTTGAGGGCGCCCTTCTCGTCTTTTTCGAGGGCCTCGGTGACTTCCTTGATGCAGCCTTCCATGCCGCTGCAGTGCTCGCCGGTGGGCTTTTTGCCGATGTGGCTGAAGACCTCGCGCAGGCGCAGGACCTGGCCCCTGGTCTGTTCGAGGTGCTCCTTGAGGGTGGCCTTCATGCCAGGGTCAGAGATGCCTTTTACGGTTTTTGGCAGGGCCTTCACCAGCTGGTTTTCAGCGCTGTACAGGTCGCGAAGCTCGTCGATCAGGACGTCTTTGAGGCTCATGTGTCGGATCTCCTACTGGATGGGATGCGAAGGAGCGGGCCTGCGCGGGAGATGTTTTTTGGAGGACGGATGGACGAAAGAGATGACGCGAGGGCGGGCGTGGTCTTAGGCTGAGCGAAAGGAGATCTGCCATGGAACAACGACCGCCGTTTCCGCCGTACACAACCGAGACCGCGTTGCAGAAGGTTCGGGCAGCGGAGGATGGATGGAACTCGCGCGACCCGGAGGCCGTGGCGCTGGCGTACACGGAGGACTCGCGCTGGCGAAACCGGACGGAGTTTGTGAACGGGCGCGCGGAGATCGTTGCATTTTTGACGAAGAAGTGGGAGCGCGAGCTGGAGTACCGGCTGGTGAAGGAGCTGTGGGGCAACAAGGAGAACCGGATGGCGGTGCGGTTCTGTTATGAGTGCCGCAATGCGGAGGGGCAGTGGTTTCGGTCGTACGGCAATGAGCTCTGGGAGTTTGCGGAGAACGGGCTGATGCGGGCGCGGCATGCGAGCATCAACGATCTCGCGATCACGGAGGCGGAGCGGAAGTTCCGGTGGGAGCTGGGAAAGCGGCCGGAGGAGCATCCGGGGCTGGGGGAGATGGGTCTGTGACGAGGGAGGTGTTCGCGCCGCTACGCTCCGTCGAGAGAGGCGAAGTGCGGGGGTTCCTCCCCTTCGGCTCCGCTCGGGGTCGGAATGACAACTTACAGGGGCTGAGGCGTTAGGGGCGGGTGGACCAGGCGAGGCCGTCGGGTTCGCCGCCGGCGTCGATGCGGCCGATGACGGTGAGGGTGGAAAGGTCGATGACGGCGACGTAGTTGTCGGGTGAGCAGGAGACGAAGGCGCGGCGGCCGGTGGGTTCGATGAGGATGCCGGCGGCGCCTTTGCCGAGATCGAGCTGCTTGATGGGCTTGCGGGTGGCGACGTCGTAGACGGTGAGGGCGGTGCCGCCGAGCGAGGAGATGAGGACGTGTTTGCCGTCGGGCGTGAACTTGAGTCGGTTGGCGTGCTCGATGGCGTCAGGCAGGGTGGCGACGACTTTTTTCTGCGCGACGTCGATGATGGAGAGGGTGCGATCGCCGGCGTTGGCGACCCAGATCTCTCTCCTGTCGGGGGAGATGTCGAAGCCTTCGGAGCCGCGGCCGACGGGGATGACGGTGGCGCTCCAGTCTTCCTGGGGCGGTCCGGGCGGTGGGCCCGGGGGCGGCGGCGTAGTCTCGTGGAAAGACGACTCGGGCGCGGAGCCCTGAGAGACAGTCAGGGCGGAGCTTTCGGGCACGGGCGGTGGTCCGCCGGAGCCTAGCGGCGGCATCTGCGCTTTCTCGAAGAGCGAGATGGTGGCGGAGTTGACGTTGGCGGTGACGATGCGGCTGAGGTCGGGCGCGACCAAGAGCATGTGGGTGCGGTTCTGGCCGGTGCCGAGGATCCAATCGACGTGGTGGGTGGCGGGATCGTAGCGGGCTATGGCCTTGGCCTGCTCGGCGGTGAACCAGACTTTGCCGTCGACGAAGGTGAGGCCGTGCGGGCCCCGCAAGGCGCCGAGGTCAATCGCGGGAAGCGCTGACTGGTGGATGAGGTCGACGACGGCGAGGGTGTTGTAGGCGCCGAAGCCGTAGTTCGAGACGAAGGCGGTGGAGCCGTCGGCGGAGGCGATGACCTCGTGCGGGTCGTTGCCGACGGGGACGGTGGCGAGGACCTTGAGCGAGGTGGGATCGACGATGGCAAGGGTGTGGTTCTTCTTTGAGAGCACAAGGAGGGAGTGCAGGCGGGTGGGCGCCGGGCGTGCCGAGGAAGGCTGCTGCGCGGAGAGCGGGAGAGTGGCGACGACGGCCAGCGAGAGAAACGCGCGGGGAAGCATGGAGCGTTCGATGCGGGACGGCGGTGTGCCGGCGATGTGGGCTGCGCCGAAGGGTGGAGCCGCGCTGTGGACGGGAGGCTGCGCCGTAGAATGGTCGTATGGAATTTCCAGTGACACGGCTGCGGCGCATGCGGCGGACCGAGGCGTTGCGAGGGCTGGTGCGGGAGACGTATCTGCGGCCGGGGCAGATGATCTATCCGCTGTTTCTGGTGCCGGGTGAGGGCGTGCGGAAGCCGATCGGGTCGATGCCCGGAGTGTTCAACCTGTCGCTCGATGAGGCGGTGAAGGAGGCGCGGGAGTGCGCGGCGCTGGGGCTGGGCGGGCTGCTGCTGTTTGGACTGCCGGCGGAGAAAGATGAGCAGGGCTCTGGCGCGTGGGCGGCGGACGGGATCGTGCAGCAGGGACTGCGGGCGCTGAAGCGCGAACGGGCGCTTGATGGCCTGGTGCTGATTGCGGATGTGTGTCTGTGCGAGTACACCAGCCATGGGCACTGCGGCGTGGTGGCCAGGGATGGCGAGCATGCGCATGTGGAGAACGATGCGAGCCTGCCGCTGCTGGCGCGGACGGCGGCGTCGCTGGCGACGGCGGGGGCGGACGTTGTGGCGCCGAGCGACATGATGGACGGGCGCGTGGGGGCGATGCGGGCGGCGCTTGATGCTGCCGGCAAGACGGACACGCCGATCCTGAGTTACGCAGCCAAGTTTGCGAGTGCGTTCTATGGACCGTTTCGTGAGGCGGCGGACTCGGCGCCGCAGTTTGGCGATCGACGCAGTTACCAGATGGATGGGGCGAACCTGCGCGAGGCGATGCGGGAGATTGAACAGGATTTGGCGGAGGGCGCGGACATGCTGCTGATGAAGCCGGGGATGCCGTATCTCGATGTAATCCGTGAGGCGCGGACGCGGTTTGAGGTGCCGATGGGGGCGTACCAGGTGTCGGGCGAGTACGCGATGCTGCATGCGGCGTTCGAGCGGGGATGGCTGGAGCCGGAGCGGGCGATGATGGAGTCGCTGGTGGGGCTGCGGCGTGCGGGCGCGGAGTTCCTTGTGACGTATTTTGCGAAGGATGCGGCGCGGGTGCTGGGGGCGTAGCAGGTTCGTGGCTGGGAGACTCCGCTTGCTGGTGAGTTTCTCCTGCGATTTCGATCAAAGCGGGCCGGTCCGATTTGTAACCGATAGAGACACAGACTACAAGGGTGCGATCACGCCTGCTTTTCCGGGATCCAGACCTGCATAGCGCTGGGGCTGCGGTTGGCCCAGGCGTAGTAGGGAATGAGCGTGAGCGTGATGGGCTCGGCCATGCCTGCTTCCGGCGATGCGGGCTCGTAGAGCGCGGCGTGCGGCTCGGCGGGACGGAGCGACCCTGGATGTTCGAGGACGGTGATGCCGCCGAGCAGGGCCGGCTCGAAGCGGGCCTTGGTCTCGCCGGTTCCGTGCGCGACGAAGTCGCCGAGGTTACGCTGCTGTGCGTGGATCGTCTGATCGAGATCCTCCATGCAGAAGACGATGGGGCCGCGCTGCAGCACGACCTTGCCGACGTCCTCTGCCACGGCGGGGTTGGCGCGGAGGACGCGCGGGGTCATGTCGAAGGCGAGCTCGATGCGATCGCCTGCGCTCCATCGCCGGTGAATGGCGAGATACTCGCCGGGGGTGGCTCCCTCGATCACGTTGCCGTTGACGCGCACGCGGTTGGTTTGGGACCACGCGGGGATGCGGACGAAGACGGTGAAGTCCTTCGGCTGCGCGGGCGAGACGGTGAGATGAACGTCGCCTGCCCAGGGGTAGCTGGTTGCCTGCGTCATGCGGAGGCCAGTCCCGTCTTCAAGGTGCCAGCTCATCTCGTTCGCGTCGTACAGGTGGACGTAGACTCCCTCGCGGCTGGTGGAGTAGACGTAGCCCGGTAGCGAGGCGAAGGTGCGTTCGAGATTGGGCGGGCAGCAGGTGGTGTCGTACCAGGGGTTGCGAATGATGTCGCCGCTTGCGGGCTCGAAGGCGAGGGGATTGCGGTAGCAGTAGAGTGTGCCATCGAGCGACATGCCGGAGTTGATGCCGTTGTAGAGGGCGCGCTCGATGACGTCGGTGAAGCGGGCCTCGCCGGACGCGGCGAGCATGCGGGTGTTCCACATCATGTTGCCGATCGCGGCGCAGCTTTCGCCGTAGGCGCGCGCGTTCGGCAGCTCGTAGGCATCGCCGAAGGCCTCGCCCTCCGCGCGTGCGCCGACGCCGCCGGTGACGTACATCTGGTGCGCCGAGAGATCGCTCCACAGCGTGTTCAGCGTCTTCCAGTAGGCCGGATCGCCGGTCTCGAGGAAGTAGTCCGTTGCGCCGCAGCAGGCGTACATGGCACGGACGGCGTGGCCCTCAAGCTTGGTCCGCGTGGGGAAGGGCCTGCCGCAGAACATGTAGGTCTCCAGCTCCGGCTTGATGGTCCAGCGCGTGTCCCCTTGGAGGATGTAGCCGGCGAGCTCGAGATAGTTCCGGTTCCCCGTGGTGCGGTAGAGCTCGATCAGCGCCATCTCGATCTCGGGATGACCGGCGATGATCGGGGTCTGCGTGGGTCCGGGACCATAGTTGGGCAGAAGGAAGTTGTCGACGAAGCGAATGCCGGCATCGAGCATGGTGCGATCGCCGGTGGCGCGGTAGTAGGCGATGGCGCCCTGCAGAAAGTGGCCCATGCAATAGAGCTCGTGGCCGACCTCCTGCGTGTGCTGCCGCATGCGCTCGACTTTCTTGTCGGCGACGAAGTAGGTGTTCAGGTAGCCGCCCGGCTCCTGCACGGCGACCATGTCGCGGATGAGCGCGTCGGTGGAGGCTCGGAGCTCCGGGTTCGAGGATGACTGGAGCGTGAAGGCGACCGCCTCGGTCCACTTGTACATGTCGGAGTCTGAGTAGACGGGACCGCGCTGCGGCGCGTCGCTCTTGCCCGCGAGCCGGCGGAAGTTGTCCATGCGGCCGTGCTCCAGGAGCTGCGCCTTCATGGTCGGGATGCTGCTCGCCACGTTGATCTGCCGCCGCGACGCCCAGAAGCCGGTGATCTGCACGGCGCTAACCGGCACCTGGTGGAGCTTCGCGTACTTTGAGCGCGAGAGATCGAGCACGGGCTTGCCCTGCCAGGCGTCAGTAGCTGACGCAGAGGAAGGTGCCGGCGATAGCCGCTCCGCGTGGCCCGGCAGGTCGAGAAGCGCGCCGCCGGCGACGGCAGAGGTGAGCGCGAGAAAGCTGCGGCGAGAGAGCTGATCTGTCATAGGTGTCTTAACCTGGGCTCGATGCGGGGAGGTGCGTGAACTACCGGCGGACGGCTCCGCGACCGACCGAGCGTGAACCATAGTAGCGCCAACGGGGGGATGCCGGCATTGACCACAAAAGGTGAACCGGTACGCGCTTTTTTCATCCAATGAGAGCACGGGGACTACGCTGCCTATCCAGTTCCCGGCCAGACGTTTGACCGGAGGAGATCGATGCCAACCTCAGCAAAGAAGTCCGTCGTGATTACGGGAGCCAACAAAGGGATTGGGTTTGAAGTCGCTCGCGGCCTTGCCCGGGCCGGGCTCACTGTCTACCTGGCTGCCCGGGACGCGGTGCGCGGCCGCGTGGCGGCGGAGCCTCTGCGCGCCGAGGGGCTGGATGTCCGCGACCTTGTGCTGGATGTCACGGACCAGGGCTCGGTCGATCGCGCGGTTGCGAGCTTTCGCAAGAGCTCGGAGTCGCTCGATGTGCTGATCAACAATGCGGGCATCGTCGACCGCGGCGACGGCCAGCCGAGCTGCTGCGATCCCGCCGCGATGGAGCGCACGTATGCGACCAATGTAGCCGGTCCGGTGCGCGTGACACAGGCCTTTCTGCCGCTGCTGCGGCTGTCCGCGGCTGCGAGCATTCTGAACATCTCGAGTGACCTTGGCTCGCTTACGCGTGCCGGCGATTCCGGCTCGCCATATTACCCCCATCGCTTCTGCGGCTATGCGGGCACCAAAGCCGCGCTGAATATGTTTACGGTGCACCTTGCCGGCGAGCTGAAGGACACCGGCATCCGCGTGAACTCGGTGAATCCGGGCTTTACGGCGACGGACTTCAATGGGCATCGCGGGCCGCAGACTGTGGAAGAAGGCGCCCGCGAGGTGCTGCGCGTGGCCCTGCTGGAGCAGGAGGTACCGTCGGGTGTCTTCGTCGAGACCTCCGGGATTATTCCGTGGTGAGCGCTCGCGTATTCGGTCGTGCCTGGCCCGCCTAGCCTTTGCCGCCGCCTGATACGACGGAGTTTGCGGTGGTCATGACGGATGGCCGGGGAGCGACGCGGCGGGCTTCGAAGTAGACGCCGCAGGCGCTGACGACGATACGGCCCGGACCGGCAACCAGCACGGAGTCCCCCGGAACCTCGGTGGTCGAGCCGGTGATGTCGGCGTCCGCATGCTGCAGGTTGACCTCGGTGACGTCTTTCGCCTGGATACCGAGATCGGAGAAGGTGAGGGCGGCGCGGCCGGCACCGGCGGGCGCCTCCTCGGCGAGATCGGCTGAGCTGACCGCGCGGGTGGTGACGCCGTGGAGCGGGACCGCGCCGCCCTGCCATCGCATGGTGTGCTGCGAGTACTCGAGCAGCGACCCGACGAGAGGCTGCGCCTCTTTTTCTGACCAGCAGGCTGCGCCGGAGCGGGCGGGTAGAACGCGAGTGATCTTCCACGTGCCCGCGACCTGCTGCGGGAGCCGCTCCTGCGCCCAGGCCGCGCTCGCCAACCCTATCGCCGCCACCGCCACAACGCCAGCCCAACGATGTTTCATGGAAAACTCCAGCCCTGCAATGGAAGATCTTTTCTCTCGCCCCCCTCGCCTTCTTTCGAAGGAGACATCGAGCCACTCCGTGCGGGCGAAGATGGGTATTCGCCGGGACTGCTTTCGACTTCAACCAAAGCGCTCAAAGTGTGAGGAAACATGCTTTTTGAAGCGTACGAGAGGGCGAAAGGATGCCTCGCACCGCAGAGTTCTGCAACAGGGAACAGAACTCCGCGGCGCCAGACGAAGCGACAGACTCCCCAGACTGCCGCCCTGCTGTTCGTGTTGCAACCCGGTCGCCAAACGTAGATAAGCCGGGCAAGGAGCCCGGCTCTGCGTGGGTGTTAGAAGTCGCTAAGCTTTGAGTGCTCGCAGCTCGCGCGTTCAAGATGCGGCGGGTGGGCGAGCTGATCTGACCGGAGAAGGCTAGTTCATGTCGCTTCACTCCGTGGTTAAAGCGAAATGCGGGCGTTCTCGCTCCGCTCGGAATGACAAGGACCGGGTGAAACGGTCAGATCCGCATGGGCATCAGGATGTAGCGGTAGGTCACGTCCTCGGAGCCATCTTCGGGGCGCATCTGGCCGGCGGACTGGGCGTCCTTGAACTCGAGGCGGACCTCGCCTGTGGTGCCGATAGCCTTCAGGAAGTCGATGAGGTAGGCGGAGTTGAAGCCAACGACGAGCGGGTCGTAGTTGTAGGGAGTCTCGATGGTGTCTTCGGACTCGCCGGCGTCGGTCGAGGAGGACGAGAGCTTGAGCTCGTTCTGCTCCAGGCGGATCTTGATGGCGCCGGAGCGCTCGTCGGCGAACTGGGCGACGCGCTGGATGGAGCCCATGAGATCTTCGCTGCGGACGATGACGAACCTGTTGTTGTCGCGCGGGAGGACGGCCTCGTAGTTGGGGAACTGGCCGGTGAGCTTGCGGCTGGTGAGGACGCGGCCGCCGATGCGGAAGAAGAGGGTCTGGTCGTCGTCGGCGAAGTCGAGGGTCTCGGCTTCGGTGTTCGAGAGCAGGCCCTGCAGCTCGCTGAGCGCCTTGCGGGGGATGAGGGTCTTCTTCTCGCCGGAGATGCCGTCGAGGGTCTCGCCGGTCTTTTCGATGTGGGCGAGGCGGTGGCCATCGGTGGCGACCATGGCCATGGATTCGGCCTTGAGCACGAGCAGGGCGCCGTTCAAGGTGTAGCGGCTCTCTTCGTTCGAGATGGCGAAGATGGTCTTGGCGACCATGCTGCGGAGGCTCACGACGGAGATGCGGAAGGCGCCGGTCTCGGGGAACTCGGCGACCTGTGGGAAGTTGGCGCGGGCCATGCCGACCATCTTGGTGTTGGAGCGGCCGGCGCGGATCTGCACCCAGTGGTTGTCCATCAGCTTGATGGAGATGTCGCCCTCGGGCAGGAGCTTGATGTAGTCGTAGAGCTTGCGGGCGGGGATGGTGCAGGCGCCGGGCTTCTTGACGCGGGCCGCGCAGCTGGTGCGCAGGGACTGATCGAGGTCGGTAGCGGTGATGGTGAGCTTGCCCGTGCCGTCTTCAGAAGCGGAGGCTTCGAAGAGGAAGTTCGACAGGATGGGAATGGTGGTTTTGCGCTCGACCACGCTCTGCGCGGCGGTCAGCTCGCGGAGCAGCTCCGCGCGGGAGACCGTGATCTCGAGGTTGCCGGTCGAGGCGGCGGGCGTGGCGGTCATCTCGGGCTCTTCGGTGGTCACGGGCATTTTGGATCTCCAGTCGCTGCGATGTTGGGGGTCTGGGGGAAACTCTACACCGAAACATAGCCGCCGGTGAACTCTCCGCGCGGTCCGAATCCCTGTGCCGATTCTAGGGGCGAGACGGTCCGGGGGCGAGGCTTTTCTTTGTGGAAAGCTGGCCCGGTGTGTGCGGGGACGGTGTGCCGCCGGTGCGGTGAAACTGCTGGGTGCGGCGCGAGTGTTTCTAAGACTAGAAGCTTTAAAAAGAGACAAAGAACAGAAGACGTAGTCGTTGGCTGAGGAAATGTGGAGGCCGTTCCCATGTGCCTGTGAGGAAAGCGATTAGCGGTCGCTCCGGATTTAGAGAACCGGTGACTTCAAAACTGAAGAGGTTGTACATCGCGGCTGTGACAGGGGGAACTGACCTCGCTTATGCCTGTCTTACACAGCCGGCGATGCCACCTCCGCGCGAAAGCCTACGTCTTTCGTGTAAGAAGCGGACAAGTCGCGTGGAATGTTTTGCTTGCCGGGACGCGGTTTCACACAGAGGCGGTGAGATCGCGGAGGAAAACGAGATCCGGTGCGGCAAGGGTGCGAGGCGAGACAAGGGACGTTCGCACGCAAGGCCGCCCAAGGAGCCGGGATCGCGAGGAGACGATCCGGAGCCTTGGGCGGCCGAGAGGAGAGGAACCTGGGGCTGTGTGACGGTTGCGAGACGCTAGCCGAGAGACTCCATCAGCTTGTTGACCATGCGGCCGAGGTCCTTATCGGTGCGGCGCTGCTCGTCGATCTTGGAGATGGAGTGCATGACGGTGGTGTGGTGCTTGCCGCCGAACTGGCGGCCGATCTCGGGCAGGCTGGCCTCGGTGAGCTGCTTAGCGAGATACATGGCGATCTGGCGGGGGACGACGATCTGGCGGGAGTTGTTCTTCTGCTTGAGCTCGGCGACGCGCATGCCGAACTGCTCGGCGACGGCGCGCTGGATGGCTTCGATGGAGATCTTGCGGACCTGGGTATCGATGAACTGCTTGAGGCACTGCTGGGTGGTGGGCAGGGTGATCTCGACGCCGTGCATGCTGCACCAGGCGATGAGGCGGACGAGGGCGCCCTCGAGCTCGCGCACGTTGGTGCGGACGTTCGAGGCGATGAACATGGCGACATCGGTGGGGAGCTGGGTGGACTCGCTCTCGGCCTTTTTCTGGAGGATGGCGACCTTGGTCTCAAGGTCGGGCGGCTGGATGTCGGCGATGAGGCCCCACTCGAAGCGGCTGCGGAGGCGGTCTTCGAAGTCGGCGAGCTCCTTGGGCGGCCGATCGCTGGCGATGACGATCTGCTTCATGCTCTCGTGGAGGGCGTTGAAGGTGTGGAAGAACTCTTCCTGGGTGCGCTCCTTGCCAGCGAGGAACTGGATGTCGTCGATGAGCAGGACGTCGACGTTTCGATATTTATCGCGGAAGCTGGTCATGCGGTTGGAGCGGACGGAGTCAATCATCTCGTTGGTGAACTTTTCACCACTGACATAACTGATTTGAAAATGAGGCTGACGCCGCTTTGCATCGTGTCCGATGGCGTGCATGAGGTGGGTCTTGCCCATGCCGACGCCACCGTAGAGGAAGAGCGGGTTGTAGGCTTTGGAAGGCCGCTCGGCGACGGCCTGCGCGGCGGCCATGGCGAACTGGTTGCCGCTGCCGATAACGAAGGCGTCGAACTGGTACTTGGGATTGAGCTGAGCCGCGCTGTTCCAGTCAAAGCGCGACTGCTCTGGCGCGGGAGCGGTGGGAGTAGCCCCACGGCTGAGCGGCCCGGCCGGGTTGCTGCCGGAGCGCGGGGCGTTGGGGCTATGGCTGGGCAGCGGTGCAAATCCGCCGTCTTCGCGGACCTTGGGCGCGTTTGGGTCCTGTGCCGGCGTCTCGTACTTGATCTCGTCGATCTCGAGGCCGAGGTTGTCGATGGCCTCGAGGATGAGATCGCCGTAGCGGTCGCCCACATGGGCAAAGTCCGCTGACGGGATCCGCACGTAGAGTGTTCGTCCTTCCACCCTGGAGTGACGTGTGGGCTTGAGCCACGTCTCGTACGACTGGCGATTGATCTTCTTTTCGAGCGCGGAAAGGATCCGCACCCAGGGGTGATTGAGAACGGCAGCTGCCGTGGGGACGAAGGACATTACGCGGCTTCCTCTTTCAACTTGATTCGCTTCGCCAGACAAACGGGAGGGAGAACAACAAGGCACGCTGTGCGCGCCGAAGAAAAACAGATCTCCGGTCCCGCTGTATGGCGGGTTAGGGAGGGAACATCCATCCATGTCTGGAGCGCTTCGTCTCACCCGCCGACGAAAGCCGCACAGCTTCGGTTTTGTCGCGCTGAAACGGCTGCGAAACGGCCGAAGAAAACCATGCGAAACGGAGTCGATAGTAGCATGATCCGCAGGCGGGATTCTGCAGGTAGCGAGCAAGAAAATTCACTTGCACCAATCCTTGTGAAGATCGAAAAACGTTGCCTGCGATCGTCCTCTGCCCGCCGGTGGATGCGATGTGGTGCAGCGTGTGTGTGCAGGGGCGCGTGCGGGCTCTCGTTGGCGTGGGCGGGCGGCTCAGGTATACTCAGAGATCGTTGCAACAAGCCAAAAGATTGCTCAGGATCCGGGTTGTTCCGCTCCTTTGAGCAGGAGTCAGAGTTATGCCGAAGCGCACCTTTCAGCCAAACCGCCGTCACCGGGCCAAGACCCACGGCTTTCTTACCCGCATGAAGACCAAAGCCGGCCAGGCCGTACTGAATCGCCGCCGCGCGAAGGGCCGTCATAAGATTGCTGTCTCCGCGGGTTTCCGCGACTAGTCGCACTCTCATGGAAGCGCAGCGAAGGCCCATCTCGCTCCTTCAAGCGGCGGCCGCTCGTCCGGAGCGGTGGTCACCGGGCGTCGTTGGTCAGGTCAACAATCATTTTGTGAAGGCCGTCCGCATTCTGGGCGAGTTTCCGTGGCACACGCACGCGCACGAAGACGAGATGTTCCTGGTGCTTGAAGGAACACTTCGGATCGGCCGGGCTGAGGCCGACGGTGGCGCCGTGGACGTACGTGCCGGAGAGTTCTTTATCGTGCCGCGCGGTCTTCGGCACAACACCTCGACACCGACCGGCGAAGAGTGCCTGATGGCGCTGATTGAACCGGTAGAGACGCTGCACACGGGCGATGTGCAGACGTCGCGGTCGCGCTCGATCGCCGAGCAGCTCGGCGGCGCGATCTCCGAGTAGGTTCGCGCAGCCGGACGGACTTCGGGTATCGCGAACGGATAACGGAACCACGTACCATCACACCAGCCATGCCAACCGCGCACCGTCTGCGAAAGCACGCCGACTACCAGCACGCCTACGCGCGCAGCCGCAAGCAGCATACCAAGCAGATGGCCTACTTTGCCGCGCCGCGACCGGCGGATCGGCGCTCAGACACACCGGGGCCGCGGGTCGGCCTCACGGTGCCGAAGGCGCTGGGGAAGGCGCACGATCGCAACCGCATCAAGCGGCGGCTGCGGGCGGTAGTTGCGGCGAACCTGCCGCTGCTGACGGCGCCGGTTGATGTGATCCTGCATCCGCGCCGGTCTGTCCTGACGCTGGAGTTTGCTCTGCTGCAGCGGGAGGTGGCGACGATCTTCCAGACGATCCAGTCCAATGCCGATCGTGCCGCCAGGAAGGGCAATGGTCAGGTGCGGGAGCAGACGCTTACGCGGAAAGCCGCGGATGCGAAATGAGCATGCGGCTGCTTGACGCTCTGTTCGCCGGGTATCGCCGGATGCTGTCACCGTTCTTTGCCGCGACCGGACTGGGGCAGTGCCGGTATCTGCCGACCTGCTCGGAGTATGCCTATGTTGCGATCGCGCGACATGGCTGGCTGCGCGGATCGATCCTGGCAATGGGCCGGCTGAGCCGCTGCCACCCCTGGTCGGCGGGTGGCCTGGATCCGGTACCAGCGGCGCGGGCGGCCAAGGCAGAGGCCGGTGCGAGCGACCATCTACAATAAGAGGCGGTGCACGTTCGCGCCATCTCGGCGGAGCTAACCGCTCCACGCCGTACTAGATAGGAAGCTACCCGCTTGGCAGAGTTCAAGAACCCCAATCAGCAGGGCGCGCAAGGCAGCAACAGCAATCTGCTCGTCATGATGCTCGTCATGATCGCCGTGTTTGGCGGTCTGCAATTTTACCGCGCGAAGCACAATCCGCAGACGGCTTCGCCGAACCAGGCGACGCCTGCGACCCAGTCGGCGACGGCCGCCGCGGGCATTCCGCAGCCCTCCGCAGAGCTTCTTCGCAACGCGGGTGTGACCACGCCACCATCGGGCTCCGGACTTGCGCCCACGATTCAGTCGCCCTCTGAGACGACGACGACGGTAGAGAACGAACTGTATCGCATCACGTTTTCGAACAAGGGCGCCGAGGTGCGCTCCTGGCTGCTGAAGCAGCAGAAGGACTCGGACGGCAAGCCGCTCGACCTGGTTCACGAGCAGGCCGCGCAGAAGTTTGGGTATCCGCTCTCGCTGTTCACGTACGATCCTGCGCTGACCGCGGGCTTGCGCGACGCGATGTTTGTGCCATCGGCGACGGGTGATCTGCGCGCGCCGAACAATCTTTCCTTTGAGTTCTCGGACGGCACGACGCACGTGAAGAAGAGCTTCAGCTTCGACGAGACGTACGTGCTGCACGCCGACGTTGAGGTGACGCGGAACGGCGCTCCGATCCGCGCGCTGATTAGCTGGCCGGGCGGATTTGGCGACCAGGACAACGCGCAGGCCTACGCGAGCATGCAGCTCGATACGTTTGGCGGGGGCAGGGAAGCGCACGAGGCGCCGAAGAAGATTGCCGGCGGCGCTACGCTGAACGGCCCGTTCGACTGGGCCGGCGTGAGTGACACCTACTTTGCCGCGATCTTTCTGCCGGAGAACGCCAACACCGCATCCCTGGTGACGCTGCGCAACGATCTCGCCGTGGCTAAGGACTTTCGCAAGAACGGTATTGGCCACGGGGTTCCGGCGAAGGATGCGGCGAAGGGCGCGACCATCAACGTGCCGATGCTGGGCGCGGCTCTGGGCGACACCTCCGGCCACGTTCGTACGCGGATCTTTGTCGGCCCAAAGCTGGTCAACGTGTTGAAGAACGTTCATGCCGCCGACCACGCAGTCACGCTGGGGCCGCTGCTGGAGTTTGGATTTTTCGGCGTGATTGGCAAGTACCTGTTTCTGGCGCTGCAGTTTATTCACGCGCACGTTGCCTCGAACTGGGGCTGGGCGATTGTGATCCTGACGGTGATCATCAACGGCGTGCTGCTGCCGCTGCGCATCAAGACCATGCAATCCGGTCTGAAGATGCAGCGCATTCAGCCGCAGATGGATGCGATCAAGGCCCGGTACAAGGACCTGAAGGTCACCGATCCGAAGCGCAACGAGATGAACGCCGAGATCATGCAGCTGCAGAAAGATAACGGTGTGAACATGTTCGGCGGCTGCATTCCGACGCTGATCCAGCTGCCGCTGCTGTTTGCGTTCTTCGGCATGCTGCCGAAGGTGGTCGAGCTCCGCCACGCGCACTGGGGATGGATTCCGGATCTTTCGGCCGCGGACCCGTGGCACATTCTGCCGATCATCATGGTGGTGTCGCAGTTCCTGGTGCAGTACTACACGCCCTCGCCGGGCGTGGACCCGCAACAGCAGAAGATGATGGCCTTCATGATGCCCGCGGTCTCCGGGTACATGACATGGAATTATGGGGCAGGGCTGGCGCTTTACTGGTCGGTCGGCAACCTGATCGGGATCGCGCAGCAGGCGGTGATGAATCGCACGTCGCTGGGGCGCGAGATGCGCGAGATTGCCACGCGCCGTGCCCGCCGAAAGGCCGGCATTGGCCCTGTCGCGACGGCGAAGGTCTCCGCGAAGACGATCCAGGGAAAGCGCTGAGCAAGTGATCGCCAGACGACTGCTATGACTCCTTCCGGGCCCGCCAAACCGTCTCTCACCAGCTTCCTTGAAGCGCTGCGTACGTCGGGTGGTTTGCGCTTCGAGTACGAGGTTCGTCTGCACGAGGCGGATGGAGCGGCGGGGCAACCTGAGCTGACGGAGGTCCTGCTTTCCGGCGCCGATACTCCGTTGCTGCTGGAGCGCAATGGCGAGCTCCTGCATGCCATTGAAAGTCTCGCTGCCGCGATTCTTCGGCTGGAGCCTGAGCAGGCGGAGCAGCTCTCATTCGATGCGGAGGGATTCAAAGCGGCGCGCTCGGCCGCGATCACGCAAGCTGCCGAAGCCGCGATCGCGACCGTGCAGGCGACCGGCAAACCGTTCCTCTTTCCTTCGATGAACTCGCGAGAGCGACGCCTGCTGCATCTGGCGCTGGTTCCCTCCGGGCTGGCGACGGCTTCGTCGGGGCTCGGTCCGCGGCGCTTCGTGGTGCTCTATCCTGCCGGGCAGACGCCGGAGCCGGAGCGGTTTGAACCACCGGCGCGACGGCCTGGAGCATTTCGCAACAGGGATGGTTACAAACCACGGCCGGCACCTGGGAGGTTCAATCCCCGACCGCCAGCTGCCCCGGCTGCTGATCGGTTTTCCGCGCCCGCGTCGACGGCCTCAGCCGAGCAGGATCCCGAGTCACATGGAAATCGCGCCGATCGTTCTGAGGACTCGCAGGCAGACGGAGCCTCAACCAAGGATCGTCTCGATTCGATCCGGCGCGCCTTCCGCAAGCGCTGAGCCGGAAGCAATGTGCCTAGGCGCCTCGCTGCACGTCGCGTTCACTGGCAGGAAGATAGTGCGGCCAGCCCGAGCCCTCAGCGACGGACTTGAGGAACCAGCCGCGCTCCCTGGCCATGCCTGTGATGGCGCTCTCCAGACGCCGCTCGCGCAGGTTGCACCATAGGCCGGCTGGCGCGGCGAAACGGTACTCCTCGTGGATCCATGTGCCCTGGTTCCTCGGGGCAAAGGTCTGCTGGCTCTCTCCCCAGCTGAAGCGCGGTCCGGCGAAGGTTCGCCGCACCAGCGTGCGTGTGCGCAGCTCCTTGATCGTCTCTGAGAAGGTGCCCATGCTGCGGATTCGACGCTGTGCCCCCCAGCGCAGCACGCCGCCAACGGCCAGCATCTGCCGATCTTCGGACTCGCGCTCACTCCGCCATCCGTCCATCGCATCGCGAGCCAGTTCAGCGCTCAGCGCCAGTTGATAGCAACGTTCGACCGGGGCCGCGATCATGATGTTAAGTTGAACCGTTCGCACATTTCATCCTTCGGGCGACCGCCCCAGCCCGGCGGTCGCGAGTCTCGTCTCCTGTGCTGCATGGCCCGTCTCTCGTTTACAGAGGAGAGAACACGCGCAGACCTTGGTGGTTGCGCTCGCCTCTCGTGTGCCCTGGTCTTTACGAGACCAGCAACAGCACTTTTCCGATGCCGCCCTTCTCTGCGGCACGCTGCCCTTCCGCGGCTTCGCTCATGGGCAGCATGCGGTCGACTGGAATCCTGAGGCGCTTCTGCGCGACATCTTTCGCGAGCCGCTCGAGCGTGGGGACGTCGGGCTGGGCGACGATGGGAACGACGCGGACGGTGGGGTGCATGGTTGCATTGGCCGGCGGCCCCAGCACGGAGGCGAAGACGCCACCCTGCTTTACCTTGCCGAGCAGCTGCTCGGCTGTCTTGCCGCCGACGGCGTCGGCGACGCCATCGAGGAATCCAACGCCGGCAAGTGCTTCGCTGTCGTCGAGTGCGACCACGGTGTCTGCGCCGAGAGACTTTGCCTCCGCAAGCTGGCTCTTCTTGACGCCGGCGATGACGGTGGCTCCGGCCTGCTTTGCCACATAGATCGCCGTGCGCCCCACGCCGCCGATGGCACCCGCGACCAGAACAGTCGATCCTTTCGCGGGCGCGACACCGCGCATCACCAGCTGCTCTCCGGTGAGCAGCACGAGCGGCAAGGCAGCGGCATCCACGATGTCGAGATCGTCGGGAACGCGTGCGAGCTCGTCTGCTTTGACCGCTACCAGCTCCGCGTAGGTCTGCCGCGCCATGGCGAAGACACGGTCACCCTCGGCGAAGGCCGTGACGTTTTCGCCCACGGAGGCTACCGTGCCGGAGACGTCTCGCCCCAGGATCGCCGGAAACTCGACCGGAAATCGCTCCTTTGCCTCGCCGCTGCGCATCTTGTAGTCCACCGGATTGATGCTCACGGCGGCCACTTTCACCAGGACCTGATCCGGCCCGAGCTCCGGGTCGTTGAAGTCTTCCCATCGCAGCTCGTTCGGCCCGCCATACTTGTGGAGCACCACAGCCTTCATCGTCAGCACCTCTTGCTTATGGGATGCGGGGGCCCCGCTTAGCGTTCCACCGCTGGCAGGTACTGCCGCCAGATCTCGCCTTCGGCTACGTGTTTGAGTAGGGCAAACCGTCTCCGCACGAGGGATCGCACGTACGGCACCATGATCCATTGGCCGACAAGGGCGCCGGCCCAGCCGAGCGGCATGCGGAACCGGACTTCGTCGTGGAGCTCGGTTGTTTCGCTGCCGCCGGAGTCTTCGTAAGGCTTGAACCAGTGATCATGCTGAAAGGCGGCGAACCGGCCGCGGCCCATCGTGTCCTGAAAGTGCGTCGGCCGGTCATAGGCGGTGATCAGCGTCTCGTGCATGGCCGGCAGACCGAACTTCCAACCGCGCCAAACCAGTTGATCTTCTGCTTCGATGAGGCCGGTGATCTTCTTTGACTCGGCCTGAGACGGCCGCATGCCGAGCGTTCCCTGCACGAGATCGATGGAGGTGGAGAGCAGGAAACATCGCTCAATCGGCGCCGCAACTCTGGTTGAATCCTGTACGACAAAGCCGCTCATCGCTTGATCCCCTGCCGTACGAAATGAACGTCTTTGCCGCTTGCGCCTGCGAGCGCACGAAGCGTTCGTTACAACTCCATCGCGTGCTCGCGCACAAGGCTTGCCGCCCGACTTGTGAACTCCGCCAGGGAGGAACTCCCCTGGTCGCCTTTGCCACGAACTCGCACGCTCACGGCCTCGCAGGCGGCTTCCTTGTCGCCCATGATCAGAACGAAGGGAACCTTCTGCAGGGTGAACTCGCGGATCTTTGCGTTCATCTTTTCGTTTCGCGCGTCGAGCTCCACGCGCAGGCCCGCGGCTTCGAGCTTTGCTTTGACGGCGTAAGCGTAGTCGAGGTGCTTCTCCGAGATGGGCACAATTCCGACATGCACCGGCGCGAGCCACATGGGGAAGGCACCGGCGTAGTGCTCAATGAGCACGCCGAAGAAGCGCTCGACCGAGCCGAACAAGGCGCGGTGCACCATGACGGGCTGATGCTTCTCGCCATCTTCGCCGGTGTATTCGAGCTCGAAGCGCGCCGGCAGGTTGAAGTCGAACTGCACGGTCGAGAGCTGCCACAGCCGACCCAGAACGTCGACCAGCTTGACGTCAATTTTGGGGCCGTAGAACGCGGCCTCGCCGGGGATCTCTTTGTAGGGAATGCCCTTGCGATCGAGCGCCGACTTGAGCGATCCGATGGCCAGCTCCCAGTTCTCCGGGCTGCCGGTGTAGCTCTTCATGTCCTGGGGATCCCAGGTCGAGAGCTCCACCTTGAACTCCGCGAAGCCGAACGTCTCGAGCACGGACTGCGCGAACTCGATGCACGCGACCACCTCATCCTCGATCTGCTCGGGCGTGCAAAAGATATGCGCGTCATCCTGGGTGAAGCCGCGCACCCGGAGCAGGCCGTGCATGGTTCCCGAACGCTCATACCGGTAGACGTTGCCAAGCTCCGCGTAGCGCACCGGCAGATCGCGATAGCTCTTTGGCGTGTTTTTGTAGATGAGGATATGGCCGGGGCAGTTCATCGGCTTCAGCCGGTATTCGGCGTCGTCGAGCTCCATCGGCGGGTACATATTCTGCCCGTAGAAGCCCTCGTGGCCGCTGATCTTCCACAGCTCGCGCCGCATGATGTGCGGCGTGTAGACCATATCGTAACCACGTCGGATACACTCATCGCGCATCCAATCTTCCATGGCCTTGCGGATGAGGCCGCCTTTGGGATGCCAGAAGATCAGGCCCGCGCCGGCGACCTCCTGGATGGAGAAGAGGTCGAGCTGCTTGCCCAGGACGCGATGGTCGCGCGCCTTGATCTCTTCCAGGCGCTTGAAGTGCGCGTCGAGATCCTTGGTGTTGAAGAAGGCTGTGCCATAGACGCGCTGCAGTTGCTGGTTTTTCTCATCGCCGAGCCAATAGGCGCCGGCGACGCTGGTGACCTTGAACGCCTTGACTCTGCCGGTGGAGGGTACATGCGGACCGCGGCAGAAGTCGGTGAAGTGGCCGTTGCGATAGAGCGAGATCTCCTCGCCTGGCGTGGTAAAGCGCTCGATGAAGTGCAGCTTCATGAACTCGCCGGCCTTTTCATAGTTCAGCAGGCCCTTCTCGCGCGGCTCCTCTTCGCGCACGAACGCCTCGTCGCGTGCAACGACCTCGGCCATGCGGGCTTCAATCGCGGCGAGATCGGCGTCGGTGAATGGCACCTGGCGGTAGACGTCGTAGAAGAAGCCGTTGTCGGTGGCTGGGCCGTGTCCCAACTTGGTCTCCGGAAAGAGCTCGACGATGGCTGTCGCCATGACATGTGCGGCGGAGTGGCGCACGACCTTGAGCGAGGCCTCATCCTGCTCCTTCAACAGCCAGAGCGCGACATCTTCATGGAGGGGCAGGGAGAGATCGACGAGACGCTCGCCATCGCCGCCCGGACTTGCGGCATACATGGCTTCTTCGCTCGCTCCAGCTTCGGCCTCGTCGGTGCCCTCGTCGGCGCGTCCTGCCAATGGCTTGATCCGTGCCACCACAACCGCGGCCGCCAATCGCGGCGAGATGCTGGTCGCCACCTCAAGCGGCGTCGTTCCGCGCGGCATCTCGCGCACGCTGCCATCCGGTAATTGGATCCGTATCGTTGTTTCGCTCACGCTCTAAGCATAGCTGTTGTGAGCGGCTTCCATTCTTTCGCGAGTTCCCGCTCTCAAACGGGAAAGAGCCTGCCCAGACCCGAAGCACGTGTACGTGCCTGGCCTGAGCAGGCTCTTGCGCCTGTCGGCAACCCGTTACTTCTTGGCCTTGGACTTCGAGTGAGCATCGGTCGAGTGCTCATGTGCCTTGGTGGAGTGCTCGTGCGCCTTGGTGGAGTGCTCCTCCGCGGCCTTCGCATCGCCCTTCTCGTGGTGCTCTGCCGCGGTGCGGTGTGACTTCGCTGCGCTCTCGTGGTGCTCTGCTGCCTTTGCGTGTGCTTCCTTAGCCATACTGATGAACCTCTTTCCGGGGCTTTTACCCTCTTGCTGGGAGGCTGACGCGGTCTGGTGCGTTGCCCATCGGATGAGGTATTCCCCGGCTTGTGACAGAACGAAATCCAAGCCGAATCGTGGGTTGCCAGACTCGTAGAGAGCGCCGTATGCTTCCACGGCCAAGGTGGCACGATACGTAATCAAGAACAAGCTATGAGCTTCGACATCGAACTTAATGAACCCTCTTCCGGAGCTTGCTCATCTAGGCAGACAGCGCGCTTTCTAGCGTGCCCAAGGAGATCTAATGGCCTCTCTTCTCAAGCTTGACGTCAGCCCCCGCGGTGAGCACTCGGTGTCCCGCAAGCTCGGCAACCAGGCACTCGCTTTCTTTGAACAGACCTTCCCGGGCTCCACCGTTGTGACGCGCGATCTGGCGACCACGACCATTCCGTTTGTGGATCTGCCGTGGATCGGCGCCGCGTACACCCCGCAGGAGGCCCGCACGCCGGAGCACCAGACAGCTTTGAAGCTGGGAGATGAGTTCATCGCGGAGCTTCGCGCCGCCGACCACATCCTGCTTACGACGCCCATGTATAACTTTAACGTGCCGGCGCGCCTGAAGGCGTGGATCGATCACGTGGTCCGAGTCGGCGAGACGTTCCGGGTAACGCCCGAGGGCCAGTATGTCGGGCTGCTCGAGAACAAGAAGGCCATCATCATCATCGCCAGCTCAGGCGATTACAGCGCGCCGCCCATGGATTCCTACAACTCGGAGAAGGCGTATCTCAAACAGGTGCTCGGCTTCCTCGGCATCACGGATGTGACCTTCCTCGATGCAGGCGGCACCTACGTGCTGAACTCCGGCAAGGTCAGCTTCGACGACTTCGTTGCGCAGTTCACGCCAAAGCTTGAGGCACTCGCGACACAGGCATAGATCGAAGAGCTAGCAGCGAAGGGCGCTACCGGTTGGATCGGTAGCGCCCTCTTTGTTGGACCGCAGTGAAGAGCGGCGAATGTGTTCAGTAGAGATCTTCAGCGAGAGATGCATCGGGGCGCGGGAAGTTCTGCTGCGTTGCTCCGATGGCGCCGTCGCCGGGCCAGAGTGGGGCCAATCCAGTCGAGCTGCCAGCCGTTGACTATGGCGCCCACGCGCCGTGCGCCTTGCCGAATAGTTTTGCTGCCCTCGCTCAGCGGTAGACGTAGAACCCGCTGGATCGGAGTCCCACCGGCGATGACGGCGCAGTGTCATCGGAGCCGACAGAAGAAAGGCTGCATCCAGTGCGGATGCAGCCTTCGATCGAGTCACCTGTTGTTGTGTTGCGGAGGCTTGCGGATCTTTCGTGCGAGACGCAGTCGTTAGTAGCCTGCCGGCTGCGTTCCGAAGTTCAAGCCTCGCTGGCGGTTGACCGCAACGGTGGACGCCCAGTCCAGCTGTTCGCGGCCCATCACCACCGGCGCGCCGTTCATCGCCGTGTAGTGCACGCGTCCGCCGCCATCGAAGTAGTAGCTGCTGGCGTACATGCCCATCCCATTCCGCATCACCAGCAGTGTTGGGGGCTGCTGCATCGGAGCCATGGCGACCGGCTGCGGCGGTGCCGGAGGCGTGTCGTAGATATGCTCGACCGTGATCGGCGTAGGTTGTGGCACCGATTGCTGGTAGACGACCGGTGCGCGCTGGTTTAGACCTGGGGCCGGGTCCGCTGCGAGATCACGCGTCGGGACGTCCAGGTCATCCATAATCTTCAGCGTCAGGCGGGTCTCCGCCTTCAGCACCGGTCGCGGGCCGCGCCGAGGCAGGTTGATCAGATCGATCGGCCACAGCACCGGCACCATCCACTCAAGCGTGTCGCGCACCGGATGCCCCTTGCTGTGAATCCGGCCTTCCTTGTCTACCGGATAGTTTGGTACCTGCACCACCTTGGCGGCGAACGGCACCACGGTACCCGGCGGCAGCACCATTCGGTCGAACTTCAGCTCCATCCATCCCTTGCCAACGAGGTGGCCGGGATCACGGTAGTCCTCAAAGCGGCCTACGAGATAGCTCCCATACGGAAATGCCGATCGTCCGTACATCTCGAAGTGGCTCACCCGGCAGAGTACCGGATCGCCGATATCCGCTGTCTTCGACGACAGCTTCGGCTCAGAGACTGTGCATTGAATGATGGACCCTGCCGGAATCAACTCGGCAGCAACTCCACTCACCGGGGCGGCGAGTAGAAGGAACGAAAGAGCGCAGCGGATGCTCTTCATGGGGTGGGTCTCCTCGAAAGACAAGCTCGTCATCGGAGCGGTTGTCGTGCCTTTGCTCTCGCCGCGTCGCAGCTCGGCAGAGCGGACTCCTGCGCCCCGAAGAGGCAGGACATGGGTCAAACGGTGCAGTCATCATCCGTCGCAGACGGGCGTTCGTCAACAGCAAAGATGAAGCCGTTGATGTGCTGCAAACCTAGCACTATCAAGCTGATAACGCTTCCGCAAGAACGAGTGCCGGCGCCCTTGAAAGCGCCCGTGATCGAACCTTACGGAGCCAGCGTGAGGTGCGCTTCGAGCGCGGCCTCGGACGATCCACCCGCCCATGCGGTGTATTTGCCCGGCTCGACGACCCATCGCCGATCCACGCTCCACGCCGCGATCTGCTGCTGCTTCACGCGGAAGTGCACCACCTGGCTCTCTCCCGGCTTCAGCGACACGCGGGTAAAGGCCTGCAAGGTGCGGTCCGGCGTCTCCACGCTGCTCACATCTTCCCGCAGGTAGAGCTGCGCCACCTCGGCCCCCGCGCGCGATCCGGCATTTGTAACCCTGACGGTGGCAGTGAGATCGTCTTTACTCCCTGTCACCGGCGCTGTGACGGTCAAACTGTCATAGCGGAAGCTCGTGTAGCTGAGCCCGTAGCCGAACGGAAACAGCGGCTTGCCATCATTGTCGACGTACTTGTGCGTCCGCGAGGGATCCGCGTTGTAGAAGTCCGGCAGCTGCCCCACGTTTGCCGGGAACGTGATCGTCAACCGGCCACTTGGATTGTTGTCGCCAAACAAGGTCTCTGCCACGGCCTGGCCGCCGAACTCGCCGGGATACCAGGCCTCGACAATGGCCGGCACGTGCGTCTTTGCCCAGCCGATCGTCAGTGGCCGCCCATTTTCGAGCACCAGCACGACCGGCTTACCCGTGGCTGCGACGGCTTCGAGCAGCTTCTCCTGCTCACCGGGCAGGCCCAGGTCGGTGCGGTCAAACCCCTCACCCGAGATCCCCTGCTTCTCGCCGAGCGCGAGGATCACAACCTCGGCGCCCCGGGCTTTCGTAACAGCATTGGTTACATCGTCGCCGCCGGCAAACACCACCGTAGCTTTGGGCATCTCCTTCCGCACGCCATCGAGCACGGAGATTCCTCGTCCATTCTCTTCCTTCTCGTAGTCGCCGTAGCGTGCCACATCCGCGTTTGGCCCGATGACCGCGATGCGGGACAAGCCCTTCGAGAGCGGCAGCACGCCACCCTCGTTCTTTAGCAGCGTCATGGACTCGAGCGCCGACCGCAGTGAAAGAGCCAAGTGCTCCGGCGAGCGGTACACCCGTGCATTCCGGCTCTCATCGACGTAGGGCTGCTCAAACAATCCCAACTCGATCTTCAACCGCAGCACCGCACTTACCGCCCGATCCAGATCTGCCGGCGGCAGTGTTCCCTCACGCACACACTCCATCAGCGATCGCTGAAACAGATCGTGTGGAAGATCGTAGAACTGCATATCGACTCCGGAACGAATCGCCATGCAGGCAGCGTCCTTCTTCGTCGCCGCGACATGGTGCACCGTGTACAGCCGCTCGATCGCGCCGAGGTCCGACAGCACCATGCCATCAAAGCCCCACTCCCCGCGCAGCAGCCCCTTGAGTAGCAGGGAGTCCGCCGTCACCGGGATGCCATCGATCTCGTGGTATGCCGCCATCGTCGCCATGGCGTGGCCTTCGCGAAATGCGGGTTCAAATGCGCGCAGCATGGTGGTGCGCAGCTCACGCTCACCCATGTGCACCGGCGACGTGTTCGTGCCACCCTCAGGCGAGCCGTGCGCGGCAAAGTGCTTCGGCTCGCTCACGACCGTGTGGTCGGTTGCGAGCGACTCGCCCTGCGCGCCGCGCGTGTACGCCAGCCCCAGCTGCCCGGTCAGGTACGGGTCCTCGCCGAAGTCCTCTTCGATCCGCCCCCAGCGCGGCTCCCGTGCCAGATCGAGCACCGGCGCAAGGATCATTCCGACACCCTTCGCCCGGGCCTCCGCCGCAATCGCCGCCGCCGTCTCCCGGGCGAGATCTGTATCCCACGTCGCCGCGAGGTTCAGCGGCGCCGGGAAGACCGTGCCGGTGTCCGACCCATGCAGCGCCTCTTCGATATACAGCGCCGGAATGCCGAGCCGGCTGTGTTCGACGACCCACCGCTGGATGGCGTTGTACTGCGCGGGCGAGGCATTGACATCGTGCACCGCTCCTACACCGAGCGAGCCCCACAGCGCCTGCGCCTTTTCCGGCACGAACCGGGCACTCGGCGCGACGTGCGTCTCGTCGGTGTGCGTGTCCATCAGATCCTTCGCGCCCGCGTACATGTCCAGCTGGCGCACCTTCTCTTCAACGGTCATGCGTCCCAGCAGGTCTTGCACCCGCCGCTCCACCGGCGTCTTCGCCTGCTTGTAGAGCGGTGTCTCGCCGGCCTCCACGCCATCGCGCCAGCGTGAGAGCGACGAGAGTCCGCCGGTCAGCAGCAGCACACCATATGTAACCCCAAGCGCTACGATCCCGCCAATTGTTCCTGCCCGCTTTGCCAAGCCGTTCACCTCGACGAGCCCACAGTATCACCCGCCGCGGGTGCCTCGGTATACGATGACTCCCACAGGAGATTTCATGCCCCTTAAAGCCCTGCTGGCCCTCGCGACGGCAGCCATCGCGCTCGTCCTGGTTCCGTGCGTGCCTGCCCAGCAGCCGCTCTCCGCCATGCCCTACTCGCCGTCGCTCGATCTTTCGAGCCTGGACCGAAGCGTCGACCCGTGCACCGACTTTTACAAGTTCACCTGTGGCGGCTGGCAGCGTAACAACCCGATTCCCGCCGATCAGGCCACCTGGTCCGTCTACGCCAAGCTGGGGAACGCCAACCAGCAGTTCCTCTGGGGCATTCTGAAAGAAGACGCCGTCGCCGCCAACCGCACGCCGGTCCAGCAGAAGGTCGGCGACTACTTTGCCGCCTGCATGAACACCTCCGCCATCGACGCAGCTGGTCTCAAGCCGCTCGCACCCGCTCTCGCCCGGATCGACGCTCTCAAGACGCGCCCCGAGATCATCAATGCCCTTGCGACGCTCGACCACGCGGCCGAGGGGTCTTTCTTCTTCAACTCCGGCACTGACCAGGACGCTATCGACTCTTCGCTCGTCATCGTCGCGCTCGAAGCCGGCGGGCTCGCCCTCCCCGACCGCGACTACTATCTCAACTCTGACGGCAAGAGCGTCACCCTTCGCCAGCAGTACCTCGCCTACATCCAGCAGATCCTCACCCTTGCGGGCGAACCCGCCGCCAACGCTGCCGCGGATGCCGCGACGATCCTGCGGGTGGAGACCGCCCTGGCCAAGGCCTCGCTCTCTCGCGTTGATCGTCGGGACCCGCACAAGACCTATCACCCTATGACAGTGAGCGAGCTTGCCACGCTCACGCCCGCCGTGGATTGGCCTGTCTACTTCAAGACGCAGGGCGTGGCCGTCACTGGCAAGCTCAACGTCTCTCAGCCCGAGTTCATGAAAGCCGTGCAGGTCGAGCTCACCACCGAGCCGGTCGACGACCTCCGCACGTATCTTCGCTTCCATCTGCTGGATGCCGCGAGCCCCTACCTGGCGCACGGCTTTGAGCAGGCTCACTTCGACTTCTTCGGCCATACTCTGCGCGGCATCCCCGCCATGCTGCCGCGATGGAAGACCTGCACACGCGGCGCGGATCAGCACCTTGGTGAGGCTCTCGGCCAGGAGTTCGTTCGCCGCACCTTCTCTGCCGACATGAAGGCGAAGACGCAGCGGATGACTGAGCAGATCGAGACCGCCATGCGTGTGGAGATCGAGGCACTTCCATGGATGACGCCGGCGACCAAGCAGGAGGCGCTCCGCAAACTCAGCGCCATTCGTAACAAGATCGGTTACCCAAACAGCTGGCGCGACTACTCCGCTCTGAACATCACCCCGACCGGCTACTTCGACAACGTCCTGAGCGCGATTCTTTTCGAAAAAGATCGTCAGTGGCACAAACTCGGCAAGCCGGTGGATCTTAACGAATGGGGCATGACGCCGCCGACCGTCAACGCCTACTTCAATCCGCAGATGAACGACATCAACTTTCCGGCGGGTGTGCTGCAGCCGCCGCTCTATGACGCGAAGCTCGACGACGCGCCCAATTACGGGAACACGGGCGCAACCATCGGCCACGAGCTCACCCACGCGTTCGACGATGAAGGCCGCCAGTTCGACGACAAGGGCAATCTTCGCGACTGGTGGACGCCGGCTGATGCCAAGGGCTTCGAAGACCGCATCAATTGCGTCCGCGACCAGTACGCCAGCTATATCGTCGTCGACGACATCCACATCAACTCCAAGCTGACCAGCGGTGAAGATGTCGCCGATCTCGGCGGCACACTGCTCGCCTACATCGCCTGGCAGAAGCAGACGGCCGCCGAACACCTGCAACCGGTTGACGGCTTCACCCCGGACCAGCGCTTCTTCATCGGCATGGCCCAGTGGGCCTGTGAGAATGAGCGCCCGGAGAACCTTCGCCTCGGCGCCATCACCGACCCGCACTCACCCGGCTTCGCGCGCATCAACGGCGTGGTCTCGAACCTGCCGCAGTTCCAACGGGCCTTCTCCTGCAAGGCGGGCCAGCCCATGGTGCACGAGCCCACCTGCAAGGTCTGGTAGCGACGACCCCGCAACGCCGGACAGGAAAGATTCAGCGAGCAGCTATCCGGTTCAGCCGTACTGAGTCAGATGACATGGACGCTGCGTCAGGAGACGTCGTGCCTGGCGACGAGGATCTGGTATGAGCAAATGGCTCTTGGGTTTTTTATTCCTTGCTCTCTGTCGCAATAGCCTGACGCAAGCTCAGGCCGCCCAGGAAGCTCAACCTATGGCGTCTGATGCTCACCCCGGCTTTGAAGTCGCGACGATCAAGCCCAGTAACCTAAATGCACCGGACACATCCGATGGCGAGATGGGGCATCGTGTCGTGATGTCCAAGACCACCATCCGCTTCTTGGTGGCCTTCGCTTACGATCTTCATGAGAAGCAGATTCTTGATGGCCCGGACTGGATCGCGTCTGAGAAGTTTGATTTTACGGGAGTTTCGGACACTCCAGGCGATCCGAATCTGCAACAGCTGAAAAGCATGTTCCAAAGGCTGCTCGCGGATCGTTTTGCCTTGACCTTCCGCCGCGAGCAGCGGGAGATGCCTGCGTATGTATTTACAGTTGCGAAAGGCGGCGCAAAGCTTGAAAGGAGTGAGGACGCCAGCCGTGGTATGCCCAGCCTGCTGATGCAACCGGGGTTCCCCAAGGTTGCCGCACTGAAGGGTCGAAACCTCTCCATCACGGAATTTGCTCAACTCATGCAGTCTGGCATTCTTGATCGTCCCGTGGTGGACAATACCGGCCTTATCGGTAAGTACAGCTTCCTCATAAAGTGGACCCCGGATGAGTCGCAGTTTAACCAGACCGGAGCGAGACTTCCATCTCCGGACGTGACCGCTGACGCTCCTTCCTTGTTCGCAGCCATGCAAGAGCAGCTGGGCCTGAAGCTGACCGCAGAACGGAAGGCACCTGTTCAGGCATTTGTGATTACCCATATCGAACAGCCTTCTGCCAACTGACCTGCTGCCGGTCACGGCATGAGGTGCGCCTGACAAGAGAAAGAGCAGGCACCACGAACCTCGTTCCTCATCCTCAACCAGTGCGAGTCCTACCCTGCCGGATGCTCGTTCAGAAAGTTCCGGTACGCGCTATCCAGGTTGTCGATGTAGGAATTCAGCAGCAGCAGCCGGAGTTGGATCATGCCGATCCGTTCGAGCGTTGTATCAACCTGCGCGGAGGTCGGCTGCTCTCCGTTGTCTTGCGTCACGATGATGGAGGCCGCGCGCATGACGTCGACCACGATCTCGCGTTGTTCGCGGAAGAGCTCATCCTGTTCGGTGTAGATCCCTGAGTAGACGGTCGCGTCTCCGTACGGCATCAGCGCCAGCACCCCGGTGGTCTGCGCTGTCTTCCACGTCAGATCGTCGAAGCCCTGCATCCGGAAGGTGAACGTGACCTGCTCATGGGTTGATCCGGGGCGCGCCTTTGCGCGTTTGAGGACGTCGATGTCGCCGTCCAGCTGCTTATGCTGATCGGCCACCTGCTTCCGCAGAGAAGGGATCCTGCCCGCGTTTTCGCCGATCTCCCGCCGCATGCCGGCCTCCGCCTCATGCACCAGATGCCGGTGGTGCTGGCGCTCCACGGACCCCTCCAGACCCAGCGCGATCAGCAGGCCTACCGTGATGGTGAACAGGTGCAGCAGGAAGTCGCGTACGCCGTGCATCGTTCCATGCGGAGGGTGGACATCAAGCATGTTGCTCTCCAGATTCCCCTCAAAGCATAGCAACGCCGGCAAGGGTTCGGGGGGATCAGGACCACAGAGGGTACGTCGTCGTTCGAGCACGAAAAAGGGGTCGTGCCCACACCGCGCGGCACGACCCCTTTCCACTCTCAGCGCGAAACGCGCGCCTCTATGCGATCTCGATAACGTTGCTCCCCGTTGCGCGCCGGTCTGCCCGCTCAAACGCCAGCTCACGGTTCCGCAGCCACACGGTTGCCCGCCATTTTCCAATAAACGGTGCCATCACGATCGATCCCAGCGCTACGCCCAAGGCTACATGCATCGGTTCATCTCCCCAAGTCTTCCCCGGCGAACTACCACGTTGGGTCGCTCGCTCGTTTCGCCTATCGCCCGCTTATACCTCGCGGTGCTCAGGCTCTTGCAGTAACTATCAATTGAAGGTATCCGTCTCGACATCCCACCGGCATCCACGGCTCTACAACCTTTGTGTCATGCCCGTTAGCGAAATCACTCAGGGGTTCGGCGCCGGCGCATCCTGCAGCAGCACCACAACGAACTTGGTCTGCGGGCCAAGCCGCAACATCCGGTCGGATTTCGTCAGCAGCGCACTGCAGCTGGGTCCGGCGTTCGGCTTCAGCACCAGGTCCGGCAGCCCACGAACGCTGCCCTCATGCACGACCGGCGGGGAGATCTCGGGGTTCAGATTTTCGTCATCGGAGAAGTCCTGGGTTGCCACCGTGCTCTGAATCTGCCGTCCCTGCCCTCCGCCGATCGCTGTCGGTATGGCGGTGTGCAAGCCCTTGAACTCGCCGGGCGGAGCGACCACGCTGATCAGCTTCAGCGGCAGCTCCTTGCGCTCTTTCTCCGTGCAGTCCGCGTGGTCGAACACCAGCCCCAGCTGTGCCTCGCCGGGTCCCTTCGGCGCCACGGCCGCCGTGACGTGGCCATAGAGCAGAGCACCTGCGTTGAGGGTGCAGGCCGGCGCCGCCCAGCCCCGCGCTACCTTTGCCGTGATCGTCTGTCCCGCCTTCATGTGGCCCGCGTCCCACATTCCTGTGCTGCGCGCCTCGATCGTCGCGGCCGCGGGCACATCCATCGCCTCGCGGTCGCAGCTCGCCTGACCTTCGTTAGGACTCCCTCCGCCTCGAGCCACCTGCGTGGCGCCGCCCGCTGCTTCTACCTCCGGTGCCGCCGACTCCATCTTCACGAGACCGTCGCGGTAGTCCAGATGAAGCACCATCGTGTGCAGCATGTCGAACCCCAGCATCCCGCCGATCGCCACACCAGCATGCTGCTCGATCGTCGCCGGATCGAACGCGAGCACGCCCGTCCGGTTCGGCAGCTTCAGGTCGGCAAACTCAAAGTCGAAGCCGTCCCGATACACCTGGAACGTTGCACCCGCCGTCGTCTTCATCGGATTTGTAAAGTTCCGCTGCGTCGAGCTCACCAGGTGCGCCACCGGCAGCGTCATCGTGGTCAGACGGATGCCGCTGTCCAGCACGAAGAGCCGTTCTTCCTTGCGGTTCAGCGTCACCGGCACCAGCAGATATTGCAGCCGGCGATAGACCGGCGAATACCCGCGTAGCGCCACCGCCCGTGGCCTGTCGCCCGGCACATACCCCTGCACCGGTGGCAGCGGCTCCAGCGTCAGCTTTGCCTCCGGAAAGTTGAGCGTCACCAGCGAGTCGGCAAACACGTCCGTGCCGAAAAACCCCGCCGCCTTCCCGGGAAACGGCGCCTCACTCACGCCGACCACGCAATCGTGAAACGTCAGCGGGCCAATCTGCACCGCATCGGCATGGACCGTGCCCGGCGGATCTCCCGCGCGCGCCACGAGCCCGTTCGCCTCCGCCAGCGACCGGCTGATATACAGCCCGGAGGCCGCTGTATCCACGCCCAGCATCGCCTTGGTCTGCCCGAGCTGCACCTCCAGCCGATAGCCATCCACGTGCCTGCCGTCCTGCATCGACGGCACCAGCGGCAGCGTCGCCGTCGTTCCGAACGCCGGCTGTACCTGGCACGTCTGCGAGTTCTCTGAGAGCAGCGGCAGCATCTGGCGCACGGAGGTCTCCGCCGCCTTCCGCAGCTCCGGATCCACCGTTGTCTGCGACTTCAGATACTCCTGTGTGCCGGTGATATCGCTCGCCGGCATCACCAACTGATTCCACGTCCGCTTGATCTCCGGATCCTTTGCGTCGAGATCGTACGCGGCCTGCACCTCGCGTCGCTCGGTCGCGTACATGGAGTCCAGCCGATCGATCCGGCTCCGCACCAGCGGCGTCCGCGCGTGGCAGGGGTCCGCCTCCTCCGCCTCTGCCAGCGATCGCCGCGCCCGCCATGGCAGCCCCTCGCGCAGCTCCACCTCGGCCCGCGCCGTCAGCAGCGGAGCGGACTTCGGCGACGCGGCCAGCGCGTTGGTCACGGTCGTCTCGGCCTCCGCGATCTTGCCCTGCCGCAGCCGCGCCCGCGCCAGCCCGGCACTCAGGTCCGCATCCTTCGGCGTCTGCAGCAGCGCCTGCTGGTACAGCGTCTCCGCATCCGCGAAGTCACCTTTCGCATACGCCATCGCCGCCGGGATCGGATCCTTCGCCGCCGCGCACGCCGGCGCCTCCGCTCTCGCCGCAAGCGGCAGCCCCAGCACCAGCAGCCCCACTCCAGCTGCCCTCTTCATCCAACACGTGCGGCGTCGTAGACAGCTCGGTCCCATCAGGCCGAAATCATACATCGCCACAAGGATTGGTCTTCGGCTTACAGAGCACCTGTTGCTTTCAGAACGTAGGAGCTGGCAAAGAGCGCCAGCCCGACGAGTATCATCAGGAGACCAAACACCAGCGCCGTTGGACTGTACGAGAGCCAGGGCAACGCAATCAGCGGCGCGAGGCCAAGTGCTCCAACAACCAGTCCGTTAACGCGTAGAGCGCTCTGTCGGCGACTCATTTCGAAATGCTCTTTTTCCCGAAGTCGTTCTAGATCTTGCGCCGCCATGAGCTGAAGAGCAGAGGCTAGGCTCGATCCCTGCGACTCTGTGACTCTCTTCACCATCTCGTACCTGTAGTAGCTTTCCCTCTCTCTTCGTCGTGCATCAGACCACGACGCCACTGCGAGAAAAGAGAAGAGACCGACTGCACTGGTGCTGAGAAACAAAAAAACGGGGAATGATCCCATAGAGATTGCCTGCGTATTCATGACGGCCTCCGAACGGAGCAGATGTGAACAATCCTGTTCTTCTGGTACGACCGCAGTGGCGGAGACTTGGTTTCAGAAAACTTCCGGATCGGCTCAGCGTAAGAAAGTGAAACCCTGAACGTCGGGGCTAGGTCATACCGGATGTGACGGATAGCCGTGGAGCCTCGGAGGATCGGATCTGTGTCGATCGCGTACTCGGCGGTGAGACCGCGGTGTTTGCAGAAATAGTGCAGCGTTGGGAACGGCCTTTGCTGAACATGGCGTGGAGGTTCTGTCATGACCGGAGCCGTGCCGAGGACATGGCTCAAAATGCCTTTCTACGCGCATTCAGACATCTCGGACAATGGCGCGGCGAGGCGAAGTTCTCCACCTGGCTGTTCGCTCTCGCGGCGAATGTTTATCGTACTGAGCTGCGTCGCATCCCAGCAACGATGCTGTCGCTTGATGAGATAGCTGAATTGGGCGGTCCGAGCAATTTTGGAAAACAGCTGGAAGACGCTGATCAGACAGAGCTGATTCGCTATGCTGTGCAGGCTCTGCCAGAGAAGTATCGCGACGCAGTGGTGCTCTACTACTTTCATGATCAGGATGTGTCTTCAACAGCCGTGACGCTCGGCATTCCGGAGGGAACAGTGAAGACAAGACTGTCACGTGGCCGCGAGCTATTACGCAGAAAGCTTCTACGCACACAGGCCAAGAGGGATCTACGGTTCAGCTGAATGATTTGGGAGAGTAAGCAATGACTAAGCACCTGACTGAGGACGATTTCGACAGAGCGTTGAGCCAAGAAAACGACAGCATCAGTCCTTCCTCTGGCTTTGCCGGTTCTGTTATGGCTGCTGTTGCCACTCAAGACGCCTCATCGCCAGGCATGTCTTTCCCATGGAAGCAGGCCTTACCTGGTTTAGTCGCGACTGCGTTGGTGATCATAATGTTCGCTGCTGCTTTTGTTTTCGCCCTCAGGACAGGGAAGCCGTTCGCGAGCGTTCCTGCAGATCTGCAGACCATAGTGGATGTGGTACCCAGAAAGCTTGTTGCGGATGATGCCGGACCGGTGTTGGCAGTCCTGACGGTCGCTGTCGCATCCCTCGCACTAACACGCAGGCTCATGCTTTCTCGCTGATGAGTCCGGACCTCAAAGCCCTCCACGATGCCTCCGGTCTCGGCCCCGAGCAGTTCCCTCTGCCCGTCTTTGTCGGCATAATCAGCGATGAGGTCGAAGCTCTCCGGCGACAGGCCAGGTCGAACGCGGACATCGCCGCCATGATCCAGGCCGCGAGCTCCATCCAGATCTCCGCCGCCGAGTTCACCGAGTTGTACGCCACGCCGGAAGAGCGGCACGCACACGAAGACTAGCGTCGAGCAAACCGTGCGGACGCACTAAACTATCCTTATGTCCCACACCTACGCCGAGGCCCTCTCGCACCTCGCGCATCTCGGTCCTGAGCTCTCCCCTGCCTCGCCCGGTGCTCCTGCGCGCAAGTTCGATCTCGCCCATATGCGCGCCCTCATGTCGGCGCTCGGCAACCCGCAGAATGCCGTCCCGTCCGTTCTCATCGCCGGGACCAACGGCAAGGGCTCCACGGCTGCCACGCTGGCAAGCATCCTCTCCGCTGCCGGCTATCGCACCGCGCTCTACACTTCGCCGCACCTGGTCCGCGTCAACGAGCGCATGCAGCTGTCTTCGCCGTCGGTCCCCACCGAGTACGCCTCCGCCGACAACCCCGCGACCCTCGGGCCGGTTGAGCTGCACCCCATTCCCGACGACGATCTCGCCCGCCTCTACTTCCGCGTGGACGACGTCGCCACCGACCTCGTCGCGCAGAGCACGCTGCCGCACTCCCCCAGCTTCTTCGAGCGCCTTACCGCCGTCGCCTTTCTCTGGTTTGCCGAGCGCCACGCCGATATCGCCGTGCTCGAAGTCGGCCTTGGCGGCCGGCTCGACGCCACCAACATCGTCACGCCGCTCCTCTCCGTCCTCACCGACATCGCGCTCGATCACCAGGACTATCTCGGCACCACCCTCGCCGAGATCACGCGCGAGAAAGCCGGCATCCTCCGGCCTACCGGCACCCTCATCACCCTCCCGCAGCACGGCGAGGTCAACCAGGCCCTTGGCGAGATCGCCGCCACCATGCCCGAACTCCGCGCCATCTCCGCCGCTCCCTTCCTTCCACCCGCCGTCCGCAACAACGAACCCCGTCCCGTCCCACCACCAACGCTGTCCTCCCGGTCAGATCGCAGCGGAGTGGAGGAACTGCTTTCTTCCACCAGCGAAGAGACGCCGTCCTCTCGACCGGAGCGAAGCGTTGAGGCGAGATCCCATCCTTCGGGAGCCGTCGCATCCCCGCTCGCCCCCAACCACTACCAGATCAACTTCGAAGACGGCCTTCTCGAAATCGACTCACCTCTCCCTGGCCATCACCAGCAACGCAACCTTGCTCTCGCCGTCGCGGCAGCCCAGGAGTTAAGTAACAATAAAGGTTACAAAATTACAAAGGCCGCAATCGAAGCGGGGATGCGCAACACTCACTGGCCAGGACGCCTCGAAGCTCTTCTCCTGAGCGACAACCACCAGCTCCTGCTCGATGTCGCCCACAACCCTGCCGGCGCCTGGACCCTCCGCGCCGCCATCGCCCAGCTTCCACCCACCCAGCCGCGCACGCTTATCTTCTCCTGCCTGCGCGACAAGGACCTCGCCGAGATGGCCCAGATCCTCTTCCCGCTCTTCGATTCGTCCTCCACCGACCCCGAGCGCCGCCACGACCACATTGTTCTCGCCCCGATCGAAAATCCTCGTGCCGCTCACGTCGACGACCTCCTCGCCCAGGCCCACCGTCTTGACATTCCGGCCCATGCCGTCCCGCACCTTCACGGCGCCCTTACCCAGGCGCAGGCCATTACACCTCCCGGCGGCCTCATCCTTGCCACTGGTTCCGTCTATCTCGTTGGCGAGCTTCGCCACCTCGTGGTCCCCACCGCATGATTCCGCCTGACTATGACGTTGTCATCGCTGCAGGTGAAGCTCAACCTCCGGGTGTCTCGCCTGGGGCACCGGAAGCCTCAGCATCGGCCTCTTTGGCCGCACCTTACCCGCCGCAACCCGGCCCGGCCCTCCGGTTCCTTACCTACTGTTTCTTCGACCCCCTCATCGCCCTGGTCACCGCGCTCTTCGGCTGCGCCTCCCTGGTGACCTCGCTGTGGGACCCATCCGGCCGCCAGCAGCACGCTATCGCCCGCGCCTGGGCCCGAACTCTCCTCTACATCACCTTCTCGCCCGTAACCGTGCTCGGCCGCGAGAGACTCCCGCATGGCCCCGCTGTCTACGCCTCCAACCACCTCTCCTACATGGACACCCCAGTCCTCTTCGCCCATCTCCCTTTCCAGTTCCGCATCCTCGCCAAGCAATCCCTCTGGAAGATCCCCTTCATCGGCTGGCATCTCCACCGCTCCGGACAAGTTCCCGTCGACCAGTCCACCGCCCGTTCCTCTGTCGGCTCCCTCAGCCGAGCCATCGCCGCCCTCAAAGGAGGCATGCCCATCGTCCTCTTTCCCGAAGGAGGCCGCGCTGCCTCCGGCCAGACCGGCCCCTTCCTCTCCGGAGCCGCCGTCATGGCCATCAAAGCACAGGTCCCGCTCGTCCCCGTCACCCTCGTGGGCACCTGGCAGCTTCTCCCCATTCACACCTACACGCTCCGGCCCCGCCCTCTTCTCCTCATCCTGGGCGATCCCATACCCACCAGCGACCTCATCACGCGCGACGCCGAATCCCTCACCGAACAAGCCTTCCAGGTCATCACCCGGACCTACCTCGATCACACCGCCAACTCTCCCGACCTCTGATCCGCCGCCACGTATCATCGCTCTAGCCATGAAGCCCCGCATTGCCATCCCCACCCCCACCAGCACCGATCACGAATACAACCGGCGCAACCTCCCCGCCTACCTTGCCGCCGTCGAGCAAGCCGGCGGCACCCCCATCGAACTTCCCCTGAGCGCCACCCGCGCGGAGCAGCAGGCCCTCGTCAGTACCTGTGCCGCCATCCTCCTTCCCGGCTCTCCCGCCGACATCGATCCCGCCCGCTATGGCCAGGCCCCCGACCCCGCCACCGCGCCCGCAGACCCCGCCCGCGAAGCCGCCGACCTCCTCCTGCTCGAAGCCGCTACCGCGCAGGGCAAGCCCATTCTCGGCATCTGCTTCGGACTTCAATCCATCAACGTCTGGCGCGGCGGCACTCTGCATCAGGATCTCAGCATGCTCCCGGTCAACCATCCCGCCGGTCCGTCCGTTGCCGTTGCCCACACCGCGGCGATCGCAACGACTTCCCGCCTCGCCGCCTTCATCACTCCCGAGCAAGCCCCCCGTGCCGGCGAGAACCTCCGCCTTCCCATTAACTCTTCGCACCATCAGGCCATCGCCATTCCCGGAGATGGGCTTCGAATTACCGCCCGCTGCCCACAGGACGGTGTCATCGAAGCCATCGAGGCCGATCCCACGACCGGCCTCAATCTCATCGCAGTGCAGTGGCATCCGGAGCGTTCCGTCGCCATCAGCCCAGCCTCCCGGGCTCTCTTTACTCACCTCGTAGCGCAGGCCGTCAGCCGCTCCTAGTGGTTCACCAGAGTGGCCTTCCTAAGCGCCGCAACGTCTCCATCGCCACTCCGTAGACCACGTGCGAGGCCCAGTGCATCACAAGCGCCGCCGCCGGCTCGTCCGCCGGCCACTTTGCGAAACCAACCGCCGGGATCGACACCAGATCCGTCCCCGCCCAGAGCAGCGTTCCAAAGGGCACACCCACGCCGGCCCCAAGCACCGGCGCAACCTCCGCCGCTCCTCCGTAGAACGCCCCCATCAGCGCTCCAAACCCATAGTGGACGAGCGTCCCGCCATTCCGCCGTTCGTTGAGAGTCAAGTGTCGGCCACCTGGTGCATGGCTGGCGAACGCCTCCGGGGCCTGCATCGTGACACTTTCAGGATTGTCCGGTCCGTCACGCTCCTGTCGCAGCGTCTCCTTCTCGCGATCGTGCGCCGTCTTCCCGGCCGCAAGCCATCGCTTTCCGGGCCCCTCGATGAAGTGAAGCATGAGCCACGAAGCCGCTGCTCCGCTTGCTGCTCCAAGGACCACACCCCTCCAAAGATTTCGTTCCGCCATCAGCCTCACTCCTCTCTCAAGAGATGCGGGCTTCTCGGCCACCCTCGCGGCCGCCCAGCTTCCCCTTCGCCCTACCGAAAATGTCCCACGCTATCCTGTTCCTGCATGCCCGCCCTCCCACCTGATCGCATTGCCACGCTTCTCCGCCCCTCTCTCTGTTTCCTTGAGAGCCCACCTCCGGAGAGCGTCTTTGTGCGGCTGGGAACCTATCTAGACCTCCTGCTGAAGTGGAACGCCCGCACAAATCTGACCGCCATTCGCGATCCAGAGACCATCGTCACGCGTCACTTTGGCGAAAGCCTGTTTCTGGCCACGCACCTTCCGCAGCAGACGCAAACGGTTCTCGATCTCGGATCCGGAGCTGGATTTCCAGGGCTTCCGCTGCATCTGCTTCGCCCTGACCTGAACGTCACCTTGGCCGAGTCGCAGGGTAAGAAGTCGGCATTTCTTCGCGAGGTCATCCGTTCGCTCGACCTCACCACGCTTGTTCACGCCGGGCGGGCGGAGGATCTCGTTGGCAAGCAGCACTTCGATCTTGTGACGCTGCGAGCAGTGGACAACATGCCTCTTGCGCTGCAGTTAGCTCAGAAGCTCGGTGATCAGCAGCTTGTCCTAACCACTGAAGGGAGCGTTCCTGCGCTCAACCGGAGCTTCACCGAAAAATTGCCGGAGAGCGCGGAGGGCATTCTGATTCTCCTCTCAGCCGAATAGAACACTTCCGGATGAGCGTTCCACGTGGAACATCACCGCTCACAGTTTGTGTTCCACATGGAACACAGGAGCAACCCCTGGGTACGTCCAAACAGAACCGGCCTTGCCCTTCCTCCGCAGAGCCGCTACCCTTCACTGACGCCCCATGACCACGAACGTCTCCGCTCAGCAAGCTTCCGCATCCGCGCCCTTCCCAAGCCGCGTCCTCGCCATCGTCAACCAGAAAGGCGGCGTCGGCAAAACGACAACAGCGATCAATCTCGCCGCGGCCCTCGCACTGGACGGCGTACCCACGCTTCTCATCGACATGGATCCTCAGGCGAATACCACCGGTGGCCTTGGCCTCAAACGCCCCGCCGATCGCATCAGCATCTACGATCTTCTCCTCGGCCAGGCCACCATCACGGAAGCCATTCTTCCCACCGAGGTGGAAAATCTCTCGCTGGTGCCTGGAAGCAAGAACCTCATCGGCGCCAATCTTGAGCTCGTCAGCCAGGATCGCCGCGAATTTCGCCTGCGCGACGCCCTTGAGCCCGTCCGCGGTAACTATCCCTTCATCCTGCTCGATTGTCCCCCCGCCCTCGACCTGCTCACCCTTAACGCGCTCGTCGCAGCAGACGGTCTCCTTGTGCCCATGCAGTCCGAGTACTTCGCCCTCGAAGGTATCTCCGAGCTGGTCAGCACCCTCGATCGCGTCGCTCAGGCCTTCAATCCCACACTCGGCCTGGAGGGTGTGGTCCTCACCATGGTCGATGACCGCACCAACCTCTCGCAGCAGGTCGCCGCCAATTTGCGCGAGTTCTTCAAGGAAAAGCTGTTTACCACCACCATTCCGCGCAACATTCGCCTCGCGGAGGCGCCTAGCCACGGCCAGCCCGTCTCCGTCTATGACCCCAGATCTCGCGGTGCCGAGGCCTACAACGATCTCGCCGCCGAACTACTGAAGCGCAACAAGATTGAGAGTCCCGGCGCCAAACGGCGTGCCGCAGAAGCCAAACAGCAGGCTGCCGAAGCCTCTGCCAAGCCATCCCGCAAGATCCGCCTCTGGCCGTACAACAAATGAGCTGCACTCCTTAAGACTTTGGAGGATCGCCTCTGTAGCAAGGTGCCCTCCCGGCGCGAAGCGGCAGATTCTTCCCTGGCTGTACGTACAAATCAAAATGTAAGCGACGACTCAGCGACGGAATAAACAAGCGAGGAACGTACATGACTCCGACACCTGAAAAACGCAAAGCCCTCGGCCGCGGCCTCGAAGCCCTCCTTCCCGCTCGTCCGGCGCCCACCCCGGAGTCGCCTCACGCTCCTCCAGCGGCGAACGGCCAGCCGCTTGAGATTGCCGTCGACCAGATCGAGCGCAACCCTTTCCAGACCCGAACCCGCTTCGACGAAGCTCAACTCGCCGAACTCACCGCCTCGGTCGCCGCCTCGGGCGTCATTCAGCCCATCGTGGTTCGCCCCCTCGACGGGGGACGATACCAGTTGATCACCGGGGAGCGCCGGCTGCTCGCCAGCCGCAACGCCGGCAAGACGACGATCCCGGCCATCGTTCGCCCCGCCACCGACGAGCAGACCATGGAGATGACCATCGTCGAGAACCTCCAGCGCGCCGATCTGAATCCCATGGAGCAGGCCCGCGCCTACCATCGTCTCAGCCACGAGTTCCAGATGACCCAGGAGCAGATGGCGCAGCGTACCGGCAAGGAACGCGCCTCGGTCGCTAACTTTCTCCGGCTGCTGCGTCTGCCGGAACCGATCCAGCACTCGGTTGAGGCTGGCGAACTCACCTTCGGCCACGCCCGCACCCTGCTCGCGCTTGAGTCGCCTGAGCGTATCCTCGCCGCCGCCCAGAAGGTACGTGCCCTCTCGATGTCCGTCCGCCAGACCGAATCCTACATTCAGGGCTTGCTGCACCCTGAAGAGAAGCGGGCCAAGGCGGAGAAGCAGCTGCCTCCGCAGGATCCTAACGTTCGCGAGGCAGAGGTTCGGCTGCAACGCTCCCTGGGACTGAAGGTTCGTATTGAAGACGCCAAAGGTCGTGGTCGTGTCATCATCGAGTACTCGAAACTGGAAGACTTCGATCACATTCTTACCGCGCTGGGCCAAACGGACGACTTGGCTGGACACTAGAATTGCAACGTACGCGGTCTACTCGCAAACACCCCTGGACCTCGACGAAAGCCCCCTTTACCTCAGCGGAAATAGCACCTTTTATGAAAGCTTTCCCCCTCGAATACCGCCTTCGCTACCTGGTGCATGGGCTCATCTACGCGCTTGGCTTCTTCGCTCCATGGGAAAGATTCACTTCGCTGACTCTCGGTTCGAGCACCTGGTGGCTCTTCCTGGCCTCTTTTCCCGCTCGCGAACATTGGCTCAGCTTTACTGCCAGCTCGCAGATTCTATTGATCTTAGGCTGCATTGCCGCGACCCTGGGAGCGGCGTTGCGGGTCTGGGGAACGTCTTATCTCGGAGCCTCGGTCGTCCACTCCAGCAGCATGCATGGCTCTCGCGTCCTCGCCGACGGTCCATTTCGCTACGTTCGTAACCCGCTGTATTTAGGCACGTTACTGAACACGGCAGCACTGTCATTGCTTATGCCGCCGACCGGCGCCGTTGCTACCCTCATCCTGATCGCGTTTGTTCAGGTCCGTCTGGTCGGAGCGGAAGAACCCTTTCTCCTCAGCACGTTAGGAGACACCTACCGTCAGTACTGCGCTGCGGTCCCACGCTTCTGGCCCGCCTTGCGTCCGCGCGTTCCATCCGCTGGAGTCCGCCCGAACTACCTCAACGGCCTGCTCTCCGAACTCTTCGTCATTGGCTGCGCCATCAGCTTCATAGCACTTGGCGGTAACTTCAACTCTACCCTCTTGATCAAGGGCGTGCTGATCTCGCTCGGAGTCTCTCTCATTGCCCGTGCGTTCATTCCAAAGACGTTAGAGACGCAAACCACGGTGTCCGCTAACTCCGTACAGTGATCGGAACGGCAAAGGACCGGCGACTGCGCGATAGATGCTGCAGCCGTTCCGGTCCTTTCTCCTTAACCGATCCTGTTACTTCTTGACTGGCGCGATCGTATCCTTCGCCACCTTCGCCACGCGGAACTTGACGACCGTCTTCGCCTTGATCTTGATGGTCTCACCGGTCTGCGGATTGCGCCCAAGACGAGCCTTGCGCTCTGCCTTCACCAGCTTGCCGATGCCAGGGATCGTGAACTCACCATTCTTCTTCGTTTCCTTCACCGCGGTCTGGGCCAGCAGCTCGAAAAACGCCGAGGATTGCTTGTTGGTCAGTTCCAGATTCTCGGCCATTGCACGGACCAGAGCGGTCTTTGTCATTCCCTTCGCCATGTCTTGCTCCTTCGTTCTTTCTTGAATAGAGATTCACTTGTTCGTCTCATTTGCAATCAGCGAGAGCAGTTTTTACTTGCGCTGATCGTTGCCTTGAAACGAATCACCAGTGTTTATGCGGGTGCGGAGTACCGCACCCGCCCTTCACCATCGACTCTCCGTAACGCTTTGTCAACGGCAAAAGCCCGTTTCCACAGGTATTTCGCGGTAATTCCCGGTTCTGTGCGGTTTTTAGCACGTTTCTAGCACGGCTGCGGCGTTGCCTGAGAGCACCTGAGGCTCTCTGGTCAGGAAGCCTGGTTGTCTATTGCAATGGCAGCGGCACGAAGAAAGAACGTCTGGAACGTGTGACAAGCGGCTCATTCAGCACGGCGATGAGCGGTGCTGCGCGCTCGAATCTGCGAGCGATCTCGCGCGGGAAAGATGGTCCCAGCGCCATCGCGACAGGGAAGGTTCCCGCGACACCCCACTCACGGTGCCGCAGAAGGTCCATGGCTTCGGCAGGCTCGTCGAAGCCTTTGGGTGGTCGCGTAAGCGGGTTGCCAGGCATTGAGTCTAAGCCGACGGTGCGGAGGCGCCGAGTGTTCAATTCGCTTCGGAGACGCTGGTGGTGAGTCACGATGTGTTGGCGGATCGCAAGAAGTTGCGCTCGCTCCGGCATGAAGACGCCGGCTGCAATCTGCACTTGATCGGCAGCAACTTGAACGTAGAATCCGCCGCCAGAGGTTTTCTCCATACCCTCGCGAGCCCACCAGGCGCTCACATGGGTCTTGTAGGGCCGCTTGTCGGTTGCGAATCGAATGTCGCGATAGATGCGCATCATGGTCTTGCCGGGAGATCGCACGTGCTCCGGCGCGAAGCGAAGCATAGCCTCATTGACCTCGTGGATGATGGCCAGAAGAGGATCTCTCAGCTCGCTCTCGTAGACTGCCTTGCGTTCATTGAACCAATTCCGGTCGTTATGTCGCTTCAAGCCGCGAAGGAAGCGGAGACCTGCTTCTGAGAAGTGCGCACGCATAGCTTTTATGGTAGCCCGCAGACCACGCGCGGCGCGCTGGGACCTGTGTGGAGGGCGGTAGTTGCTGCTGTATTCTTTGTCCAAGGCGTCTAAAGGTCGCCCGGCATGGAACTCTCGTCCGCCCTGGTCTTTATCTTCTTTGTCGTTGCTGTCATCCTCCTCGTCACCATTCTGAAGACGCTTTACACGGTGCGTACGGCGACAGCCGGTGTGGTCGAGCGCTTCGGCAAGTTCGATCGCATCACACGGCCCGGGCTGCACGTTCTGGTTCCTTTCGCAGAGCGTGTCTACTTCGTCGATCTGCAGGTCCGCCAGGCGAGCTTCTCGGTCGAAACCAAAACACGTGACAACGTGTTTGTTCAGATTCCAGTGAGTGTGCAGTACCAGGTGTTGGACGAGAAGATCTACGACGCGTTCTATCGCCTGAGCGCTCCGCAGAAGCAGATCGAGAGCTTTGTGTTCAATTCGATTCTCGGCCACGTCCCGAAGCTCACGCTGGATGAGACCTTTGAGCAGCAGAGTGGCATCTCGGTCGCGGTTAAAGTCGAACTGGATTCCATTATGTCGGGCTTCGGATTTAATATCCTGACCGCACTTGTGACCGACATTGTGCCTGACATTAAAGTGAAGGCGGCGATGAACGACATCAATGCCGCGCAGCGCTCCCAGGTGGCCGCGCAGGCGCGTGGCGAGGCCGACAAGATCCTCAAGGTGAAGCAGGCGGAGGCTGAGGCAGAGTCAAAGGCGTTGCAGGGAAAGGGAATTGCGGCTGAGCGGCAGGCGATCATCGATGGTCTTCGGGCTTCGATCGAGCACTTCCGAGAGACTGTTCCGGGCTCGACAGCAGATGACGTCATGGCGCTGGTGCTGTTGACGCAGTACTTCGACACGCTGCGCGATATTGGAACCCGCGGCGGCACAAATACAATTTTTCTCCCGAACAATCCAGGCGCCGCCAACGATTTCCAGACACAGATTCTTGCAGGTCTGCGAGGTGGCACCTATACGGCGCAGAACCCAGAGCCACCTCCGCGCGGCTCTCATTCCTGAGTTGCGGATTCACCTACATTGATATTGCTGGCAGGGAACTCGGCGCGAGTTTTCTCGTATTTCATGAGGTGAGCAGCGTAGATATCAGCGAAATGATGGAGGACTGCCATGACCTTCCTGGCTTTATGTTTCTTTCTGTACTTCGCGCCGGCGCTTATTGCGAGCAGCCGACGCCATGAGAGTGCACCCGCGGTCTGGATTCTCAACTTTTTTCTGGGATGGACGGTCGTGGGATGGGTCGTTTGCCTGATCTGGGCGCTTAGCCTTCCGCGGCCAAGGCCGTTCTACCCCGTTGTGTATGCCTTACCCAGCGGAGCGCTGGGACAACCTCCTGGATGGACAGTAAGAGGCGGCGTTCAGACGCCCGTCTGCACCGCGTGCTACCGGCCGGTGATGGCGACCGCGAGTTACTGCGGCATGTGCGGCGCTATCACTCGCCACTCTGCTTGAGCCGCTTCTGTCTGAGCGGCTGGCGAGCACATGTCGCAGAATAGAGGATGTGAGCTACTCGGCCGACACGATTGTTGCCATCGCCACGCCGCCTGGGCGGGGTGGGATCGGCGTCGTGCGGCTCTCGGGAGCAGATGCCACGACGATCGGAAAGAGGCTGCTGCGACTTCGCGGAGAGCTCGGGGCAGGCAGAGCAAATTTCGGGTACCTGATCGATTCGGGTGGAGAGAGCGCGAGCGTCCCTGGCGTGCTCGATGAAGTTGTCACGACGTTCTTTGCAGGCCCGAGGAGCTACACCGGCGAGGACGTACTGGAGATCGCCGCACACGGTGCGCCGGTTGTTCTAGAGGCAATTGTGCAGGGTGCGATCCGCCATGGCGCGCGCATGGCAGAGCCGGGCGAGTTCACGCAACGAGCATTCCTTTCCGGCAGGCTTGATCTCACGCAGGCTGAGGCGGTTCACGATCTGATCAGTGCAACGACACTGCACCAAGCGCGAGTTGCGGCGAGCCAAATGGGCGGAGCGCTCTCTCGCATCGTGCAGCCGATCAAAACCGAGTTGATCGCGTTGATTGCGAGGCTTGAGGCCGGTATCGACTTCGCGGAGGATGACCTGGAGGTCCAACCAGACGCGGAGATCGTAACGCAGATCGTTACACTGTCTGCGACGATTTCTCTCCTGGAGCAAAGTTACCGCTACGGCAACGCCCTGCGCGCGGGGTTAACGCTAGCCATCGTGGGCCGGCCGAATGCGGGGAAGTCGTCACTGTTCAATGCGCTGCTGGAGAGGGATCGCGCGATCGTAACCGCGACGCCCGGAACAACAAGGGACGCCATTACCGAGGCGAGCGCTTTTGAAGGGATCCCGGTTCAGATTACGGACACAGCCGGCATTCGGGACGCAACGGACGAGGTGGAGGCGCTAGGAATTGCTCGCTCGCGTGAGGCGCTTGCAGAGGCCGCGCTGGTGCTTCTGGTTGTGGATGCGACGGTGGATCTCCAGGAGATGGATCGAGCGATCTTGGAGGAGCTTGACGGGCGGCCGGTGCTGGTCGTTGTGAATAAGTCGGATCTGGCGGGTGAAGACGATCTGGCGAAACGGGCCAAGCAGATCGCCGACGTCGTTCCGACGCGCCACGTCGTGCGTGTCTCGGCACAGACGCGTGAGGGGCTGCCGAGTCTCCGCAATCGTATTCACACGGAGCTGGTTGGAGAGAGTGCTTCGTCGGAGTCTGCCTTTCTCACAAATGCGCGGCAGCACACCGCGGTGACCATGGCACAGCGCGGACTTAGCGATGCGCTGGCTGCTCTAAAACACCAGATCCCCCACGAGATGGTCCTGCTCGATCTTCACGCGGCGCTCCGCGCTTTGGACGCGCTGACGGGTACGACTACAACGGACGATGTTCTGAGTTACATCTTTTCCACCTTCTGCATCGGTAAATAAGAGCGACTCTCCGGGCATCCCCACCAGTCCAGACAAGCAGACAAATTGCAGTTAGTACAGGCTTTATCGTTCCAACTGCATCCATTCCGATCCGAAGCTAGCCGAGGACGTTTTTGTCCACCGCAATGTACACTGGCTTTGTGGTCAAGGATATTGGCCAACGGTGGACAACCCTCGGAGTTGAAATGGCTCTGACTGAGATCGCACTCAAGCACAAGTTAACGGAGATCAAGGCGCTTCAGCAGGCCGTTGCTTCTACAAGGAAGACCATCAGTGATGGCCGTGGTTTGTTCCTGGAGGTGATGCCGACTGGCGCTGCATCCTGGCGATACCGCTACCAACTCCGGGGGAAGACGGAGAAGGTGTCCATCGGACCGTATCCCATCGTGAGTCTGAAAGAAGCACGTATGAAGCGCGATGAGTTCGCTGCAGACGCGTTCCGTGGCCAATCTCCTGCGCAGCAAAAGCAGCTGCAGAAAGTGGCTCTTGCAACTGCGACGACGATGGCCGAATTCTCCGAGCGCTATTACGAGGAAGTGATCGTAAAGTGCCGCAAAGATGCCAAGCAGATGCGCCGCTACCTGGATAAAGAAATCTATCCCTCATTCGGCAGCAAGCCACTTCGAGAGGTGACGGTTCAGGAAGTACAACGCCTGGTCTACCGAAAGCGCGACAATGGCTTCCCTTCGTCCGCAGCCCAGATACGCAATCTGCTGAAGCGCATTTTCGACTACGCGGTAAATTGCGGGCTCGTCCAGGCCAACCCAGTCCTCATGACGAAGACGCGATTCATCACTCAGGCCAGGCCGCGTACACGGTCCCTGTCACCCGAAGAAATCAAGATCTACCTGTCGGTTCTGTCGCGAGCGAATATCCGGCGGCAGTTCAAGGTGGGACTACAGATCATCCTGCTTACTCTCGTTCGGAAATCCGAGCTCCTTCATGCTCGCTGGGAGCACATCGACTTCGAAGCGGGCGAGTGGACGATACCGGAAGCGAACTCGAAGACTGGCAAGCCTCACATCATCTATCTCAGTCGACAGACCCACGCCATGTTCGAGGAACTGAGAGAACTCGCTAGCGACTCCGACCTGGTTCTTCCTGGAAGAGGCAGCTTGACGCGGCCCTTTGCTTCGAACGCTCTCAACAAGGCCTTGGAGGGCATTAACTTTCCCATTCCGCCGTTCACGATTCACGACCTTCGACGTACCGGATCGACCCTCCTTCATGAACAGGGTTTCCCTTCCGACGTTGTCGAGAAAGCCCTGAACCACTCGATCGGCGGTGTACGGGGCGTCTACAACCGAGCTCAGTACGGGCAACAGCGGAAAGACATGCTCCAGGCTTGGGCTGACTACGTTCAGGGGCAGGCAGGAGGTCATTGGGATGGCATTCGGTAAATCTAAACAGGTGAAAGCTCCGGAGTGGTTCAAGCTGCAGCGATATGAGGGGTTTTCACCAAAGAACAACGCCGATTGGCTTCTGCAGTTGGGTTTTCGAAGAGATTTACGGCGAGTCATGCACCGGGTCTTCTCGGGAGGAGAAACCGCGGCGTCCTTAAACGCGCATCACCTAGCGGTGGAGTTCGTCTCGAAGGCATGGGCGATGGTTCGTGAAGATCCAATCATCGACCTACGAAGGCTTGAACAGCACTTTCCCGAGCCCTTGCCCTATTTTCCCAGCCTCACCGTCTTATTTGAGAGGCAGCCGCGGAATCTTATGGCGGTTCACCCCACTACGGTTGGGGAACACTACGAGGCTGAGTTGATGCTCGGTCCGGCCTTCCGCTCCATAGGCAAGGTCCATGTCGCGAGTATTGAGGAAATTTCTGGTCCAACGGAGTTCGGTACTGCGCCGGCCCTGAAACTAAATAGCATCCTTGAGATGAAGCGGGTTCTTGATCGCAAGCTGAGTGTAGACCGGGAAGACGTAACCGCGGAAGCGCTTGGCCTTCCCTTGTACGCTGCTTCTGTCTTCCTGCCATCTTCACTGTTGTTCACTGTGAACTGGCTTCTGCCTGACACGCTCCTGGTGCCTCAGTTCAAAGAGGCACTTGCCCGAAGCAGGGCGTATTTTGCAGCGGTCGAAGGCGAGCCCCCACAATTACCGAGTGACCCCGCCAAGAGTTGGCATGAACTCCAACTGCTCGCATACCTGGATCTCACAGCTGCAGAACTCTTCCCAAATGCGCGGAAGCGGAAGAGACCTGAGATCGCGGCTTTGCTTTGGCCGGACAGCTGCACAGCCCCGAAACAGTCGGGCACATCCCTAAAAGCGAAAAAGACCAATTTCAAAACTCCGGCACGAACGCTGAAGATTTTGGGTCCAGGACAGTTAGAGGAAACACTTGAGGCGGATGCAGCAGCCCTCATGGCTGAACGGAGTCAACTCTTCATGATTCTGGAGGCGAGAGCTGCAGAAGACCTCGCAGATCGAGGTAAAGATCCTTCGCCTCCGGTTCAAATGGAAAGGGCCATATCTCCTCCAGAGACCCGAAAGAAGAGAAAGAAAAAGACTTAGGCCGCGGGTAAAAAGAAAATGCAAATCTCCGTTGTTTGCCCTTCTTTCTCACTCGATTCTTGCCATGGGTTTCCGGAGGAATCCAAACGTGGCCAAGAAGCTCCTGCGCCTTCCTGCTGTGAAAGAAAAGACCGGCCTCTCCCGAAGCACCATCTACGCAAGAATCGCTGCCGGCACGTTCCCTCGGCCGCTTGATCTAGGTCCCAACACGCGCGCTTGGCTCCTAAGCGACGTTGATAGCTGGATCGACGGTCGCATCGCAGCCTCCCGTCACCTTCAGGAGCGTGTCTCTTGCTGAAGTTAGCGGTTTCGAATCAGCGTGGCGGTGCGTCCAAAACCACCACCGTTGCAAACCTTGGCTGGTGCTTCGCAGAGCGGGGGATGCGTGTGCTGGTGGTTGACGCAGACCCACAAGGGTCTCTTGCTGTTGTCCTCGGCTTACGTCCGACGCTCTTCCTGAGTGATCTGATGATCGATCGACTTGCGTTGCGTGAGTGCGTTGTGTCGCCCAGGTCCGGTTTTGACATCGTCTGCGGCAACCGCCATACCACGGACGCTGAGACGCGCGCTCTCACCATCCCCGGAAGCGAGTACGTGTTCCAGCATTTGCTTACGGACGAGGAAAAACACTACGACGTCATTCTCCTCGACGTTGCTCCTTCAATCAGCTTATTTCAGACCTGCGCAATGGTGTACGCGCAGCGTGTCTTGGTGCCGGTGGATATGGACATCCTCAGCGTCCAAGGAGCGACCTCCACGATCCAGGCGTGCGAGACGCTTAACCGCATGCTGGAGCGCGGCCTGGACATTCGTCCTGTCGGGATGCTGCCAGTGAAGATGAACCGTCGCCTGGCCGTGACGGACATCGTGCTTTCCACGCTCCAGTCAATCTCCGAACGCCTCAACGTACCTCTCTTCGAAGCGATCCGTACGGACCAGTCAGTTGTGAAGGCAGGTCTCGAGCGCCAGTTTCTGGGCCTCTATGACCCGAAGTCGAAAGCTTTGGAAGACTACGGCATCGCTGCAGATGTTCTGCTGTCCACGCTCTCTCGACCCAAGGAGGGTATCGTGCGTGGCTAAGCAAGGTAAACCACTCAGCAAAGTCCTCGATTGGGAAGCGCTGGCTTCTGCTCCCAACACGCACGGGGCTTTCTCGTTCTTGAAGACTGCGGCAGAAGTAATCAATATTCAAGACTCGCCGTTCCACAAACCTTCCGTTCTCGAAATGATCGAACCCGGTGTCACGGGTAAGGTGGCCACGCGTGCTGCGGATGCCAATCCAATCGCGGTACACGAAGAGGCCAGAGGCACGGCGAGCGATATAGGCACTGGGGTCCATATGGACACAGTGGCCGATATGACCACAGTGGTCGCTTTGGACAGTGTTGCGGGTATGAAGGTAGTGCTCGATTTGCAGGCGGAGAGCGACAACCCTGGAGATTTGACCCGTAGCTTAAGACCGCTCAAATGCAGAAGCGTGCAGGATGCACACACCCTTGGAGAAACGGTGCTGTATTCGCTTCTATGGTCGACGGCAAAACCGGAAACCGACGAAACCAAGATCTTCCAGCTCGGTTGGCGACAGATGGCGAGTCTCCGTAAGGGCATGGGAGACAAATTTTGTAAGCGCAATGTGGGTGGTCTCATCCGCAAGCTCGCGTTGGAGTGCATTCGCCCTGAGAACACTTACAAGCGCGAAGCCAGAACCTATCGGATCCACTCGTTCAAGAGCATCCTGGCCCGAAGAAAAGCCGCGGGCTATGAATGGGTGTCACGCGACAAGAGGCGAGCCTTTGTCCAGGAAGATGGAACTCCCTTTGCCGATCCGCAAACCTCGGAGATCCCAGAGGGCAATACGGACACAGTGTCCATAACGACCACAGTGGACACTTACCCCGCCGGCTATCCGGACACAGTGGTCTTGAACGACCCAGGGACTGTGGTCATCAGGACCCCAGGGACTGGGGTCTTGAAGACCCCTCCTTTAGTAAGGTCTTTAGGAACTACAGAGGAAGAGATACCGACGACGACGACGGAAGTAGATTCCATCGTGGCGATTCTCGCCGCCGTAGTCGAGCTCCCAGATGTCAGAGCCGCCGTCTCCCTGCTTACTGCCTGTCGTGCAGCATGCCCAGACGCGACCACAGAGGAGATCATCGCCGTCATTCGGGAGAAGGCGTTTGCCGCACGTGCCAGACGCGACGTTCGCAATCCCATGGGCTTTCTTTTGAAAACAGTCCCATTAGTGTTTGAAGGTTCAGGCATTGACAGCTATCGCCGCATAGTCGCAGCTGAGGCAGAGGCCGCTAGGAAAGCTGAGGCCGAACGTAAGCGCAACGAAGCTGAAACGGTCGAGTACTTTTCACGACAAAGGGACCGACTGCAAGTTCAACTCTCTGACACGACCCTGACAGAAAAGAGCCGGGCTGACATTCGCAGGCGTATCGCTGAATTCGATTCATACCTGGAAAGGGTCGGCTACGGAGAAGAGGAGCGTGCCGAAAGATGTTGACGCGAGCAAGAGCAACGAGATCCACGATGCGGTTCGCTTTCTGAATTGTGAACAGGCGATATCTACAGAGTTCAACGCAAGCCAATGCTTCCAGTGAGGTTCTGACATGGCCAAGAGACTCCGAGAGTTTTCGATAGTGAACACCAGGTTATCTGTCCGGCGCGGTCAGGACGGAAAGCTCTACTACCGGTTGAGCGTTCTGCCCAGACTGCCCGTCTCGCCGAGACGAAGGAGGGTCGGCAGAACAGGGAAGAAGTTATCTGTACTTCTTCTATTGATCTTGGCCGGTTGTCACTCTGCTCCGCCATCAGAGATTGTCCGCCAAGTGGAGCTTGCGGACTCTGGAGATGTCAGGCAGGTTCCTGTCGAGTCCCTGATGAACTTTTTCGATCACCACGCCCGACTCGCGGTGCGTGTTGAAGCACTCTGTGCACCCAAACGGAAGGCTAGCGATGCCGAATGGATGATCAGCAATGAGGGCAAGGTCTGCCAAGCGGTTGCGAGTCGAGACCGGGTGCAGTACCTCGAAGCTCTGGAAGCGATGAAGCGGATGGACATGAAAGATGGCGACCAGGGCGCAGCAGCAAACATTGAGAAAGCCGAAGGGAAGTAGACCTATGAAGATCTCTCGAAGCAAAGTATTCCTTAGCCTCTTTGGTGTCTTCTCGTTGGTTCTGGTGAAGTCTGCCCTGGCTCAAACTGATCCTCAAGGGATGTTGCAGATCTTCGCGGATGCGTCGGTGAATTGGCAAAACACCATCTTCCCTTTTGCCCTTAATCTTTTCAAGCTTCTCGCAGTTGTCGATTTCGCATGGACCTGCATCACCGTTGCTCTCGAAAAGTCTGATTTTCAAGCTCTCGTCGCCACAATCATCAAGAAACTGATGACGATTGGTATGTTCTACGCGTTGCTCGTCTTTGCTCCAACGTGGTTTCCCAAGATCATTCAGAGCTTCGTACAAATCGGCGGGGCGGCATCTGCGTCGCCGACTCCTCTCGATCCTTCTGGGGTTTTCCGAACGGGGACGACGATCGCGGGTACGCTTCTGAGTGCAGCTTCAAGTACAACGTCGTTGCTGACAAGTTTCTCGACCAGCATTGCGCTGCTCTTCGCTGCTGTGGTCATTCTCTTCTCGTACAGCGCCATTACCGTTCACTTCATGCTCGCAATGATCGAATCGTACCTTTTGATTGGCGCTGGCTACATTTTCCTCGGCTTTGGCGGCTCTCGGTGGACTGCTCCCTATGCTGAGAAGTACGTGAGCCAAGTCGTGAGCATCGGTGCTCGGCTGATGGTGTTCTACCTGGTGATTGGGTTGGGGCAACAGTTTGCCACTCAGTGGATTGCCGATTCGCAAGTGGCGGCTACCGGAGCCAGCGCCAACCTCTCTTTGTCTTGGACTCTCGCTGCTCAGGTTGCCATGTACGCCGTGATTTGCTGGACGCTGCCGAAGCTGGTGAGCAACGTGATCGGCGGGACACTGTCGGCCAGCGGAGGAGATGCGATCGCGATGGGCGTAGCTGCGGGAACAGCGGCGATTTCGGGGGCTGCGATGCTGTCAGGAGTCGGTGCGCCGGCTGCAGCTACTGGTGGGGCCTCTGCAGTCTCCAGCGTTGCGAGCGCTGCAGGAGCTGCGAATGCAGCAACTGGTGCCGCTAGTGTTGGAGCCGCCAGCACTGCCGCTGGAGCTGGCGTCTTGAGCAGCGGAGCTGCAATGGGTGCAGGGAGCGGTAGTCTCGCTTCTGCTGCGTCGGTCTCGGGGGGAGCAGGTTCAGGAGTTGGTTCCGCTTCGACATCTCGGGCCGGAGGAGCGGTTCAGCCACCTCCTCCCGCCGCAATGGGTAAGCTCCCATCCGGTTCCTCAGGGTCGAGAGTCTCGCCCTCAGGTGAAAGGGTGTACCAGCCTCCACCACCAGCAATCGAACTGAATCGGGCCCGGGATGGCTTGAACAAGGCTAAGAACCTTATTCAAGGCGTACATGGGAGTCTCCCTTCAGATGCTGCAGTAAGCTCTGCACCGGGTCTCAACATCGGCCACTCAGTTGAATGAGCACTGTTTGTTGCTTGGGACTTCTCGTCTTCTCAGCAAAGCGCTTGTTGACGAGAGTCGTTTATACGGAGATGACGCGGTGTTGCAGCGATCAGAGTAGTCGTTGAAGATACGGTCCATTCATCTGAGGGAGCTTGGACAGGGACACTGCCCATTCGTGCGTGGCGATCGCGAGTACCATCGACCATTTATGCGTAAGCACAACCGCGCATCGACCCGACGTGTCGCCATCCTGATGAGCGCTGTGCCTTTGTATCCTTGTCAGCAAGGCGAAGCGGAGGGGAAACATGAGAGCGATCTTCATACGGCATGGACAGAGCACCGGGAATGCCGGCATTCCGTGTGATGACCTCGCGCTCTTGGAACTCACCCAAAAGGGCTGGCTTCAGGCGGAAGAGGTGGCTGCAAATTGGAACCAGGAGCCAAGCCTGATTGTGACTTCGCCCTACCTGCGAACGGAGCAGACCTCGCGGCCCACGTTGCGACGGTTCCCGAATGCCCCAGTGGAAGTCTGGCCCATACAAGAATTCACCTACCTCCAGCCAAGTCGTTGGAATGGGACTCTGAGCGTTGACAGAATGCCGTTTATCGAGCGGTACTGGGGAGCGGCAGACCCTGAGTTCTGTGATGGTGAGGGAGCTGAGAGCTTCGATCGCCTGTTGTCTCGTGTGAGAGCTGCTTTGACACGCTTGGAGTGGCTCCCTGCAAGTGCGCTGGTCTACCTCTTCAGTCACGGTCAGTTCATTCAAGCGGCGAGATCTCTCATAAGGAAACCAACGCAAACGGGTGAAGAGAGGATGCTAGAGTTCTGGAAACCTGGCGTCCCTGCCATCGGGAATGCTGAGCTACTCTCCCTGGAGTGCCATGTCGGGAACTGGCGCGAGACATAATGAGATGTCGCCGCTAACTCCAGAGCAGGTCAGGATAGGGTGCGTCCTTGTCGGCCCGAACAACGCAACCCTGAGCCTCTAGAGCTATGACCTTGCCCAGTAAGAAGCGACGGGATCATAGCCGAACAAGGGGAGCAAATCGAGGACGTACATCGGACACACGCAGGACACAAGGGAGTACAGCCAACCACTTTTCGAGCTCAGATGAAATCCTTCAGCGACGGTGTGTCATTGTGTTCGATAACGCGGGCGGGTTTGGGCCTGATTATTCTCTCAGCATTCTTGACTGGTGGACCGTTCTGCGATCTTACTTGGCCCTCTGTTGGTCTGTTTGGTCGAGAAGATCGAAGTTCCACGGCTGATTCGGTTGGCATCTGCGCTTCGACTCGAGCCAAACGTTTGGCGGTCTTCGCGCGGGCGCGGAACAGAAACGTACCAAAGGATTTCGCGTTGATCTCTAAGCCAGCGAGTCTCAACTCCGCAAGGATTTCTGGATAGGTTCGGCGTTGTCGTAGAGATTCCTCAATTTGGGGGAGGAGTCGCGTTACTACCTCAGTCAACGTGGTTGGTTCACTGGCGTTGAGCTTGTCCAGGCGTTGTGCGGCGATCACTACAGCGTCTTCTTTCAAACCCTAGCTCCCGTCAATAGCGGTTCTGAACACTCCAAGGACAGCCCTTATACACGTTTTGTACAAAAGCTTTACAAATATTGCACGTTTTCGCTTCTCGGGCGGCGTTTATCACAATACGTTTACAACATTTGTACAAAGAAGAGGCAGCTTGGGGGTGGATGCAAACAGGTGAAAGGGTAGTGGAACATAAAGGAGTTGACGCGAATGCGTAGCAAAGTGACCCTAACCAGTTTCTTTACAAAGGTTTAGAGCGCGTCAAGTTTCTAACGACTTGACGCGAATTCGCGTCAACTTTTCGGAGAGCGGAGATGGCAGCTACTCCTCAGAAAAAGTGAGATTATGATGCATATACGCTCTGCGTTATCCATCATGACCTGGAACTGGCAACAATCCGACTGGCCCCACTTCACCTGGGATCGTGACGCCCTATCGCGTCAGGAGCAAGCATTCTTACTGAGTGGGGGAGTTCTAGTCGGAGCGGCGAAACACCTCAGCCCCGAGGACTGGGACCAGGTCCGTGTCGAGGCTATGAGTGAAGAAGCCATGACGACCTCTGAAATCGAAGGGGAGATGCTGAATCGTGCCAGCGTTCAATCCTCCATCCAAAGTCAGCTTGGTTTGGCTATCGACTCGCACAAGGTGCTGCCCAGGGAGCAGGGCATTTCGGAACTCATGGTCAGCCTGTACAGCAATATCGAACAGCCTCTCTCCGCAGAGATGCTGTTCGAGTGGCATGGCCTGGTTATGGCTGGAAGGAGTGACGTCGCCGCGCTTGGCAGCTTTCGCACGAGTGCCGAGCCCATGCAGGTCGTCTCAGGAGCAACGTACGCGCCGAAGGTTCACTTTGAAGCTCTTCCATCCACCCAGGTGTCCGGGGAGATGAGCCAGTTTCTCGCCTGGTTCGAACGGACCTCGCCGAGTGGAGCGGAGCCGCTACCGGCAATGACGCGTGCCGGCGTTGCTCATCTTTACTTTGAGTCGATCCATCCTTTTGAAGATGGCAACGGAAGGATCGGGCGGACGATTGCCGAAAAAGCTCTCGTTCAAGGGCTGGGCAAGCCGATCTTTGTCGGTTTGGCGCACGGGATTCTGGCTCACCATCGTGATTACTACGACGCCCTCGAGGCGGCAAACAAACACAATGAACTCTCACGCTGGCTTGCCTGGTTCGCCGCGATCACGCTTGAGGCGCAAACGAGCACCATTGCGATGGTCGAGTTTCTAGTCGAGAAGACCAAAGTGCTCGACCGCTTACGGGGCAAGATCAACCCACGGCAGACCAAAGCCCTACTCAGGATGTTCAAAGAAGGCACCAGAGGCTTCGCAGGCGGCATGAGCGCAGGCAAGTACAGCACGATCACGGCCGCCTCTTCCGCGACGGCTACCCGGGATCTGAACGAGCTGGTCGCGCTGGAGGCGCTGACCCGTCATGGCGAACTGAAGCACACCCGCTACCGACTTCGTCTCGCGACCGCTGTTTCGGGCGGCTGAAAGGACGCGCGGACCGCCGAGCGCGATCGCCACCTCCGCGCACAGGCCTACATCAGCTAACGGCAGGCTTCTTCTCTGCACCCGATCCTGCGGCGTACCGGTAAAGCGTCTGTCGGCTGATTCCCAGTTCGCTTGCAAGCGCGGTCTTTGATTCACCAATGGCAACACGCCGGCGCAGCTCCTCGGCTTGGTTTGGGCTTAGCGAATGCTTTCGGCCGGTGTACGCCCCTTCCCGCAGCTTCGCCAGAGTGATACCTTCCCGTTGACGTTCGCGGATCAGGTCGCGCTCAAATTGAGCGAAGGCCCCCATCACGCTAAGCAGCAGATGAGACATCGGTGAGTCCTGCCCAGTGAAGGTAAGGTTTTCCTTCTCGAATCGCACGTGGACACCCCTCTCTGTGAACCCTAGAACAATCTTGCGAAGGTCATCCAGGTTGCGAGCGAGTCGGTCCATCGCGTGACAGACGACGGTATCGCCGTCGCGAACGTATTCGGTGAGCTGCTGAAGTTGTGGCCGGTGCATATCCTTTCCGGACGCCTTATCGACGAAGCGCTTGTCCAGGGCCATGCCTTCGAGTTGCCGCAGCTCTTTCTGGTCAAGCGCGCTCACGCGCAGATAGCCGACAGTCTGCCCAGCACGCCGCTTCCCCTTTGTCACGTTAGGTTCTTTGGCCTTCACCATCTTGTGTCACACTATCAGAACAGGCATCCTTGTGGAACGCGAATCTGTCACACGAGCTGTGTCTCGCAGGGGTATACCCTAATGTCACGTAGCGGCACAAGGTATGACGTATCAATGAAGCTTGCGTATCCTTAGGTGTGGCCCTGAACACCTGTTCTTCACAAATCGCCGTTTCACTGCAATTTGAGTTCGACCCTCCTGCTCCGCAGCAGATACCCGTCTGCGAACCCTTTAAGATCGCGAATCGCGAGTGGAAAACTACAGCTGCTTTCGATTCGTACTGGCGCTTCGCAGCGGAACGTCAGCGCGTCTTCTTTGGCAGGCTCGGTTGCTCAGAGTATTCGGGAACTCACGATCCCATCATTCGCAACTTTAGATTTACAAATGCCTACCGTGCTTCTGACCGGGTAAGCCAATATCTGATCAAACACGTAATTTACTCTGGAAGCCAACACCCAGAAGAACTCTTTTTCCGCATCTTGCTTTTTAAGCTCTTCAACAAAGTTGAGACGTGGGAGCTTCTGCTTCGCAGCGTCGGTGCAATAACCTGGAAGCACTTCGATGTTTCTGCTGTTGAACACACCTTGACTTCAGCTCTTGCTAAAGGGTCTACGGTTTATTCAGGTGCATACATCATGCCATCAGCCGGAGCTGCTGGTGAACGGAAGCATGGGACTCATCTCCGCCTGCTCATGAACATGATGTTGGCAGAACTGCCACTCGCCATAAAGAAGGCAACTAGCTTTGAAGAAGTATTCCGTCTTCTGAAAGCACAACCAAGCCTAGGCGATTTCTTGGCCTATCAATTCGCCACTGATCTGAACTACAGCACACTTTGCAACTTCGACGAGATGGATTTCGTCAAGCCTGGTCCGGGCGCACTTAACGGCATCCGCAAGTGTTTTCCAGATCTCCCTTTGAGCCTCGCGGAAGATGCCATCCGAGCTGTTTCCGAGAAGCAAACAGAAGAGTTTGGCAAACGCGGCATCGCATTTCGGAATCTTTGGGGAAGACCGCTTCAGCTCATAGACTGCCAGAATCTATTCTGCGAGATCGACAAGTACAGCAGGGTTGCGCACCCAGAGTTGCCGGGCGTGGCCGCTCGTTTGCGCATCAAGCAGCTCTATCGTGCCAACTCGAAACCGATGGATGTCTTCTACCCACCTAAATGGAATCTGCAACTTGCTCCAAACGATCTCCAAGCATAGGCGCTGACCGGTACTCGAAGCTTCTTTCGGCGAGGTCGCAGATGATGAAGCCAGAGCCGGTCAGCTGGACGGAACGCCACACGAGAAAAGCTTTGAGGATTGCCTCTTCCCAATCCCGTAAGGAACGTACGCGCACCTCCAAATGAGCCGTCATTTCATGGCAGGTTCTAAGCAACGGCCAATCTAGCGTCTTGACTCCAGCCAACAGCGAGTGTTGGTTAGCATAGTTAAAAATGAGCGCAGCCAGACCTTCTTCGATCACAACCGCGCGGCCACCATCCTCAACCTCGTCGATTTCTGGAGAGCTTTTCCGTTTCTTAGCGAGCAGAGCCCGAAGTACAGGCGACCAACCGAGGACTGTGGCGAAGCCCATATGCAAGATGTCGTGTAAACGATAGTCGTCTCCTTTATAGGCATTGTCCGTAAGGGTGCTCCCACACTTCCGGCCATCAATGTAAACGGCAAGCCTCTTCTTGGACCCGTCGCCCACCTCGCGTAACTCTGCTTGAAAGCGCCTAGGCAGCTGTTCACTAGGCGGGAAACTCTCATCAAAAACAAGCTGTTGATCAATTGTGCGATCAATCCAGCGCAAGCGGGTTTTCTCAAGGTTGGCTTGGGCGACTTCTTCCAGACTTATACCCGAGCGCCTTGCGATTGCGGCGAGGTACCACAGAATATCTCCCAGCTCTTCCTGTATCCGCTTTTGACGTGGTTGGTATGCATCGCCATCACGCATTACCTTCTTGAACAGGGTGAGGAGAGACCCACTTTCGCCGGCCAAGCCCAACAGCGCTGCCATCAGCCCAGTGCTATCGCCATCTTCGAACTGGTCTGAAGGTGCAGCCAATCTTTGGTACATGTCGAGTTCCATCTGGCTCTCCTAATGATGAAGCAGTGCAAGCAAAAGGCTGATGATCAGGCCCACGGCAAGCGGCACGTAGACGAGGAACTTAGTTTTGAGGTCGTCGAGATCTTTCTGCAGCTTTGAGAGCGTGACACTACCTCCACCGAGATTCTGAACATACTCCAGAGGTAGGCGGTTTGCGGCCGGCGGCCGGGGCTCGCCTATGCCACCCTCCACATGAGAGAACGTAATGGTGAAGGTTCTTTCCTCGAATCGAAGCCTTATATCCGAGGGACCAACGTTGTTCACAGCGAACACGAGGCGGCCACGGAAACTCGGGTCTACGTGAAAGCCCGAGATATTGATCAGTCCCTGCATCTTGAATGTATTACGTAGTGATATGAACCCAATGAAGCTGTCGGGCATGGTCAGCTCTTCTAGCGAGAGAAGAAGAGCGAATTGCCCTGGAGCGATATTCAGGTATTCGTTCTTTTCTTTTGAAAGTCGAACTGGAGTGTCGGCACCGACCACGTAAGCCTCAGACCCGAGGCGGAGATCATACGACGCCTGCTGTACGCAGGATGCGTCATAGGTACCTTTTAGGAAAAGATTGTCCAACTCCTCGGTTATTCGGTCACGTCCCAGAAAGCTCATATATGCCTCCAGAAAAAGAAGACAAACAGTGCTTGGGCGATGGCTCCCAGCATGACGACGGCTATCCCCATATAGGCGAGGTTGACAAGACACCTCAACCACAGCGACTCGACGCCACCTAATAACAGGCGGTCCTTCTTCCAGAGCAGCAACACCCACGTAATCACGTACAGAACCAGAGCGACACAGGTAATTGCGCTGCCGGTCAAAACGAAGTACCACTCTGTTCTCACGCCAGGGCCTCAGTTTTCTTCGCAGGATGAGTAGTTTCCTTGAAGGCTGCTGCACAGACTTCGTGCAAAGCGCCTAAGGTGGCCTTCGTCCCAGGATTGTCGATGTCTGCGTGCGTTGAAATGATCGTCAGTGCGCCGAGTTGCGCATCCACTTGCTCCGCAACGAAGTTCATCAGGTCGCCTAGACCGATCATGTTTCCCAGCAAGCGTGTCGTATAAGCGTGGTTTCGATAGACCGCGGTGAGGCAGACTTTAAGGTCTGCATTCAACTTGAAGCTGAGAAAGCTCAGACATTGTCCTCCTCGTACCGTCCTTGCATCGCGCGCAGGATCGTAGACATTTAGTTCATAGACGTTGCGATACGTACGATCTCCCTGCACGTTCTCTCTCATTTTCGCCACGAGATCAGCAAGTGGATTGATAGGCTTAGAATTCGCCGGTTGAAAGGAGGTCAACCGATCGAAGTACCTGCCCCAATCGTTACCTGGTCGGCGAATTCGCGGCAAAACGGCTTCGGTGTACACCTTATAGAACTCCGGTGAACCGTGACGTCGGTAGAGCGATCTTGGAAAGATTGTGTTCGCGACAGTACGGAGGGGCATACGGTTGTGCTCACGAAGATACCCATCTACAAGGTGTTCCACTCTGCTGTCGTCGGCGTCTACACGCAACGGTTCCTCTATGTCGATAACGACATTGTTCGCCTCGTAATCCGCTCGGGGCTGCAGCGACTCAACAGCAGCCATCCACGCCTTAGCGCGCGTTTGTTGGGGAGGTACTGCTAGGAACATGTATTCCTCCAATGAATTGCGTTACCGAATCTAAACGAGGCTGAAGGAAAGCAGCAGTCAACCATGCATACCCTCCGAGCCCCCAACCTGCTCCCCAGCTATTTCTCACCAGCACCGCATCTTGTGTCATCCACGTACCGCAGCCAACCGCAACAATCGCATGTCGTCTTTGCGGATCCGGCTGTTCAGCTCCTCGCTGATCAATCACGCCGTTGCTGGCAGGAGTGTAGAACGCATCAGAAATCCGCATCGTCAGTAGTAGAGGTCGGCCATCGGCCAGATATTGCTTGACTGTGCCCATCGTGGCTGGTAGCTGCTTGCTGTCGCAGCAATGAAGGTTTCTCAAAGCGCTTGGGGGTTTCCAAGAGCTGAGATCGAACGGTAAATGTTTGAGGTAAGGCCACTCACTTTCAGGAGCCTGCCCAATTGTCCCAATTACCTTCAGCGTAGAAGGTAGCTGTGCTCCGTTAGATGGATGCGTCCCGGCCTCGCGGTGAGCTTCATAGAAACAGTGTTCAACCGAATACAGAATGCCGGAACCGCGCGAACCAGAATGCGCATCACTAGCGGCAAACGCTAGGCACGTGGGCCGCGAGCCCTGATCCCGAACACTGACCGGAAAGAGGTGCCTGAGATCGATCTTCATCGCAACGTCGATCACGCGTTAGCCTCAACTAGTATTTCAGTGAGTTCAAATCGGGATGCTCCTGCCTCCTTTGGCCCAGTCAGGTCGTAATGGAGAGAGAACTCTTGACTCGCATCCTCTGGTTGCCAAGGACGAGCTTCTCTCAGAGAGATAGTGCCCTCTTGCCGCTCCTCGGATTCTGCCGTGACCCTGCGAACCAAATTGTCTCCTACCGACGCCGGATCGTAGATGCCTTCGCGCTGGTCCTGAACAACGCGAAAATCAGCTTTGATCAAGTCATCAAAATTCCAAACGTATCCACCACCACTGTGTTCAGCAAGACGAAATACGAAAAGGTCTGACCTACTGCCGGCGATGCGGGTCTCACGATCTTGCTCATCAAGAACCCAGACATCTCCCCAGAAGTTTTTGGGTCTATAACCTCTAAGCCCTTCCTCTTTTATGGTTCGGGGTGAGTACATGGAGATTCGACGAGCATCGCTTAGGGAAAGAAAATCGTATCGATATAACGCCCATGCAGTTGCTTCGAAACTTGCGCCAAGCCGTAGAGAAAGCTGATACACCGCTGCTGGTGTTGCAAGCAGCGCTCCTGTCCAGTTGTGCCGCTTGCATTGCTCCGCTACGAGATGACGTGGAAGCAGGAATGCGGCTGCGAACGCGTTGGCTTCTAGTTCTCGAAGATCTTTGCTAACCCCTCCCCAATATGGAGACCTGCCCAAGATATTTTCTCCATCCAGACTTGGTGCATGATTTAGCTGTTGGTGCCCAAGTTCATGCGCAGCGGTAAAACGCTGCACACTGAGTGGTCTCTTTGTTGTGATGAGAACACCTGGTGATGGTTCGTTAAGAAAAGCGCCCAATAGATGATCTAGAGGGCGGAACAGAAGCGGGATGTCCAATCGATAGACAGCTTCGAAAACATCGATGCGGTTATCAGCAAAGATGTTTTCGTACTGCTCCAGAGAGCGGTGCAGTCGCGTAGCAGCCATCGTAGCTTTCAGTATCGATTGACTTCCGCTGTTCATACAGACCTCTTAATGGTGGAACGCGTGCGGAGGTATTCCGCAAATTGGCTTAATTCCTTCCTGTCGTCCTGAGACAGTTCCGACGCTGCACGAGCCATGTGCGCTACGTCGGCTGGTAGATCTTTTTCTGAGCCTCGTTCGCCGGTGAGATAGCTGATTGGCTGGCGGTAAATGGTGGCCAGCTTCTTCAATTCGGTAGCTTCTACCTTCCGCTGACCACTCTCAATCGCTGTGATTGCAGTTCGTGGAAGTTTCAGGATGCGTGCGACCTCTTCTTGGTTGAGCCCGATGTATTCGCGTGCTTGGCGCAATCGCTCGCTCAAAGCTCGTCTCTCGTCTGCAACGTTCATCTCAGATTGTTCTGGCACGTGTCTCCTCCATCGCTATTCCTGCTTATTTCGTTTGTCCCACTCACGCTTAGCCCCAGCAGCAAGATGCTTGACTGCTTCTTCCACTGTGTCGTAGCCGCCAGGGCGCACGATACATTCTGTCAACTTAATCTCAAGGACTTCATCGAGAACGCAAAGAATTTCGACCGCTATAAGCGAATCGATCATCGGCGACAGATTGATTGCCGACGGGTCTGAAATGCCCCCTTGCGACACCTGAATCTGGTCCAGCACAACTTGAGCAAGAGTTGCTAAAAGGGCCTCTTCGACTTCTTTCACCGGGAAAGCAATGGCTGGTTTTGCGACTTCAGGCATAACGAACCTCATGTCGGGTTTTCAGACATCATAACCATAATATGTCCGTAATGCAAACTAGGGTCGGGCTTGAATGTTAATCCGCGGTGGGATCGTTCCACTGTGTAGCTTGGACTCCAGATGGCCCGTCGACTTGGCTGGAAATGGTCGAAGAGCTGACCAGCTACGCCACCTGTGCATCGGAAAAGCTTCGCGAGTTGGCGTCCGATGCTCCGCCGCTGCCCCAGACCTCCTCTACGGGCCGTGGGCAGCTGTTCTGTTCAAACCCTGCATTGTGGAGGTCGCAGAGGTCGGTTCACCGCTCGGCAATCACCAATCATCACTCTCAATTTCGCGAAAGAGATCTATCGCGAAGGCCCAGAAGGGGGATGGACGGCAAGCGGATCAGCATGAGTAAGGCTGGACGGCAGAGACTTCTAGAGAGGCTAGTCGTCATTGAGGCGGAGATTGCGTTTTTGCGTCACAACTAAAGGCTTTGCTAAGCCTCGGTAAGTCGTGTTGGCAAGTGGGCTTGGATGTAGTGGGATTGTGCGTCCTAAAGAGCCTGAGTGGGAACTGAAACGTAATGCCGAGAAGCCAAGCGGAGCTATCATCACAGCTTCTCGGTTCCGAGAGCTTCAGCTACGGCCGCGAACTGCTCCAAGGCTGCCTGTAGATTCTCCACGATCTCTGCGGCAATCTCATCCGGTGGCGGCAAGCTGTCCATGTCGTCCAGACTGTCATCCTTTAACCAAAGGATGTCTAGGTTCAGCTTGTCTCTCGTCAGCAGGTCATCAACAGCAAACCGCTTGAATCGCTCCGACTCCTTACGCTTTGTTCGTTCGCTGGCCCCATAGGAGGACCGGAAATCGTCCAGATCGCTCCCTTTGAGCGAGTTCTTGCGCAGGGTGAAGTGGCGATTCGTCCGGAAATCGTAGATCCATAACGCTTTTGAGTTCGGCTTGCCGTCCGAACGTGGTGGGCGCTGGTCGAAGAACAGAACGTTGGCTTTCACGCCAGGCTTGTAGAAGATACCAGTGGGCAGACGCATCAGCGTGTGAAAGTCGAACTGCATCAGAAGACGTTCACGGATTCCCTCGCCAGCGCTTCCGGCTTCGAACAGCACGTTGTCTGGCAGCACCACGGCCGCGCGTCCAGCGGTATCCATGATGGTCATGATGTGTTGCAGAAAGTTGAGCTGCTTGTTCGAAGTGGTGAACTTGAAGTCTGAGCGCTCGTAGTCCTCGCGTTCTGTGTCCACAGTGCCGTCATCCCCGATTACGCGATAGCTGGACTTGCGGCCAAAGGGCGGATTGCTGAGGATCACCTTATAACGCTCACCCGGATCATTCGCCAGCGCGTCCGCCGAGCGGATGGGGCTTTCTCCGTTGCCTATGCCGTGCAGGTAGAGATTCATTCCGCAGAGCCGGACCACCTCGTCCACGATGTCGACACCGCTCAGGGATTTCTCGCGTAGCTTGCGCTGCTGCTCGCGGTCACGCGACTGGCCCTTCATATGGTCGTAAGCGGAGAGTAGAAAGCCCCCCGTCCCGCACGCCGGATCATGCACCGTTTCGCCGATGCGCGGAGCCATCACGTCAACGATGGCGTTAATGAGAGGGCGCGGCGTGAAGTACTGACCAGCCCCGGACTTTACCTCGCCGGCATTCTTCTCAAGCAGTCCTTCGTAGATTTCCCCCTTCACGTCCACGCCGATGCCGATCCAAGTCTCTGCATCTATGAGCGAGACCACGCGCTTCAGCTTCGCCGGGTCAGTCAGCTTGTTCTGCGCCTTGCGGAAGATGGTGCCGATCAGGCCCTTCTCCTTTGCCAGGTTTTCAAGCGTGTGCCGGTACTGCAGCTCCAGATCGTCGCCGGCCAGCGGACCGAACTTCTCCCATCTCCACTGTTCCGGGATGATGGAGGCCTCACCGAGCAGCTCGGTACGCTCCTGATCCATCTTCAGGAAGAGGAGGAAGGTGATCTGCTCCACGTAGTCGCCGTAGCTGATGCCCTGGTCGCGCAGGACGTGTGCATAGCTCCAGACCTTGGAGACGAGACTGCTGTAATCGACACTGCTCATGGCTTGGTTTTGCTCTTGGTTTTCTTTGTGCGCGTTGCTTTGGCCGCGGTGCGTTTGGGGGCGGCGGCGCGCTCGGCCGCGATGCGTTCGAGCAGGACGGAGGCGGGTTCGTCGGTGGGATCTTGGGAAACGAGATGGCCGGAAAAGGCTGTTTTGAGGACTGCTTGTTTGAGTACCTCAGCCTTTTTTGATGTGACTTCATCCGTACGCAGCTGCGCAGTGATGATGGAGTCCAGACGATCAAACTCGCTACGAATGAGAGAGAGCTCTTGCTCGGTGGGGAGCGGAATAGGTATTGCCTGAATCTTCGAGATACTTAGCGTATGCAGACCGGCGGTCGATGAAGCTACATCCTCAATTAACTGTCTGCCATTCGGAGACATGCACCAGATGAGCGCGTACCAAGCTAATTCTGGCGTCGGCATTCTGACTTTAATTATGTGATTCTGATGAATGCAATTTTCGATGCTGCCGTCCCACAGAGCAGCCCTGCCAATCTGACTTAGGCTGCCATTGCCTTCGACTACAAGAAGGTCATTCTTTTGCAGAATCAAACGCTCTAGCTCGCCTTCGGCGACGGGAATACTTTGCACGTCCGCTAAGTCGAGGCGATTGCGATAAACATTCGCGACCCGGAGATAAGGACGAGTTAGCTCTTGGCCAGTCTTGCTTTTGTTTTTAGTAAGGCCACCTGAAACATCTCCAAGCTGACCGATGGAGGACCAAACCCATGCAGCCGGAAGTTGGAGGAGAGAAGTCGAATCGATCTCCAGTGGCGGTTCATATTTCTTCTTCCAGGCATCGGTTGCGGTGCGGATGCCCTTGGCTTTCATTTTGGCGAGTTCGGATTGTTCCCAGGCTTGGCGGCGGCCTTCGAGGATGCGGGTGAGGAGGGCTTCGCCTGACTCCAGTTCGCCCGCGTGCTGCTCGCGCCACTCTCGCGTCAGCTCTCCTGTCACCGCCGCCTTCAACACCGACTGCCGATACCGCTCCACCAGCTTCCGCACCCGCTCCAGCGCCCGCTCGCCTCCATCGATACTGCTAAACAGTTCTTCGATCTTCGAAACAATGCGCGCCTGTTCAGTCGAGGGCGCAAGCACGATTGAGTAGGACTTCAGACGGTCGAAGTCAATACTTGAGACTGTGGTTCCATCTTTCGAGCAAACATCTAGTATGTGCTGTCCACGAGCTCTTAGGAAGTATGCAGCATAGATGTGGTTGATGCCTCGATGCAGCGTCCAAGCCTTCAGATCCTGATTGACCGCTACTTCAACGGTATTGATTGAGACGGGGAAGGTATGTTCCAGTATTCCCGATCGAGTAACCATCAAGACCGAGTTATTGGGGATCATATTTGCCGCAGATTCTTCAACAGCCTTCGGCGTGATCTGATCCTGAGCAGAATCGATCAGTAGGCGCTTCATGTCTTTTGGGGACACCCAGTGGACCGTTCCATTGGACCAATACTCGGGAACTGCCTTTGAAGGTGTTCCACCTCCACGCCATGTGCCTATAGCGTTTAGTTCGGCTGACGCCCAGCCTTTCGGCAGCTCTTCGCTCAAGCCGCCAGCGCCTCACTCAACTCATCCAGCAAGCCATTTAACTCCGGCCCAAACACCTGCCGCGCTGCTACGACACCGCCCCAGGCGCTGAACGGGTTATCCCGCACCAGGTCGGCGGCGGCGATTTCGACGTTGACGGCCAGGTAATCGCGGATAGCTTCGAGCCAGTGCATCTGATCCTCGGTAAAGGTTCGCCCAGCGTTGATCTGGCGGCCAACCCAGAGATTGAACCGCTGCGTGACGCGGCCCGCGTAGGGTTCCAGTATCTCAGCCTGGCCGGTTGCAAAGCGAACCAGCGAGATGATCTCCGTCAACACCTTGTCTGCCGGGGTACCGCGCACCAGCGACGATTCCAGCCGGCGATAGGCCTGCCACACGTCGGCGGTGGTCAGGTGGTAGGGCGGGTCGGTCAGCCGCTGCGCAAGGTCCTGAACGCTCTGGTAGGTCAGCCGCCGCTTTGGGAAGGGCTTGCTGTACAGGATCTCTAACGCCAGCAGTTCGTCTTTGTGCGTCTCGATAAAGTCACGGAAGCTCGTAGTGCGCTGCTCTGCCTGCTTCAGGTCATAGCCGGCAGACGTGATCTGGTCGATCGTTCCTTCATCGATCACGATGTCCGACTTCTGTTTGATGACCTTGATGAGCGTGCGCAGCGGAGCGTTGTCGATGGGCCTGCAAGCCCGATCTTTCAACTCGGCTTCAACTGCATCGATTTGAGCATCCGTTGCCGCTTCCAGGCTGCCGTGCCGCGAAATGACCTCGGTATCAATCGCATCTGGACTGATGGACTGCAGCAACGCACTGGAGAGCTCGCTAAGCGACCTTCCCCCCGGAACATCGAGTGCTGCGATGCGCCGCCTGTCCTCCTCATCCATCTCCCGATCCAGAGCAGCCAACCGACCAGCCATGCTAGAAATGGCGTCGAAGTCACGACGGCCCTGGGCAACTTGATCAATGAGTTTGTCGAAGGAAACGGTTCGCTGCCGTTCCAGCGGTTGTGAAATCGTCTTGTTGCTTTCTGTCACTCCCACCGCGTCAACGATGACGAAGCGTGTCTTGGTCTGCGCATCCGGCGTCACTTGCCGCAATTCCGCATCTGTCAGGGTTCGCACGCCGCGACCCTTCATCTGTTCGAAGTAACCTTCCGATTTCACATTGCGCATGAAAATGAGACATTCGACCGGCTTGATGTCGGTTCCTGTCGCGATCATGTCGACTGTGACCGCGATGCGTGGGAACGGATCGATGCGGAAGCCCTTGATGAGCGCTTCGGTGTCTTCAGAGGTGCGATAGGTGATCTTCCGTGCGAAGTCATTGCCCCGCTCAAAGACTTCTCGCACAATACGGACGATCTCTTCAGCATGGTTGTCATCTTTGGCAAAGATCAGGGTCTTGGGCACCCATTCGCCAGTGCGACCTGGAAAAAGCTCGGTGAAGAGCACGTCGCGGAAGCGCTGCAGCACTGTACGAATTTGGCTGGGGACGGTGACGGCCTTATCAAGCTGCCTGCTGGTATATGGCAGATCCTCGTCTAACTGGCGGTAACGAATAGCACGGGTGCGGCGGTCACGTATGGGGACGTGATAGCTGGAATCGACTGTGCCACCCTGCTCGCCCACCTCCGTGCGGATACTGTAGATCTCAAAACCCACATTTACGGTGTCTGCAATGGACTGATCCAGGGGGTACTCCGCCACCAGGTTCTGTTTGAAGAAACCAAGGGTGTGCGCCGTGGGCGTGGCGGTGAGGCCGATGAGATGAGCGTCGAAGTAGTCCAGCACCTGACGCCAGACGCCGTAGATGGACCGGTGGCACTCGTCTGTGACGATGAAGTCGAAGTGCTCGATGGGCAAAGCTGGGTTATAGGAGACGGCTTTGAGGTCACCCTCGTCCGTTGTCCAAGTCTCGAATGCCGAGGTTCCCTCGGCAGCCTCGTCGAGCTCACGGCCCTGAAGCATTGCGTACAGGCGCTGAATCGTTGTGATGACGACCTTGGCATCCGGATCAATGCGGTTGCTGTGCAGATGCTGGACGATGTAGGTCTTGTCAAATTTGCGCCCTGAACCTGGCGGATCGTATTCCTGATACTCCTTGAGAGTCTGTTTCCCAAGATTGGTTCGGTCGACCAGGAAGAGTATGCGTTTCGCTTTGGCGAACTTGAGCAGGCGCCAGCTAAAGGTGCAGGCAGTAAAGGTTTTGCCGGCACCAGTGGCCATTTGGATGAGGGCACGTGGTTTGTCGAGTGCCAGCGAAGAATCCAGTCCGTTGACGGCATCCACCTGGCAGTCTCGCAGGCCGGAAATGTCCAGCGGAGGCAACTGCCGGAGCCGCGACCTTAATGTTTGGTCGTCCTTCAGCCAGGCGTGGAGCGTTCCTGGAGTCTGAAATGCAAAGATGGATCGTGATCGGGCCTGCGGATCGCGCCGATCGCAGAAGTACGTCTCGGCACCAGTCGACTCGTAATGGAAGACGAGCTGGTCGGACCATCGCGCCAGATGCTCTGGAAGCTTGAGGATGTACTTCAGCGATTGCACTTCAACGCCACTGAGCGTCGATCCGGCTTTCTTCGCCTCAATGGTGCCAGCCGCCTTGCCACCCACAAAGAGCAGGTAGTCACACTCGCCATTTGGCAGGGCAAATTCGCGAACCGCTACGCCCTCCGCAGCGTTCCGGTCGAACTCATCTCTGTCCTGCAGCACCCAGCCAGCCAGCGAAAGCAGGTGATCGATTTGTTCTCTCGCGAGTTGTTCAGGCGTTTTGGACATGACGGAGTGGAGATCGACACCTGTCAGCGCAAGCCAAAACGAGACAGGCGTGAGTACCCATCAACTATACGAAAGGGGCCACGCTTTTGGACAGTGTTGACCACGTGCTTGTCCACGAGCATCTCCGAAGCCTACGAAACATCCGCATATCGCGATTATCAGCACCGCTCCACCTTCTGCATCGGCAAGTTGGACATGTTCGATTGGTTGCTCATGCATCCGTATCGACGCAAGCTCGGCGGCGGGGCACGCGAAGCCTGTGCGACTCTACGATCCGGCTGGTCGCCTCCCACCGTCAGTATGGAGTGCACGATGCTGAGCGGCACGCGATAGCAGCTGATGAAGAAAGCTGAGGCAATGAGCCTTCAACAAACAATGCGAGTTCGCCTTGCCACCCTTACCGGATGCATCCGAGGTTTCTGAGCTGCACCTGACCGCTGGCCCTCGTGGTTGTATCGCGCGCCCGCGCAGAGGCCAAGGTCAGCGCTCACGCTCTTTCGCTAACGGCAACGAGACCGTGAACACCGATCCGCTGCCCGGCTGGCTTGTCACCGCGATGGTGCCGCCGTGCGCCTCCATGATCGCTTTCGAGATCGCAAGCCCCATCCCCGTTCCCTGGACACGATGCCGTTGGCTCTGCCCGCGATAGAACTTGTCGAAGATCATCTCGAGCTCCATCGCGTCAATACCTACGCCTCGATCCGCCACACTGATCGCTTCGGTCCCCGCTTCTACCGTGCCCGAGATGAAGATCGGTGATGCCACGGGTGAATACTTCACAGCATTCTCGATCAGGTGAATCAGCACTGTCGTCATCAGATCCAGATCCACGAGCAGCTTCGGCATAGAGTCAGGCAGCCGGATCTCCAACTGCCGATCTGTCAAAGCTGCTTGCAATGCGAGCAGCGCCGCATCGACCAGATCGCGCGCGCTGTGCTCTTTCGGGTCGAGTCGAATCTCCCGCGCATCCAGCCGTGCCATCTCAGTCGCCTGCGTGATCAGGTGATTTAACCGATCACTCTCTTCATCGATGATCGTCAGCAGCTCCACGCGGGCCTGTTCCTGCAGGCTCTCCTGCGAGAGCAGGCTTGTCACCGAGACTTTGATTGAGGTGAGCGGTGTGCGCAGGTCGTGTGTCACTGAATCGAGCAGCGCCGCTCGCAGCCGTTCACTCTCCTGAGCGGCTTCGGTCCGCGCAAGCTTTTCGACAGCCGTTGCACTCGTGATCGCAATCGCAATCAGACTGCTCATCGCTTCAAGCGTCTCACGTGATGGGAGATTCCCCTCAACCTCGATGGATCCAATCGGCTTGACGCCAACAAGCAGGGAGAGCGTCGCCGATCCCAGTTCCGAAGATCCCTGCAGTTGCTCCGGCAGCCCTGCCTCGATGCCCGCGGGCAGAGGGAGGTGCCGAGCCGGACGGAAGGTATTCGCCGAATGAACTGCCTGACGCAGCACTTCAAGGTTGTTCTCGGGCGCATCCGGATTCGAGAGGTACACGCGATCGCCATTCGATAGGTAGAGCGATGCTGCCCGCATCCTGAATGCAGTTACGATGTTGTGCGGAATCGCGTTCAACAGGTTGTGCGTGCTCTCGGTCGAGAGCAGTCTCTGTCCGAAGTCGTACAACAGCTCGAGCTCGCGACGTCTCTGGTTGGCGGCGGCAGCCTGTGTTCGAATTCGATTTGAGAGATTGCTCCCAATCAGTGCAGTCACGAGGAACGCAAGCAGCGCGATCCAGTTCTGGCTGTCCGCAATGACGAAGGTGCCGACCGGCGGCAGGAAGAAGTAGTTGAAACAGACTGCCGAAAGAAACGAAGCGGTCAACGCATAGCGAAAACCCAGGGTCGAGGCAAGCAGCAAGATGTAGAGCAGGAGAGTTACCGCAACCGTCGTCGGGTTGACATCCGGCAGGTGCGTATACGCGCTGACAATTCCAGCGAGGAGCAGGACCGCCGTACACCAACGCACCGCCGCTCGCGTTACTCTTGAGGTCACGAGAGCGATTGTACTAATGCCGAATAAACCGCCTATCCCGGGCAGAACCCCGGAGCAGTGGCTTGAGCACCTGTCCACAACCGAGAAGACCCGCGGCCGTCTCAAGGTGTTTCTTGGCTACGCACCCGGCGTTGGCAAGACCTTCTCGATGCTCTCCGAAGCGATCCGCCGCTCCTCTCGCGGTGAGGACGTTGTGATTGGAGTGATCGAAACACATGGCCGGGTGAACACCGCGGAGCTCGTCGACCATCTGCCCGTTGTTCCTCGACGTGAGCTTGAGTATCGAGGCACCTTATTTGCAGAGATGAATCTGCTCGCCATTCTGGAGCGGAGGCCAGCTGTTGTGCTTGTCGATGAGCTTGCTCACAGCAACATCGAAGGCAGCCGTCACGCGAAGCGCTACGAGGACGTCATGGACCTGCTCGACGCCAACATCGACGTTCTCACCACTGTCAACATTCAGCACATCGAAAGCCTCATTCCGCAGATTCAGAGCCTAACCGGCATCACTGTGCGCGAATCTATCCCGGACTGGGTGCTGGAACGCGCTGACGAGATCGTGCTTGCCGATGTAACTCCCGAAGCGCTCGAAACCCGCATGAAACGCGGCGATATCTATCCTGCAGAGCGCGTTGAGCGCGCGTTGGCGCATTTCTTTCGCAGGGGAAATCTCATCGCACTCCGCGAGATGGCGCTGAAGCAGGTCACGCGCGCCGTCGACCGGAATCTGGACGCCTATGTGACACGAAAACGCCTTGGCGGCGAGTGGTGCGTGAAAGAGAAGGTCGCTGTCTGCATCAGCTCCAGCCCTCACGCACGGCAGCTCATCGCACGCGGCGCGCGAGTCGCCGAAGGTCTAGGGGCGGAGCTCTTCGTCATTCACGTCCACCAAGGCAAAGAGGTGACCGAGGATCGTCTTCGCTCGTTTGAAGGCAACCTTTGCTTCGCACGCAACCTTGGTGCTCACATCGTCGAGCTGCGCAACGCAAGCGTTGCACGCGCGACAGCGGCGTTCGTCGCGGAGAATCGCATTACCCAGGTGATCTTCGGCCGCTCCGCTGTCAACGGACTCAAGAAGTATCTCTATTATCTGGCGATTCAGCGCTTCATGGCCGGCGCACCCCACGCTGATCTGCACATCATTACGCAGGAGCAGGCATGACGCCGCGTCGGATCCTCGTTGTCGATGACGCGCCCCAGATCGCACGCGTTCTTCGGACATCGCTTGAAAGCAGCGGCTATGAGGTCGCGCTGGCGTCGGACGGGGAGCAGGGGATGGAACGCTTCCTGACCTTCCAGCCCGATCTCGTTATCACTGATCTTGCGATGCCGCTGATGGACGGACTCGCTCTTACCCGCGCCATCCGCAAGATTGATGACACCCCTATCATCGTTCTTTCGGTCCGAGGCTCCGAGTCCATGAAGATCGACGCGCTCGATGAAGGGGCTGACGACTACATCACGAAGCCGTTCGGGATCCAGGAGCTTCTAGCACGGGTGCGTTCCCGCCTCCGGCGCAAACCTGTTGCTGATGCGGTCGCAACCCGGATCAACGCCGGCGATTTCTTGATCAAGATCGATCGTCACCAGGTGACCTTCGTTGGCAACGATCTCCACCTCACGCCGAAGGAGTTCGACCTGCTCGTCTTCTTTGCGCGGCATCCCGGCCGCGTTCTTACGCACAAGGTTTTGCTACGCGCCATCTGGGGTGCCGCCGGCGATGGAAATCCCGAGTACCTTCGCGTGCTCGTCGCGCAGCTTCGCAAGAAGATTGAGGCCGCGCCCAAGAGTGCAGGTCACAAGACCGAACCTCGTTACATCCGCAACGAGCCCTGGATTGGATATCGCTTCACACCAGACGGCGTCGCTGACAGCGATCCCGACCCCTCCGCACTTACGACTTCTTAACGCCCTTTCTACGGACCACTTACTGCCTCGAGCGTTCTACTTCTTCTTGGAGTAGGTCAATCGAATGTTACGTAGAACGCTCGCTGTCGCATCCCTCCTTGCCACGCTCGCTGCCCCTGTTTTCGCGCAAACGGCCGTCCCGGACACACCCTCAGCTTCAGGCGACACAAAGCCGGATCGCACTTTTTTCCTGCGACTCGCCGATGCCTATCGCGAAGACTGGCCTCCCACCGGTCCGACTGGACCTGATCCCGATCGCCGGGGCTTTCCTGGGCCACTGGACTCGACACCATTTCCAGGCGGCGATTACAGCGTCGGCGGCACGCCCGTCATTGGCGCGCCCGATACCCAGAGCTACATGCTCATGCAGGCAGTCAATGGGAACAAGGGGCGCGTCAAGGTCTATGGTTGGTTGAACGGCGGCTTCAACGTCAGCACCTCCAACAAGGGCGACGGCTCCAACGCGCCAGCCGCCTACTACTACAATCCAAACCGTGTTACGCCGGACCAGCAGGTTCTCTACATCGAGCGCCTGCCAAATAGCGTCCAGGCCGATCACGTCGACTGGGGTTTCCGCATCGCCCAGCTCTACGGGCAGGACTATCGCTACACCACCGCCAAAGGGATCTTCTCGCAGCAGTTGCTCGCACGCAATCACGAATATGGCTACGACCCGATCATGTTTTATTTCGACCTTTACGTTCCGCACGTAGCCAAGGGCATGAACATTCGCGTGGGACGCTACGTGTCTCTGCCCGACATTGAGGCGCAACTCGCGCCTAATAACTACACCTACTCACACTCGCTGCTCTATGCGGTCGATCCGTATACGCAGACTGGCGTCGTCGCCAGCATTAAGCTCTCCGACCACTGGCTTGTCCAGGCCGGTCTCTCCGCTGGTAACGATGTTGCGCCCTGGGCTTCTGACGCCACGCCCACTGGCACTGCGTGCGTCGACTACAGCTGGCACAAGGGAGGAGATGCTCTCTACACCTGCGCCAACTCCTTCAACAAAGGCAACTACGCCTACAACAATCTCCAGGGTTACTACGAGACCTGGTACCACAAGGTCAGTGCGACCTGGCACACCGACACCGAGACCTGGTACATGTACGAGCGCAACGTGCCGAACATCGGCGGCAATCTCGCGCCAGGCCAGACTCCGATCAAAACAGAGACAGGTGCAAATGGCGCCTTTTGCTCCTATAGGGAACAGAAGTGCTTCGCCCCCGAGGTTGCTGTCGTCAACTATCTCGAAAAAGAGCTGACCCACAAGGACTATCTCTCCTTCCGCAACGAATTCGTGGACGACATTAAGGGTCAACGGACGGGTTACACCACCAGGTATTCCGAACACCTCATCAGCTACGGCCATTGGATCGGCTCGACCGTTCTCTTCCGACCGGAGCTGCGCCTCGAACATAGCTACGACAAGGCGGCCTACGATCTCGGGACCAAGAAGACCCAATTCGTCGTGGCTGGGGATATCACCTATCACTTCTAGTTCATCGCAAGACGTTTGGAGCCGACTATGTCTGACCTACTAAGTCTCGCCGCGACGAGCGCACTCTTTGCCATCTCGATCTTCTACATCCACGGCTGCGAGGTTCTTACCCGCGGCAGAAAGCCGACTCCCAATGCTTGAGACCGCTCTCATCCTGGCGCTCTGCTTCGCGCTGCTCGTCTACCTCGTCTACGCCATGCTGCGTCCGGAGAAGTTCTAGTCGTGACTACCAACGGTTGGCTGCAGATCTTCGTCTTCTTCGCCTCAGTCCTGGTGCTCGCTCGGCCTTTGGGCCTCTACATGGTTCGCGTGTATGAACGCAAGAGAACGCGGCTTGACGTTCTTGTTCGACCCATCGAACGCCTGCTCTATAAACTCACAGGAGTCCGGCAGGAAGAGGAGATGACCTGGGGCCAGTACTCTCTGGCGATGCTTCTCTTTTCTGCCGCAACGTTGGTGCTTACTTACGGGATCGAACGCGCGCAACACTGGCTGCCGCTGAATCCGCAGCACCTGGCGGGCGTTGCGCCGGGCCTCGCCTGGAACACTGCGGTCTCCTTCACGACCAACACCAACTGGCAGAGCTATGTGCCTGAGTCGACGATGAGCTATCTCACACAGATGCTTGGGCTGGCGACTCATAATTTCTGGTCCGCGGCTGTCGGGATGGCGCTTGCGATCGCACTCATCCGCGGCATCGCTCGTCGCGAGAGTAAGACACTGGGCAACTTCTGGGTCGACCTCACCCGCTCAATCCTCTACATTCTGCTGCCGCTCTCGCTCCTCTACGCGACCGTGCTGGTCTCTCAAGGTGTGGTTCAGAACTTGCGTCCTTACGACTCCGCCACGCTGGTTCAGACTCAGTCTGTAAGCAAGCCAGGCACGAATGGCTCGGCACAGACCACCGAGACGATCTCCTCCCAAACCATTGCTCAGGGACCGGTGGCGTCGCAGGAGGCAATTAAGATGCTCGGGACCAATGGAGGCGGCTTCTTCAATGCAAACAGCGCGCATCCGTTCGAAAATCCGACGCCGTTGACCAATTTCCTTCAGATGCTCTCCATCTTTCTTATTCCGGCAGCGCTGACCGTTGTTCTTGGTCGGATGGTCGGCTCGCCACGTCATGGGTGGGCGGTGCTTGCGGCGATGAGCGTGTTTTTCGCCGTCGGCGTACTGACCGCGTACCACGCTGAATCCCGCAGCAACCCGCTCCTCCAGCGAGTCTCACAGACAGCGACCGCGACCCAGCCAGGCGGCAACATGGAGGGGAAGGAAGTGCGCTTCGGCATCGCCAACTCGGCACTCTTCGCCACCGTAACAACGGACGCAAGCTGCGGTGCCGTGAACGCCATGCACGACAGCTTCACACCCATCGGCGGGATGGTTCCCATGGTGAACATCCTGCTTGGCGAGATTGTCTTCGGCGGGGTTGGCGCGGGTATGTACGGCATGCTGATCTTTGTCCTGCTCGCGGTCTTCATCGCGGGACTGATGGTCGGTCGGACTCCGGAGTATCTCGGGAAGAAGATCGAGGCCGCAGACATTCAGCTGGCGATGCTCTATCTGCTGATCTTCCCGATGCTCATCCTCGGCTTCTCCGCGGTTTCGGTGCTTGCGCCGACTTTCGGCACCTCGAGCCTCGCGAATCAGGGGCCGCATGGTTTGTCTGAGATCCTCTATGCCTTCGCTAGTGCGGTGGGCAACAACGGTAGCGCCTTCGCGGGTCTCAACGCCAATACGAACTGGTATAACTCCGCGCTTGGTGTCAGCATGTTTGCCGGCCGCTTTCTCATGATCATCCCCATGCTCGCGATCGCCGGCAATCTGGCGAAAAAGAAGATCGTTCCTGCTTCGCAGGGCACCTTCCCGGTCACCACACCGTTGTTCGTCGTGTTGCTCTGCTCGGTGATCCTCATCGTCGGCGCGCTCACCTTCTTCCCGGTGGTCGCGCTCGGCCCTATCCTCGAGCACCTCCAGATGCACGCCGGTCACACCTACTAACCCAGAGCTCAGAAAGCACACCATGGCCAAGCAAAGCGCTCTCTTCCAATCCTTTATCGTTCGTCGAGCGGCTCTTGATGCCGTACGCAAACTCAATCCGCGCAGCATGGCGAAGAACCCCGTCATGTTCCTCGTCGAGGTCGGCAGCGTGCTCACCACACTTCTGCTGTTCAGCAGCTTTAAGCATCATGAGCACTTCGGCTTCAACCTGCAGATCACCCTCTGGCTCTGGTTCACCGTTCTCTTTGCTAACTTCGCGGAGGCCATGGCGGAAGGCCGCGGAAAGGCACAGGCGGACAGCCTTCGCAAAGCCAAGAGCGAGACCACCGCACACCGCCTCTTGAAGGACGGTTCCACAGAAGAGGTTCCGAGCTCACAGCTTCGCATCGAGGATGTCGTCGTTGTCATGGTCAACGAGATGATTCCTGGTGACGGGGAGGTCATCTTCGGGGTCGCATCGGTCGATGAGTCGGCCATTACGGGTGAGTCAGCACCTGTAATCCGCGAGGCTGGTGGCGATCGCTCCGCAGTGACCGGCGGCACACGCGTTCTATCGGATCTCATACGGGTTCGCATCACATCCAATCCGGGCGAGACCTTCATCGATCGGATGATTGCTCTCGTTGAAGGCGCTGAACGCCAGAAGACGCCCAATGAGATTGCACTTAACATCCTGCTCGCCGGCCTCACCATCATCTTTCTGCTTGCCGTCGTTACCCTTCAACCTTTTGCTATCTACTCGGGCGCGCCGCAGACAATCTTTGTGCTGGTCTCGCTGCTGGTCTGTCTTATTCCCACCACGATCGGCGGCTTGCTCTCTGCGATCGGCATCGCCGGCATGGATCGACTGGTGCAGCACAACGTTCTCGCCATGTCCGGTCGCGCCGTCGAGGCTGCGGGCGACGTCAACACCCTGCTGCTCGATAAGACCGGCACCATTACCATCGGCAATCGCGAGGCCAGCGCCTTCCTTCCCGCACCTGGCGTAAGCGCCGATCAACTCGCGGATGCAGCCCAGCTCTCCTCTCTTTCAGATCAGACCCCCGAGGGCAGGTCCATCGTTGTCCTCGCCAAGGAGAGGTTCGGCCTGCGCGGTCGCGAGGCCAACCTGCAGAGCGCCAATTTTATTCCGTTCAGCGCCGTTACTCGGATGTCCGGCGTTGATCTGGACGGACGCATCGTTCGCAAAGGCGCGGCGGACGCCATCGAGAAGTATCTCGTTGCCCTTGGCTCCAGCCTTCCACGCGAGGTCCGCGCTGGCGTCGACGAGATCGCACGCTCGGGCGGAACTCCGCTTGTCGTCGCCGAAGGTGATCGGGCGATGGGCACGATCCACCTCAAGGACATTGTTAAGGGCGGCATGAAAGAGCGCTTCGACGAGCTCCGCCGCATGGGGATTCGCACGGTCATGATCACGGGCGACAACCCGCTCACCGCGGCCGCCATTGCACGAGAGGCCGGCGTCGATGACTTTCTCGCCGAAGCGAAACCGAAAGACAAGATGGACCTCATCCGACGCGAACAGGCCGAAGGCAAGCTCGTCGCCATGACTGGTGATGGGACGAATGACGCACCCGCGCTCGCCCAGGCAGATGTAGGCGTCGCGATGAACTCCGGCACACAAGCGGCTAAAGAAGCTGGAAACATGGTCGATCTCGACTCGAACCCTACCAAGCTCATCGAGATCGTAGCCATCGGCAAGCAGCTTTTGATGACCCGCGGCGCACTTACGACCTTCTCGATCGCAAACGATGTAGCCAAGTACTTTGCGATTCTTCCGGCCATGTTTGCGGGTGTCTTCCCGGTGCTTCAGGTGCTGAACATCATGCATCTTCACACGCCGCAGTCCGCTGTTCTTTCAGCCGTGATCTTCAACGCGCTGATCATCGTCGCGCTCATACCGCTTGCCCTGCGCGGGGTCAGTTACCGCGCGCTTTCGGCTGAAGCGCTTCTTCGGCGCAACCTTCTTCTCTATGGAGTTGGCGGCGTGATCGTTCCCTTCTTTGGCATCAAGCTCATCGACCTTCTCATCACCGCCATTCACCTGGCGTAACACGACACGTCGTCCCACCGGAGCAAGCCTATGCAGCGCACCTTGATCACCGCCATCCTCTACACGGCCGTCATGGCCCTTCTGCTCGGAGTCGCGTACCCGTTTGCCGTCTTCGGGATCGCTCAGACTCTCTTCCACGACAAGGCTAATGGTCAGCTGATCGTCGCCAACGGCCACCTCCTCGGCTCGCGCCTCCTCGGTCAACCCTTCACAGGACCGACGTACTTTCATTCCCGTCCCTCCGCCGCAGGTTCGGGTTACGACGCGCAAGCCTCGTCCGGCTCGAACCTGGGGCCAACCAACAAGACGCTCATCGATCGCGTGGGCCAAGCGGTTGCCGCTGAGCAGGCGAACTCATTGGCGGCCGCACCGCCGGTTCCCATCGATCTGGTCACGGCATCCGGCTCCGGCCTGGATCCTGACATCACGCCAGACGCGGCCTTTTACCAGGCTGCGCGCGTCGCCCAAGCCCGTCATCTCCCTGAAGCGGACGTGACTCGTCTGGTCCAGACTCACATTACGCCGCGCCAGTTTGGACTTCTTGGTGAGCCGCGGGTCAACGTTCTCGAACTGAACCTTGCCCTCAATCAGATCAGCACAAAGTAAACTCGCGTTGTGGGGCTGCTTTCAGCGGAATCTCCGATTCGAGTCTCGACCAGCATCTTTCATTGGAACTTTCTGCACCTGCCGTGCGAGACTCTCGTCGGCAGGTGTTTCCCGTTTGCGCGTCAGGCATGTTTTGCCTCCAAGAGACCGACATCACAACGATTCAGACCACGGATACAGGCCGGAGCCTAAAGAGTTATCCGACGTGCAAAGAAAGTAGATAACGTTCAAGGGTTCGCCGCGTCGATCCCTTCGAATGGCTGCTCAACCAACGCGCTTCCGGGCGACAGATGATGTCGTCGCCCCGGGGTCAAGTTCTGCCGAGAGGCAAGGCGCGTTTTGTTGGCGGCGGCCACGGTTGTCTTTGAAGAATTGAAAGAAAAGCAGAAGACGCTACCGTGAAGTGGCTCCAGAGGAGAGACGGTCATGAGCTTCAGGACACGCTGGAATGGAACACGTACCGCATCTCTGGCGGCGCGCCTCTGGTCATCCTTGCTTTCCCTTGCAGTGCTTCGCCCGCATTCGGCAGCCAGAGCGCTTCTGCTAGCGGCTGCTGGTGTGGCCGCTATCGCTCTTCCGATGGCCTCCGGTCTGACGCGCCTCACAGACGTTCACGCACAGGTGAGCTCGGGAGGTCTGGCAGACACGTGGCAGGGCACGCTCGCGGTAGAGAAGGGGCTGCGCACGGTCGTCAAGATCACGAAGGCAGATGGGGGATACAAAGCGGTTTTCTACAGCATTGATCAGGGTGGCGACGGCATCCCCGTAACGAAGATCACGCTCGATGGTAGCGATGTGACGATGACACTTACCGCAATCGATGGGAAGTACAACGGCAAGTTGAGTCCGGACGGGAAGACGATCACGGGTACATGGACGCAGGGACCAAAGCCGTTGCCGCTGAACTTCGTTCGTGCCACGCCGGAGACGGAGTGGACGGTACCGCCGCCAACACCTCGCCTGGCTCCGATGGATCCGAAGGCGACGCCGAGCTTTGAAGTCGCTACGATCAAGCCGACCAAGCCGGACGAGCAGGGAAAGGCCTTCCTGGTGCGAGGCAATCGCTTTCGAACCATCAACACATCGCTGGCTGAGATGATGTCGTTTGCGTATGGCATTCACGCGAAGCAGGTGGTGGGCGCCCCAGCCTGGTTTGACGCGGACAAATTTGATCTGGATGCGAAGCCCGACGGCGAGGGAGCGCCGAACGACACGCAATGGAAAGGCATGCTGCAGAAGCTGCTTGTGGAGCGCTTCAAACTAACCTTCCACCACGACAAGCGGGAGCTCTCCGTATATGTGCTGGCGGTTGGCCGGGGCGGACCGAAGCTGAACAAGAGCGAAGGTGATCCGAACGGACTTCCCGGCTTGTTCTTCCGGGGCCGGCCGGGTGATCTGGTTGTGCATAATGCCACGATGGGAGACTTTACCGGCCTGCTGCAGAACGCGGTCCTTGATCGTCCGGTGGTGGACCAGACCGGTGTTACGGGAAGATGGGATTTCACCTTGAACTGGACGCCTGATGACTCGCAGTTCGGCGGCATGGCCGCGAAGATCCCGCCGCCCACAGATGGATCGATCGCGCCGCCGGCTCTGTACACGGCAGTTCAGGAGCAGATAGGACTCAAGCTCGATGCGACCAGGGCGCCTGCCGACGTCTTTGTCATCGATCACATCGAGAAGCCTTCCGACAATTAGCCGTCCGGATCCTTTGGGGAACAGCGAAGCATGGCACGAACGGGCATTTACCAAAGACTCCGAGGGCTTGCGGTTGGGATGATGGTTTTGCTCCCGGGCGTGCTGTGGGCGTCGGAGTACCGGGGTCAAGTTATTTTCGGAGGGCTGCCTGTTCCCGGTGCAACGATCGTCGTCATCCAAGCAGGGAAGAAGCTGACGACGGTCTCTGATGCGAGCGGGCACTTCCTTTTTGGCGATCTGGCAGACGGCCTCTGGCACGTGAAGGTGGACATGCTGTGCTTTGCGAGCGTCGAGGCCGACGTCACGATTGCGCCCAAGGCTCCACCGGCAAACTGGGAGCTGAAGGTACTTTCTCTAGATCAGGCACTTGCGCTGACCGGCGGTAAGACCTACATCGCGAGTCCGGCGGTGGCTCCGACGTCAGCTCCAGGCAAGGCCGAAACCGCAGTGGCGAAGGAGGCGTCAGCGCCGGAGATTCCGAAGCCGCAGGATGATCAGAGCCAGCGTGCATCCGACGGCCTGCTGGTGAATGGAAGCAGCAACAACGCATCGACCTCGAAGTACTCGCTTGACCAGGCTTTCGGCAATAACCGCTCCGGAACGAAGAGTCTTTATACGGGCGGTCTCGCGGTAGTGATCGACAACTCAGCTCTGGACGCACGGCCGTATTCGCTGAGCGGCCTCGATTCTCCGAAGAACTCCTACAACCGCATCACTGGCATTGCGACTGTGGGGGGGCCGATCAAGATCCCGCATCTGTTGCGTCATGGACCGAACTTCTTCCTCGCGTATGAGTGGACGCGTGACCGCATCGCGGCGACCGAGGCAGGGCTTGTTCCCACGCCTGCCGAGCGGTCGGGCGATCTGGCAGACGTGCTCGATGCACTGGGTCACCCGGTGACACTGGTGAATCCTGCCACGGGTCTTCCACTGGCCGGCAATGTTGTTCCGGTAAGTCCGCAGGCACAAGCCCTGCTCAAGCTCTACCCGCTGCCAAATATCACCGGCTCGACGGGGTACAACTACCAGATCCCGGTGCTGAACAGCAGCCATGAAGACCAACTGCTCTCTCGGCTCGACAAGACGCTGGGTCGAAAGGATGAGCTCTACGGCCGCTTCAGTTTCGACAGCGTGCGTGCCAGCAACGCCAACCTGTTCGGGTTCAACGACACAACGAACACGCTGGGTGTGAGCACAAGCGTGAACTGGTCGCATCGTTTCAGCCAGCGCCTGTTCGTCTACAGCGGCTATCGCTTTAGTCGGCTTCGAACGGAGGTCGTGCCATTCTTCGCGGGACGCGAGGACGTCTCTGCCGAAGCGGGGATAGACGGGAACAACCAGGGGCCGACCTACTGGGGACCGCCAACCCTGGTCTTCTCGGGCGGCATCTCTTCACTGACTGACGGCGAGAGCGCGTTCAACCGCAGCCGCACCGACGCCTTCTCCGAATCGGCAGCCATCTACCACGGCCGACACAATCTTACGATCGGCGGCGATCTTCGCAAGCAGCAGATCAATGATCTCTTTCAGCAGAACCCGCGAGGCACCTTCACCTTTACCGGAGCCGCAACGCAGGGAACGTCGAACAGTTCGCCCACTGGCGGCTCAGATTTGGCCGACTTCCTTTTGGGCGTTCCGGACACCAGCGCCATCGCCTTTGGCAATGCAGACAAGTATCTTCGCCAGCCTGTCTACGATCTTTACTTTGCAGACGACTGGCGCGCCCTGCCGACGCTTACGATCAACGCGGGGCTGAGATGGGAGTATGGCGCTCCGATGACCGAGATCCACGGACGCCTTGTGAACCTGGACGTGGCATCAGGATTCTCCGCTGTGAGTCCTGTTCTCGCCACCGATCCTTCGGGGCCACTGACGGGTGCGCGATATCCTTCGTCGCTGATCAGGCCCGAGCGAACCGGCCTTGAGCCGCGAGTCGGCGTCTCGTGGCGGCCGATCGCCGGATCGACAGTGGTGGTTCGAGCTGGCTATGGCATCTATCACGACACCTCGGTCTACCAGACCTCCGATCTCCAGCTCGCGCAGCAGGCTCCCCTGTCGAAGACGTTGAGCGTTCAGAATAGTGCGGGTTGTCCGTTGACACTCGCGAACGGGTTTAGTCCCTGTCCGACGACAACGGCCAACACCTTTGCGGTCGATCCCAACTTCCGGGTCGGCTACGCCCAGACCTGGCAACTGGCGATCCAGCGAGATCTGCCGGCTGCGCTGCAGCTTACCGCGACCTATCTCGGAGTCAAAGGCACTCGGGGCATCCAGCAGTTTCTTCCGAATACCTACCCGATCGGCGGCACGACTCCATGCCCGGGGTGCCCATCCGGGTTTGTGTATGAGACGACAGACGGCGACTCCACGCGGGAGTCCGGTCAGGTACAGCTTCGCCGCAGACTACGAAGCGGCTTTACGGCGACCGCGCTCTACATCTATTCGAAGTCCATAGATGACGACGCGATCCTGGGAGGGCAGGGCCACATGACGGCGACCTCGCAAGGCCAGGGCGGATCGCAGGAGTCGACCTCCAGCCTCCAGACGTTGACGCAGACGCAGAACGTCACCGCCGCGGCTACAGCGACCATTGCGCAGGACTGGCTCAACCTGCGTGGCGAGCGCTCGCGATCGAGCTTCGATCAACGCCATCTCCTCACGCTGCAGGCGCAGTACACCAGTGGGCAGGGCCTGGGAGGCGGGACGCTGATGAGTGGCTGGCGGGGCAAGACGTTGAAGGAGTGGACGGTGCTGACGCAGATCGTTTCCGGAAGCGGGCTGCCACAGACGCCGGTTTACCTTGCAGCCGTCCCCGGTGCGGGGTTCACCGGTACCATCCGTCCCGACCTGACCGGAGCGTCGATCTATGGCGCGCCGCCGGGCCTTCACCTGAACGCAGCCGCCTATGCCGCGCCGCAGCCGGGCCAGTGGGGACATGCGGGACGAAACTCGATTGAAGGCCCGAGCCAGTTCACGCTGAATGCCTCCATGGCACGCACCTTCCGACCCAAAGGCAGCCTGTACCTCGATGCAAGGCTCGACGCAACCAACCTGCTCAATCACGGAGTGTTTACCAGCTGGATTGCGACGGTGAACAGCACCCAGTTCGGTCTCCCGGCCGCGGCAAATCCGATGCGGAGTATTGAAACTACCGTGCGGTTGAGGTTTTAAGATGCGACTCCTTGCGACCTTAGTACTGCTTCTTCTGGCGCTTCGCGGGTTTGCGGAAGCGCAGCAGATTGGCCAGAACAAGTCTGGAGCGGCGAGTGATACGCTGACGCTCTCGGTCAAGGCCCAACTCGTCGTCGAGAGCGTGGTGACGAAGGACAAGCAGGGCAACTTCATCCAGGGCCTGACGGCGAAAGATTTCAACCTGACTGAAGATGGGGCGCCGCAGACGATTCGGTTCTGTGAGCATCAGGATCTGGCAAACAACTCGACGGTGCTTCCGGTAACTCCATCGAGCGCGGAAGAGATCAAGCTCTATAAGCGTCTAGCCCGGAGTCAGATTGTGCCGGAGTCACCGGGCACGGACCGCTACAAGAATCACCGGCTGCTCGCGTTGTACTTCGACATGTCCGCGATGCGGCCGGCGGACCAGATACGAGCGCTGGCGGCTGCAGAGAAGTTTCTGCGCACGCAGATGACGACGGCTGATCTCGTTTCGATCCTGCGCTATCAGGGTGGATCGGTCGATGTGCTGCAGGACTTCTCGGCGGATCGAAACAAACTGCTCAGCATCCTCGAAACGATGGCGGTGGGCGAGGGCCAGGGCTCCGCGGAGACGATCGACGACGCCAGCAGTGCGGATACGGGAGCCGCCTTCGGCCAGGACGACAGCGAGTTCAACGTCTTCAACACGGATCGCCAGCTATCCGCCTTGCAGACTGCCGCCAGAATGCTTGGGCAACTAAACGAGAGGAAGTCGCTCGTGTACTTTGCTGGCGGTCTCCGGCTGAATGGCGTCAATAACCAGGCACAGCTTCACGCCACGGTGGATGCCGCCGTCAAGGCAGGCGTGGCGTTCTGGCCAGTCGACGCCCGTGGTCTAGTCGCGGAGGCTCCCCTGGGCGATGCGACGCAGGGCTCGCCGGGTAATCAGGGCATGTATACCGGCGCCGCGGCGCTCGCGACCACCAACGACTTTCAGCAATCGCAGGACACTCTCTTCGCTCTTGCCGGAGATACGGGCGGCAAGGCTCTCTTTGACTCGAATGATCTGACCCGCGGTATTGTGCAGGCACAGCAAGCCATTTCCGACTACTACATCGTTGGCTACTACACCACGAACACAGCGCAGAACGGTAAGTTCCGCCGCATCAGGGTCAGCCTTACGTCGCAACCGGAGGTTAAGCTCGCCTACCGCGACGGGTACTATGCGGACAAGCAGTTCAGCCATTTCACCACCGTCGATAAAGAACGCCAGCTCGAAGACGCGTTGATGCTCGAGGACCCGATTACTGATCTTTCGATCGCCGTGGAGATTGACTACTTCCAGCTGAACCGAGCCGAGTACTTCGTGCCGCTGGTGGTGAAGATTCCCGGCCGGGAGCTTGCGCTCGCGAAGCGCGGTGGTGCGCAACATACGTTGATCGACTTCGTTGCCGAGGTCAAGGATCTCATCGGCGGTACGACGGTTACCAACGTTCGCGACAACGTCAACATCAAGCTGACCGACGCGACGGCGGCGGAGCTTGCGCGGCGCCCGATCGAATATGATGCGGGTTTTACCCTTCTGCCGGGCAAGTACATGATTAAGTTTCTGGCGCGCAATGACGAGACTGGTCGTATCGGGACCTACCAAACGGTGTTTGTGATCCCCAACCTCAACAAGGAAGAGAAGCGTGTGCCGATCAGCTCCGTCGTCCTCAGCAGCCAGCGCGTGGACTTGAAAGATGCTCTCTACGACGCCGCCAAGACAAAGGATCGGATCAAAGAAGCCAGCGTCAATCCGTTGGTCCAGGATGGCAGGAAGCTGGTGCCAAGCGTGACTCGCGTCTTCAACACCGGCCGTGAGATCTACGTCTTTTTGCAGGCCTACAAGCCTGCTCCAAGTACCGGCCAGCTTGTGACGAAGCCAGTGATGGCGTTTGTCAGTCTGTACCGGGAGGGCACTAAGGTACTTGAGACTCCACCGATTGCGGTGGCGCCAGGCGGAACGACTCGTCTGGGTGTGACACCGCTTAGCTTCAGTGTTGCCACAACGGGCTTGAACGCTGGCGACTATGACTGCCAGGTCACCGTGGTGGATCCTTCAACGGCAAAGACGACCTTCTGGCGAGCTCCTATCCGGCTCGTTCCTTGATCTCTGCCGCAACCTGCGATGTCGCGGGTTCCTGTTCATCGACTGGGAAGATTGCCGCGCCGGATTGAGGGCGACCTTGTGTGTGCGCCATGCGCCTGCGCCGAAACGGCTCGTCGGGAATCCAATAGAATGGAGTGGCGAGATTAGGAACGGAGCATCCCTTGGCAGAGACTGTGTTTGATTTGGTGGTAGTAGGCGGCGGTCCGGCTGGATATACCTGTGCGATTCGTGCGGCACAGTACGGGCAAAAGGTCGCACTGATTGAGAAGACCGACAAGTTAGGCGGCACGTGCCTGCACTGGGGTTGCATTCCGACCAAGTCGATGCTGTTTTCCGCCGAACTCTGGGATCACTTGAAGCATGCGGATCGGTACGGTATCGAGGTCGCCGAACCCAAGGTCAACTGGCAAGGTGTGCTGGCGCGCAAGGATGATGTCATCACAAAGCACACCAAGGGCCTTGAGTTTCTGATGAAGAAGAACAAGATCACGACCTTCCAGGGCTACGGACGCCTTACGGGACCGGTGAAGGACGGCGTGCACACGATCGATGTGGACCTGAATGGCAAGAAGGACGCGATCAAGGCCAAGAAGGTGGTGCTCGCGACGGGCTCCGACGCCCGCATGCTGCCGGGCTACACACCGGATTCCACCATCATGACAAACATGGAGATCCTCACGATTGAAAGCGTGCCGAAGTCGCTGATCGTGATTGGCTCCGGCGCCGTGGGAGTCGAGTTCGCGTCGGTCTTCAAGAGCTTTGGCGCGGACGTGACCATCATCGAGGCGTTGCCCCGGATTGTGAACGCGGAAGATGCGGATATCTCGAAAGAGCTGCAGCGTCTGTACAAGAAGCGAGGCATCAACGTGCATGTGTCGGCCAAAGTGGACAAGATTGAGAAGACAGCCGAGGGCGCGAACGTTCACTTCACGACGTCGGATGGAAAGGGCCAGGTGCTGTCAGCGGAAAAGGTGCTGGTCGCCGTGGGCCGGGCGCCGCGAACGACAGACATTGGGCTGGAGAAGACGAAGGTCGTCCTTGATCGCGGATTTGTAACCACGAACGAGTGGATGGAGACCGCTGAGCCGGGTGTCTACGCCATCGGCGACATCGTCGCGGGCCTGCCACAATTAGCGCACGTGGGCGCGATGGCGGGTCTGGTCGTTGCGGCGAAGCTGTCTGGAAAGTATGCGCGTCCCGTGCGGCGTGATCGCATACCGGGATGCACCTACTGTGATCCGCAGATCGGTTCCGTCGGCCTTACTGAAGCGCAGGCGAAGGAAAAGGGATTTCAGGTCAAGGTAGGCAAGTTTCCTTTTGTCGGCAACTCGAAGGCCACAATCCTTGATGCGCACGATGGATTCGTCAAGGTGGTTTCGGACGCCAAGTACGGCGAGGTTCTCGGCGTGCACATCATCGGGCCGAACGCGACGGAGTTGATCGCCGAAAGCGTGACCGCGATGGAGCTTGAAGCAACCATCGAAGAGCTGATGTTCACGATTCATGCCCACCCAACGTTGGCAGAGAGCATGCTCGACGGCTTCGCCAGCGTCGAAGGCATGGCCGTCAACGTCTAGCAGCGGCGATGACCCTTCAGGTCGTCTCGCTGGGCCGGATCCCGTATGACGCGGGCCTGGATGCCCAGGTCCGCGCCGTTGCAGCCCGTCAACGAAACTCCATCGGGGACACCATCCTTCTGATGGAGCATGAGCCAGTCCTCACTTTGGGCCGCAACTCGACGTCCGCCAACATTCTCGCAAGTGAGGAGTTTCTCGCGCACCGCGGAATCGCCGTTCACGAGGTAAATCGAGGCGGCGACGTCACGTACCACGGGCCTGGCCAGCTGGTCGGGTACCCTATCTTCGATCTTCGCGGGGATCTCCCAGGCAAGCGCGGACCACATCTCGGCCCGGTCGACTTCATGCGGCTCCTCGAAGAGGTCTTGATCAGAACCTGTTCGGAGTTCGGCGTCCCTGCGCAGCGTATTCCGAAACGCACAGGCGTCTGGACCTTCGCCGGCGGCCTTCAGAGTGAGCGCAAGATCGCGGCACTCGGGATCCATGTCTCACGCGGTGTCACGTCACACGGCTTCGCTCTCAACGTGACAACAGATCTGCGCGACTTCAACTGGATCGTGCCCTGCGGGATCGCGGATCGTGGCGTGACCTCACTCGAAGCTGAAGCCGATCCGACGACAAACCCAACCATGGGGCGCGCCGCAAACCTCGTTCTGAAGAGCTTTGGCCACATCTTCGGCCGCCAGATCGTCTTTGCGGAGTCCATTCAGAGCCTTCTCGCAGGGTCTCGCGCGGTCGAGCCAGCGATCTAGCCATCGCCGTATAATCCACCTTGCCGGACTCCGCTCTCAGAAGGCGCGAACCGGCGAATAGGAGACTCATGCCGACCGAAGTTGTCATGCCCCAGATGGGCGAGTCCATCACAGAAGGCACCATTACGAAGTGGCTGAAGAAGCCGGGCGAACACGTCGAACGAGATGAGCCGTTATTCGAGATCTCGACTGACAAGGTAGACGCCGAGATTCCATCGCCCTCGTCCGGAACTCTGGAAGAGATTAAGGTCGCGGAAGGCACGACTGTGGGCATCAACACCATCGTCTGCACTCTGAGCGAGAACGGCGCAGGTGCCGCCGCTCCGTCCAAGTTATCATCCGTTGCTGCGCCAGAAACAGCCGCCGCCCCGAGCGCCGACAGTGCGGAACCGGCTGCCGCAGATGCTCCCGCGGCAACCCAGGGCAATCCACCGGCTGCGCCCGGGACGGCGTCAGGATCGGCCGCCCCCGCGCCTGCCGAGACATCCTCCGCCGCTACTGAAGTCCGTATGCCGCAGATGGGCGAATCCATCACCGAAGGCACGATTACCAAGTGGCTCAAGAAGGTTGGAGACAGCGTTCAGCGCGACGAGCCGCTGTTCGAAATCTCAACTGACAAGGTCGATGCCGAAATCCCATCGCCGGTCGCCGGCAAGCTTTCAGAGATCAAGGTTAACGAGGGCCAGACCGTTACGATCAACACTGTTGTGGCGCTCATCGGCGGCAGTGCCGCATCGTCTTCTCCTAAGACTGCACCTTCCGCCACACCATCTGTTCCGCAGGCCGCCCCCGCCGCCCAGCAAAACGGCAAGCCCTCTGCCGCCCCGCCCAGCGCGACGCATGCTGAACCGCAACGCTCTTCGCCGTTGGTGCGCAAGATCGCGAAAGACAATAACGTCGATCTAGGTCAGATCTCTGGAACCGGCGCCTCAGGTCGCATCACGAAGAGCGACCTCGTCGGCCACATGGAAGCCGGGTCAACGGCATCGGTTTCGTCACAGCCGGCGGCCTCCGGCACCGTGCAGACGCAGCCAAACTACACCCAGGCCGAATCCGCCAAGGCCACAACTGCACCCGTAAAGGCTGCAGCTATAGTGCCTCCCACTCCAGGCGAACTCGTACCCATGACCAAGATGCGCAGCATCATCGCAAAGCGCATGGTGGAGTCAAAGGCGACCAGCGCTCACGTGCATACGGTTTTCAAGGTCGATATGACCCGGATCGTACGTCTGCGCGAGAAGGAGAAGACCAAGTACGAGCAGCGCAACGGCGTGAAGCTGACCTACATGCCATTTATTACGCGAGCGACCGTCCAGGCTTTGCGGAAGCACGCTATCGTCAATGCCGCAACCCAGGGCGATGCGATTCTCTACAACAAGAACATCAACATCGGCATCGCCGTCGCGCTCGAGTGGGGTCTGATCGTTCCTGTCATTAAGCAGACGGAAGAGAAGAGCTTCCTCGGCATCGCTCGCGCCATCGTGGACGTCGCAGATCGTGCCCGCAATAAGAAACTCGCTCCCGATGAAGTCGCAGGTGGCACCTTCACTCTTACCAACTCCGGAATCTTCGGCGAGCAGTTCGGCACGCCGATCATCGCGCAGCCGCAATCAGCGATTCTCGGCATCGGCGGGCTCAATAAAGAAGCCGTCGTTCTCACCGACAAAGATGGTCAGGACACCATCGCGGTTCGTTCCATTCAGCGATTCACGCTGGGCTTTGACCACCGCATCATCGATGGGTCCGACGCAGGGAAGTTTATGACCGACTTCAAGAACTATCTCGAGAATTGGTCGGAAGATCTCGGGTAGCGCGACAAGTCCAACTCATCAAGCCTCAGGCGAGTGCCTCTCCGGCCTCGTTTGAGGTACGTTGAGCGGCTGAGGACGCCGCGATGTTCATCAAGCGCTCGCACTCCGCCCGCAACTCCGTCGCATCCCGCACCACCATGGTATGTGCGGGTCCTCGCCCATTCGGCGCTCCCACCGCGATCGCCATTGCCCCGCGCGGACACACATCCAGGCACGAGACAGGCAGAATCCGCAGCCCCGATCCACTTGCCTGAACTTCATCCTGACACATCGCTATCGCTTCTCTGACTCGCTGTGCGTGGCGAAACATGCCGTCCTTGGCTAACCGGTGCTCGCACTTCTCACAAACCAGCAGCACCGGTCCACGCGGTGCGCCGCCATCCGCCCTGCGTCTCCGTTCACTCATCCCTGCAAGCAATACCTTTTCGCGTTTTCCCAAGTCCTAACCGATCTTCTGAAGGCGAATCGGCCACTAGAGCGCCGCCAATGCCTCTTGCACTCGCGATACCGCCTCTTCGACCGTCTTCCCCACCGCGCTCAGGTGGCCCATCTTTCGCCCGCGGCGCGGCTTCAGCTTCTCATACAGATGCAGCCGCACCCCTGGAATCTGCAGCGCCCGGTCAAACGCTGGCGACCCATTTGCCTCCAGCCAAACTTCCCCTAGCAGATTTGCAATCGCAGCTGGCTCGACCACCTGCACATCACCCAGCGGCAGATCGCAAACAGCCCGCACCAGCTGCTCGAACTGGCTCGTCACACAAGCCCGTTCGGTCGCGTGATAGCTGTTATGCGGCCGCGGCGCCAGCTCGTTCACCAGCAGCGTCCCCGCCTTCGTCACAAACATCTCAACCGCCAGCAATCCCTCGAGCTGCAGCGTCTCCGCCAGTTCCAGCGCAATCCGCTTTGCTGCCTCGGCCATGGCCTCCGGCAGTGGAGCCGGGATCACACTCCACGCGAGCACCTGGTTCTCGTGGTGATTCCACGCCGCCGGATACACCACCACCTCACCGGAAGGACTTCTCGCCACGAGAACGCTGATCTCCTGCTCGAGGTCGATCGCTTTCTCCACCACGCCCTCACCCTCGCCGAGAGCCTCCCATGCTCCCCGAACCTCCGCCTCAAAGCTCGCGCCCTCCGCGAAGCCGACCTTCCCTTGACCGCGCCCGTCGTAGCCGCCACGAGAGCTCTTGCAGAAGCAGCGGCCGCCCAGCTCCACAATCGCCGCGCGCAGCTCGTCAAGCGTTCGCACCGCACGAAACTCTCCTAGCGGAAATCCGTTGCGCCGCAGCCAGTTCTTCTGCTCTATGCGGCTCTGGATCATCGTCACCATGGCCCGGCCCGGTCGCACTGGCGCGAAGTTCCCCGCGGCCTCCAGGCTTCGTTCGGATATCTGTTCAATCTCGAGCGTCACCACATCGCATCCGCGCGCCAGGTTCGCCGCCTCGCGGCTGTCGTCCCATCCCGCCTCGATACAGCCATCAACCACAAACCGCGCCGGGCATGCCGGATCTGGATCAAGCACCAGAATCCGATACCCCATTCCGCGTGCCGCCATCGCCGTCATGCGGCCGAGCTGCCCGCCACCAAAGATTCCAATCGTTGCGCCAGGCAGGATCGCGCTCGGCCGTCTCTCAACCAGGTTGCTCACCGCGTGCCCTCATCGACGAGCGTCTGCGCCAGAACCTCGGCGGTCCGCGCCTCACGCCATGCAAGGAGCTGCTGCTGCAGCGCCCGGTCCGTCGTTGCCAGCATACCCACAGCCAGCAGGCCCGCGTTCATCGCGCCCGCGGCGCCAATCGCCAACGTTCCAACCGGAACACCCTTCGGCATCTGCACAATCGAGAGCAGCGAATCCATCCCCTGCAGTGCTGTCGCGGAAACCGGCACGCCAAGCACTGGAACCACCGTCTTCGCTGCCAACATTCCCGGCAGGTGCGCTGCTCCGCCTGCTCCCGCAATGATGACGCGCAACCCACGTTCCACTGCCGCCGCGGCATACGCAAACAGCAGATCGGGAGTCCGGTGTGCCGACACAATTCGTGCCTCGTGTGGCACGCCGAACTCCTCCAGAATCTCCACAGCAGCGCGCATCACCGCGTAATCACTACGGCTTCCCATCACCACGCCGACTAAAGCCTGCCCACTCATCCTCTGAGTATAGCGAGCGGCCGCGCGCGCAGAAGGCGATCAGTGCCGCCGGAAATAATCCATGGCCAGATGAGCAATCGTCAGAAGCCCGCCCGCTGTGCCGGCAACGCCCTTCATCCGCTGCATCCCGCGTTCATGCTGCGCCACGCGCTCTTCCAGCTGATTCAGCCGGCCCGGTTCCCCGATGCCCATCACCTGCCGCATCTGGCTCTTCAGCACGCTCAGGTCGGCCAGAACCTGCCCCTCAAATTCCGTCATGACACCCTCCTTCTCCGCGGGTCTCAGCCCACAGGAACATTCGTTACGATTGCACTCGAAAGCCGCGAATACACTGGCGGTGTCGATCCGTCGTACATTCGCACATAGAAGCGTTCCACCTGCGCACCGCGTGGAATTGCGAGGCCGCGAACCGCACTCCGCAGGACTAGGCTTCCCCCTTGTCCTGGGCCGAAGCCGCCATCGATCCGGCGCACCTCAAATCCACCACCGCTGGGCGGGGCGGCTCCCGTATCGATCTGCAACGCCGTGGTGCTTACGCTCACCACCTGCAGCCCGCTCAGGCTGGCAATCGGCGATGTTCCAGACCCCACCGCGACGTCACCCACATCCGCTGCCAGCGTCTCAGACAGCCGAATCGAGGCACACGCAACCCAGTCGTTCGCAACCTCTAGCCGAGATCGCACCAGCTCCGGAATCGCCACACCATCCTGCAGCTGAACACGTCGCACCGTCACCTGTGATGTCCCAGACTCCGTGACGAACATCGCCAGATCTCCCGGCCAAACGTCCGGCAGGTTCAGCCCGTCGTACACACCGGTCAGGGACTCCACCCGGCTCGTCGCCACACTCAGCAGAGCCGCCGCCGCCGCCGCGCAGTCTTCGGAGCTCCGCGCGACGGGCTGCAACACCCGTCCTTGCCATACCGCCTCACCGGGCAGACCTCCCTTCGCTTCTGCCGTCACACTTGCGGACGACTGCACACGCGCGACCGCCCGCTGTCCCTGCCGATATCGCACCGTCACCTGCTCGCCGGCCGCCGGCACCCTCCCGGCAAAGAATCGCAGTGTACCCCCACTCGCTAGCGAGAAGTCGGAGCCCGTCCCGGTTGCGCCCACCAATCGTGTCGCCGTGACTCCTGCGCCCGTCGTTCCGCGCACCCACACCGACGGCATCTGCTCCGCCATCAGGCCGCCGATCGTTCCAATCAGCTGCACGCTGTTCACCGGAGCGAAGACCACACTCGCCGGCGAGCTCGTCATACCTCCGTCATACAACACCGTCAGCGGAGTATTCGAAGCTACCCCCAGATCCTCCAGCGCGAACACCACATCCAGCGGTGCATCCACCAGTCCGCCACCAAACTGTTGCAACGCTCCACCCACCATCACGACGTAGCTCTGTCGCACCCGCTGTGGCTCCGTTGCGTGCAGATAGATCCGCAGAGAGTACACATGTCCGGTCGCGAGCGTCACCGTCGTTCCCGCGCTTGCTCCATTCACAAGACATCCCAGCGTCGTCGCTCCGTTCGCCTGCCGCACATCGAACCCGACAATGCAAGTCGCCCGGCTGACTGAGCCGCTGTACAAACCCAGCAGAACTCCATTGCTTCCTTGCCCCAGCGTCACCGCTGTAGCCTCCAGCAGCAGCACGCCTCCCAACTCCGCCGCGCTCTGCGCAATCAGTGTCGTCTGTCCATCCAGCCCATTGCCGCCGCTTAGGACCAACCCTCCCGCGCCCACGCTCAGGTGCGATCCAGGATCGCCCCCGCCCCATCGTTGTCGGTCGATTACACCGCTCGTGAACGTATCGCTCACAATGCTTCGGCTCGCCACCGATCCTGCGGAGAACGGCGCAGACGAAAGCGCAAAGTCACTCGTCGTTCCATCTCCGACAAAGATCTGAGTCACCGACGTTCCCGCCTCCATCTCGCCGGAGATCGTCAGGTCGTTCGCCAGTTCACGCCCCGTTCTCAGCTGCAGCCCGCCCTCGCTCAAGCTGTCGTCTGCCGTCGTGAACGTGTGGCTCACCGATCCCAGTGCCGCTATCGACACCTCTCCCGAGACCACGCGATAACTCGCCCCCGCGGCATCGGCGATCGCGCCCGCATTCTGCGACCAGCTCTTCGCCGAGTCGGTCTGCACACTTCCCGTCTGCGCGATCAGTCCGGTCGCAGCCGTCGTAAACCGGCTTCCATCCACTCTGCTCGTCAGACTTCGCAGCAGCGCATCGCCGCTCTCGGCAAAGCTCTCCCCGCCCACGCGCAGACCTTGTTTATCCAGCAGCCAATCGTCGCTGATTGCCTCCAGCAATACCCGGTACACCGTCCCACTCGAGCCAGCTCCGGCGTAAGCAGCCCGTGGCTCCCGCGTCAGATATCCCGTAAACAGAACCGTGCCCCCGTCACTCGTCACGACGACCCGTCCCTGCCTCGCCGGCCGCGTCAAGCCATCGCGCATCGTCAATTGGCATGTAGAAGGTTTGTTCAGCACGCGCTCGATCGTCACTGGTCCTTCCGCCATCAGCTGATCGCTGTAATCGACCGGTCCTAATCCATCTAGATTGTCGATCGTGACTCTCACTCGGTCACCGTTCCTTCCAGCGGCTGCAAGCCACGAATCGCACGGACTTCAGCTATCGTCAGCACGCCCGCTCGCAGCAGCTCCGTCTGCATCTGCACCTCGTCCATCTCGTTGCGCGAGCTCAGATCGTTGAAGCGAAACTCGAACTCTCGCCATCCCAGCTTCTTCGCAAACAGGTCCCGCGTAATATGCTCTTCAATCAGCTTCGCCACCGGCACAATCGCCGTCGTAAACGCCTCATCGGCCATCTCGCTTGCAGTCGACTTATTCACGTCCTGTTGCAGGCCCAGCAACATCGGCGGCAGATCAAACGCATTCGCAATCAGCCGCAGCAGAAACTCTTGCCACTGCAGTCTCAGGTCCGCATCGGTTCCGTTCGCAAACCGCAGCACCTCCGGCTTCGTCTGTGAGCTGATAATCGGCACCCGTCCAGTACCTTCGATCTCATCCTGCCACCAGCGCGTTAGCCGATCGTGTTGCTCCGGTGTGGCCTCATCCAGCCACAATGCATACTGCGCCACAGAGTTCGACGCCAGTCTTCCTGCATACCGGTTGGCACTCAAGAGCTGGTTCACCGTCTCGAATGCAACCTCCAGCCGGCCTAGCCCGAACGGTGTATGCGTCCGCGGATTGAGCCGCAAATACATCAGCTCGTCATCGCGTAATGGGACCGTCGCATTCGTCCCCACCTGTCCCGTCGCCTGCGCGTATCGCGCTGCGTTCGCATCTCCTCGCCAGCTGCCATCAATCTGAATCGTTGCCCCGTCCACGGCCCACAATCGAAACGGTTGCGCCTTATCCCCCGTAGCCTCCATCTCGATTGCGCCAAAGCCACCCACCAACAGGTCTTCGAGCACCTGCTCCCACAACACCCGAAAGCTGTCGCTCGCATTCGGCTCTTCCAGGCAGAACCGCAGCGCATTCATCCGCTGCACCGCCTCTGGCACCTCGTCGGGTGTGTAACCACGACGGACACGAATCTGCCAATCCATGCAGGCGATCCGGTCCTTCACCACATTGATCGCTCGCCGCACCACCGGAGTCTCCGCAAACCGCCTCAGGTTAGCCGGTGTCGCCTTTGGCATCGCCTGCAGCCCGGACCGTCCCATCGGAGCGTACGGAGTGAGGATTGACGGCAGAGGGCTGGTCTTGCGCGCACCTGCCGTCTCTCCCTGCGCCTCTATTGAGACCCCGTTCAGCCACTGCCACGCTTCCACCATCACATCCTGCAATCCCATCATTTCCTCCAATCAGTTCTGTCCACCAAAAACAAAACGCAGCCCGCTCGGGGCTGCGTTTTCATCTGTCCGGGTACTCGCCTTCAGCTCACACGCCGAGCTCCCGTGCCGCAGTCTCCGCGATCCGACCAAGATCATTGGTCGTCATCACGCGAATCGCCTCCCGCTCCATCATCTCCACCGCGAACCGATACTGCTCCGCCTCATCATCGCCTGGTGCCGCCTCCCGCAGTGGCGGCACGATGGCCGTCAACTCCAGCCGCGCCGCCTCTTTGGCCTGCACACCCGCTCGAAGATCCTTCGCTGCATACGCCAGCACCTTCGCCCCATCCAGATCTCCCCGCAGCCCAACCGCTTGAAACATCCGTATCGTTCCATTCGGCCGGTATCCGCAATCGATCCGCAGTGGGTCACCCGCAGCCGTGTACTCCGCTGCGCGAATCTCCTTGCGCATCAGCGCCCACACGCCAGCTCGGTCAAACGCCTGCCGCATCGCCATCACCAGCAACGTCCTGCCGCCCTCCCGTGCCCGCATAGCCTTTGGCGCCGCATCCACATAAAGCCCCATCAGCCGATCCATCTCCGCCGGCAGCGTCTCTGCCAGGCTTGCGCGCCATGGTGTCACCTGCACCTGGTTTGAAAAACTAGCCTCCAAGACTTCCATTAACGGCCGCTGCTCGGTGTCGCCCTCCATCAAACGCTCTTCAAACTCACGCTCGAGCGCCGCAAGCATCGGTACGTCGGCATCCGCATCCAGACGTCGTACCCGGCTCCATCCTTGGGCGAACCGCACCAGCAGCGCCGTCTCCGGTCCAACCGCGCGCAACACGACACCGATGTTTACAAACTCCCCGCGTGCAACATCCGGCACGTACTGGACCAGCCGAAACTCGCACGCGACCCGCTCTCGCATTCCCGTCTCCTGCCTAACTACATCAGCGGCGCGGCTTGCATCGCGTCCGCAAACACCACTCGCTCCCGCCACTGCGGAAACGGCTGTCGGTCCGAATCTCGAAAAGCCTCGATCAACGTCCGCACCCGTCCTCGCCGTTGCAGCAGCGTGTCGAGCAACTCCTCCAGCAGACTCGTCTCGCCGTCATACCACTCCGGCGGAACCGCATCCGCAATTCTCCACAGCGTCTCCGCCTCCATCGCTTCGATGCGGCTCAGCCACGGCTCGAAGCTCTCCCATCCCGTCACTCCGCCATACACCACGTCGCGTCCGTACACACCGCGCTTGGCAGAATCCGGAAAGTCCCAGGCCGCTGCGTTGAAGCAGAAGCCCTGATCAATAAACGTCACGCGATATCCGCGCTCACGGGCCTTCCGGCTGAACACCGCCTGCCGACCATTGCAGTTGCCCGTCCACTTGTCCAGTGCAAGCACTCCGGCAAACGCGCCAACGTTCTTCACCTCACGCAACTCCTGCTCCGGCAGGTAATCCAGCACGTGCCGCGTTTGTTCCCCACCCACATACTGGCACCCGAACTGCAATCCCGCTCGGCATCGCTCCCGCCGTCCGGTGCTCGGCTCCACATACAGGTCCGTCGTGTTCTCAATCAGCCACTCCGTCACCTCGACCACATCCGTCGCTGGCACCGGCAAGCCAATCGCCTCCGCTAGCCGCGTCGCAATCAGTTCGTTCGCCAGCACCCGCAGATGCTGCGGATTATTCTGAAACTTCACCACCCACAATCGGCTATCGGCGCCAACCATTAGCTGACTCTGCGCGCCTCCGCGCATCCGTCCAATCGCCTGCACCGCCAGAACCGCCACCGGCTACACCTCGCCGTTCGAGAATACTGGATAGCTCCGTCCTCTTCGCTGTCCGTGCCTCATGCGGCGCCAGCATCTCCGCCCGAACCGCCTGCCCAATGGCCATCGCCATCACGCAATCATCATGCGCGCCGGCCGCGGCACCCATCCGTCCGCCAGGAAGAGTTACAAATGTCCGACACTCGGTTAGCAGCCTCCTGCCTGAAAATAGCCAGGGCTCCTCGGCCAGCAGACCTCCCAGCCGGCTGATCATCTTCGGCTTGTTTGCCGCCGTCGTCAGCCACCCTGGAAGTCCACCTTGTTCATACACTCGAGAGTAACGCTCGTCGCCCTCAAGATACGCCAGCACAGCCGCTCCATGGTTATTGCGCTCCACCACCAGCAGCGCGTCGCGGTACTCCCTTGCCAGCGCTGCTGCTACCCGCGCCAGCTCCCGCACACCCAGATGCCGTCGCAACTCCGCGCACTGCAGGCCCGTCTCCATCTCCAGCACCTGAACTACCGCATAGTCCCCATCCGATCCGCCACCCGCCGTATCCACCGCGACCAGATACTCGCGTCCACTCACCGGAGGCAGCCACACCTCGATCGTCCCGCCATGTCGCAACTCCGCAGGCACAGCCACCTGCCCTAACCGTCGATCAATAGCATCAACATCAAAGCAGCAGTCACCCGTCGCGCGAAAGCAGCTCTGCGCATCCTCCGCGAACTCCTGCCCTCGCATCCCGCGATACTCCCGCTCCAGCACTCGTCGAAACCCGATCTGCTCCTCACTCAGCCCATGCGCCGCCATCAGAGCCATCTCGTCCGCCGTCATCTCCGCCGGCGCCGCACTTACATACTCCGGCTCCATCCACCACGGAAAGAAGTGCCGTCTCACATCCTTCTCCGCCGCGCTCACCCATTCATCGTAAAAGCAGCCGTAGGCTCCGTTCGCCGTGGACTCCATCACTAGTTCACCCTGCGGAGCCAGCGCCGCTCGCAGCCCCGCCAGCGTCATCGCCGCATCTCCCGGCCAGCGGCTCACTTCACTGCAGTGCAGCTGCTGGATTGTCAGCCCGCGCCCGGCATTCTCGTCGCCCGCGCTCAACACGCGAAACTCGCTGTCAATCCGCTCGAATCGCATCTGCCCAGCATTCAGCCGGCTCAGGCGCAGCGGTCCTTCCCGCAGCTCCGCCGGCAGCGCCTCCCAGAAGCGCTGCACCATCCGGAAGATCCCCTCGGCTGCCTCTCGTGTCTGCGCCACCTGCACTGTGAGTACCCCTGGCTGCGTGATCGTCTTCAGAAAGAAGCGCCCAGCTACCCAGGTCGTCATCCCCATCTGCCGCGCCTTTAACACCACGTTCCGCTGCCCGCGCCTGCGCTCAAACGCCCGTTGCACCGCGTTCGCCAGCAGCGGCACCTCCGCACCATGCCGATCCCGCACCCGCAGCAGCGTGCCCGCCAGCCACATCGCCACAGTCTCGCCACGGAGCGCCTCGGGCCGCTCATCGAGCACCCGTCCCAGTGCCAGCAGCTCCGCCGTCTCCCATCGCAGCCCGTCCATCAACCCCCCGTCTCCCTGGTGGCCGCGGCGAGGCCCGCTCACCCGCAGACCTCGCCGCCTTCCCCCCTCGCTACTGCACCACGCGCACGTTGTAGCTCACTGCTGCCGGCGTCACCGCTGCAACCGCGCACACCTGCACCGTCACCGTGCTCGCACCTGTCACCGCCGCGCGCAGCATCACCAGCCCGCTCGGCAGTGAGCCGTCACTCGCGCTCACAACCACCGGCGCTCCGATGGCCGCCCCGTTCACTGTCACCGTTCCGGTCGTGCAGGCACCAGCCGCCAGCGCGGACCCGCCAATGACTCCTGTCGTCCCGCTTAGAACCCCGTTGAAGTTCGAAGCCATGATCCCGTTCGGAAACGAGCAGCTCCCGTTCGGTTGGCACTGCATCGCGATGGTGTGCGTGGAATAGTTGTCCGAGTTCATGTCGAGCGTGTACACCCCGCTCGTGCTGTTCGACATCCGCCAGTTACGCGATCCCGAAGGCGCCCCCAGGTTCACGAAATGAAACTCCGCCATCGCCGACGCACTCCCCGACGAGCTCACAATCAAGCGCGACGAGCCGGCGTTGTAAATCTGCAGATTGCTTCCATCCGCTCCCGTCACACCATTCCACGCCCGCGGTGTACAGGTGCCTATGCCTTGGTTTGTCGCCGCCAGAAACCAATTGCACCCCGTCACACTCAGCTGGCTGAACTGCCCCGCCGCGGGTGTCGTCTGTCCGATCGCCGTATTGTCAATCGTTCCTCCCGTGATCGATGCCGTGCCGCTCGTTCCTCCGCCGCCACCACTCGTGCCGGCCTGCGCCCACACACCATCCTCCCGCAGAAATCGTCCCGTCCCCGCCGTCGCTCCCGGGTCCGGAACCGCCCCCGTCGCATGCGCCGCGCCGGATGCACCAAACACCGGCAGCCTCGCCGCGCTCAAGGTTCCACTCGCAACATCCGTTGCACTCAACGCTCCATGCAGCGCTCCCGCCGTTACCGTTGCCGCCGTTAATCCCTGCGGTGAAAATCCAAACGTCGTTCCGCGCAGATTGAAGCTCATCGTGCTTGTCTGCGGTTGGAAGCTCACGCTGTCGTAGCTCGCACTGCTATCCATCTCGAACAGGTTGTAGCCGGAGTTCCACTTGCCGCAGCCATGCGAGTTGCAGTGCACCTGGATCACTCCCGTCTCACCGGCCTGCGTTTCCAGCACCTGGTTCCACACGCCCTGCACCTCAAACGCATCATCCGGCGCCACATGGCTTCCGCCATTGCCGAAGTAATTGCTCGCCGGGGCCGCATTCCGAATACTCCATCCCCGCAGACCCGTTCCCACCGTGTTCTCGTATTGGATCCCTGCCCGCAGCGGCAACACCGACCGCGGCACCGTCTGGCCCACATACGTCGTATCCGCAGCCACGTCCTCCTGGAAGTAGTGCGGCTCCTCCACTGCATCACCCGCAGCCCACGGTACCGTGTTCGCCGCCAGGGTCATCTGCCCATCGACCTTCTTGGTCGTCTGGTTGTAAACCCCCAGTACCTCCGCCATCGGATAGAGCCCGTACCTGCCCGTCACCGCCGCCACCGATCCACCCTGGCTCGTCGCATTCGCTCCCTGGTTCGCGTACGTCAGCGTCGTCGGCCCGATCGTCGTCACCGGAAAACTTCCGTTGAAGCTCGCATCCCCAACGCCGGAGACCGTCATCGTCAGCCCGCTTACATCCACCGGCAACGCACTCGCCGTCGTCACTGTCGTCGTCTGTCCCGTTCGCGAGATCGACGCGATCGCCAGGTTCACGTTCACGTAAGCACTCGTCGATCCCATCACGCCTACGATGGGAGTCAGATTGCCGGCATAGAACAACGTCGTCGCCGACGCAGACCCGATCACCGGAAACACCTGCCGGATGCCGTTCAGCGTATCGACTGTCTGCTCCAGCCCGTAGCCGCACAGTCCGCCAACCGCAAGCGTCGATCCCGCCGCATGCACCTTGTTTAGAGTCAGCGTCAGGTGCGTCGCGTCCACCACGGTGTAGTTCGCCATCTCGTAGTTTGTCGGATTGAACGAGGATGGCGGATCTGTCATGCACGCCACACCGCTCGCCTGCGGCAGCGCAGCCGTCGTTGTGCTGAAAGGACTGCTCACTCCCGTCGCTGCGATCCCCAGCGTCACCGTTCCCGGAGCCATCGAGTTCGCCGAGGCCGGCGCCAGCTGCGTCGTCATCAGAAACACGCTCATCGGAAACGTCGTTCCTGAAAACGTCGCCGTCGGCCCGATCAGATTGTTGGCTGTCCGCGCTCCACCCGTCAATACGCCCGCCGTGATCGCCTTCGCCGGGTTTACATCCAACAGGTATCGTCCCTCACCCTGCGTTCCCGCGGCCGCCGTCACCGCGACGCTCAGCGTCGTCGAGCCCGCCGCGCACCCCGTCCCGCACGTGCCCGTGAATACCTTTGTGTCTTCGTGAATCTGCAGATCCATCGGGTGCGCGCCCTCATCGGCCTCATCGCGAAAGCCGCCCGAAGCCAGCAGGAACTGCGACCCCATCAGGCAGTCTCCCACCCCATAGCAATTGATCTCATGCGAATCCAGAACGTGCTGTCCCGGCGTGTTGTAGGTGCCTGAGATCGACATCGCGTTGTAGTTGCTCTTGAAGAAGGGTCCGTTGTTCCCGGCAATACTTGCCGGCAGCTGGTTCGATCCACCCGTCAGCCCCTCGTGCGTAATCGAAAGCCCCAGGGAGCTGGGCTGCTGCGATCCCGTCGCCTGGTGCACCGCGGACGCGCTTCGTGTCGACGTCACATCCAGTGTCTGCCCGGCATCCAGTCCAGGAAACCCTTGGTTCACCGGGTTGAGGTAGCTATCATGCCGTCCCCCGCCGCGCAGATCTTCCACATGGGTCCCGTTCAGCGCACTGCTGTTCCACTGCGTCGGTGTCAGCGCTTCGTTCGCGCTGTACTCGTTCTCGATCGTCACCTGGCATCCGTTCGCACAATCTGTCGATGCCAGCGCATTTCCGAGCCCGTTACCACCGCGTCCTGTGACGTACTGGCTGGCAAACTCAACACTGTTCAGCCGGTTCGCCTGCAGCTCCGTCCCTGCCGGCTGTGCGACTGTCTGTGTCGCCGTCGGCGCGATGCCCACCTTCTGCGCTACTGCGGTCCCCACACCCGCAACCGCTGCATCCACGTAGTGCTTGTTCGCCGCCTGCGCCCCGGTCGTCGGATCCCCCGCCAATACGAGCGGGCCCACCATCGCATCGCCAGTCCGATTCAAAAAAGTAACGTCTCCGGTTACAGGGTGCCCGGACAGCGCCGCGATCACGGCATCATCCACGTAGCTCTTCGTCGCCGTCTGCACCGCCACCGCCGCCGGCAGCACCGTGCTTCGTACCGCACTCAGTGTCACCGCTGTCGAGCTCACCGGCAACGTCCAGAACTCGCGGCTCACGGTGCCGTCATCCAGGTGGTACACCGCCGTGTAGAACGTTCCCGCCGGCGTCGCTCCCTGGTTCGGTGCCAGCTGCACCGTCAGTACGCCATTCGCCCCGATCGTCGCCGATGTACTTCCGCCAGGCACTGCCTGCCCCGCCGCCGTCGTAAACGCCGGCCAGCTCACAATTACCAGGCCGCCCGCTGTCGTGCCGTCTGCGTGGTAGATCGTGTCCGTCAGCGTCGTCGTCATCACCTGCCCCAGCGCCGTCATCGAACCCAGCAGCAGCGCCAGCAGCAAACCTCTCACTCGCATCCATCTCATCCCGTCACTCCGTACCCTTTGGTTGTCGTTCTGGCCCCGAGCAAAGGCCGATAGGGAAGGCCCCGAAGTCGCGCCTGCCGTCGCTCGTTCTTGGCTTGTCATCCCGTAGGATCTGCTTCTCTGCCGCCATCGTCCGAACGCGCCATAGCACCGTTCTACGCTGCACATCCATCTCAAACCATTCGCATCGCCGCCGGCAGGTAGCTCCGATAACACAGCACCTGCGTTCCATCATTGCTGTCCCTCGTCGCCAGCGCGCGAAACCTTCCTGACAAACGCATCTGCGCCAGCGGTCCCGCCAGGACCTCCGCCTGCTCGGCAGCGCCCGCCATCGCCTGCAGTCGCGGATAGAAAAACCACACCCGGTCTCCCTGCTCGCCCTCCATGCAGAACAATCCCGTCCACTCCTGGAAGAACCCGCCACCTTCGCGATCCACAAACCCGACGACCTGGCTTACCTTCATCGTCGCCGTCGGCGCACCAACCACCAGCGGTGATGCCAGCGTCAACACGCCGCCCGCAACCCCCGCGACCAGCCCAACATTCAGCGTCACCCGCCGAACATAATCCACATCCGCCCCGATCGTCGCGCTCGAAACCACATACCCGCCACTCGCCCCGCTTCCAACAAACCCCGTCTGCCCCGAGTAGTCCACATCCACCGCAACCATCGTGCCCACCGGAAACAGCGCCGCATTCACCGCACCCACCGGCAGCGTTGTCGCCGTCGCAGCCGGCAGCGTGGACCCGCTGTCCGTCGTTACCAGCGGCACTGCCGCCACCGCCGTGCCGCCGCTTCCACTCATCGCCGCGCCCGCCGCCGTCGCCAGCAGATTCATCTGCTGCACCCCGGCGCTCAGGGTAAGCTGCAGCTTGCCCCACTGCGCAAACGCCACCTCGACCGTCGCTTCGGCCTCCGTCCGCACCTGCTCTCGAGCCGTTACCGGCGAGCCTGCCCGCACCGCGTCAACCTTCGTCTCGGACCGCCGCACAAACCCGCGGCACTCCCCCAGCTCGATCCACGGCGCCGGCAGCGCGTCTGGATCCAGACCACCCATGTGCGCCGCGTCAAACACCGTCAACCCCGGCACCGCCGATCCGCCTGCCCCTTGCCCGACCGCTGCCCTGTCGATCGGTGCAAACCATGCCCGCACTCTCCGACTCACCGGCGCTCCCGCCGCCAGAACTCCCGCCCCTGTCACCGCTGCGCTCATGGCTCGCCCGCTCCTTCCAAGCTCCAGACATCCACTGCCGTCACCCGGCTCACCCGCTCGCCCGTGACCACCGCCCCGCCAAACGCCGGATCGCTCCAGAAGATCCGCGTCCCATCCGGTACCGGTGTTCCTGCGGAGAAATCCATCTTTGCCGCGGTCTGCGTCTCTCCCGCCAGCACCGTCATCAGCTCCGCATCCATCGCCGCCAGCAGTCGCCCGCGATCCATGCCGCCCATCGCCGTTGTTCCCGCCGTCTCATATGCAATCTCACAGCGAATTCTGGCCATCGGCACCGTCGCCGCCGCATCCACCGTCAGCTCCGTCCATCGCAGCCGAAACACATCCGCCACCGGCACCGCTGTCGGCAACTCGTTCTCCTCTACCAGCACGCCCGGCCGCAGCACTCCGCGCACGGCGGTCGTCCGTTGCGGATTCATCACCGCCACGCCGTCCCGCAGCGTCACATAAAACGTATCCTTCGCCCTTTGCATGCCTCTCCTCACAACTTGCACATCAACCGCGAACTCCGCTGTCCATAGTCACCAGCAGATCTAAACCTCGGCCGCCTCAGCCCCCACCAGCTCCAGCCGATACACATACGGCACTCCCGCCAGATCCCGATAACTCACATCCATCACCCGCAGCAGCTCGCCATCCACCACCACGCCCGCCGCCGCGGCAAACCACGCCAGCACCAGCGCAGGATCACCTCCGCCCGCAGCCGTCGCCGCCGCCCGCGCCGCGACCTGCAACTCCTGTCGTATCTCACCGCTCGTACTCAGCAGCCGCAACACGCATGGCGCAATCTCCACATCCGCAAACACTGGCACCGCCAGCCCCAGCTGCTCCGTCACGTCGTTCGCCGTCCCCGGCTGCGGAACTCGCACCAGCACGCTTCGTCCACCCGCCCCGCGCAGCACCGTCTCCGTCGCGCGCAGCGCTCCATCTCCCAGCTTCGTCAGATCCGCCACACCGTCACCCCAGCCTCTCCGCCACATACGGCCGCAGCAGCGCCTGCACCTGCACATCCAGCAGTGACGAGCTGAAGTACTGCATCTGCAGCTTGTCCAGCTTGCTCGACCGCACATTCAGCGCCGGTGTCGCCTGCGCATTCCGCACGATCTGCGCACACGCCACCTTCAGCGCCACTGGCACCACCGCCACACCCGCCGTGTACGTCACTTCCAGGTCCGTGTAGCTCAGCCCCAGGAAGTTCACCGGCAGCAGCACCTCACCGGTCGTCACGTCCACATCCATCGTCGTCACATCCAGATCCGTCCAGCTGCCCGGCGCGCTGAACGCCCGCAGAATCTGCTCCCGAAACGCATCCATCATCTCGCCGCGCCACGCAACTCCCAACCTCGCGCGCGCGCTCACTAGCGGCGACGTCGCCGGCGCAACTGACACCAGCGGCAAGTAACTCAGCCTCGCTGTCGTCCCGCCACGCCCCAGCCGGACTCTCTCCGTATACGTCGTCGCCATCAAACTTGGCCGCCGGCAATACGACTCCATCAGCGCCGATGCCGTCGTCACCCAATCATCCGTCGTCTCCGCCGTCAGTCCATACGCCACATATTCCGTGGCCTCCAGATACCCCATGCCCAACACCTCTCGCACTTGCAAGCGTCAACTGCCGCCATCGTTCTTTCGTCGTCACTCCGAGCGCAACTCGAGGAATCCGCTTCTCTACCGCGAACCCGCACATCCGCCGGCCACACTCGCCCACCCGCGGGCGAAAGCGGCGGTGGGCCGCCAAACCAGGCAGCCCACCACCAAGCGATCAGCAAGGAGCCTCTAGCGATCCACCAGCACCTGATAGTGCGCGTAGTTCGCACCCTTCACCACCAGCCCGCCAAACTTCACCACCACATACTGCGAAGCCAGCGATCCAGGAACGCCCAGCTGGAAGATCCGCGGATTCGGATCACTCAGCCAGTGATACTCAATCAGGTCTTCCGTCACGATGTACGCCGGCAGCACCGCCGAACCCGACCCAGGTGTGCCCGTATACCCCAGCGTCCACTCAGGAATCAGCGGAATATCGCCCGCCTGTGTGCTCAGCGTCTTCACCGAGAAGCCGGCATCGATCTCTCGCGAGTTCAGCACCACATTGAACTCGCTCTTCATCTCGCGATCGATCAGATCCAGCAGCACCGGATTGGCATAGATCGCCGTTGGCCGAACGCCGAACGAACTGTTCGAAACCATCTGCGCAATCGTCGACTTCAGCCCGTCCACAATGCTCGCCGCCGCGCCAATCGTCACCGTATTACCACCGCCAGCAATCTGCCCGGCCGCGCCAAAGTACTGCGCCGTCGTCGGCGAGCTCAGGCTGGTGTCAGTACCGTTCCACAACGCCACATCGTGCGTCCGCAAAACACCATCGACGGTGTCCGCCAGATCCTTCGCCTGCAGGTACGCAAACTGGCTCTGCTGCTGGCCAAGCTCGAGATCAAACAGGTTGTAGTTGATCTGCGCCACCAGCGCCTTCAACGGAACACTCCGCTCCACGCGCGTCGGGCTCACCAGCGGCGCAATAATATTCCGCGGATCCACAAATCCCGAGCTCGCCGAGGGCGACGGGATCGACGTCTCTTCGAAGTACCGCGACGGATGGCCCGTCGCCGGCACCTGTTTGATCCTCCGCCCAAAGATCCCCCGTCGTCGCACCAGATCCGTAATCTCCGTCTGGTACATCGGCACTTCAACCGCACCCGGCCCAAGGTAATCCGCAGCCGCATTGATATCCGTAAACTTCGCGTTCATTCCATCTCCTGGTTAAAAAATAAAGGGCGAAGTCCTCGAAAGAACCTCGCCGCATGTGCCACTGATCCGGCACGGTTACAAATCAGGTCCGCTGTCGTCGAGCATCGCCGCTGCGGCATCCGTGGACTGTCATTCCGAGCGAAACGAGGAACCCGCTTCTACCGGGAACGCAGAAGCCTGCCTCAGTAAGACCGCTCGATCTCGAATCGCTACTCAGCGATCGGCCTCACCCGATCGCGCCACTCCGCAGCAGCTGCGCCTTCACTGCGATCCGCTGCTCAATGCTCAAGCTGGCCAGAGCCTTGTCGAGCGCTCCGCCGGCCGCAACATCGATCCCGCCAGCCTCCACAGAGTCGAGCGCCACGCCCTGCTTCGCCAGCAGCGTCGTCATCGCGGCCGGCAGCGTCCGCCGCCCACCTTCCATCGAAGCCGACCCGCGCGAAGCCCGGAACGTCTCCAGCTGCGCCTCCACAAACTCCAGCTTGCGCTCGAGCTCGGCCTCGCGCTTTGCCTCAGCCGTCGCCACGATCCGCTCGATCGAAGCCTCCGCCTCCGCGGAAAGCTGTGCCACCTGCTTCAGCCCCATCTGCTCCACCGCGTGCTCGAGCAAACTCGCCGCCGCGGCCAATCGCTCCATCGTCGCCTGCAGATCCGCCGCTGCGGCTCCCTGTTCCATCGCCATCTCCATCGTTGTCTCCTTGTGCAAACTCACTACACCACTGCTCGCCGATGCCGCGCCGATCGTCCCGCCGCCGCCATCGCCGGCCGCCGAACCCGAAAGCTCGTCTCCCGGTACGCCGCCTTCTCCCGCAGCAAAATCGCCGCCCCTGTGAACGTCGCTCGCGTCAGCGTCCAGACCTGCGCCCGCATATCCTCCACATGCGCATCCGCCAGCTCATAGCTCATCCCCATCGCGCCGTCATGCCCCAGGTCCGTATCGACCTCCGGAAAGTCCCGCGCAAACAGGTAGCCCTTCACCGAAAGCTCGCGCCCATCAAGCTCCGCCGCCGTGATGATGCCGCACTTCTGCCGCGCATCATGCCCATCCCAGCCGGCCTTATACCCGACAGCCATTCCCAGCAGACTCGGCAACGCCGCCTGTGCCGCTGCCCGCGTCAGCACCACCCGGTGCCCGCGCGAGCCGCTCGGCGCCTTGTCGCTCGGCACATCCACCAGCGTCAGCACGCCCTCAAATGGCAGCCGGTTCGGATGTCCGTGAACCTCCGGCAGCTCCATCGCCATCGCCTGCATCGCGACCGGCCGTATGCATCGCGATCGCACCGGCGATCCCGCCCGGCTAACCTCGTCACTCACCCGCCGCACCTCGCGCCGAGCCGCCGTCTCTGCTACCGCCGTTGCTGCCTTCATCCTGTCTCCTCCCTGGCCCATCGTCCCGCTTCACCTCTGACCGCATCCCGCCGTCCGCCGCCGGACCGTTCCCCGGCCGTCGACGTAACTCCCGCAGCAGCATCTCCGAAAGTCCCTTCGGCTTCTTGCTATGGGCCGCCGGCATCGCCTCCTCCCGGTCCAGACCCGCCAGGCTCATCAACGCCTTCGCATGCGGAATGCTCCCCTTCTGCGCCTCGTTGATGAAGCGCTCCAGAATTCCCGGCAGCCCCCGCGCCAGCTCCCTTCTCGCATATCGCCGGCACAGGTCCGGCCGGGGCCCTCGCACCGAGCGCCCAGCCGGACCGTCCTCCCCCTTAGCCCCACCCCGTCCTCCAGCCATTCGTCGTCCACCCGTCGTCAGCGAAAGCAAACGAGGGAAGAGTCGGCTTGTTGCGCCTGCTCTTCCCCCGTCTGTGTGGCTTGCCGCCGCTCTCTCTGACCTTTCCAGAATAGCAAGCGGCGTACATTGCCTACGCCACCGCCCATAGCACCAGTAAAGCTTTCAACAACAGCCACTTAGCCGTCATCTCAGACCTCCCCGGCTTGACACGCCATCAGCGGCTCAAGCAGCCCTGTGTCGAGGAAATGCCCGGTCAGCACATCTACCGCCGCCGCGTACTTCCGCACCACGGTCCGCAGGCTCATCCCCAGCAGACCCGCCGCCTCGCCCTGCGTGTACTCCTGGATCGCGATCCGCTCCAGCAGGTCCTGCTCCGCCTCCGTCAGCCGTTTCAGGCACATCTCCACGTCGTGCACAAAGATCACCACGTCCTCAAACGAGCGGACCTTGTACGTCGTGACCCGCCCCCGGAACATCTCCTGTCCCAGCAGCGACGGCACCCGTCCCTTCTCCATCGAAAGCCGCAGATACCGCCGCAGCATCCCCTCCGTGTACTTCCTGTAGAAGGCTAGCTCCGGCCGTTCCGGACCCCGCGTCTCCGGCTCGATCACCGCCGTCACCGCGTGCACCGTCTGCACCTCCGTCGCAGCCGATCCTTTTCTTGCAGCCGAACCATAAACCACTGGCAACACCATCACCCTCGCGCTCATCGTGCTTCTCCCTTCAGCAGAGTCCGCTCTCCGCCACATCGCGTCCGTATCACCACCCGCTCCTGCCGCACCCGCGTCCGGCGTCGCCGCCGTGGCGCCGGAAACTCCGCCAGCTTCTCCGCGCAGCACCGGCAATACACCCCGGTCGTCATCTCCGATCGGAGCCACAACGCCCCGCATCCTTCACATACCTTCAGATCCAAGCGCAAATAGTTCATCTGTTCCCCTTTTCGGCAAACCACTCCCCCGGCGAGCCTCGGGCTTCTCAGCGGTCGGAGGGGCTCGCTCAGGTTGCTATGGGGGATCCCCACCGTGCCGCGCACTTCTTCGCGTGCCCTGGCCCGGAGAAGGTCTCCGTTGTCTCACTGATCGCGATGCTTGAGCCTGGGAAGCTCCAGCCGTCTAAGCTGCATCGCCAAACAACACTCTGCCGTTCGCGCCTCGAAAGAGTCCCACCCTCCCGAAACTGCTTCAGCGAGCTAAAGTTCACTGGTTATAGCTTTCAACAAACTACGTGTCAACAAAAACTGATTGCCACCCTGTGACTAACGTATAAGCCAACTAAATGAGCATCTTGCGAGTGAGAACATTTGCTAATAATGAACATTTCGCTTTATCTTCTCCAAACACAAGCGTATCGTTCTGCTATCCACACCGTTCTACTCTCTACCTCAATGAACTTCGCCGATCTCCATGAACTCCTCCGTCAGGAACTCGCGCGCCGCATCGAGGCCGGCGCCCTCACCGGAACCCGCCTCGCCCAGCTCACCGGCTTCCGCCAGGCCCATATCTCCAACTTTCTCAACGGTCGTCGCGCCCTCTCACTCGATGGCCTCGATCGCGTCCTCGCCGCCCAGAAGCTCACCATCGATCAGCTCCTCCCGCTCGATCTCGCCGCCACTACCGCAGACACCAGCGCCGCCGCCGATGCCGTCGCCCGCGTCCCCGTCGTCAGCCCCGCCACTGCCCTCGCCCAGCCCCGCATCGCTCCCGCCGCCATCATTGAGTCGCTCCACTTAGCCGCCTCCCGCCTCGAGGGCGGCCCCTCCCGCGCCTCCACCCGCCGCGCCGACTGGCAGCGCTTCCTGGCCATTCGCGTCGATACCGAACAGGCCGCCGCCATGGCTCCCCTGCTCACCCGCGGCACTCTCGTCGTCCTTGACCGCCACTACATCTCGCTCGCCCCCTTCCGCGCCGCCCAGCCCAACCTCTACGCCGTCCGCAGCGGCAGCACCCTCCTGCTCCGCTTCGTCGACCTCGACGGCTCCAACCTCATCCTCCGCCCCCTCTCCCTCGAACATCCCATCCAGGTCCTCCCCCTCGTCGCCCCCTTCTCCCTCGCCGACTTCCTCGTAGGCCGCATCTGCCTCCAACTCTCCGACCTCTAACCTGCCACCCCGAAACGCCGTCATCTCGACTAACTACTCCCTCAAGGGCCGTACCCTCGCTCAATCCAGCTTAGAAACCGCTCATCTCGACCGAAGCGCAACGCGCGCAGTGGAGAGACCCCGCATTCACCGTTGCTCTTGCCGCTGCTGTTCTGGTTGTCATCCCGTAGGGATCTGCTTCTCTACCTCAAATGCCAAACATCGGCGACGGCAGCGCAATGTGTGGTTGTCATTCCGAGCGAAGCGAGGAACCCCCGCATTTCGCCGTTCACCCTTACCGCGAAGCGACACCCTTTACCCACCCCAAGTAAACTAACCTCTTATGCTCTCGCAGCTTTACGCCAACTGGATGCTCCGCTGGGAGACCGCCCTCACCACCCGCGATACCAACCGCATCGTCCGCCCCCTCGAGTACGGCTTCGACTGGCTCAACACCCCGCCGCCCGAAGACCCCGCCGACAACCTCGCCCACATGGTCGCCCTCAACCAAACCATCATCGAGAACTCCGCCGACTTCTTCGGCTACCAAACTCCCACCGACTTCCGCCTCGAAACCCGCCACCCCCAGCTCTTCCCCACTAATGTCCGCCCCGAGACCCTCGCCCACGACGCCGAGCTGCAACACCTGGCCGAGATAGGCGAGCTCGACCCCGCCGAGTTCCTCCGCTTCACCTCTCCCATCGCCACCCCGCACCCCGAGAACGATCAGGTCAACGCCCGCTGGTACCCCACCCATCCATCACAGCAGCGCGGCCGCCCCAAGCAGGCCATCATCGTCATGCCGCAGTGGAACGCCGACGCCTTCTCCCATAATGCCGTCTGCTCCATGGTCAACAGCTTCGGCATCTCCGCCCTCCGCCTCTCCAAGCCCTACCACGACATCCGTCGCCCCGCCGAGCTCGAGCGCTCCGACTTCGCCGTCTCCTCCAATCTCGGCCGTACCATCGACGCCTGCCGCCAGGCCGTCGTCGACATCCGCTCCTGCATCGATTGGCTCGAGCTGGAGGGCTACACGGAGTTCGGCGTCCTCGGCACCTCCCTCGGCTCCGCCTACGCCTTTATCGCCGCCGCCCACGACCCCAGGCTCGAGGTCTGCTGCTTCAACCACGCCTCCCGCGAGTTCGGCGACGTCGTCTGGACCGGCCAGTCCACCCGCCACATCCGCGCCGCCGTCGAGGCTGCCGGCCTCACTCAGTCCGACCTCCGCGACTGCCTCGCCTGCATCTCCCCCGCCCACTACATGCAGCAGTTCGCTACCATCTCCCCCCGCCGGGAGACCTGCGTCATCCACGCCACCTGGGACCTCACCTTCCTCGAGGTGTTCTCGCAACAGGTCCTGGCCGACTTCCGCCGACTCAACGTTCCCCACATCGCCCGCACCCTACCCTGCGGCCACTACACCACCGGCGAGTTCCCCTACAAATACCTCGACGGCTTCTATATGGGACACTTCCTGCACCACGCCTTTAAACGCCTCCGCACTCCGTGAGCCAGCCCACCGATCTCCCTACGGCGTCGCCGCATAGCTCACCGTCACCGGCGTCACCACCTCGGCCGGCTGTCCTCGCACCAGAAACGGTCGATATCGCCGCCACGATACCGCCGCCATCGCCGAGTTGATCAGCGTCGGCGGCCCCTCCACTACATCGGTCCGGCTCACCGTGCCATCCTTGGCAATGAACGCGTTCAGCACCACCCGCGCCGGTCCCTGGCTCTTCGTCGCCTCCGCTGGCACGATCGGCTTCCGCGCGGAAAGCAAATGCTTCTCCATCACATCCGCGGGCACAAATAGAAACTTCGTCCCGCGCGGCCGCACCGCCAGCGCTGCCTCCACCGCCGCGTCGTCCCGCCGGTTCTTCGCTGTCACCTCCGGAGCAGCCGCCACCACCGCCGGTTTCCGCTCCACCGGAGGCGCAATCTTCACCACCTTCGCCGCGGAGACACCAGTGGCCGCCGGAGCCTTGACCGTCCCCGGCGCCATCCCCGCAGCCGATTCCGCGGCCTCTTTCGCAACACCCGCAGGACTCTCCGCGGGCGCTGCCGCCGTCTCCTTTACCGCCGGCGTCGCCGCCAAACTCTCCGAGGCCCGGCCGCTGTCCTTCGCCGCATTCGTCTTCTCCGCCGCGCCTGTCCCAGACGACCGCAGCGATCCATAGATTCCCACCGTCGCCAGCAGCAATCCCGCCGCAACCCCCGCCAGCCGCAGATCCTTTCCCCTCCGCAAAGCCGCGCCAGCCGCCTCCAGCATCGCCGCACTCGGCATCACTCTCTTCTTCGGCAGCGCCGGCAGCGGAGACACCCGCTCCTCCAGCGGCCACACCCGCACTCGCTCCCTCTCAAACGCCTCCCGCTTCGCCGCCGCAGCCGCCATAGCCTCAGCCGCCTCCCGCTCCGCCGCCTCCCATCGCGCCGCGGCCGCCGCCGCCCTCGCATCTGCCTCGGCAGCCATCGCTTCGGCTCGCGCATCAGCCGGAGCAACAACGTCCGCTACCGCCACCCCACCCATCTCCGCCTGCCGCGAAACGCCCATTCCGCGCGCCAACGGAAGCTCCGCAAGATCCGCAGGAGCCTCAACCACTACCGGAGCCTCAAACGCCTGCCCCGCGACTGCCAGCGGCTCCAGCTGGCTCATTCGCCGCGTCACTTCGCCCAGCTGCAATCGCAGCTCCTCAATCGCCAGCTCCAGAAACACGCGCTCTTCGCCCGTGTTCACGTCACTGGTCACTGCCTTCGCGGCCCGATCGTCTCCGCCGGTCTCGGACCACGTCCCCACGCCCGCCAGCATCATCTGCAGCAGGCCCACCGTTCGCATCAGCCCCGCGGATCCAGCGCGCCCGTCCACCAACTCTTCCCCGCCGCTCGCCAACGCCACCACCGTCAGCATCTCGTCGGCCGTGAGTTGTTCCTGTTCCAGGTCCCGGATATTCCGCAGCAGCGCCGGCAGATCCAGCCGCAGCGCCCGACTCTCTTCGAGCTTCAATGCAAGATCGCAGAAGTTCTCCGCCGCCCCGCACGGCAGACCGTGGAACAGGAACAGCCGTCGCAGATCGATCACGTACCGTTCATAGCGGCGCATCACCTCACGCGCATCGCAGAACACATCCATAGCCGAAGGACCTCCTCGCAGTAGCAGGTCAGGCGAACCGTGCCTCGAACCTCACTCGTCTAGAAACACCGCTGGCCCACGGAGGTCTCATCGTATCCCGAAACGGAGCGCAATTCCATCCGTTCCGCGCCCTTCCGCCTACCAGGCACCACGCCCGTAACATCCCGGCACGTCACGAGGACGGCAGGGCCGAAGTCCCGCCGTCCTCGCCACCGATTGCCACTGTGCCGTCTTCTCCACCCGGTCCACAATCCCGTGCGCCTGGTCCACATGCCCGATCGCCCGGTTGCGCAGCCCGCGAGACTCCGGCACATCCTCCGCCCGCGAAAGATCGTTGTGCGCCGACCACAGCAGCTCGTTCGCCTTTCGAAACCGATCATCCGGGCTCAGCCGCGTATCGACTGGAAACGGATCGTTCAGCCCCTTGCCATCGTCGATTCGACGCCCGCTTGATCTCGTTGATCGCCCCATCAATCTCGCTCTCGCGATTGCCTTCTCGCATCGATCGCTTCTCTAGACACCCACCTCCGACACAGGTTGCACCCGGCTGCGGTTCGTCATTCCTCGCGAGCGGCTTTCACTTGTCGCTCCTGAGCAGGCTGGGTCTTAGGTGTCGTCCTGAGCGAAGCGGAAGGATCCCCGCATCCTGCCTTTCACCCCGGAGCGCAGCGACACGAAATCACCCCACCCACAAGACCCCCGAGCCTTTCTTCCCTCCGCCACTCCATCGCGCGTCGGAACCGCCATACCCCCCTCCCGGCAGCATAAAATCATCCTCATGCCCATCGACTTCAATGCGCCCCTCGCCTCCGCCGATCCGGAGATCGCCGAGCAGATCAAGAACGAAGTTCTCCGCCAGCACGAAGGTCTCGAGATGATCGCGTCTGAGAACTTCGTCTCGCGCGCCGTCCTCGAAGCCGCCGGCACCGTCTTCACCAACAAGTACGCCGAAGGCTACCCCGGCAAGCGCTACTACGGAGGCTGTGAATTCGCCGACGTCGTCGAAACCCTCGCCCGCGATCGTGCCAAACAACTCTTTGGCGCCGAGCACGCCAACGTCCAGCCCCACTCCGGCTCGCAGGCCAACGCCGCCACCTTCATGACCCTGCTCACCCCCGGCGACACCATCCTCGGCCTCGATCTCGCCCACGGCGGTCATCTCACGCACGGCCACAAGCTGAACTTTTCGGGCAAGCTCTACCGCGTCTGCGGCTATCAGGTCCGGCAGGATACCGAGACCCTCGACTACGACCAGATTGAAGACATCGCCACCCGCGAAAAGCCCAAGGTCATCATCGGCGGCGGCAGCGCCTACGCCCGCCACTTCGACTTCCCCCGCATGCGCGAGATCGCGGACAAAGTCGGCGCGTTTCTCGTCGTCGACATGGCCCACTTCGCCGGGCTCGTTGCCGGCGGGGCTCACCCGTCGCCCGTTCCGCATGCCCATGTCACCACCACCACCACCCACAAGACCCTTCGCGGCCCCCGCTCCGGCCTCATTCTCTGCGGACAACAGTTCGCATCAGGTATAGACCGCAGCGTCTTCCCCGGCCAGCAGGGCGGTCCACTCATGCACGTCGTGGCCGCCAAAGCCGTCGCCTTCCGCGAGGCCGTTCAGCCGGAGTTCAGTGTCTACGCCCACCAGGTCGTCGCCAACGCCCGCACCCTTGCCGCCGCCATTGCCGACAAAGGCTTCCGTATCGTCTCCGGCGGCACCGACACCCACCTCATGCTCGTCGATGTCTTCGAAAAGGGCATGCTCGGCTCCGAGGCCGAACACGCCCTCGGGGAGGCCGGCATCACCGTCAACAAGAACGCCATCCCCTACGACACCAACCCGCCGCTTAAGCCCTCCGGCATCCGCCTTGGCACTCCCGCCCTCACCACCCGCGGCATGAAGGAAGAGCAGATGCAGCAGGTCGCCACCTGGGTCGTCGACGCTCTCACCCACCGCAACGACCCCAGCCACCTTGCCCGCATCAAGGCCGAGGTCCTCGACCTCGCGAACCAGTTCCCCCTCTACGGCTTCCTTCGCCCCTAACTCACCTCGAGTTGTGTGTTTTTTCGTTGTCATCCTGAGCAAGGCGAAAGAGCCCGCCCAGAGCTTGTTGAAGGGATCCCCGCATTCATCCTTAACCACGGAGCGAAGTGACGCGCACTCCTACCTGCTTCGGAAGCACAAAGACCTCCGCTCTCCCACGCACCGCCTTTCGCTGGTGCTAGCGCACCCCACGCCGTGCACTCTCACGCCTCTTGCCTTTGGAATCTCATCAGCCCGCGCCTCGCCGGTGATACGCTTAGCGCGGAACCCACAAATCCCGCCAACTTCTGAGCTTCATCGCCGCGGTTTGTAATCCTCCAAGGAGCAATTCCATGGCAGCTACAGTCATGAGCTGGATGCTCGCAATTCCCCTGCTCGGTGTCGCCACCGGCTGCCGCGCGATGACGCCTATCTGCGTCGTCTGCTGGTTCGCGTACCTTCGCCTTCTTCCTGTCCAGCACAGCTGGGCCTTCTGGACCGCCAGCATCGTCTCGGTCATTGTCTTCACCGTTCTCGCGCTCGGGGAGTACATCGGCGACAAACTCCCGAAGACCCCCTCCCGCCTGTCGCCCGGCGCCCTCATCCCGCGGATCGCCTTCGGCGGCCTTGTCGGGGCCATCATCGCCACCGGCCTTCAGGGCTCCATCCCTGTCGGTGTTGTGCTCGGAGTCATCGGCGCCGTCATCGGTGCCTTCGGCGGCTACCACGTCCGCCACTACCTTGTTGGCAAAAAACAGTGCCGCGACTGGCCGGTCGCCGTCCTCGAAGACTTCTGCGTCGTCCTGATCACCGTCTTCGCCCTGCGTCTCGCGACCACCTGAAACCCCACCTCCGCGAAACCCCGGCGCACCTGAGCGAAACGGTACAATACCCGGGGTACACCTGCACCAAACAAGCCTCCCTATGACCTGGTTTAAACGCGAAGATCATCAGATCGTCACAGACGAACAGAAAACAGTCCGAACCGAGGGTCTTTGGATCCGCTGCGAGAGCTGCCGGCAGCCGATATTCAAGGCAGATCTCCTTCAGAATCAATACGTTTGTCCTAAGTGCGGTCACCACTTTCGCATCGACGCCCGCACTCGAATCAGCTATCTGCTCGACCCCGGGTACGAGCTCGTCGACCTCGACCTGAAATCGACCGATCCCCTTCATTTTGTTGATCTTAAGCCCTATAAGCGACGCCTGGAAGAAGCCCAGCGGAAGACTGGCCTCAACGACGCCATCATCAACGCGATCGGCACCTTGGATGGCCAATCCGTAGTCGTCAGCGCCATGGAGTACGGTTTTATTGGTGGCTCCATGGGTGCGGTCGTCGGCGAAACCATCGCAAGAGCTGTAGATAGAGCACTTAGCACCCGCCACCCCTTGATCATCGTCTCCGCCTCCGGCGGTGCCCGCATGATGGAAGGCATCGCCTCCCTCATGCAACTGGCCAAGATCTCCGCCGCGCTCGGCCACCTCGACGATGCAAAAATACCCTATATTTCGCTCATGACAGACCCCACTACGGGAGGGGTAACGGCCAGTTTCGCGATGGTTGGAGACCTGAACATTGCCGAGCCTCGAGCCCTCATCGGCTTCGCCGGCCCTCGTGTGATCGAGCAGACGATTCGCCAAAAACTTCCTGAGGGCTTTCAGCGATCCGAGTTCCTCCTGGAACACGGCTTCCTAGACGCCATCGTGCCCCGCAAGGAGATGAAGTCTTATCTCGCCCGAACCCTTCGCTGGATGCAGCCTAAGTAGAAGAGCAGACAAGGACAAGATGGATGAGTTGAAGCCATCGCTAACGGCATTCCGGGTTGCTCTGCGACGAGCCGCACATCAGCTCTACGACGCACATCCCCTCGTTTTTGCAGACCCGTTTGTCATTCCCCTTCTTGGGCCCGATGCAGGTGCGGAGCTGCAGCGTACGCCGCGACGCACGGACCGGCCACACTCCCTTTCGTTGCGAGCGTGGCTCGTCGCGCGAAGCCGGTTTGCCGAGGATTGCCTCGCTGAAGCTGTAGCGTCGGGGGCGACGCAGTACGTTCTGCTTGGGGCGGGTCTGGATACATTCGCGCTGCGGAATCCGTTTCCGCATCTGCGGGTGTTCGAGGTGGATCATCCCCATACGCAGGCCTGGAAGCGGGAGATGCTCGCAGCGGCACGTCTGATTCTGCCGCCAAGCGCGCAGCTGGTGCCAGTCGATTTTGAGCGTGAGCAACTCGCGCATGCCTTGGCAGTTGCTGGTCTGGATGGTGGGGAAAAGACGATGTTTGCCTGGTTGGGCGTTGTCCCCTACCTCACGCACACCGGCTTTCGAACCACACTGGACTTCATTCTGAAGTCGGTGCCCGGCAGCGGTGTCGTCTTCGACTATGGACAGCCGCGCTCCGCGCTCCCAGTGCATGAGCGCTTAGCCCACGACTCGCTGGCCTCTCGAGTGCGGATGGCGGGCGAGCCCTTTCAGTTGTTCTTCACGCCAGAGCAGATGAAGGAAGAACTGAATGCCTTCGCATCGATAGAAGACCTTGGTGCTGATGCTTTGAACTTACGATATTTCACTCGTCGAGGTGATGGTCTCAGGATCCTGGGAACTGCACCTCGCCTGCTTCGGGCTTGGAAGTAGACGAGGCGCACGATCCCATTCGAAACGAAGCGGCTTGTGAGCATCTCGCTTAGCGCTGCCTCAAGGTCTAACGTCGACCGCCGCCACCGTGGAAGCCACCTGGCGCACCTGCGCTGTGCTCTCCCGCACCATTATGTTGCGCTTCGCCGATGTGGCCCTGCCCATCCCGCGCTTCATTTGCGTGGAAATGAGAGAAGGGCTGCTCGCCGCGCTCAGGATAGGGGCCGCCGTAGCCGTGGTGTGGATCGTAGCGGTTGTCGACGTGACCGTAGAAACCATGAGGCCCGTGGAACCATGGACCTGCGCCGATGAACACGCCTCCATTGAACCAATCCGGTCCGTAGTAGCCGTATGGAGAGCAGCTATACGGGGCGTAGTCGTAGTAGCCGTAGGGACAAACAGGAGGAGTTCCAATGTTGATCGACACCTGTGCGGGCGCGAACGCCAGACCGCTCAGAAGCGCGGCAGAGAGAGCAACGAACTTGTACGTGGCCATAGTGCCTCCATCTCTGCTGTTGGAACAGCAAACAGTGTCGCGGGTTGTGTTCCGCTCACTGATCTCAAAGCATTCGAGGACTCGTGGCGCATCAGCCCTTCTTGACGTGTACTGGACGACGCTAAAGAAAATGCGGCAGAGATATCTCTGCCGCATTGCGTCCCGATATCAGAACTGACGTCAGAGTCGGATCAGTTGACCTCCGGTTTGCCGCTGTCCGGGAGAGAAACGGCATTCGGATAGATGTTGGGAAGGGGAGTGGTGAGTCGCTTCTCGTCCTCTGGATGCGGGAACGGCTTGCGAGGCATCATCGCCTCACGTTCAGAGGTGTTGTAGAGGAAGATTGCTTCGACCACGGCAGCCTGTTCGAGGTCGTCCGCATGAAGACGATCGTAGGTGTCCATATCTGAGTGATGGGTGCGCGTGTCGTAGTCCATCGGATCCTGAATGAACTGAAAGCCAGGCAGACCCACTGCGTCGAAGGAGAGGTGATCCGTCCCGCCGGTGTCTCGATTGGTGATGGTAGAGACGCCAAGATCATGGAGCGGTGCGATCCACTGCACGAAGATCGGGGCGATCGCGAAGTTGCCCTGCGTGTAGACGCCGCGAACCTTGCCGGTGCCGTTATCCAGGTTGTAGTAGGCGTCGAGCGTCTCCCACTCCTTTGTCGTGGTGAGCGGCCCCTTGTGCGCAAGGTAGGAGGGAGTGTTCGGCGGATCGGCGATCGCTGGCTGACCGAAGGTACCGAAGTGCTGCTTCACATAGCCTACTGAGCCAAAGAGGCCCTGTTCTTCGCCCGACCAGAGGGCGATGCGAATGGTGCGACGAGGCTTGATACCCAGAGTCTTGAGGATGCGAACGGCCTCCATGGCGACGACGGAGCCTGCCCCGTTGTCGGTGGCTCCCGTGCCGGAGATCCAGCTGTCGAGATGGCCGCCAACCATGACGACTTCATTCTTGAGCTTTGGATCGGTTCCGGGTATCTCGGCAACGGTGTCGAAGCCATGTTCGTGGTCGCCGGTGAACTTCGTCTCGATATTGAGCTCCAGCTGAACAGGAACATGGTTCTCCAGCAGACGTGCGAGACGGTTGTAGTGCTCGATCATCATGACGGCGTTTGGGATGCTGACGGCATTCGCCTTCTTCTGGGCATCAAGGGCAAGGTTCGCTCCATTGTCGTCGAAGATGATGCCCGTTCCGCCGCCATTGCCGCCATCGCGAGAAGGGGTAAGAATTGCGACTACGCCTTCGCTCGACATGAGGCTCAGAGCAGCCTTCCGTAGGGCATTCCGCTGCGCGCGCAGTGCGAGGCGCTGCTCCAGGGTCAGGGGAGGTGTGCCGCGGGATGAGGGTGCCGACGACTCGGAGGCTTCGATGTCTTTGAGCTCTTCCGCTGTGTAGCGATGGAAGAGCGGATCGGTGATATCCGGTGTGGGTCGTGGAGCGCCGAAGAGAACGATCTTGCCCGCGAGTTTGCCTTTGTACTTCGCGAGATCATCCACCGTCGTTGCATTCACAAGGACGACGTCGCCGGTCACCGGGCCTTTCGTCGCGGGAGACCACGGAGCAGCTTGCGCCCACAGCGGTTCAGGATCGGGCGAGACCATGCGCACCCACGTGTTGATCTGTTGCCAGCCCATACCGAACTCGCCCCAGTCTTCCAGATGCGCATTCTCGAGCCCGATCGCTGTAAGGGTGTCGCGTGTCCATGCGTTGGCCTTCGCCATATTGGGCGAGCCAGTCAGCCGGGGTCCGATGCCATCCGCAAGGGCGCCCGCAAACTGCATGACATGCGAGTGCTTGAATCCTTCTTCGCGGATACGGGCATACATGGACAGGTCAAGCGTTTCAGAAGCGGGCTGCGGGCCGTAGAACGAAGGATCGGAGGCCTTCTTATCTGCCGCATCAGCGAGCGGAGAACAGGACACCGAGAGACCAGTAAGAATCGCGAGAGAGCTAAGGCGCAAAGACGCGCGGGAGAGGGGCATGAAGCGAGAACCTCCAGGAGAGCGTGGCAGCACTGATTGGTAGTTGTACTACGGCAGGATGGCGGTACAGACGCGATGCAGACGGGAAAGGTTTCGCGGGCGGTGCGAAGCTTGGATCAGCGGCGAGTAATCTGGCGGCGAACCCAGGAGGTTGCAAGGTACGCAAGCGAGGTGCCACCAACCAGCAGGCCGACTGGAAGGCCAATGCGCCGATAGGTCAGGTTGTAGTTCAAGGTGTGCCCGGTCGAGTTAAGTATCAGGAACGCGATGATCGCAAGAAAGGTGGCCGCAAAGAAAGCCGCGAAGCCTGCCGCCGTCCCCATGAGAAGGCAGCTGAACCAGCCGAGTTCGCCAATCGGAACGCCGAAGAAGGTGTCGCCCCGGGGCGGGGCGGAGGGGCGATCGGAGTGGTTATCGGGATCCAGGGTCACTGGAAGTAGAATACTGCCTTATGGCTGAAAGCGTTCCAACAAGCCTGGTTCCGCCGGACCAGGTTGCGCGTGAGTCGATGCCCCGGCGATCTGCGAATGGACTGGCCTTCGCATCCTTTGGCGACACGCGGATTGAAACGCGCGATCTGGAGCGGCTGGTTCAGGCGGTTCCGGAGAGCATCGCGCGTGCACTCGATCACTCGGCTTATTTTTTTGTGCCGCTTGCCATCAGCCGTGCACGGATCGGCGGAGTGGGCGCTCCTCCTGAAGAGGACGAGACGCTGGTTGCGCCGGTCTATACCTCTGAACTGAGCGAGCAGGCGACGTGTCATCGAAACGTGATGCTGGGGGAGACTGACGCCGTCTTCATCTCGGCCCGACTTCTTTCCGACCGGTTCGCCCTGTCGTTCGAGTTTTTCATCAATGTGGGGCATGGGTTCGTGGATGCTACCGGAGTGCCCACGGCGTTTTCAGAGCTCGTTTGGAAGCAGGCAGAGGCTGATATTCGAGGGGAGACCAGCCAGGATGCCTGGGAGCATCGTGGGCGCACACGGCAAAGTACGACGGGAGGGCAGCTCGACGAGAAGGCCCGGACCGCCTTCTTTGAGGCAGCGTTTGCTGACGCAGTCGCCATCTATCTCCTCTCGCTGGCCGTCGACTTCGAATACGCCGAACTACGCGAGCGCGAATATCCGCTTCTTGCTCCTCAGGCGTTGGCTGAGCGGCTGCGTGTCGTTGCCGGACTCTTCCCGCCGAATGCCGGATATGAGTTTGCGATCCGATATCGGCGACGATCCTGAGCCTTGGGGCAGATCGGGACATCAGGTTCAGTCAGTGGCCACAGTGGTACGGATGACCCGCCAGAATCGTCAGGGCGCGGTAGATCTGTTCAGCAAGAACAACCTGGGCGAGCGCATGGGGCAGGGTGATCGACCCAAGGGAGAGCAATAGATTGGCCCGAGTCCGCGCCGCAATCGACCATCCGTCTGCCGGCCCTATGCAGGCAAGAACCTCCTGCTGTCCAGAGTCGCGAAGGCGTCCGAGCTGATCGGCAAATTGGTGCGACGTTAACGATTTACCCGTGCTATCCAACAGGATCGCAAAGATGGATGTGCGGCTGGTACGGCGCTCTATCGAGGCAAGTAATGCAGGCTCGCTCGCGAAGATCTCAAGTGAGCACGGCTCATAGGAAGTCGCGCGAGCCAAGTAGTGTTGCGTCAGGCTGAACGCCGGATCCATTCGCAACCGGCGTTCGGAGGTGGCCACACAGGCGATCTGGATCTTCATCTCTGGGTGACCTCTATGAGAATCTAAAGATAGTTGTCATTTTCCTCCATATTTCGGTAGACAAGGGAGTTGACACATCGGCAGTGGAAAGCCTCGTTGGAACTGCCATCATCAAGTTGCGAACGAGGTGTCATCAGCTGTGGCGACTCCGTAAAACCAACCAATGTTTTCAGCAGCTTACCTAAGACTCGTCAGTTCTCCGATATTTCAGCGATGTTTGTCCGGATTCGAGGGTGTTTGGCCCCATGGTTGCACTCGGTTGGTCAAGACTTAACAATTCATTCGATGACGGACGACCTTTCCGGCATTCCTGTTTCACATCCCTGTCCAGGGGTGACTCATGACGTTCCTCGGAGAACCATTGATGAAGAAGTTGCTCGGACTCTCTTTAGTCTTTCCGCTCAGTGTGATGAGCTACGGTCAGGCGATCTCGGTAAACGGTGGATCGATTCAAGGCTCGATCACAGATGCGTCCGGGGCAGTCGTACCAAATGCGCCCATAACCATCACCGGCATAGATACTGGCTCGGTGAAGCAGATAAGGGCTGATGGATCCGGGTTTTACTCGGTGGGTCCGCTGAACCCTGGTAACTACCGTGTAACGGTTACAGCGCCTGGTTTTCAGAAGCTTGAGGTCACCACCGTCATTCGCACCGGAACGGCGACAACCGGCAGCTTCAAGCTGATCGTCGGGCAATCGTCCGAGACGATTGAGGTAAACGCCGGCCAACTTCAAGTGAACACGGATCAGCCGGGTGTGTCCGGAGTCGTGACACGTGAGCAGATCGATTCCATGCCGATCAATGGGCGGAACTTTCTCGACGTCGCTCAGTTGCAGCCGGGCGTCATCCTTCAAAGTGGTGAGACCTTTGATCCCACCAAGGCCGGGTACTCCGCGATCTCCGTCGGCGGCGTCTCCGGACGGAGCACACGTATTCTGCTCGACGGTCAAGACATCACGGATGAGACGGTCGGCACAACGATCATGAACGTCACCACCGGTGCGATCGATGAGTTCCAGCTCAATCGCTCCACGCAGGACGTCTCGGGCGAAGTGACCTCGACCGGCCAGGTGCTGGTGTCGACTCGATCGGGAACCAACGCCTTCCACGGCCAAGCCTTCTATAACTTCCAAGACCACAGTGTCGGCTTCGCGAATACGACGGGCGGCGTCGATGCCCCCTTCCAGCGGAACCAGTTTGGCGGCGCCATCGGTGGCCCCATCATCAGGGATAAGCTGTTCTTCTTCGCGGACTCCGAGCGCATCAAGCAGGATCAGCAGAGCAGCGCCACGACCAGCTCCATCTTCTCGACAATCTCTGCCCAGTACCCCTACTTTCCGGCGCCCTTTCGTGACACCTACTCAACGGCGCGTATCGACTACAACGGTCCAAAGGGTGGCCACTACTTCGTGCGTGGCGCGTACGACGTAAACTCCGACTTCTCTAACTATCAGGACCTGTACTCGCTCTACCAAACCCGGAACAACGTCCCCGCAATCGTTGGCGGTGTAGACTTCACTACCGGCCGTTTTACGCATTCCTTCCGCGGCGGCTATGAAAAGTTCCACAATCTTCTGACCGACGGAACTGCGGGACAGAGTTCCATCTACAACCCGACGACCCTGATAGGTTCGCCGGTCACACTGCTGGATAGCACCGATAACTTCTACGCCGGTGCTAACTTTCTTGCACCGCAGGGAACCTACCAGTCTGACAAGCAGCTTCGGTATGACGGCACGTGGACCAAGGGCAAGCATTCGCTCAAGTTCGGCGCCAGCATGAACCGCCTTCTCGGCGGGGGCTTCGCTGCCTTCTACGGTCCGTCACTCTACACTGTGTTCGGCTCGTCAAGCCTGCTCGACAATTGTGGTGGGGTCAGCGGCGCTGCGCCATGCCCTGGCGATCCCATTCAGGGCTACTCGGCGGCCACCTACGTTCTCGGCAACGGGAACGGGTTCTTCACAGAGAAGCCAGGTTTCGGGCTGACCGGTGGTGGCCTGCAGGATTGGCGCAGCGGTGCCTACATCGCGGATTCCTGGAAAGTCTCCTCCAGCTTCACGGCAGTTGCCGGTCTCCGCTGGAGCGTCGATACGGATCGCGCCAATCAGGATCTTGCAACCCCGCTCTGCTCGAGTGTCGATCCTTCCCTGCAGTTCACGGGCTGCACAGGAAATACCCCTCTCTTTGACCAGTTCCAAGCCGGTCTTGGCAAGAAGACGCACCAGCCCTACGCGAACTTCGGTCCGCAGGCAGGTTTTGTCTTCAGCCCGGGAGATCACAAGACCTCGATCCGCGGTGGGGGCGGCATCTTCTACGAAAGCGACATCTTCAATAACACTTCGAACGCGCGTAGCTCCGTCGTCAATGCGAACGGAAACTACTTCAACTACACCACGGTCTGCGGCGGAACAAACACGGTTACCATTCCAGGCGTAGGTCCGGTCAGCTCTGTCAACGGCGTCTCGCTGGCGACGATCTGCGCAGAACCAATCGCGCAGTCAGCTCCACAGATCAACGCTCTGAAGGCGCAGTACCAGACAGCCTCACAGACCGGCGGCCCGAATCCTGGTTACATTGGGGTTGGCGGCGGTCTGCATGCAACAGGCATCTATGGTGCTCCTTACGTCACACCGTATTCGATTCAGTTGAACGGCGGCATCCAGCGAGAGATCGCCAAGGGTACTGTTTTGAGCGTGGATTATGTTCATAACGCGACGATCAAGATCCCTTTGGTCATCGACGTAAACCATGTAGGTGCGGCACGCTATCTGAATGTTGCAGCAGCCCAGCAGGCGATTGCAGCGACCACAGCTGCCAAAAACTGCGTGGGAGGCTACTCGTCTGCGGCTATCACCTGTGCCATTGCCGCGGGCGCCACGATCGTAGATTTTGCCGGCAATGGTCTCGACTCGAGTAACCAGTATAACGGCGGATACCCCATCGCCTATACGGGCCAGACCATACCTGCAGCCTTCGGCGGTGCGAATTCGAACCTAGGACTGGGTCAGTTCGTGCTTCCTGTGGGTCGATCGGGTTACGACGCGTTGCAGGTTGTACTGCAGGAGCAAAAAACACATCCTGCTCCCGGAATTCTGAACAGCAACTTTCAAGTCGCTTACACCCTGTCAAGAATCGTCAATCCGATCGGCGGCAACCAGCAAAACGTTTCCGGGGACCAGTTCTTCAACTCGACTCCTTGGGACTATGACAATCCAAACGAGTTCATGGGGCGCTCCAGCCTCGATTCCTCAAATGAGCTCAGCTTTGGTGGGAGTCTGGACGTGAAGTATGGTGCCCGGGTCAGTGTCATTGGTCACTTCTATTCCGCCACTCCTACTTCCCTGGTTCTTGATGATCAGAACACATCCGTTGCTGGAGAGATCTTTCGCTCCGACGTTACGGGTGACGGAACGGTGGGCGATCTGGTTCCGGGTACCTTGCCGGGTGACTACATGCATCGCATCAAGGGATCTGGCCTGAACAAGCTGATCAACTCGTATAACGCCACGAACGCAGGTCAGCCGACCCCGGCGGGCCAGGCGCTCATCTCAGCCGGTCTGCTTAGTGCAAGCCAGTTGTATGCGCTGAATGGTGTGCAGCAGCAGATTGCGACCGCCCCAACAACGCCGATCAACAACCCTGCACTTCGAACGTTCGACATCAATGCGTCTTATCCAATCCGAATGGGCAAGATCCGTGAAGGCCTCTCGATTGAACCTGCGGTCGCCATGTACAACGTTGCGAACATGAGCAACTTCACCCACTTCTCCGGGACGCTGGCCAATATCGGAACGGCGGGCGGAGTCGTTGGATCGACAGCGGACTTTCTGAATGGCCCCAACACTCCGGCCACTCAGGATGCAAACAGAACGCAGCGTGGATCGGGAACCTTTGCACAAGGAGCTCCTCGGACGACTGAGTTTCAACTGAAGGTCAATTTCTAACACCGTAAAGTAAACCGCCGGTCGAGAAAGCCACTCGACCGGCTTTCTTTTTGCCTCCAAGACTCGGCTACTTCGGCAAGGCCTTTGCCGCTTTGCTGCCTGCATTCTTTGATGCGGCTGCCTTTTTAACGATCTTCTTCGCTGGCACCTTCGTTAGCTTGTTCTCTGAGGTCTCCGTGCTCTTAATTGCGGATGCCTTTTTTGCTTTGGAGGCGCTTGCTTTCTCCCGTGTAGCGCGAATTTGCACCTTCAGGTCGTCCGCGCTGACCGTTGTGGCAGACTTTCGCAGCCGTTCCAATCCGTAGTACTGCCGCTTCTCTGCTGAGAACACATGGACGATGAAGTCTACGTAGTCCATTAGGATCCACTCGCCTTGACGCCGTCCTTCGACTGAGTTTGGGTAAATACCGAAGTCTCGCTTCAATCGAATTTCAACTTCGTCGGTGATGGCTACATTTTGCCGCTCATTGGTGCCATTGCAGATCAGGAAGTAGTCGGATAGGCCGCTCTCTGTGGGGTCCAGCGCCAGGATGCGGATGTCTTCGGCCTTCTTATCCTCGCAGGCGGCCACCGCGGCGAGAACCAGTTCATACGTTTCGAGTGATGGCATAGATCTCCTGACTCTGATGGTAGAGCCTTGTGAGGGCAACGGCAATGTTCCGAGGCGATGGCTGCGATGTCCGCCGGACAGTCCGTAGTAGCTGGTTTACTTTGGGCGGCCGGTCAGGTTGCCGAGATCGCCTGAGTACAGCTTGTGATCTCTGATATAGCGCAGTACGGTCCCTGGAATTCTATCGCTCACGTCCTCCGAGCGATGCTGAAGACGATCACGAAGCTTGGTTGAGGACGTGTCGACGTTGACGTTCCTAATCAAGTGAAGCCGCCCACGCTCTTGTTCGTCTTCGAGCATCTCGGGCAGCTTGCCTGGGAAGTTGTGTTGAGGGCGGCTCACGGAGATCCAGGTTGCCAGCTCGAACAGGCGCTCCGACTCCCGCCACCTTGGTAGATCCAGCAGACTATCGGCTCCGATGATGGCGAAGAGTGTAGCGTCTATGTATTGCTGCTTCAGATGGGTGAGAGCGTCTACGGTGTAGTTGGGGGAGCCGTCCGGACGCGGGGCATCGCATGTTGAAGGTTCCAGGAGATGGTCTTGCTCGCAGAGGAGGCGGACCATGGCGAGACGATCAGCGAAGGAGGCCTCGGCTCCGTTCCGCTTCAGGGGCTGACGTCCTGTCGGGGCCAAGAGGACACGATCGAGTGCGAAGTGCTTCACTGCCGCCTGCGCGACGGCGAGGTGTCCGTTATGAGGCGGGTCGAAGCTACCACCAAAGAAGGCGAGCCGCATTCTTGTCTCCTTCTGGTTGGGAACCGCCGGTTGTAAACCATACAGCTTGAAACGGAACGTCGGAGACGGACTCACTTTCGTGACTCAGGATGATCTAGTGCTCGAAGGTTCCGCACACGCGAGAAGCGTGTTGCTGATCATTCTTAATGAGATCTGCCGCGTGCATTCGGTGGGGGCGGGGGATGGCTTGCGCGGATGGGTTCGAGGGCGGGTGCCTCAATCTCCACGGGGCGGTGGGTGCGCACGAGGTCGGCGATGGTGTATTTGAGGGGCTCCAGACCTTCTCCGGTGACGGCGGAGATGGCGAAGAAGGGCAGTTTGCGACGCTTGGCCATGGCTGCCAGCTTCTTGAGCTTGTCCGGATTGGCAACGTCCATCTTGGTGGCGACTACGATCGTGGGCCTGGTCGGGAGGGAGCTATCAAAGCTCTTCAGCTCTGCTGTGATGACCTTGAAGTCCTCCACGGGGTCGGGCCGGTCGGTGCCGTCGGAGACGTCGACCAGGTGCACGATCACGCTGGTTCGCTCGATATGGCGGAGGAACTGGATGCCGAGGCCGGCGCCCAAGTGAGCGCCCTCGATGAGGCCGGGAAGGTCGGCGATGGTGAAGGACTCGGTGTGAGGATAGTCGCCGATCTGCACGACACCCAGGTTCGGCTCGAGCGTGGTGAAGGCATAGTTGGCGATCTTGGGCTTGGCCGCGGAGACACGGGAGATGAAGGTGCTCTTGCCGACGTTCGGGTAGCCGACGAGACCAGCATCGGCGAGCAGGCGCAGCTCGAGGCGGAGGACGCGCTCTTCACCGGCGCGGCCGAGTTCGTGCTCGCGCGGAGCCTGATGGGTGCTGGTGGCGAAGTGCTGGTTGCCACGGCCTCCGCGGCCTCCGCGAGCGACGATGATCGCCTCATCGGGATGAGCGAAGTCGTGAAGCAGTTCGCCGGTCTCGTCGTCGTAGACGAGGGTGCCGACGGGGACTCGCAAGGTGGTGGCCTCACCGGCGAAGCCGGAGCAGTTGGAGCCGAGACCGTGGCCTCCGCGTTGCGACTTATGCTCCGGGTTGAAGCGGAAGTGGATGAGCGTGTTGTGGCTGAGGGAGGACGACATGAGGATGTCGCCGCCGTGACCGCCATCTCCGCCGGAGGGCCCGCCGCGCGGAACGAACTTCTCCCGCCGGAAGGCCATGCAGCCATTGCCGCCGTCGCCGGCTTTGATACGAATTTTTGCTTCGTCGAGGAACATAGGGATCTGTTCCAGTGTATCGTCCTGCGCCAACCGGCGGCTGGCGCCAACCTCTATCGTTCAGCCTCTTTGCCGGCGGGGTGGAGATGGGGAGGGTTTCGGGCAGTGACAATCGCAGATTGGGCTGAGCGGAGATATTCCCCTCCTTGAGCAGTGTCACGGCGTGCTGAACTTGCTTTGCTGAGATAGGCACCACTCTCGCACAACGTCGTGAACCCTGCGTAAACGAGGGAAGCGCCACTCGCTAAACTCGGCTTTCCATCGGAGCCATCAAACCGGCTTTGGCGCACTCACTCCACTCGCGCAGGTAAGCTGTCCTTGGGCCGTCTCACAACCCGCTCGTCTCTGCACCTGAACCCTTCAGGAGTTCCAGATGCACGCACGATTCCCTCGCAACACCGTTCTGCTGTGCGCGATAACCGCAGCCAGCGGGCTCTCCGCTCTTGCGCAATCGACGACTCAAGGCGCCATCTCAGGCACGGTCTTTGACGCAAGTGATGCGGTGGTCCCGAACGCCGCCGTAACGATCCACAATGACGGCACCAACGCGGAGCAGAGGCTCACTTCAGATCGTGCAGGCTTCTTCAAGGCTCTTCAGCTGGAGCCGGGAACGTACACCGTCACCTTTTCCGCGACGGGGTTCAGCGAGACGCGCACGAGCAATGTGGTGGTGCAGGTGAACGGTGTTACCGAGCTCAATCAGCACCTGGCGACCGGCGCCGAGAGCACGACGGTGGATGTCTCCGCGCAGGCACCGGTACTCGATTTTGAGTCGCCCGCCTATGGCGGCCATCTCGGCAACGTCGAGATTGAGAGCATCCCGATCAACAACCGGCGCTGGTCCGCGCTGGCGGTGCTGACCCCGGGCGTGACGCCCGATGCCGCTGGCTTCGGACTGCTGAGCTTTCGTGCGATCAGTCCGCTGCTTAACAACGTCGAGATTGACGGCGCGGATGATAACCAGGCGTTCTTCTCGGAAGAGCGCGGCCGCACGCGGGCCGGCTACTCGACCTCGCAAGCGGCGGTGCGGGAGTTCCAGGTCAACACGGGGGTGTACTCGGCGGAGTATGGCCGCGCCGTGGGCGGCGTTGTGAATTCTGTAACGAAGAGCGGTACAAACGCGCTGCACGGGGAGCTCTATTTCTACAATCGTAACTCCAGCCGGTCGGCCTTCCAGCCGTTTGCGACGAACACGACGTTTGTTCCGACGAACCCGGCGGGCTCGCAGTACGTGACGGCACCGTATAAGCCCAAGGACAATCGGAACCAGTATGGATTTGGTCTGGGCGGACCGATCCTCAAAGACAAGTTGTTTTTCTTCTATGCCTTTGATCAGTTCAAGCGGAACTTCCCCGGTACGGCGAAGGCGAATAATCCCGCGACCTTCTTTGCGCAGCCGGATGCGGCCTTGCCCGCGGGGTACACGTGCAGCCTGACGACAGGAACAATCACGGGGCCGATGGGGTCGCCGGCGGCGAGCTCGGTTGACTCACAGTCCTGCCTGCTGGCGGCCCGGTTGAAGTATCCGACGTACAGTGCCGGTGCGAGCGCGTATAACACGCAGTTGCAGGCCTTTCTGCCGGACCTAGGTACGGTGCCGCGCTTTGGCGATCAGACGATTAATACCCCGAAGCTGGACTGGCAGGTCTCGAGCAAGCACCACGTGAGCGGACTCTATCACCGGCTGCGGTGGGACTCGCCTGGTGGTGTGCAGACGCAATCCACGAATAACTACGCCGTTGATAGTTTCGGCACAGACTTCGTGAAGCTGGACTACGGTCTTGCGAAGCTGGAGAGCATTCTCACGCCTCGTCTGGTGAATGAGCTTCGCTATCAGTATGGGCGGGAGCTGAACGATGAAGGGCTGCAGGCGCCAAGCGCCTACACCGACACAAATCTGAATAACTCGACCGGAGTGCCGACGTATGTGTCCCTGCTCAGTGCAACCGGGAATATCGGGTTCAACTTCGGAGCGCCGTACTACAGCTTCCGCGCGGCGTATCCCGATGAGCGCAAGTGGCAGATTGGGGATACAGCAAGCCTGCTCCTTGGAAAACACAATATCAAGTTTGGCGAAGACATCGTTCATAACTTCGACTTACAAAATAATCTGTATCAGGGAAATGGCGCTTATACCTACAACAACAGCATCGTGAATTACTTTAGCGATCTGCTGAGTAAGGGCGCCACCTGTAATGCGGCCGGAAGCGGCGTGGGCTCAACGGCGGGCGGCTTCTTTCCTTGCTACAGCAATTTCTCGCAAGGGTTTGGACCGGCGGCGTTTCAGCTCTCCACGACGGATTATGGCGTGTTCGTGCAGGACGACTGGAAGGTTACACCGCGGCTGACGTTGAACCTGGGTGCGCGGTATGACTATGAACAACTGCCGTCGCCCTACTCCGCGCTGACGACGCTGCCGCAGACGAACAATCACCCGAGCGACGGAAATAATTTTGCGCCGCGGCTTGGATTTGCGTGGGATCCGTACGGGCAAGGGAAGACGGTGCTGCGCGGCGGCTATGGCATCTACTATGGCCGGGTCTTCAACGCCCTGCTGTTGAACGCGTATATCAATACCGGGTCCCGAGGAAGCCAGGCGAGCTATACCTTCTCTCCGACGACGACGGGCGCGCCGCTGCTGCCAGGTGTCGCCGCTGCCGCTCCGCCAGCGACGGCGCAGGGACCGGCAATTCAGTACTTCGCGAAGAACTTCCAGAATCCGTATGCGCAGCAGTTCGATCTGGCCGTGCAGCAGGATCTGGGGTTCAACACAGTACTTTCTGTCAGTTATATCGGCGCACTTAGCCGGGAGCTGCCTAACTATCTTAATTTGAACCTAACTCCCGACGCGCTGCATACGTATAACTTCAACTATGTGGTGGGTGGAACGAACGGGAACTGCGGACCGCTGGCGTGCGGAAGTACACTCGCTGCGAAGATTTATTCGAACCGGACGCAGACGGGCACAACTGCCGGTAGTTATGTGTTTAATACACCGAACCCGACGTTTGGCGCGGTTTCGGAGATTATCAGCAATATCAATGCGAACTACCATGCGCTGACGGTTGAGGTGCAGAAGCGGGCATCGAGACTGATCAGCTATGACGCGAACTATACGTGGTCGCACGCGCTCGACTTCAACCAGAACTCGAGCACGCAGGCGGGGACGAATGGATGGTACGACCCGTTTGGCGATGCGCGGGCGAACTATGGCCCGTCGTCGAACAACGTGCCGCAGCGCGTGGTGGGATGGGCGCTGTTGAATGTTCCGGGTGGTTCCAGTAACTCGGCGCTGAAGTATGTGACGAATGGGTGGTCGCTGAAGCCGCTCTTCCAGATGCAGAGCGGTCTGCCGTACTCAGTAAATGTAACGAGCACGGTGCCGAATCAGTGCTATGTCGCGGGTTGCCTGGAAGCGGCCAGCAGCGGTCTGGCGGGGACGGGGGTCTCGTATATTCCGCAGCTCGGGAGAAACAGTCTGCGGTACCCGAGGACGATCAACCTGGATATGCGGGCGCAGAAGGAGTTTACGTTTGCCGAGAAATATAATCTGCAACTGATTGGGGAGGCGTTCAACCTGGCGAATCACCAGAATGTGACGGGGCTGAATACAACCGGATATTCGCTGAACACGGTGCAGCCGCCTACGGGCAGCGGCGCGTCGCCAACGTCGACGCTGGTGTACCAGACGGGGTTTGGGTCGGTGACTTCGGCGAACTCCAACAACGCGTACCAGGTGCGGCAGGTTCAACTGGCGTTGCGGCTGACCTTCTAACGTGGGGAGGGCCGCAGGTGTCGAGCTGGAGCCCTGGTGCTTTCGCGGTATTCCGCGGCTTGCTTTCGGACGATAGTCTGCTCTCTGTGCGCAGGGTCGATCTGCGATCGGAAGTGACTTCGTCCCCATGCGATGTACGGGAAGGCAGCACAGGCAACGGAAGGTGGGCGACCGCGGGTGTTGCGGGCGCGCGCTTGCCACGCTGTTTTTCATTCTGAGTGCGGCGGGATGGTTTGGTGGTGTGTTGCCGGTGGAGGCGCAGGGGCCTACGACGGGAGCGCTTGCGGGTCGGGTTGACGACGCGTCTGGCGCCGCGGTCGCTCACGCGCAGGTGGATGTGGAAGAGGGGGCGACAGAGCATCATCAGTTGGTGAGCAGCGATGGCGAGGGGCGGTTTGCGCTGGTGGCTCTGAGTCCCGGGGCGTACCGCGTTGCTGTCTCGGCGCCGGGGATGGCGCTGGCCGAGGTGGAGTGCGAGGTTCAGCTGGGGGCGACGGTGCAGGTGGTGGCTCGGTTGTCGGTGCAGGGTGTGGTGGCGGAGACGACGGTGACCGCGGAGACGCAGGAGAGTGCGGCGGAGGTCACGGCGGCGATCGGGAGCGCGGAGTTGAGTGTGCTGCCGCTCGATGGGCGGCGCTGGCAGAGCTTTGCGTTGTTGACGCCGCAGGCGAATCCGGCGACGGCGGAGTTTGATCTGCTGAGCTTCAGCGGGCTCGCGCCGACGGCGAACAGCACGCGGATCGACGGGGTGGATGACGATCAGAGTTACAGCGGGGTTCCGCGTGGGAACGGGCAGGAGAGCGGGTCCGAGGTGGAAGACGAGACGGAGAGCGGGGGCGCCACGCACGCGGCGCAACGCGGCTACGCGGCGGGTGAGGGTGCGGGACGGCATCCGGGGATGGCGTACACGTTTTCGGAGGCAGCGGTGCGGGAGTTTCGCGTGACCGGGCAGAACGATTCGGCGCTGTACGGGCATGCGGCCGGCGGGGTGATTACGACGGTGTCACGCAGCGGCTCGGATGACCGGCATGGCAGTTTGTTCTATCTGGTGCGGTCGAGTGCGTTTGCGGCGAGTGATCCGTTTGCGGTTGCGACGCACTTTCGGGATGGTGTGGTCACGAGCGGTGTGGTGCAGCCGCACGATCTGCGGCAACAGTTTGGCGGGACGATGGGAGGGGCGGCGGTTCCGAAGCGGCTTTTCTACTTTTATGCGTTCGATGGGCAGCGGCGGAGTTTTCCGGGCGTGTCTTCACCGGAGAGTGCGACGTTTTACAGTTTGACGGCGATGCAGGTGGCGCTGCTGGGGAATCGCGGCGTGACGGCGGCGAAGACGCAGGCGGCTCTGAACTATCTGGATAGCCTGACGGGCACGCTGGCGCGGCGGCAGGACCAGACGATCAATTTTGGCAAGGTGGACTGGCAGGCTCGCGAGCACGACCGGTTGAGCCTGGAGTACAACCGGGCGCGGTCGAGCTCGGCTGGAGGCGGAAGGACGGCCGCGGTGGTGAACCGGGGGTTGGCGAGCTTTGGCGACACGGATGTGCGTGTGGATGCGGTGATCGGGCGATGGATCCATACGCTGAACGATCATGCGAGCAACGAGGTTCGCGGGCAGTATGGGCGGGATCTGCATCTGGAACGTGCGCAGACGCCGCTGGCGCAGGAGCCGGCGATCGGGCCGAACGGACTGGTGCCCGAGATTGCGATCGGGCCGCAGGGGCTGATCTTCGGGACGCCTGCGTCGGCGAGCCAAGGGCCGGCGCCTGATGAGCGTCGTACGCAGGGCGCGGAGGTGCTGACGATCGTTCATGGCGGGCATGTGTTGCAGGTGGGGGGCGATGTGAGCTATGTGCAGGATCACGTGGAGGCGTTGGCGAATGCGGAGGGAACGTTCCACTACGACAGCGGTACGACAGGCGGGCATGCGGGTGGGCTTGTGGACTGGATTACGGATTACACGTTCAGCGTGAACTCGTACCCGAACGGGGGGTGCCCGAGCATCAATGCGCCGATCCACGAGTTCTGTTTTCAATCGTTCTCGCAGAGCTTTGGTGCCCAAGATACCCGCTTCAGCACGCAGGAGTGGGCAGGGTTCGTGCAGGATGACTGGCGTTTGCGGAAGGGGCTGAACCTGAGCGCCGGGCTGCGGTACGAGTACGAGTTTCTGCCGCTGCCGCAGCATCCGAACACCGGGCTAGATCAGGTGTTTGGGGCGACGGGAGCGACGAACACCTTTCCGGAGGACCGGAACAACGTAGGACCGCGGTTTGGGCTGGCGTGGCAGCCATTTGCATCCGGACGGAGCACCGTGCGTGCGGGGTATGGGTTGTACTTCGGGCGGCTGCCGGGTGCGGTGATTCGCAGTGCGCTGACTGAGACGGCTTCGGCGTCCACAGTAACTCGTATACGGATCCTGCCGACCGTCGAGACGGCGTGTCCGCAGGTGAGCAACCAGGGGTTCGGGTATCCGTGTGCGTTTCTGGCGGCTCCGCCCGCGGGTGTGGCGAGCACGACCTCGGCGATGCTGTTTGATCGTCACTTCCGGCTGCCGGTCTCACAGCAGGCGACGATGGCGGTGGAACAGGAGATCTCGCCGGGAACCACGGTGCGGGCGAGCTACCTGCTGAACCTGACGCAGCAGCTGCCCAACTCGACCGACATCAACATTGCGCCGGCGACAGCGACGACGACCTTCCAGTTGGCCGGCGGGGGGCGATCGCCCGGCGTTCGCAGCGGCGACTCCTTTTCGGTGCCTCTTTACACCGAACGCATCGACACGGCGTACGGGCCGGTGACGGACATCGTCTCGAACGTGAATGCAAGCTATAACGCGCTGGTGGTTGAAGCGAACCAGCGCACGGGCCGCAGCCTGCAGCTGCATGGAAGCTGGACGTGGTCGAAGACGATCGACTACGGGGAGAACGGAGGCTCCGTGCCGCGGACGAACGGCCAGTTCGATCCGTTCGACAACCGATATGACAAGGCGCTTTCCAGCCTGAACTACCCGCACAAGATCGTCGTAAGCGCGGTAGTTGCGCCGCAGACAAAGCCGGCGGAGAGATGGCAGCGGGCGATTGTCTCCGGGTGGACGGCGGCGCCGGTGCTGGTGGAGAGCAGTGGACGGCCCTACAGCTACAACGTGTTTGGCGGCACGCGACTGGCGGGCGGACACGAGAGCCTGAACGGCTCGGGCGGCGCGGTGTATCTGCCGACGGTCGGGCGCAATGTGCTTCGACTGCCGGAGGAGGTCGATGTGAATTTGAGGCTCACCCGCGAGGTGCCGGTCCGCGAGCGGGCGCGGCTTCGCTTTACGGCGGACGTCTTCAACCTGCCGAATCATCGAAACATCTCTGCTGTGACGGAGCGCGCCTTTCTGACCGGGACCCCGGTGAACGGCGTGACGCCGCTGACGTTTCAGGATGCCGCGACCATTGCCGCGGAGGGCTTGAACACGCAGCCGTTCGGGAGCGCGAACGGCATGAGCCAGGGACAGGCACGCGAGCGGCAGATACAGCTTGGAGCCCGCTTTGATTTCTAACGCTGCTCCCTGCCGAGATTGGGAAGTGTCCGCATATGAAGGAACCGCAAACCTCACGCAACGCATCTTAGTGTTTATCTAAGTGGGCCACGTAGCACTCCGCGGAAGGGTCGGTACGGCAGGATGGATCTGGAGCGGCTGATTGCAGGGCACGTCTACGTGTTGACGTTGCTCATCGTATTCCTTGGGAGCCTCGGCATCCCGACGCCTGCCTCGGTGGCCCTGCTCGCACTCGGCGCGGCGGCGCATATGGGACAGTTCAATCTTTTGTGGGTGCTGCCAACGCTGTGGCTCGCCGCGGTATTGGGAGACACACTGCTCTACGTGGGTGGACGCTACACGGGCTGGTGGCTGCTGTCTAGGCTGTGCCGCCTGACGACGAATCCGGAGCAGTGCATCTTCCGCTCCGCGGATTACTTTTATCGGCGCGGGCCGAATACGCTGCTGGTTGCGAAGTTCGTGCCGGGGCTGGGCGCCATGGCAGCTCCCCTGGCGGGAAGCCTGAATATGCGATTCGCCCGCTTTCTGCGGCTGGATATTGCGGGCGCGGCGATCTACTCGACGGCGTGGGTGCTGACGGGCTATCTCTTCAGCGGCTTTATCCGCGCGATTGAGGGATGGATGTCGCGGGCCGGGCATGTTGTTCTGTGGATCCTGTTGCTTGCCGTTGCGGGGTACGCCACCAGCTGGGTGATCTTTACGATCAAGTCGCGCCGCTTCCGTAAGATCGAGCGGATCGATCCTTCTGACCTGCATGAGCGACTGCAGGAGATGAGCCCGGACAAGCTGGTGGTGATTGCGGACGTGCGAAGCCATGGCTACTACGACCCGGGCATGCAGCGCATCAAGAATTCAATCCGGGTGGAGCCGCACCGACTGGAAGAAGAGCTGCTGGCGCTGCGGGACTTTATGGCGCCGGAGTGCGAGATATATCTCTACTGCTCGTGTATTCGCGAGGCGACGAGTGTTCGCGTGGCGTACATGCTGAACCAGCAGAACTGCCAGACCAAGGTGATCGACGGCGGGCTGCGCGGGTGGGTGAAGGCTGGGGGCGAGCTAGAGCCGGTGCCGGAGCATGAGATCCATCATCTGCCGCGGTTCGACTAGCGTGCTGGGTTGACGTGCTCGGATAGAGAGAGGGTGTTGCCGTCGGGATCCTGGAACCAGAGGACCTTGTCGCCGCTTGGGGCGCTCCAGATGCCGAGGGCATCCTGCTCGAGGAAGGGATAGCGCGTGGGGGTGACGCCGGCGGCGGTGAGGGCCCGCGCGTGCTCTTCGATGGACGCGACCTCCCAACCGAGGATGGTGAAGGTTGCGGGGGTGAAGTCGCCGACGCGAACGATGCGCAGCATGGTGCCGGCACCGGTGCGGAAGACGAGAGCGAAGTGATCGTCGGAGACGAAGCCGAGGCCGAGGATCTCTTCGTAGAAGTGACGGGCGGCGTCGCCGTCGCGGGTGGGGATGAAGCCGATGATCGGTGCGTCGTTCAGCATTGCGGATCCTCGCGCAGCAGGAGTGCCATGGCGACTTTACAATAGACAGGTGGCATTTACGGAACAATACGACGTAGCGATTGTGGGTGCGGGGCATGCCGGGTGTGAGGCTGCGATGGCCGCGGCGCGCATGGGGCTGCGGACGGCGCTGTTCACGCTGAACCTGGACCTGATCGCGCAGATGAGCTGCAATCCGGCGATTGGCGGGATTGCGAAGGGCCACCTGGTGCGGGAGGTCGACGCGCTGGGCGGCGTGATGGGTGAGGTTGCGGACGCGACGGGGATCCAGTTCCGGCTGCTGAACACCAGCCGGGGGCCAGCGGTGTGGAGTCCGCGGGCGCAGTGCGATAAGGCGCTCTATCGCGTAAAGATGCGCGAGGTGCTGGAGGCGCAGCCGAACCTGTTCATCAAGCAGGCGGAGGTGACGGACCTGGTGCTTGAGCCGAACGAGGATGGGACACGGACGCTGCGCGGGCTGCTGCTGCGGGACGGGCGGACGGTTCTGGCTGGCGCGTGCGTGATTACGACCGGGACGTTTCTGAATGGGCTGATTCACTGCGGGGAGCAGCAGTACACGGCGGGGCGCTCTGGCGAGCCTGCGAGTGTGCTGCTGGGAGAGAGCCTGAAGCGGCTGGGGCTGCGGGGCTCGCGGCTTAAGACAGGCACGCCGCCGCGGCTGGATGGGCGGACGATCGACTGGACGAAGTTTGAGGAGCAGCCCGGGGACGCGGATCCGACGCCATTCAGTCTGCGCACGCGAGAGCTGCCGCTGCGGCAGATCTCCTGCCACATTGCCTATACGACGCCGGAGACGCTGCAGCTGATTCGCGACAATGTTCATCGGTCGCCGATGTATACGGGGCAGATTGAGGCGGTAGGACCGCGGTATTGCCCGTCGATCGAAGACAAGATTGTGCGCTTTCCGGATAAGAGCCAGCACCAGTTCTTTCTGGAGCCGGAGGGGCTGAACACGCATGAGGTCTACATCAACGGCATGAGCACGAGCCTGCCGATGGAGGTGCAGGCGGCGATGGTGCACTCGATTCCAGGCCTGGAGAATGCGGAGATGCTGCGGCCAGGGTATGCGATCGAGTACGACGCGATCGACGCGCGGGAGCTGGATCGCACGCTGCGGGTGAAGGCGATTCCGGGTCTCTACCTTGCCGGGCAGATCAACGGTACGAGCGGGTACGAGGAGGCTGCGGGTCAGGGCATCATGGCCGGGATCAACTCGGCGCTCGCGGTGCAGGGCAGGCCGGCGTTCACGCTCGATCGCACGGAGGCGTACCTCGGCATCATGATCGACGACCTGATCAGCAAGGGGACGGACGAGCCGTATCGCATGTTTACGTCGCGTGCCGAGTTCCGGCTGCACCTGCGGATTGACAATGCGGATCGGCGGCTGACGCCGTACGCGCGCGGGCTGGGATTGATTGGTGACGCGACGTGGGGGGCGTTTGAGGCGCGGCAGGCGCGGGCCGCGATGCTGCGGGAGCTGCTGGAGACGACGCGGCTGCAGGCGGGTGAGCTGCCGGCGGCGCTCGAGGCGACGCTCCCCGGCGATAGCGGCAAGCTGATTGGGCAGCCGCTGGCGCAGGTGCTGCGGCGGCCTGAGCTTCGGATCGACGATCTGCGGCCTGTGTTGCGGCGCGAACTTAGTTTGCCGAGCCGGGCCGAGCTGGCGGCGCCGTGGCTTGGCGGGCTCTCGGCGGAGGCTGCTGCGGTGCCTTCCGTGCTGCCTTCGTGGATCCGCAATGAGTGGCGCGCGGTGGAGACGGAGGCCAAGTATGGCGGCTACCTGGACCAGCAGCGGCGCTCGATTGAGAAGCTGAAGGCGGCGGAGGGGAAGGTCATCCCGGCGTGGTTCGACTACACGACGGTGAGCGGACTTTCGCGTGAGATGAAGGAGAAGCTGTCGGATATTCGGCCGCAGACGCTGGGGCAGGCCAGCGGCATTCCTGGTGTGACGCCGGCTGCGGTTGGGTTGATCCATGTGTTTATCGAGCTGCAGGGCCGCAAGCTCGCCTCCTGACCTGTGCTCTTGCTCGCACGATGAAAGGCTCCGATGGAACTTCGACCTGCCACGCTCGCTGATGTGCCCGCCGTGCTCGCGCTGATTCAGCGCGTTGTGCCGCTGATGCAGGCCAGCGGCAATCACCAGTGGGACGACAGCTATCCGAATGCGGCGGTCTTTGAGCATGATGTTGCGTTGGGGCAGCTGTGGGTGGCGGAGATTGGTGACAGCGTGGCGGGGGTGGCTGCGCTCACGGAAGAGCAGGAGCCGGAGTACGCGGAGGTGGGATGGGATCTCGCGGAGCCGTCGGTGGTGGTGCACCGGCTGGCGGTGGATCCGGCGTTTCGGGGTGAGGGCGTTGCCGCCGCGCTGATGCTGCAGGCGGAGGCGGTTGCGCGCGGGCGCGAGGCGTGGGTGGTGCGAGTCGACACCAGTACGGCGAACCCTGCCACGCAGCGCCTGTTTCCGAAGCTTGGGTACACGCTTTCGGGCGAGATCGAGCTGGCTGCCTGCCCGGGGCTACGGTTTCTCTGTTACGAAAAGCGGCTTTCGGTTGGGCCAGTTGCGGGGACTGGCCTGGTCGGCGCATCTGCGGCGTCCTGAAGTACGTCTAATAAGGGAAGGCGTGCCACGGAGCTGTGGCCGCGGGAGCACTGCCGTGAATAAATTGTTTCGACCTCTTTTCGCACTTCTGATCGTCGCCGCTCTTTTCGTCGGCTGGAGGCATATGGCAATCGGGCAGGCAGTTCTGAAGGAGCGGCTTCCGGCGCCGACGGTTGATGAGCCGTCAACCAAGCACTCAGAGACGGCGGTGTTTGCGGGCGGCTGTTTCTGGGGCGTCCAGACGGTGTTTCAGCAGGTGAAGGGCGTGACGGCCACGACGGCGGGCTACTCGGGCGGCGCCGCAAACACGGCGACTTATGACCAGGTGACGACGGAGACGACCGGGCATGCGGAGTCGGTGAAGGTGGTCTTTGATCCGGCGCAGATCAGCTATGGAACGCTGCTGCGCCTCTTCTTCTCGGTGGTGCACGACCCGACGCAGCTGGACCGGCAGGGGCCGGATGTGGGGAACTCGTACCGGTCGGTGATCTTCTTTACGTCGCCCGAGCAGGAGAAGGTGGCGCGGGCGTACGTGCAGCAAATCGATAGTATTCATGTCTTCGCCAAACCGATTGTGACGCAGATTGTGCCGCTGAAGGCGTTCTATGATGGCGAAGCTTACCACCAGGATTATGCCGAGAAGAACCCGGGGAATCCGTATATCCAGATCTGTGATGTGCCGAAGACGGCGGCGCTGAAGAAGCAGTTTCCTGAGCTGTTCAAGGCGTACAAGTCGAAGGGCTAAGGCGGCTTCTGTGATCAGAGAAGCGGCGCCTGCGGGCGCCGCTTGCTTTTGCTCAGGGCAGGCCTGTCTCCCACAGGATTTCCGCACGTCTGACACACACACAGACACACAGATACAGACACATGGACCGGATTGGACGATGATCGAAGAACACCACTCCGGAAAGTAGAACGACCATGGCAGCCTTCGCAGACATCCTTACTGACCGCGGGCTTCCCGCATCCGTTCAGGCCGAGCGCACGATTCTTGGCGCGATGATGCTGGATGCCGTTGCCTTCAACGACGCGACCTCGAAGCTGATCTCGGACGATTTTTCGCTGGACTCGCATCGGCGTATCTATGCCTGCATCACGGGCCTGGTTGATATTGGACGGGCTGTTGATCTGATCACCGTGATCGAGGAGCTCGACAAGCGCAAGGAGCTGCAGGCGATCGGCGACCGGCCGTACCTGTTCTCGCTGACAGAAGATCTGCCGCATCGGCTGAACGTCGAAGAGTACGTTCGCATCGTGAAGGACAAGAGCCTGCTGCGGCAGGTGATGAGCATCTGCCAGACCTCCATGGCGCGGGCGGCGGACCAGAGCGAAGACGCGCTCGACGTGCTGAATGCGACCGAGCAGCAGCTGATGGAGGTTTCGGAGAAGGGCATTCAGCGCGGGTTTGCGAGTATTCCGGAGATTGTGGCGAACTCGTTCGGGTCGATCGATGCGCTCTACGAGCAGGGCCGCGAGGTGACTGGGCTGGCGACGCACTACATTGAGTTCGATCGGATGACCAGCGGACTGCAGGACTCGGAGCTGGTGATCATTGCGGCGCGGCCGTCGATGGGGAAGACGGCGTGGGCGATTAATATTGCGCAGAACGCGGCGGTGCGCGATGGCAAGGTGGTCGCTGTGTTCTCGCTTGAGATGTCGAAGGAGAGCCTGCTGCGCCGCATGCTGGCGAGTGAGGCGATGGTGAACTCGCGCAAGATCCAGACGGGGTTTCTGCCGCGCGAGGATAAGGGCAAGCTGCTTGGCGCGCTGGAACGGTTGATGGATTCGAAGCTCTTTATCGACGACACGCCGGGCATTACGCTGGCCGAGATGCGTGCGAAGGCGAGGCGGCTTCGGCAGCAGGGCGGCGCGCTGGATCTGATCGTGATTGATTATCTGCAGCTGATGTCGGGCGGCTCCGGCGCGGGGAAGAAGGGATTTGAGAATCGCAACCAGGAGGTCTCGTCGATCTCGCGCGGGCTGAAGGCGCTGGCGAAGGAGATGCGGGTACCGGTGATTGCGCTGTCGCAGCTCTCGCGATCAAGTGAACAGCGCGGCGGCGATAAGAAGCCGATGCTTTCGGATCTGCGGGAGTCCGGATCGATCGAGCAGGATGCCGATGTGGTGTGCTTTATTCATCGCGAGGAGTACTACGATCGCGAAAACGAGGACCTGAAGGGTAAGGCGGAGATCATCGTCGCGAAGCAGCGCAATGGGCCGACAGGCAGCGTGATGCTGGCGTACCTGGCGGACTACACCCGCTTTGAAAATCTGGCAGAAGGCGGCGGCGGTGGCGGCGACTACTAGCTGCCTTGCGTACGATAGAGCTGATGCCGGCCGGAAAGAGTTGGGTTGAAGTCTCGCAACGCGCGCTGGCGTCGAACCTTGCCGCGCTCCGGCGGGCGGCGATGGCGGGGCTTCCGGCGAACGCGCCCGAGACCGCCGTGCTGGCTGTGATCAAGGCGGATGCGTATGGGCATGGTGCGGCACTATGTGCGCCTGTGCTGGCGCGGGCAGGGGCGCAATGGCTTGGCGTGACGGACGCCGCAGAGGGCGCGGCTGTCCGCGAGTCGCTCTTTGCGGCCGGAGTCGATGGGACGGCGCAGCCACAGATTCTGTTGATGTCCGGTCTTGAGGCTGCCGAGGTGCCGCTGCTGGTTGAGCACCGGCTTACCCCGGTGGTCTGGTTTGCGGAGCAGCTCGGCTGGCTTGCGGCGCGGGCGGATCGGGAGCATCCGCTGCCGGTTCACATTGAGATTGATACCGGCATGGCGCGGCAGGGAGTGCGGCCGGGTGACGATTTGGGCAGGCTGCTGGCGGAGCTGCGCGGATACCCGCAGCTGAGGCTTGATGGGGTAATGACGCACTTTGCATCGGCTGAGATCGCCGGCTCTCCTCAGACTGCGTCGCAGCAGCAGCGATTTCAACGGGGTGTGATGCAGACCCGTGAGGCTGGTCTGCGGCCGGCGTGGATGCATGCGGGGAACACGTCGACGCTGGACGAAGCGCGTCTGGTGCCGTGGATGCGCGCGCAGGCGGAGGCGCTGGGCGCGCGGCTGCTGGTCCGATCGGGGCTTGCGCTGTTCGGACATGCACTGGCACTCGAAGGCGCGGAGGCTCAGCTTGCGCCGACGCTAACACCGGCAGGGACGTGGAAGTCGCACGTGATTGCCGTAAGCGATCTCGTGGCTGGCGAGACGATTGGGTACAACGGGACCTACACGGTTGCGGAGCCGATGCGGGTGGCGCTGCTGCCGGTGGGCTACGCGGACGGCCTGCGGCGTGAGCTTTCGAGCACGAACACGCGGGCGGGTGGATGGGTGATGGTGCGAGGGTGCCGGGCGGCTATTCTCGGGCGCGTCTCCATGAACCTCACCACGGTAGACGTGACGAAGAGTGCGGGCGTGAAGGTTGGCGACGAGGTGGTGCTGCTGGGAGGAGGAATCACGGCGGTGGACCATGCCGAGCTCGCGAGCACGATTCCATACGAGATCCTGTGCGGGCTGCGCGCGAGGCCGGTTTTGAAGCCATAGACGCAACCGGCGAGCCGCGCGTTTGCGCCGCGTCACCGGCGACCGCTACCATCAGAGACAGATGTAAGGAGAGTGCATGGAATCCATCGCAACCGCGCGCAGCAAAGAAGATATCGCGCTAGACCTGTTGAAGTTCGTCGCCGCTACGGCGCATGTAGGCAGCAAGGCCCCGGGATCGACCGGCTTCGGCGCCGCCCTGAGCAGCAAGCCTGAAGACCAGGTGACACAGCTGCTTGAGCTCTACAGCCGCTGCCGCCAGGCCGTTGAGGCGCCGGTCAGTTCCGCCACCACCGCCACCACCAAGTAAGTTTGTTGATCTCGCCTGTCAGCATTCTCGTAGCCGGTGCCGGCGTCTTCGGGCGCCATCACCTGCGCGTGTACCGCGAGCTTGAGCAGGCGGGGCAGCCCGTGCATCTGCTCGCAGTGGTCGATCCGGATCCAGTGGCGGCGCGACAGGCTGCGCTGGACTTTGGTCTTCCGTCGTTTGCCTCGGTGCAGGCGGCAATGGACGCGGTGGGCACGCCGACGGCAGCGTCGGTCTGCGTGCCGACCGCGCACCATGCGGCGGTGGCCGCGGCGCTGCTGACCGCCGGGGTGCACTGCCTGATTGAGAAGCCGATCGCCGCGACGCTGGAGCAGGTCGACGAGATCCTGCGGCTTGCGCGCGAACAGAAAACCATCGTGCAGGTCGGCCACCTGGAGCGCTTCAACCCTGCCGTGACGGCCGCGCGGGAGCATGTGCATCGGCCGATGTTCTTTGAGGCGCACCGGCTGAGCATCTTCACGCCGCGATCGCTCGATGTGGACGTGGTGCTCGACCTGATGATCCACGACCTCGATATCGTGCTCAGTCTGGTGGACTCCCCAGTGCGCGAGCTGCGAGCGGTGGGCCTGCCGGTGCTCTCGGGCAAGGTGGATATTGCGAATGTTCGCGTGGAGTTTGAGAACGGCTGCGTTGCCAACTTTACGGCCAGCCGCGTGAGTACGGAGCGGGTTCGCAAGCTGCGCTTCTTTCAGCCGCAGCAGTATCTTTCGCTGGACTTTGCGCGGCAGGACCTGCTGCTGATCGATGTGCGCGCGGCGGCCGGCATGGATCCCGCGCAGCTCGCCGCGCTGGCACGGAACCCGGGGGAGTCGGGGCATCCTTCGCCCGGTCTCTCGCTGAGCAAGGTGCCGGTGACGCCGGGCGAACCGCTGCGGCTGGAGATCGAGTCCTTCCTCAACAGCGTGCGCACGGGAGCAGGGGCGGTGGTGAGCGGAGAGGAAGGCCGTCGCGCGCTTGCGCTGGCATTGGCAATTACCGCGGCGATCGCGCAGCACGCGGAACGATCGGGGCTGCAGCCCTAGCTCCAGCGGCCGACGATTAAGCTACTTCATGTGCTGCACGGGAACGGTGTCGGGGATCTTCAGGTCGAACTGATCTTCTTCCAGCTTCTCGTTGAAGGTGGCTTTCGTGACGGTCAGGGTCAGGACGTACTGGTCGAGGGGGCGCTCGATGACGATCTTCGCCGGGAAGCGGATGGTTCCGAAGTCCTGGTAGTTGCTGTAGTTCACGCGCGTGACGATCTGCCCGGTGCCATCGTAGATCTCCTGCTGGTAGGGCAGCAGATTGTCGCGACTGATGTGCAACACGCGATCGGTGCGGGCGATCTGTCCGTTGGGCTTGCTCAGGATCTGCAGGTCGTAGTCCGGCAGTTCGACGAGATCCTTGTTCTTGTCGGTGGTCTCGATGACGCGCGTGTCCTGGGTGCGGGAGACGATCTCGTCAGAGCCGGGCCCGTGGATCAACATGGAGTCAAGAAAGACGTAGGGCCGCAGGTTCTCGAGACCGTTCTTCGACGTCGTTGTGACCTCGTTGCTGCCGACGATGGCCTTGTTGCGCGGTGGGATGAGCAGCTTGAAGGTCTTGCCGTCGCTGACCATATCCATGGCCTTCGAGCGCAGGACCGGGACCAGCAGGAGGACGCGCAGATCCGTTGGCTTGCGGAAGAAGATGTAGCCGGAGAAGGCCGGATAGTCTTTGACCTGGCCAGTCTGTCCGCCGCCTGTCGAGGCTGAGATCTCCACGGTGAGATTCATGGTCTGGATCTCGTCGTAGCGGCGGTTGATGCCGAGCACCAGACCGTCCAGCGAGGTACTCTGCACCACCGGGGCGCGACGTATTTTTCTCACCAGGTGCGTTCGCGAAACACAGCCGGTCAGGGCAAGCGCCAGGCAGAGGATCGCAGAACGGGCAGGTTGTCGGAACATCAGCACAATCTCGAAGTATAGCGTTCAGGCGCGGAAAAGCTTCAGTGCCGCACAGCAGGGAGGATCTCACTGTTTGGGATTGGATCGATCCCTAACGAGAAACGATTCGAAACCTGTTCGATGCGGTGGGGTGTCATCGCGGTGTCCCCTGCCGTCGCAACTCGGCCACGTGAGATGTGTGTTCGGCCAAGGTGGTGGAGAACTTCGTATGGCCGGCGCCATCGCTGACGAAGTAGAGGTAGTCGGTCTTCGGGGGATGGAGGACGGCGCGCAGGGAGGCCAGTCCGGGAGAGGCGATCGGGCCCGGCGGCAGGCCGGCGTGGCGATAGGTGTTATAGGGGGAGTCAGCCTTCAAGTCCGACGCGTAGATGGTTCCGCGGTAGCGTCCGTCCAAGAGCGACGCGTAGATGACGGTTGGGTCGGTCTGCAGCGGCATCTCCTTTGCCAGTCGGTTCTCGAAGACACTCGCGACCAGCGGCCGTTCGGTGCTTTGCCCGACCTCTTTTTCGACGATGGAGGCCAGCGTGACGATCCGCAGGGCGTTCGCGCCCAAGTTCAGGTCTGCGGTGCGCTGGCGAAAGCGTTTGACCATGGCCGCGAGCATGCCGGCAGGGGTGGTGTGCCGCGAGAAGCGGTAGGTATCGGGATAGAGAAAGCCCTCGAGTGAGGCCGGGTGGCTGCCGGGGACGAGATCGGCGATCAACGCGGTGTTGCCGCGCTCGGCCGCGAGAAACTCTTCGGCCGGGCCGAGACCGGCGCTCTCCACGGTACGGGCGATGTCAAAGATGTTGAAGCCTTCCGGGATCACGAGGGTGCGGGTGTAGACATCGCCGCGTGCCACGCGGTTGTAGACCTCCAGGGCCGAGGCCGGGTGATCGAAGCGGTAGTCGCCCGCTCGCAGCCGACCGCCCTTCGCCAATCGCAGGAGATCGAAGGCGTAGCGACTCCGGACGACGCCGTTTGTCTCAAGCAGCGCCGCCATGCGCGGCGTTCCGCTGCCGCTCGGGATATCGACGAAGGTCTCCCTTGCCGGGCCGTACGGGACCAGCAGCAGCCATGCCGCCGCGGCCACAAGGAGCAGCAGGATCGTCAGGAATAGGCCAAGCTTCTTCAGACCGCACCTCCGGTCCCATTCTAAAGAGATCGCGCCGTTGCCTGCAGCAGCCCCCGGTGCCGGGACGCACGGCTACACTGCGAAGGTGGACGAGCCGCTCCAACCCGAGATTGCGCCTGCGCCCTTGCCGCCGCGCATCCTTGCCCTGGATGTGGGCCGCAAGCGCATTGGGCTGGCGATCACGGATCCGCTCGGCTACACCGTGCAGCCGCTGTTCACGCTCCACCGCGGCACACCGCATGCCGACGTGAAGTCCATTGGGCGGGTGGTGCGCAAGCATGCGGTGGCGGAGATTGTGGTCGGCAATCCGCTGCATATGTCCGGCGAGATTAGCCCGCAGGCCGCAAAGACGCAGGCGTTTGCGGAGGAGCTGCGGGCCGCGTTTGGTCTGCCGGTGCATCTCTCGGACGAGCGCCTGAGCACCAGCGAGGCGCACCAGCAGCTCTACGCCATGGGCAAACCACGGCAGGAGCATCGCGAGCTGGTGGATCAGGTGGCGGCGGTGCTGATTCTTCAAGGCTTTCTTGCGGCGCGTGCATTTGCGGCGGCGCGTGCGCGGCTGGACGAGCCCTCCGGCACATGAGAGCACAGCCCGTGCGGCCCTGCGTATAATCGAGCTTTCACGCGCCTGCGCGACGGGGAGGATTCTCTCTGTGCGCTTGATCGCGTTTTTGCCCTATCCCTGAAAGGTTCCTCAATGGCAGAACAGATCAACATGCCGAGCCACGTCATGAAAAAGCTGCAGGAGGAGATCACGCAGCTTGAGTACGAGCTGACGACCGAACTTCCCGCCGAGATCAAGAAGGCTGTCGCTCTCGGGGATCTCTCCGAAAATGCCGAATACCACTCCGCCAAGCAGCGGCAGGAGTTTGTGAACGCCCGCCTGGGCCAGCTCAAGAAGCGCATGGGCGAGCTCGCCATGGTCAATCTGGCGAACATCCCACGGAACAAGGTCGGCTTCGGCTCGACGATTGTCGTGTTTGATTCGACCAAGAACGAAGAGCTCACGTACAAGCTCGTCACCAGCGAAGAGTCCGATGTTGCTCAGGGCCTGATCTCGACCACCTCGCCGATCGGCCGCTCCCTAGTGGGTAAGGAACTCGGCGACATTGCCACGGTGGTGACGCCCAACGGCAAACGTGAGCTCGAAGTGCTGAAGCTGACGACGATCCACGACACCGCCGAGTAGGCATGCCAGGACCGAGGGCAGTATTCAAGGATCGAGTCGTCAGCGATAGATGACATGGACGAGCCAATTCGGAAGAGGCTCCGGCTGGCTGTTGCAGAAGATCGTCAACGGCCTGGCTCTGTCGCGCATCTCGCCCAACACGCTGACGTTTATCGGCCTGCTGATCAATATTGTTGCGGCCGTCCTATTTGGATATGCGCGCGGTGAGCATGCAGATCGTATGTTCCTCTACGCCGGCCTGGTGGTGATCGGGGCGGGACTGTTCGATATGGTCGATGGCCGTGTCGCGCGGCTGACGAACCAGGTCTCCCTGTTTGGCGCTTTCTTTGATTCCGTGATGGACCGGTACTCCGACGTGGCGCTTTTCTTTGGGCTGCTTGTCTACTACGCCCGCGGTAATCGTTTCTTTTACGTTGTCCTGGTTGCGTTTGTGATGACGGCCTCGCTGATGGTGAGCTACACCCGCGCGCGGGCCGAGGCGCTAATCGGCTCATGCAAGGTCGGCTTCATGGAGCGGCCGGAGCGCGTTGTGCTGATCATCCTTGGGGCTCTTTTCAACCACTGGGGGGTGATGGCGCCGGCTCTGTGGGTGCTTGCCGTCTTCTCGACCATTACGGTCATCCACCGCATCCGGTACACCTACGTGCAGACCGAACGCATGAAGCCGGGGGATCTCTCCTAGCGCGTCCGGGTGCCGGCTGCGGTCTCCTGGACGCGTTCGAATCGATACTGCTTTTCCTTGAAGATAGTGTTCAGGTAGGTCCCTTTTGATGGCGCGGCGCGAAAGGCCTCCCACTCCGCCGGCGGTACATGGAAGTACCGGTATTTTCCCTGTTTTCCGCGGTAGATCACGGTAAGCACGCACGTGCCCGCGTCGTAGTGCATTGCCGCGATGACACTGGATGGCATTTGAGAGATCCCCTTCCAGTTCCCTGGGATGCGATCGCCGTCGCTTCGAGCGTCCGCATGAATGTATGCCGAGACCTTGGCTGTCGCGTGTATGCCGCGTGCAGCTCTTAATAAGAGCTAAGTAATTGAGCGACAAAAAGATCGATGTGCCCGGTTCGTTACCGATACTTCGGACGCAGGTTACGAACGAATGTGCAAAACGATCATTAAATCTGCACATTTTCGGCCGATGACTAGGATCAGAGGACGACATCTTCTTAGACCTAAACCTAGCCAGGATGGCATCGCCATGAGCTCCACCTCCGTTGCGCCCAAGCGCAATCTTTCTGGAACTCCGGTCCGCACAGGATCGGATTCCACTGCAACACTGACTGCCGGCATTCCTTTGAGCTCGGAGCTGTCTTCTTCCGTGCGGGCGAAGACGAAGCTGCAGTTACAGCCTCACGTGCAGATTGTCAGCGGCACCAAGGCAATCCTGGCCCTGAGTGATCTGCTGCTGCAGTTCGCTGATCGTTGTGATCAGGCGGGCGCGATGGAGGACATGACGTACTTCCTCTCGAAGCCGGGCTTTCTGAAGCGTGTCCCCCGATTGATGCTGATCGCGAAGAGCTCTGAATTGACGCCGGAGAGCCTTCTCGGCGCGCTCCTGCTCTTCGAGTACAACATCCTGAGCCGCGGGACGGGGCTCTACACGACCAACGATCGCTCCGGCCGGAACACCCTGGTGGCTCCTGCCCATCTTCGGTCGCAGATCGCTCACTTCGCGACACAGACTCTGCTGAACCGTGGCGCCCACATTGCCATGATCACCTTCCGCGAAGAGCAGGACGAAGCTGCGCCGGTCGTCACCGATCTTTCGTCGAAGATGGCCAGCCGCTGGGCCACGCGGACGCGCGAGATCGCTGAGTATCTGCCGCTCGAGGAGAGCTTCGACAAGACGCTCGCGAAGATTGGACAGCGCACGCGCAGCAACATGCGGTACTACCGGCGGCGGGCGGAGAAAGAGCTCGGCTGCACGTTTGTTCCCTTCGTGGAGATTCGCAAGGCAGACTTCCTCGCCTTCAATCGAGAATCGATGTTTGCCGTACCGGACGATGTCGCGGCGTGGCGGTATGAATCCCTGCAGGAGCTTGCCCGGCCGCTGCTGATGGGCATGCGCGACAGGGACGGCCGATGGCTTAGCCTGGTTGGTGGGCGGCGGTTCAAGGCGGGCTCCGAGCTGCTGTGGCAGATGAATCGGGACGGCATGCCGCTCTATTCGCTCAGCCTAGTCATGCGGTCGTACTTCATGGAGCATGAGATCGCGGCCGGCTCGCGACGGTTCTATATCGAGGGTGGCACCTCGCATCCGATCCGGCACTCGTTCACGACGGAGACCCTGACGGACCTCGCCGCGATGCGGTCATCGCCGATCGCCTTTGCCGCCCGAAAGCTGGTTCGCCGGTTGATTCCGGTGGATAACGAGCTGGCCAAGATGTTCTCAGACACGGATCTGGTGTGGCACCGGTCGAGCCAATCCGGGATGCTGCCTTTGCGTCTCCCGTAGACTTACGATAGATGCCGATCGGACCTCTTCTTCTTATCCATGGTGGCGCCTGGGCGATGCCTGACGACGCGGTCGCCGCTCACGAGCGGGGGATTGCCGATGCCCTCGCTGCCGGCTGGTCGCAGTTTCTCCGTGGCGGTTCTGCCGTCGACGCGGTGGAGACTGCCGTCGCCAGCATGGAGAACGACGATACCTTTGACGCGGGGCGGGGCTCGTTCCTGACCCGCGATGGCCGGGTGCAGCTCGATGCGCTGCTGATGAATGGGGCCAACCTGCGGACCGGGGGCGTGGCCTGCGTGGAGCGCCTGCGGAATCCGATCCATGCCGCTCGCCTGGTGCTCGACCACAGCCCTCATGTCTACTTTGTCGGGACCGGCGCTGAGCGCTTCGCGCGCCAACATGGCATGGAGCTGATCGACAATACCGAGCTGATCGTTCCGCGCGAACGTGAGCGCCTGATGCGCTTTCAGCAGGCCGAACTCGCTGGCGCCGCAGACACGACCTTCTCTGGCGAACTCTCCCAGCCGGACCCCGCCCTTACGCAGGCTGATCTTGCCGCCGAAGCCGAGCGCTCGCTTCCGGATGCGCTCCAGATTGATAATCCCACGCTGTTTTCGCACGACACGGTGGGCGCTGTCGCCATCGATGCCGAGGGGAACCTTGCGGCGGCTACGTCTACGGGTGGCACGCTCTCGAAGGCGCCGGGCCGCGTCGGTGATTCTTCGCTGATCGGCTGCGGCTGCTATGCCGACAATCTCTCAGCCGCGGTGTCACTGACGGGCTGGGGCGAGCCGATTATGAAGCTGGTCCTGGGCAAATGGGCGGTCGATCGCGTGGCCGCGGGCTCCTCGCCGCAGCAGGCTGCTGGTGCGGCGATCGACTACCTTTTTGAGCGGCTCGGCGGCCATGGCGGCATCATCCTGCTGGGCCCGGATGGCCGCTTCGGGCTGGCGCACAATACGCCGCGCATGGCCTGGGGGCTGCAGGACAGCACGGGCACGAAGCTGGGCACGGAGTTCCGCCAGGTGCCGGCTTCGTTGTGAGAATCCTGCATCTCATCGCCTGAGACTCAGCGCACCTCATCCCGATCGCAACAGGAGCTCCCCCCATGCGTAAAGCCTTTTTCTGGATCACGATTCTCTCCGGCGCAGCCGCCGCCTACCTTATGTACAAGCATGGCAAGTCGCTTGACGACATTGCCGGCAGCGTTGTGAAGGATCCTTTTGGGTCGCTCTACAACGAGGTGAAGGAAGCATCGCAGAGCGCCGGCTAAGAGCTGGCGATGATCGAGAGCGAGGCCCTCAACCCAAGCTCCGGTCACTGTCTTTCCAAACAGATCGCGCCGCCCGCACCGCATGAACGATAGCCTCTTTCCAGACGCGCACATTCCACCCCCACCCACGCCGCCGGCGGATCCGGATCGCCTGCCGCATGTGCATCGGCTTCTGCTCGGCTACTATGGCGAAACGGAGATGCGCGAGCGGTGGGATCCGCTGACGCAGTTTATCTACTCCGTGCTCGCCGCCCGCACCCGCACCGAGATCACCTACGCGGCGCTTGGCAACCTGCGCAGCCGCTTCGGCACATGGGAGAACCTGCGCGAGGCACCGGTGCATGCCATACAGGCTGCGATCGCGGATGTGACGTATCCCGAGCAGAAGGCGCCGAATCTGAAGCTGGCTTTGCAGCAGATCACGGCCCGCACCGGCGAGCTTTCGCTCGACTTTCTGGCCAAGTACCGCACGGAGAAGATTCGTGCGTGGATCGAGCAGTTTCCTGGGGCTGGGCCGATGGTTTCGGCTGAGGTCGTCAATTTCTCGACGCTACGCCGCCCAGCGCTGGTGATGAACTCGCACCATCTCCGCGTTGCGCATCGCATCGGGCTTACGCCGCGAGGCGATGCGCAGCGAACCGAGGAGTTGCTGATGCGGCTCGTGCCTGAGACCTGGACGGCGGAGACGCTGCAGCAGGATCATGCGCTGTTTAAGATTCATGGGCAGACGCTCTGCACGTTTGCTGATCCGCAGTGCCCGAAGTGTCCGGTGCTGAAGCTCTGCAAATACGGCCAGCGCCACACCAGTCCCACGCCCGATACGTCGGTTCTTTAGTGACTCCACCGCCCCAGCGCACTTTCATCGAAGCGCTCGAGCAATTCCGCCACATCCTTGTAAACCTCGATGCATCCGGCCTCCAGCAGATCGCTTCGGTCCCATCCACCACTCTCCACCCCAATGGTCAGGATCCCCGCCTTGCCTGCTGCCTCCGCATCGTACGGCGTATCGCCAAGCGCGAGCACTTTTTCGCAGGGCAGCTTCAGCTTCTTGAGCGTCGCCTGGAAGATATCCGGATGGGGCTTGGCTCGCTCAGTATCGTCCGCGCTGGACTGCTCCTCGATTAGATCCTCCATCCCCACGATCTTCTTGTATACCTGAAGATCCTTCGTACTCGCCGAAGTGGCCAGCGCGGGCCGAATGCCTGCCGCCTTCACTCGCTGGAGAAACTCCTTTGCCCGCGGCAGGGCTTTCACTTTCGGCAGGTACTCGCTTTCCACGAGAAACTTGCGGTAAGCGTCCAGCGGCTCCTGAATCGCTTCTTGCCGCCACCACGACACGAAGACCGGGATGAGCTCGTCGCCGCCTTTGCCAATCTGCCGCCGCACGGCGTCGAGTTCGAGCTCAAGACCAATCTCAGCAAAACTCCGCTGCCACGACTCCGCATGGAGCCAGTTGCTATCTACCAAAGTCCCATCAATGTCGCACAGCAGTGCTTCAACCTTCGGCATCGTCTCTCCTCATCTTTCCTGTCGGATGCACCACCGGAGGCGATCCCGGACATTCGCCAGAAAGATTCCCCTAGAACTCCACCTTCATGGAGACCTGGCCGGTGCGGTTGCCGCCGAAGTCAGACCCGCGCGCCTGCGTGATGGTTCCGAAGGCGGGGTTGGTGACATCGAGATTCGGGTCGGCGAGGTTGGTGTGGTTGAGGACGTTGGTGAAGGTGCCTTCGGCGCGCAGCCGCACGCCCTCGACGATCACGAAGGTCTTGCTCACCCCTGACGACAGACTGACTGTGCCTGGGCCCTGCAGATCGCCGACGGATTCCGTGCCGAACCGGCCGATCGGCGCGACGGGGTTGCCATTGGTATCGACGCCGCCGACGTCACACGCGCCACCCTGCAGCGACGCGAAGCCGACACTGCCGGGGCAGGCGAAGGCGTCGTTGTTAAACCAGTTTCTGCGGGTTCGACCGCTGCCGCGGTTTCCGTTCGCCACGCGATCCGGCCTCTGCTGCCGAAAGAAGAGCGTTCCCGAGCCCGTGCCCGACGGATCGGTGTTGCTGCCAGAGATGAACGTGGTGAGGAAGGGACCTGACTGCATGAGGAAGATGTTCGAGACCTGCCAACCGCCGACCGCCAGATCCGCAAAGTGATTCATGCCGCCGCCGAAGCGCTTGCCGCGACCGACCGGCAGCTCGTACACGCTGCTTGAGAGCCAGCGATGGCGACGCGTTCCGGTGACGTTGCCGTAGTCCAGCTGGCGGTTGTAGCTGTACGTTGCGTCGTAGCCGCCCTGCTCATCCACAAAGCTGGACTGGCCCGAACTCGCGCCGTAGGTGCCCTGGTTGTCGGAGAGGTTCTTTGCGAAGGTGTAGGCACTTGCGAGCGACAGGCCGCGGCTGAAGCGGTGGGAGAGCTCCGCCTGGCCGGAGTGGTAGCTTGCCTGCGCAGAGGTCGCGCGGTTGTAGATCGAGTAGAAGTTGGGGAACGGAAACGCGGAGCGCGGCTGATCCGCGGCGATCGTGGTGGAGGAGGGCTGCAGCATGTTCATCTCCGGCTGCCAGACCAGATGCCAGGTCTTGAGACCGACGTAGGAGACGCGCAGGCCAAAGCCGCGACCGAAGTCATGATCGATCGACAGGTTGGTTTGTAACGAATACGGATCGTGCCAGTTCGTGTCTACCGCCGAGTAGAAGGTGGTGCTGCCGAGCTGCGGGCCCGTGTAGGCGTTGGCCGAGTTGGCGGAGATGTTGGGGAAGGCGAATGCCGGTCCGCTCGCCGAGATCGAATTGTTGAAGGTCTGCAGGTTCGATTGCAGCGTTCCCGTCAACGCATAGAAGAGCGCGCCGGAGGTCGTGATGTTGTAGTAGCCTGCGCCGCCACGGATGGCTGTTCGATCATTTCCGAAGGGGCGATAGGCGAAGCCGAGTCGCGGTTCGAAGCGCAGCTTCGGGGTTGTTCGCAGACCGGCCGGTAAGCCTGCCTGTGAGTTCGAGAGCACCGGCGTGCAGGGTGCGCCGTTCGCGGCAGCTCCGCTGGCGTAGGGATTGTCGACTCCCGCTGTGGGGCACGCATTGACGTTCGCCAGCTCCTGCACGGAGAGCAGGCCGGCGTAGCCATTAGGATAGATCAGGCTTCCTGACTTTGCGACGGAGGGATCGAAGTTCGCGATCTCGCCGTTCGAGGAGGCGAAGGCTGGATGCAGCTCGTAGCGGAGACCAAAGGTGAGCGTGAGGTCGGTGGTTGCTTTCCAGCTATCCTGCACGTAGAAGGCGTATGCCGTTGATGTGCCGTTGTTATCCGAGGTCACACTATCGGTCTGGGTCTGGTAGGGTGTGCCCACCAGGAAATCGGCGAACTCGTTTCCGGTGTAGCTCCCGGTCTGCTGAAAGTACAGGTTGCCGTAGTTGTCTGACGGCGTAAAGCTGAGCGGGGTGAAGGCGCCGAGATGACGGACGTCGCCGCCGACGCGGATGGTGTGGGCGCCGCGCTGCCATGTGAGGTTATCAACATACTGAAAGAGGCGGGAGCGCTCGGTGGTGTTGAAGCGATTGCCGACGCTCGTCAGCTGTGTGAAGCCGAGGTGAGTTAGTCCGTTGAACGGAAATGTGGGTGCGAGGCCGTTGAGTCCGGCGGCCTGCGTGATGGACTGACCGTTGAAGGGGTTCTGATTGCCGTCTTCTTCGAGCGTGAAACCGAACCGCACTTCGTTCGCCAGATGCGCCGTGAACGCGTAGTTGAACGCGGTGGCAAAGATCTTGTAGTTAGCAAAGGCCGTGCCGACGGGCAGGGACAGGGTGGAGGGCTGGGACTGATTGATGCTCTTGTTGGTGTAGCGCACGAAGAAGTTCGCCTTCGCGCCGAGCGTCTCATCGAGCCGCAGATCGTACTGGTTGGAGTTGATGTCGTTCCGCCGTGTGCTGAGATAGTTGTATCCAGCGTGGGGACTTGTGGGGAGCAAGGCACTCTGGACGGACTGATCGGGATCAAGGTTCGGGTCCGGGAACAACGAGAGGAACGCGGCTGAGCTTGGGTTGATCGAAGGCAGCTTCTGGTTCGGATACACCGTTCCCGGGGCGAACGGGTTCTGCAGGACGGAGGTCTCCTGCGAGAAGTCGCCGGCCTTCATCCGCGCCGTCGGCACGAGGTACTGCACCGGAACGGACTGGGGAAAGCGGAGACCTTCGTAGGTCGCGAAGAAGAAGGTGCGGTTATGTCCGTTGTAGAGGTGAGGCAGAACGACGGGGCCGCCGACGGATCCACCGAAATCGTTGGCGACCTTCTGCGGCTTGTTGGCGGCGTTCGTGCCATATGGAATCGCATCGAAGGCGCGGTTCTGGAAGTACCAGAAGGCAGAGCCGTGCAGGCCGTTCGTGCCTGATTTAGTTACAGTTGTGATCTCGCCCGGCTGGGCGTACTCGGCGTTGTTATTCACGCCGTCGACGCGGATCTCGGCGATGGACTCGGCGGAGGGGAAGGCATCCGCCTGGATGTTGTTCGAGGTCTGGTTCTGCGCGGAGATGCCGTCGACCGTGGTCTCCGACTGCGAGGGCAGACCGCCCTGAATGGAGAACTTGATGCCGGGGTTCGGCGAGGCGGAGGGCGTCGGCGGGTATCCACCCGAGTCCGGCTGCACGCCTGGCAGGGTCTGGATGACGTTCAGGGGTGAGGTCGATCCGGCTCCGCGGTAGTTGGCCGGGAGGTCGAGCACGTCGCGGGGGCTGAGGGCCGCGGAGATCGAGGCATTGTCCGTGGTGATGGTGCCCGCGTCGCTGGCGTCGACCTGCACCGTCTGGTTCACGGCCGCGACAGAGAGATCCACGTCCAGCCGAAGCTGCTGCCGCGGGTCCAGCTGAAGATGTGTGCTGGTATTTGGTGCGAACCCCTCGCGCTCCACCCGAACCGAGTACGTTCCCGGCTCCAGGTTCAACGCGGTATAGCTGCCATCGGATCCGGCCGTCACCCGCCGGTCGGTATTGCTTTGTTCCCGGTGCAACGTGATCGTCGCCCCCGCGACCGTTGCCTCCGTTCCATCGTGAATCGTTCCGTTGATGGAAGCCAGCGTCGATTGGGCGTTGGCAGCGATGCCGCCACCAAAGATGAAGAGCAGAAACAGAAACTTCCTGGGAACAAGAAACATGGAGACGGCCTCGGAGTGGATCGAATCGCACGCGGAGACCGATCCGGCTCGGTCCGTGCCTGCGCTTCGCCATAGAGGCGATCCCTTGGCACCCGGAAGGTCTTCTCTTCGTGATGCCTTCTACCATGCGCGTTTCCGGCGTTGCTGGCGAGCGCTTGCTTCGCCTAACGGAAGAAAGTCTCCCGGAACGTGTGTCTGCGGAAACTGGAAGGGAGCGCCGGCCGCAGGCGATCACGCGACATCGCTGCGAATTCCTGCTTCACGTCAGCGAGTTGCGGCTTAACCTCGGCAAAACAGCCGGGTTTAAGGCCGCTGTCCGTGGTTCGCAGAGGTGAGGGGGGTGGCGGTGGGGGTGCCGGCGCCGAGGAACTCCGTGACAGCGTTGCCGGTGAAGTCAGTGATCCAGACGTTGCCGCTGGGATCGACGGCGATGCCGCGCGGGTTTGAGACACCGGGCGCCTGAAATCCGGCCGAGGTGGAGATCGGCTTGCCATCCGCAGTGAAAGCAGAGATGGAGTTGCCGTCGCGATTGGCGATCCAGACGCGGCCGGAGCCATCGACTGCAACGCCGGTCGGGCCGCTCAGGCCGCCGCCGGTGAAGCCGGATGCGGGTGACAGGGCGGTGCCGTCGCCTGAGAACTTGCCGAGAGTGTTGTTTTTGGGGCTGGTGAACCAGATGTTGTCGCCGGCGTCGATCGCAAGGGCGTTGGTTTCGTTGCCGGCGGCGGCGGTGACACCTTCGCCGAACTGCGCGATGGTGGCGGGCACGGTGAGGCGCGAGAGGTTGCGGCCGGAGCCGATGGCCCAGCCGCGGCCCTGGCTATCAACCGCGATGCCGGAGGAGAAGCTGTTGGGAGTGAACGCGGTCAGCATGGTGCCGGAGTTACGCAGGACGGAGACCTCCGGAGCGCCGGAGACCCAGAGGTTCTGGCTGGAGTCCATGGCGAGAAACGAGCAGCTTTTGCCGCAGGAGAAGCCGTTCGAGGTGATGGGGGTGCCGTTGGGGGCGAACTCGGAGACGACGGGCGCGCCGGGGGAGATGGCGCCGTAGCTCGAGACCCAGGCGTTGCCGGAGGCATCGACCGCGACGGAGAAGGGCTGGGCGAGGCCGCCGCCGGTGAAGCCGTTGCTGCCGGAGAGGATGTTGCCGAAGGGATCGAACTCGGTGAGGGTGTTGTTGGCGTAGCCCGGAACCCAGAGGTTGCCGGCGGCGTCGAATGCGGGAAAGTAGGGGCCGGCCATGGTCTCAGAGAAGTAGGTGATGCCGATGGTCCAGTCACTGGGCGCGGCGGCGAGCGCGGGACGGAAGGGCTGTGCGCCGGCGAGGGCGAAGAGCGCCGGAACGTTGGCTCCGGGGTTCTGACTGATGTTCAGCATGGCCTGGACGGTGTCCGCGGGTTGATTGCCGGCGGCGTCGGTGGCCAGCGTGAAGAGGGAGCCGCAGGTGGAGGAGGCGTTGGAACAGGGCACCAGCAGGTTTGCCAGGGTGTCCAAGGTGGCCACGGGAATCGAAGCGTTGTCGCCAGCGGTGTACGCGTTGACGCTGCCACTGCCGATGTCGATCAGCTTGCCGGCGGAGAGGAAGGCGTTGGTGATGCCGGTCAGAGCGTTGGCCGAGGGGCCGGCGCTGACGTGGAGGCTGTCGGTGAGGAAGCCGGCGAGGGCGTAGACGCTGACCACGGTGGAGACCTGGTTGATGTTGACGAAGCTGATCTGGTCGATGAAATTTCCGGCTGCGGGGCAGACGCCGAAGGTGGACATGAGCGACAGGTAGGGGTTGACCGATTCACCGGCGGGGGAGCCGCCGCGGGCAAGGACGTAGACGAGCTGGCCGGGTGTGCACTGGTAAAGGCCGGTGAGGCTGAAGTCGCCCTGTGCGTCGGTGACGACGTAGCTGCCGGCGTTATCCGTGAGGACGCCGGGCGCGGTGGGGTCGAGCAGCGAGATACTGGGGGCGCCGTAGCTGGCGGTATTGGCGGCAAAGAGATAGATGTGTGAACCGGAGATCTGGCTGGGACCGGCCTGGGCGCGTCCGCGAAGGGTGCCGGGGGTGGACGGCGTACCCACAGGGGCGGTGGACGACGGGGCGGAGGTGGTCGCGGCGGGGGTGGAGGTGGAGCTCGAGGCACAGCCGCCCATCAGCAACGTCGCGGTGACGAGTGCGAGGGCAAGGCTGGCGGCGAGATGAGAGCGGAACGGGACCACGGGCACAATCTCCAGAGGAATGAGACGTGTTCAGGGTAGCCGCCGCAAGTTGTTCGCTGACTGCCACTTCCGGGTCGGGACGGTACCACTTTCGCGGTAGGGATCTCGATCAGGGAGCAGTTCTCCACTTTGACTGTGGCTGTACTTGAGTCTATCTATGTCATATTTCATGCAACTACTACCGAAGGTGAGCATCTATTCTGGTGGAGCTTCGGATACGAAAGAACTTTTCGTCGGAGTGAGCGGCGGTCCGGCAGCTATACCGGGAGTTTCACGCTGCCGCCGACGGTGAAGACGAACGCGGTGAGTGCGGGGTCTCTCGATGGCGTGCTGACGGTGACGATCGCGAATAAGGCGGAGGCGAAGCCACGGCAGATCCAGATCCAGGTCCAGGTCCAGGTCCAGGTCGAGATCGGGAGCGGACCGATGCCGAGTGCCACGAAGACGGTCGAGGTGGAAGGGCAGAAGGAAGGCGTCTGGTTGACTCTGGAGGGTAAGGGGCGAAGCCGGCGTCGCCTATTGCTCAGGTCGGATCGGGAGTATGCAGGCGCGAACTTAGGGGTTCGCGGTCCCGCGGGAGAGGACGAGAACAATAGCGAGCGGCGGAAGGGCGAACCAGAGGGTGTGATTCCCGAAGCGGGGGGCGAGCAAGGAGCCGAGCGTGGCGCCGAAGAGGAAGCCCAGGATGACGAGCGAGAGATCGCGGAACTTGCGGCGGCCGGCGGCGCGGGCGGCGGAATCGGAGGCGGAGGACAGGGCTTCGAAGATGCCGTCGCCGACGGTGCGGAGATTGCCGGTAATGAAGGTGGAGTTGTAGGCGAAGGCGTCGACTTTGCGGAAGCTGGAGACCTGGTAGGAGGCAACGAAGGCGATGACGGCGGTGAAGACCATGTTGGGAAAGCTCGTCGGGAGCCAGGAGGCGGCGAAGAGTGTGACGAGTTCCAGCAGGAGACCGCCAACGGCGGCGCGGGAGCCTAGAGTGGTCTGAAAGAGCTTGCTGACGGCGACCCCGGCGAGGAAGGCGACGGCAGGGATGACGTGGCGGATGGCCTGTGTGGTGTCGTGGCTGAGCAGGGCGATGCCGAAGAGAACGCCGTTGCCGGTCATGGCGCTGGCGAAGACGTGGCCGTGATTGAGGTAGACGAAGGCGTCGAGCAGGCCGCCGGTGAAGGCGAGAAGGACGGCGGAGGGTAGCGAGTCTAGCGGCGGGGCTGGTGCGGGATCGGGCATGTGTTGTGTGTTTGGATGTGCGAGCGGGCGCTAGAGGAGAAGACAGAAAGAAGAAGCGCAAGGCAAGTCAGGAAGGAACGCGGCGAGGGGAGACGAGATGGCGATCAAGTGGGAGAAGTTGACGGTAAAGAGCCAGGAGGCGCTGCAAGGCGCGCAAGGGCTGGCGGCGGAGAATGGCAATCCGGAGGTACTGCCGGTGCACCTGATGGCGGCGTTGCTGGAGGATAAGGAAGGTGTGGTGCTGCCGGTACTCGAGCGGGTAGGCGTGGCCGTGGACTCGCTGCGCACGGGCATGGATGCGGCGGTGGCGAAGCTGCCGAAGGTGAGTGGAGGGAGCGCGCAGCCGGGGCTGTCGCAGAGCCTGACGCGGGTGCTGGAGGCGAGCTTTAAAGAGGCGGAAAACTTCAAGGACGAGTATGTGTCGACCGAGCATCTGCTGCTGGCGCTGACCAGAGCGAAGGGCGATGCGGTGCATGTGGCGCTGGCGACGGCGGGCGCGACGCATGAGGCGGTGCTGAAGGCGCTAAGCGCGGTGCGCGGATCGCAACGGGTTACAGATCAGAACCCCGAAGGCAAGTTTCAGGCGCTCGAGAAGTATGCGAAGGATCTGACGGAGCTAGCGCGGCGGGGCAAGCTTGACCCAGTGATTGGCCGGGACGAGGAGATACGGCGGGTGGTGCAGGTGCTGGCGCGCCGGACGAAGAATAATCCGGTGCTGATCGGTGAGCCGGGTGTGGGCAAGACGGCGATCGTGGAGGGTCTGGCGCGACGGATCTTCATGGGCGACGTACCGGAGATTCTGCGCGGCAAGCGCGTGTGCTCGCTCGACCTGGGCGCGATGATTGCGGGAGCGAAGTTTCGCGGGGAGTTTGAGGACCGGCTGAAGGCGGTGCTGAAGGAGATCGAGGAGTCTAACGGCGAGATCATTCTGTTCATCGATGAGTTACATACTTTGGTGGGCGCGGGCGCGGCCGAGGGCGCGATGGATGCGAGTAATATGCTGAAACCGGCGCTGGCGCGAGGCGGGTTGCGGGCGATTGGCGCGACGACACTGAACGAGTACCGGAAGTACATCGAGAAGGACGCAGCGCTCGAACGGCGGTTCCAGATCGTGTACGTGGGCGAGCCGAACGTCGAGGACACGGTTGCGATTCTGCGCGGGCTGAAGGAGCGCTACGAGTCGCACCACAAGGTGCGGATCAAGGACGCGGCGATTGTGGCGGCGGCGACGCTCTCGCATCGTTATATCTCTGATCGGTTTCTGCCGGACAAGGCGATTGACCTGGTGGATGAGGCGGCGGCGGCGCTGGCGATCCAGATTGGGAGTGTGCCGGTGGAGATTGATGATCTCGAACGGCAGGGGACATCGCTTGAGATCGAGCGCGCGGCGCTGACGCGGGAGACGGATGCGCACTCGCGCGAACGGCTGGAGCATGTGGAGAAGGAGCTGGCCGAGATCAAGGAGACAGTGGCCGGGTTGCGGGCGCGCTGGCAACAGGAGCGCGGTGCGATCGGACGGATTGCGGAGCTGAAGGAGTCTCTGGAGGGCTTGCGATTTCAACAGATGGAAGAGACGCGCAAGGGCAATCTGCAACGCGCGGCGGAGCTGCAGTATGGTGAGATTCCGAAGGCCGAGGCAGAGCTGCGCGAGCTGACGCGGCTACAGGAGGAGGCGGTTGCGGAGGATGCGGCGCTGAATGACGTCCGAGACACCCAGGTCTCAGAAGCGAGACCTGGTGCACCCGGTTCGCGTGGCAGCACTGACTTTGGAGCACCCGGGTCTGGAGAGAAGAAGCCGCGGCGGATGTTGAAGGAGGAGGTGGACGAGGAGGATATTGCGGCGATTGTGTCGAAGTGGACAGGCATCCCGGTATCGAAGATGCTCGAAGGTGAGATGCAGAAGCTGGTGCAGATGGAGGATCGTCTGCGCGAGCGCGTGGTTGGGCAGGATGAGGCACTGAGTGCGGTGGCGAATGCGATTCGGAGATCGCGTGCGGGGCTGAGTGATCCGAAGCGGCCGATCGGGTCGTTCATCTTTCTGGGCCCGACGGGCGTGGGCAAGACGGAGACGGCGCGGGCTCTGGCGGAGTTCCTGTTCGATGACGAGGCCGCAATGGTGCGGATCGACATGAGCGAGTACATGGAGAAACATGCGGTGGCGCGGCTGATTGGCGCGCCCCCGGGGTACGTGGGGTACGACGAGGGCGGGCAGTTGACGGAGGCGGTGCGAAGACGGCCGTACTCGGTGGTGCTATTTGACGAGATCGAGAAGGCGCATCCGGATGTGTTTAATGTGCTGCTGCAGGTGCTGGACGATGGGCGGCTAACGGACTCGAAGGGGCGCACGGTGGACTTCAAGAACACGGTGCTGATCATGACGTCGAACGTGGGCGCGAGTGCGTTGACGACGGCGTGGGCCGACGGCGAGGAGGGCTTCGAGGATGCGAAGGTGCGCGTGATGGAGAGTCTGCGGCAGCAGTTTCGGCCGGAGTTTCTGAATCGCGTGGACGACATCGTGGTGTTCCATCCGCTGGCGGAGGATCAGCTGGCGCATATCGTGGATCTTCGTTTGAAGGACCTGCAAGCGTTGCTTACTGATCGGAAGATTACGCTCGAGCTGACGGAGCCGGCGCGGCATGCGATCTTCAAGGCCGGGTACGACCGGGCGTATGGCGCGCGGCCGCTGAAGCGAGCGATCCAGCGCATGGTGCAGGACAAGCTGGCGGTGCGGATTCTGGATGGGAGCGTGCTGCATGGCGACCATGTGGTGATTGACGCGGCGGCGGACGGCAGCCTGCGGTTCGCGGTGGCGGAGCGGACGGCGGCGTAAGGCTTGGTCATCCTTGACGAAGGCCGACGGCGATGGGGCAGAGATGCTCTGGAGCTGCCGGCTTTCTGTTTGCGCGGAGGTGTTGATCCGGAGGCATGGCGCGAGTGGGTGATGTCCGGCGGAGGACGGCGCGGATAGTATGGACGGGCGCGAGTCCGGAGCAAGCTGCGGCGAAGGCCGAGTTGGCCGGAGAGACGAACGCCAATGAGGTTGACGGCGTGCGGCGTACTTGATGGAAGCGAGGCACGACACTTTGCAGCCACGAACACTGATTGCGGGCGCGACAGGGCAGGTAGGGACACAGATGCTGCGGTACCTTACGGAGCGGCGTGGCGCTGAAGGCGCGTTGCCGACGACCCGGCACGCGCGCGAGGGATGGCTGCACCTTGATTTTGCGGAGATGGCGACGGTGGAGCAGGCGGCCGCGCTGCTCGATGCCTACGCGCTTGACAGTGTGTATTGCGTGGCGGGGATGACGGCGGTGGATGCGTGTGAGGACCAGCCGGAGCTGGCGTTCCACACGAACGCTCGCGGGCCGGGCGTGCTGGCGGCGTACGCACAGAGACGGGCGCTGCCGTTTGTTTACTTCTCGACCGAGTACGTGTTTGATGGAGCGCCGGCGAGGCCCGGACCGTACGCGGAAGGTGCTGAGCTACGGGCATTGAGTGTGTATGGCAGGAGTAAGCTGGCGGGCGAGGAGGCAGTGCTGGAGGCGTGCGTGGGCGCGCTGGTGCTGCGGACAACCGTGGTCTACGGGCCGGATGCGCGGCAGAAGAACTACCTGTACAGCCTGATGCGGAACCTGGCGACGGGTACGCGGATGCGAGTGCCGAAGGATCAAGTTTCAACGCCGACCTACAACCTGGACCTGATCGCGGCGGCGATCGGGCTGGTGAAATGTGGAGCTTCGGGGATCTTTCATGTGTGTGGGCCGGAGCTGCTGGGGCGGTTGGAGTTTGCGGAGGCGATTGCGAAAAGGCTGGGGCTGGATGCCTCGCTGCTCGAGGGGGTGACGACGGCGGAGCTGAGGCAGCGAGCGCCGAGACCGCTGGCGGCCGGGTTGGCGACGGGCAAGCTGACGTCGCTCTACCCACAGCTTTCCATGCGTACGCTGGCCGAGGCGTTGGATGACTGCGCGGGCGAGCTGGAAGGGTTTCTGGCGGACACGCGAAGAGCTAGGTGAGGCGGTGTTTTCTGCCCCCGACGATTTCCTCTGCGGCTTGTTGCCATAGTTGTGAGGTCTAGCGGCGCGTCACCATCCAGAGATGCAGCAGGTTGACCGCTTCCTGATGCACACCGAGATCCTGGATGGTGTAGCGATCGGCTGATGCGACGCGGCGGAAGAACCAGACGGTTTCTCCTTCTTCCGCTATGACGACGAAACGGGGGTTGCTGGCGAGGATGGCATTGGTACTTTCGATCTGGTTGGCGAAGTAGCCGAGCTTCTTCCAGTTCTCCATCTCGTGCGTTCCGGAGACGTACCCCGGGCTCATCGATCGATCGAGTGTGACTGGCCAATCGACTGGGGTGAGCAGGGTTGCGTGGGTGTTCTGGTAGAAGACCATCTCGGCGAAGACGCCAGGGTGGGTGATGACGGCGGGAACATCGGGTGGGATGAGGCGGAGGAGCGAGGGAGTGTAGTTCCGCTGCGGATAGAGGTCGGATTTGAGAGGCAGCTGGCGTTTGACGATGACGGCGAGTGCAATCAGCATGAGCGCGAAGGCTGACTGGCGAACACGGACTCCGACGCTCCACCCGTCGAGTACCTGCGTGGTGAGTTCACAGAGGAGTAGTGCGTCGCCTAGAACGATCGGCAGGAGATACCTGTCGACAAAGACGGAGGTGGTGACTCGCGACAGAAGGAAGAGGATCGGAACGCAGACGAAGAAGATGACGAGAAGGGTGAGGCGGGTGACGGGCTCACGCGATGCCAAGCTATACGTACGGGCGCCGAAGCGATTCTTGAGGACGGCGAGGAGAGCGAGGACGAAGAGCAGGAAGATAGCTTTTCGGAGACGTCCATCTCCAGCGGTGAAGCCGACGATGAGATCGCGCAGGTGTGGTTTGTTCGTCCAGAAAGAAGGTTTACCGAGAGCCGCGGTGGCGATGAGGTTGCGGTAGCTGATGAGGAACGCGACCCAACCGGCGGCGGCAGCAAGGTAGAGGCGCGGACGAAAGGCGTGTTCCAAGGCGTCACGCAGCAGCAGCCCGGCGAAGAAGATGGCACTGTAGAACGGGCCGAGGATGTGACTACCGACGAGCAGAAGGTGAGCGACGAAGGTGAGGACCAGGAGCCTGGTGGTGAGCGGGCGGCTGGCGTCAGTGAGGGCGAAGACGTAGGCGGTGAGGGCGATGGCGGCGAGAAAGAGGCCGTAGGTTCTGCCGTTTGAAAGTTGCCACAAGATCGTCTGGTGGATGGCGAGCGTGAGTGGAACGATGGCGGCGACGACGCCGATGCTGTAGTACCGGCGGGCGCAGGCCCAGAGAAGGCCGCAGGCGGTGGCGACACCGGCGGCGGAGAAGAGCCGCAGCGAGCGCTCCGTGGCGCCGAAGATAGCGAGCCAGGGACGACCGAGAAGATAGAAGAAGATGCCGCTACTGTCCGCGCCGGTCCACCAGCTGTGAAGCAGGGTGGCGAGGGAGGTTTCTCGAAGAACGAGCCAGCCCATGATCTCGTCGCTCCAGAAGATGGTGTGGGCGGATCGGACGAGGGAGAGCAGCAGGAACATCGCGGCGGAGAGAACGATGCCGACCCAGTCCAGCCGTGTGAGCGGGCCTGGGACAGAGGCGGCAGGGGCCTCGCGTGCGCGATCGGCCAGAGTATGGGCTCCAAGAGCGGGTTCCAGGGCGGGCTGCTTCAGCATAGGTCGTGATCGACAGGAGATGGAAAGGGCGGCGGATGGATTGTGGTTGGGTTAAGGAGAGACGGATGCCGTCAGGAGGCGATGGATCTGGATCGATCCACCTGATGCTCAATGATGGTCAGCGGGCGCTTCTTGCTTTGCATGTAGAGGCGACCGAGATACTCGCCGATGATGCCAAGGAGCATGGCGTTGATGCTGATGGAGGCGAGGATGAGGGCAGAGAGTGTGGCGAAGCCTGCGGGCCAACTGGAACCAAAGAAGAGGCGGGCGACGATGTAGCCGGCGAGGCCAAGCAGGGTAAGGACAGAGACGACAAGGCCGAAGTAGGTTGAAATGCGGAGCGGGACTGTCGAGTGGTTGAGGATACCGTCTAGGGCGAGCGAGAGCAGTTTAGAGAAGGGGAACTTGCTTTCACCGTGAGCGCGCGCGGCGCGGGAGTACTCGACGCCGACCTGTTTGAAGCCGAGGGCAGCGATGGTTCCGCGGAGGTAGGGACTGGCGTCTTCGAAGCTCTTGAGCAGCTCGATGATGCGGCGACTGATAAGGCGAAAGTCGCCCGCGTCCACGGGAATCTTGTCTTCGCTGAGCTTATCAATAAGGCGATAGAAGGCTGCGCGAGCGAGATTGATCGACCAGCCTTCCTGGCGTTTGACGCGGACGCCGTAGACGACCTCGGCGCCGGCGAGCCAGTGATCGAGGAAGGTCTCGACCAGCTCGGGTGGGTCCTGCAGATCGCAGTCGAGCTGGATGGCGGCGTCTCCGAGCGCCACGGAGTAGCCGGTCATGATGGAGCGCTGATAGCCGAAGTTTCGCGAGAAGCGGAAGACGCGGACGCGCGCGTCCCTGGCAGCGAGAGCAGCGAGAAGCGGAAAGGTCTGGTCTTGGCTGTGATTGTCGGTGAAGACGAATTCGAAGTCGAAACGCTCGGCCAGGCGTTCAGCCTGGCAGTTTACTGCCTCGTAGAACGGGAGGATATTCGGTTCTTCGTTGTAGACGGGAACCACGATGGAGATAAAGGGGCGACCTGCGGGCCGGGAGACTTCTGCGGCGAGACTCAAGCAGAGACTCCTTGGGAGACAGGAGAGTTAGCGGACGTGGACGGTCGATTGAGAGCCTGGGACACCAGGGCGTCGATGACGGAGATACGAGGCGACCAGCCGGGAAGCTGTGGACCGAGCCAGGGTTCAAGTACCTGACCTTCCCAATAAGGCTTATGCCCCCATTGCAGGGTGAGCTGCATCTCTCCCCTGCGGTTAAGCTCCTCAACCATCTCCTTCAGCGTCCTGCGGTTCTGCGAGCGAACGCAATAGACCGGCTCGAGCGGTGTTCCGATGTGAAGCAGATGCGCCGCCTGCTGGAAGGCCCGCACGACATCTTCAATGGCGACGAGTTCAATTCCTTGAAGGCCCTCTGAGAGGTCGATGGTGGTGCCGCGTGGCTGCGCGAGCAGGTGGGCCCACAGCTTGGAGCGAGTGTCGCCGGGACCGAAGGTGTCGTAGAGAATGAGGGTAACGGCGGAGACGAAGCCTTTTCGCTCATAGAAGAAGAGGAGATCCTGAAAGGCCTGCTTGGTTGCGGCGTAGACAGTATTGGGGGTGTACTCGCCCTTTACGTCGAACTGCCAGTAGGTGCCGGTGTTGACGAAGACGGCGGGATTTGCGCAACGCGAGGCTCCGAAGAGAAGAGCTGTGCCGAGAGCAAGATTGCCATCGACCATCTCGGCGATGCATTGAATGCTGACGGGTTCCTCATAGACGGCTGCGAGGTGGAAGATGGCATCTGGCTGGAGACGGGTAACCAGCTCCGCCGCGGCGTAGGGACTCTGCCGAATGACGTGGATTTGCTCCGTGGGAAGAAGCGTGTCGAGCTTCTGATGGTTCGCATTTGCGACGGCGTGGACTTCGACTCCCGCGGCAACCAGCGTTTCCACCAGATGCGAGCCTATGAATCCGTTACCGCCTGTGAGGATCACTCGACGCATCGTCAGAGAACTATCCTAGCGCAGAGCGCAAACGTAATGAGGACAATCTACGTGAGGGATGCGTGCGTGGAGACGGGCTGCCTCGTCCTACTCATATACTGGGAGACTGTGCTGACGATGAGCGGGAGAGCGGAGACGACGGATCGTGCCTAAGCGCGCGATGATTATTGGCGCTGGGCCGGCAGGATTGACGGCAGCCTTGGAGTTGTTGCGGCAGACGGATGTGGTGCCGTTGGTGCTTGAAGCGAGCGAGGAGATCGGGGGAATCTCGCGAACGATTCGGTACAAGGGCAACCGGATGGATATCGGGGGTCATCGCTTTTTTTCGAAGAGCGACCGTGTGATGCAATGGTGGATGGACCTAATGCCGCCGGAGGTAGGGGCGGCCGAGGCGGACCAGCCAATCAGCTATCAAGGCAAGCAGCGGATGGTGGCAGTCCCGGCGCGGCTATCGCAGGAACCGGTGCTGCGGGGAGCGGGGCCGATCCTGCTTGCGACCGACACGGATGAAAGCGACGTGGAAGACAGACCGCGCGCCGGCGCGCATGGGCACACAGAAACAGTGGTGGTGGCGCCGACGGTGGCGGAGAGCGACCGGGTGATGCTGATACGGCCGCGCAAGAGCAGGATCTATTACCTGCGGCAGTTCTTCGACTACCCGATCCGTCTGACAGTGGGGACGCTGCGCGCGCTGGGGTTGAAACGAACGGTTCGCGTGGGGCTGAGCTATCTCTGGTCGCGGCTGCGAAAGATCCAGCCGGAGCGCAGTCTCGAAGACTTCCTTATCAATCGATTTGGGCGAGAGTTGTACCTCACGTTCTTCAAGAGCTACACGGAGAAAGTGTGGGGGACGTCATGCAGTGAGATCTCGGCAGAGTGGGGCGCGCAGCGCATCAAGGGACTGAGTCTGACCACGGCGGTGAAGCACTTTGTGAAGAAGAGCCTGATGCGGAGGAACAGCGGTGATGTGGCGCAGAAGGGGACGGACACAAGCCTGATCGAGCGCTTCATGTACCCGAAGTTTGGGCCCGGGCAGCTGTGGGAGCATGTGGCGGACCAGGTGTGTGAGCGGGGCGGCGAGGTGCTGAAGGGGTGGACGGTTGACCGGGTGCGCTGCGAGGGGACGCGGGTGCTGTCGATCGATGCGGTTCACTCGAGTGGGGAGCGGCGGTCTTTTGCGGGCGACTACTTCTTCTCGACGATGCCGATGAAGGATCTGGTGCGGGCGATGGACGCCGAGGTGCCGGCGGCGGTGCGCGAGGTGAGTGAGGGGCTGGAGTATCGGGACTTTATTACAGTGGGGTTGCTGGCGGACCGGCTGAAGGTGAAGGAGGCTGATGGCGGCTTGTTGCGGGACACTTGGATCTATGTGCAGGAGCCGGACGTGCAGCTTGGGCGGTTACAGATCTTCAACAACTGGAGTCCGCACCTGGTGGCGGACCCGACGAAGGTGTGGATCGGGCTCGAGTACTTCTGCTACGAGACGGACGATCTGTGGAAGATGGACGATGAAGCGCTGAAGCAGTTTGCCATTGCCGAGGTGGTGAAGATTGGGATTCTGACTGCCGATGCGGTGACGGATGGGCATGTGGTTCGCGTGCCAAAGACGTATCCTGCGTATTTTGGGACGTACTCGCGCTTTGAGGAGCTACGTGAGTTCACGGATCGATTCGAGAACCTGATTCTGGTGGGGCGGAATGGGATGCACAAGTACAACAACCAGGACCACAGCATGCTGACGGCGATGACGGCGGTGGATGAGATTGCGGCCACGGGCCGAGTCGACAAGGCGAAGCTTTGGGGCATTAATACCGAGCAGGAGTACCACGAGGAAAAGAAGTAGTATGCGACGATTTCTGGTGTTGCTGACGCTGGCTCTGATCGCCCTGGCGGTGGTGTATCGCGATCGGCTGTATCTGCGGGATCCGCTGGGGAAGATCTCGCGCAATGGTGAGGTGCAGGACGACGCGCGCATCTTTATCAACTACGAGAACGACGTGCTGGTGCGGGAGAAGCACGGCACGGAGATGTTCGTGGTGCAGCACTGGAACGGGCTGCCGGCCACGCCGGCGGGGCTGACCTGTATTGAGGGGATGCTGTGCGTCACGCCGGCGGATCGGGTGATTGATGTCGGTGAGGCGATGAGTGGGCATGCGCCGGCGGAGATGACGGATCGGGCGGTGTCGTTTACGGATGCAAGTGGCGCGAAGGTGCTGGTGACGATCCGGTAGGTGGGCCCCTCCCCCCGTTCCGGTGGCAAAGTCTTCATTTTGCATGGCTTAACGGGCGAGGTACAGCTAAAGTATTCGCTCGATTGAGGTTAGCGGTAAAGTCTTCTTTCCGTTCGGTTTAGGGGTAAGTCTTCCTTCGAAGAGGGATGCCCAACTCCGTGCGCTCGCGGAGTGAACTGCCACTTCCAGTGTAGGGCGGCCGCGAGGGTCTTTGCGCCAAACGGATTGAATAAGGCAGATCGAGGTCGGTGGATGCGAACTCCGGATGGGCGCTATCTTGTGGTGCGTGGGCGGCTGTGGCGGTGCACTCATCCCGGGCTTTCCAGCGAGGAGCGAGAGCAGCTGACGCGCGAGCTGATGTCGGCGCGGCGGGCGAAGGGCGTTGCGATGCGGGCGGGGGATGCGGCTGCGCGTGAGGCGGCGAGACAGCGGGTGGATGCGGCGAAGGTTGCGCTAGGAGAGCGCGGGCCGGTGTGGTGGACGGATGGGGCTCCGGATCTGAATCGACATATGGCTCGGACTACGGAGTATGCGGAGTGGTTTCGTGGGGTGGAGAGCGATTGAGGTTTTCGGGGGAGAAGCAGATCTCCGGGATGAGAACAAAGCGAAGGTGATGGCAGACAGGGCGTAACCCAGCCTGTGCGCGCGGCTTCGCCTGCGCGTTGTAGAAGCGAGGATCTTGCCTGTGGCAAGTGGAGCCCACGCATCGCCCGGTGAGGCGTGTGCGATGCATGGGGCACCCGCTTCGCGCGGCTGGATGGGATGCTGCGGACGAAGAAAGAGCGGTGCAGCCGGGTGGCTGCACCGCTCTTTTCATTGTGCCTTCGCGGTTGTGACTTGGTGCCTTCGCGAGTGTTACGTTGTGCCTTCGCGAGTGTGACGTTGTGCGTTGGCGGGTGTGACGTTGTGCGTTGGCGGGTGTGAGTTTGTGCCTTAGTGGCTGGAGGCGGTGGTCATGGTTGTGCGTGTGGGTGCGGGGATGTAGTTCACCTCGAGGGTGAGAATCTGGAAGGGCTTGATGGGTGCGGTGACCGTGTCGCCGGAGACGGTGAGCGGGGAGCCTTCGGACTTCTCCATCAGGTTGGTTTCAGAGGCTGCGGTGGCGCCGGCGGGGAGATGGAGCTTGACCTCGCCGCCTTGACCCGCCCACTCATACATGCGGACGATGAGGGCATTCGAGTCCTCGGCCTTCTTAACCGCGGTCAGGACGACGTTGGGGTTCTCGACTGACATGAAGGAGTGCTCCTCGGGCAGCGCGCCCTCGTGCGAGGCGACCTGCACCCCAGTGACGGGATAGTTGAACTCGTAGCCGCGATGAACCGTCTGTGCCTGCTTCCAGGTGCCGGCGTGCGGGTAGAGCGCGTAGCGGAAGTGCTGCTCGCCGCGATCGGCATCGGGGTCAGGCGAGGCGGGCGAGCGCAGGAGAGTCAACCGAAGTACGTTTCCCTCATCGTCGTAGCCGTACTTGGAATCGTTGACGACCGTGAGCCCCTGTTTGGCATCGCCGAAGTCTGCCCAGTTGAGCGCGGGGACTTCGAACTGCGCCTTCTGGTAGGAGTTCTCTCGCAGCGTGGTGCGCTCGATGGAACCGTAGGGGATCTCGTAGGTCGCCTTATCGTTCTTGGCGGCGATGGGAAAGGCGGCTTTCAGGAGAACGTGCGTCTCGTGCCAATCGACGTCGTTACCAACTTCGACCATGTCCGCGTCGGCATCGAGCGAGATGCGCTGGGTGAACTTCGAGGCCTGCCAGTGGCGCTGGACCTCGACGGTGGCGCGAAGGGCACCCTGGTTGGTGAGGGTGACCGAGTCGACGCTGTCGATGGGGGTGTTGTGGTCGAGGGTGCCGGGATCGATGTTCCAGGCGTCGTACTCTGCCGGGGTGTCTTTGAAGGTCTGGAGCTGGTTGCCGCAGGCGTTGGGAGCGAGGGTTTCATCGCCGGACTTGATGTCGACGAGGCTGGTGATGCAGCCGGTTCCCTTGTTGACGGAGACGCGCACGATGCCGTTCTCAAGCGTGATGGCGTCGGACTTGTCAGCTACCTTGACGAGTTTCTTTTCGTCGTCGGAGGCGTCGTGGCCCTGGGCGTGGACGAGTTTGTAACCAAGTGAGGGCAGATCGTCGACGTGGGCCAGAACGGTGAAGGTGTTGGTGGCGGCATCGTGGTTGAGCACCTGCGTTTGGACGGGTTTGTTGCCCTCGTCGAAGAGGCGAATGCCGTCGGCGCGCTCGGGAAGCTGCACGGTGAGCTTGACGCTCTCCGAGCGCTGCCAGGCGAGCGGATTGAAGAGCAGGATGGGCGTGTTGCCCTTGACGCGGGTGTCGATCTTCGCGGCTAGATTGCCCAGCGAGTCTTCGGCGATGAGGTGATCGGTGGTGAAGACCTTGTCGTAGGCCTTCTGCGCATCGCGATAGATGACGGCGATGCCGGAGCCGGCGGCGAGATCGTGGAACTGGTTGAAGGTGATCTTGCGCCAGTTGTCGGTGAAGATGTCGTTTGGGTAGGGGACGCCGTTGAGCCAAGCGAGGGAGGCGAGCTTTTCGGCGTCGAGGGTCTCCCGCTCGCTGGCGCGCATGTTGTGCTTGTGGTTGGCCTGGGTGGTGAAGATGCCGCGATGGAACTCGAAGTAGAGCTCATCCTTCCAGGTGGGGATGCTGATCTGGCCGGCGGAGGGAGTGGGTGGCGCCTGCCAGCCCTTGCCGATCTTGTCGTAGTTCCACTCTGGTGAGTCAGAGGCGATCTTGGCTTCGACGGTGGAGAAGTAGTGCTGGGCGGTGCCGTAGCGCATGGTGGGAACGGCGAGCTGCTCGGCGGAGTTGCCGGGGGTGCTGGCGGCGATGTAGTGCTCGGCCTGGTCGAGCATGTTGCGGGTGGGGCCGCCGCCGTGATCGCCGATGCCGTAGAGATCCATCATGTCGGCGGTGCCGGGATTGCGCGCTGCGGATTCGGCGAAGTCGGCGCCGATGCGGGCGGGGTTCACGTTGTCATGCACGTAGTCGGTGGGAAAGTAGGTGAGGACCTTTGAGCCATCGGGCGACTCCCACCAGAAGAGCCGCAAGGGAAGCTGGTTGGTGTCGTTCCAATGCATCTTCTGGGTGACGAAGTAGTCGAGTCCGGAGCGCTTGTAGATCTGCGGGAGCTGCCAATTGTAACCAAACGAGTCCGGGTTCCAGCCGATGCGGGCAGTGACGCCGTACTCCTTCTGGAAGTAGCGCTGGCCGACGAGCAGCTGGCGAACGAGGGACTCGCCGCCGGGGAGGTTGAGGTCAGGCTCGACCCACATGCCGCCGACGATCTCCCACCGGCCTTCCTTGATGCGCTGCTTGATCTGCTCGTTGAGCTTCGGATATTTGTCGGCCATCCACTCGCTGTACTGCGCGGCGGACTGGGTGAAGGTGTAGTTGGGGTACTCGTTCATCAGCTGCAGCGCGGTCGAGAAGGTGCGCTTGACGACGTCGACGGTCTCGGTCTCGGGCCAGAGCCAGGCGGCGTCGATGTGCGAGTTGCCGGTGAGAATGATGTTGGCCTTCTCCATCTCGGGTCGCAACGTGTCGAGCACACCTTGCGCTTTGCGCAGCGAGGCGTCGAAGGCGACCTGGTTCGAGGCGGCGAGCGCGGTGGTGTTGATGTCGGCGATGGCCTGCTCGAGCTTGGGCATCAGGTCCTGGCGTGAGGGCGTGAGCGAGGGCAGGAAGTTGGCGGCGGCGATAGCCTGGATGCGAATGTCTTCGGGACTGGGGCGCGTGGCTTTGCCGCTGGCGGCGGCGATGGGCTCAATGCGTAGCGAGGCGCCGCGGAAGCGCTTGTCGTCGGCGGTCTGCAGAAGCTTGACGGCTATTTCTACGGTGTCGCCGGGTTTGGCTGGCTCAAAGAGGACGATAGGTTCGAGGTCATCACCGAGGGCGACGCGGCGACCGTTGAAGTAGATGATCTGCGGCATGGGGCCGTTGGCGTCGGCGCGGAACTGGAACCAGACGCGCGAGCCGGAGATGTCATAGCCGTGCAGGGTTTTGGGGATGGTGACCTTGTGGCGGAACCAGGTGGCTTCTTTGGTCCCGGCGAAGGGCGCCTTGATCTGCTGCCAGGAGGAGTCGTCGAGGGTGGCGGCTTCGCCGTGGGGGAGATCGCCGACGTGCATGCGCCAGTCGTTGGCGGGAAGCGAGGTGAGGGTCTCGAGCGCGTCGAGCTTTGCGCGGCTGGCTGAGGAGAGATTGGCCTCGTCGCGGTGCGGGGTGTGGGTCTGGGCGTGGACGGCGGCGGCGAAGAGCGGGCAGGCGAAAGCGGCTGCGAGAAGGAGGGTCGATCGGCGAGGTCGCATGGCTGAGACGATAGCAGGGTATCGATACCACGCGCGAGGGAAGAGCGACCGCAATCCGTCAGAACCCGGACGCTTTCGGCCGCGATAGAGTGTGTTCATGAACCGGATTGCGCGTGGTGTTACGTGGCTGGGACTCGCCCTGATCGCCACAACGTGGGCTCAGGCTCCGTCGAAGACGGAGGAGCATGGCGCCTTTACGCTGTACAAGCTGGCGAAGGCGATTGGAGACGAGACCTACACACTTCGGTCGACGGCAGCCGACCAGATCGAGCTGCGCGATAGCTTTCTTTTCACGGATCGCGGTACCAAGGTTCCGCTGAAGACGACGTTCCTGGCTGATCACGAACTCCGGCCGCTGACGCTGGCTACGGACGGGAGATCTTCGCGCATCAGCGAGCTGGACGACACGCTCGAGATGGCCGGCGATCATGTGCGGGTGACGCGCAACGGCGTGACAAGCGAGATGCCGGCGGCGAAGGACGTGTTCTTTATCGATGGCTACTCGCCGGTGGAGATGCAGGAGCTGATGATGCGCTTCTGGAACGCGCATGGACGGCCGGTGTCGCTGACGATTCTGCCGGCCGGCACGGTGACGATCCGGCCGGCGGCGACGATCTCGGTACGTAACCGGAGTGGTGCGAGCGAAGAGCTCTCCGGTTATACCGTGGGCGGTCTGATCTGGGGGGTGGAGAGCCTGTGGCTGACCAGCACGGGACAGCTAGCGGGACTGGTGAGCACGGATGCGGAGTTTGATCACTTCGAGGCGGTGCGTGCCGGGTATGAGGAGGCGCTGCCGCTGTTTATCCAAAGCGCCGCGAAGGCGAATCTGGCGGTGATGGCGGAGCTGGGGGCCGGAGCGAGACAGGCGGGTGCGGCAAAGCAGGCGGCGACGCGGCTTGCGGTGGTAGGGGCGACGCTGATCGATGGGATGGGTGGCGAGCCGGTGAAGGATTCGGTGGTGCTGCTGGAAGGGGATCGGATTGTGGCGGCGGGATCTCGGCGGAGCGTTCGACTGCCGCGCGGGACGCCGGTGCTGGATGCGAAGGGCAAGTGGCTGCTGCCGGGTTTGTGGGACATGCACGCGCACTTTGAGCAGGTGGAGTGGGGGCCGATCTATCTTGCCAGCGGGATTACTACAGTGAGGGACTGCGGCAACGAGTTCGACTTCATCACGACGGTGCGGGACGCGCTGGCGGCGGGGCATGGCGTGGGGCCGGAGATCCTGATGGCAGGGATTGTCGATGGAAGCGGGCCACGATCGCTGGGGGCGACGGTTGCGGATACGCCGGAGCAGGCGCGGGCGGTGGTGGCGCGGTACAAGGCCGCGGGTGCGCTGCAGATCAAGCTGTACAGCTCGATCAAGCCGGCGCTGGTGCCGGTGTTTACGCAGGAGGCGCATCGGCTTGGCATGACGGTGACGGGCCATGTGCCGACGGGGATGACGGCGACGGAGGCCGTGCTGGCCGGTATGGATCAGATCAATCATGCGAGCTATCCGACGCTGGAGTTTGCGAATGTGAGTGAGCGCAAGCAGATTCCCGCGGACCTGCGGATCGACTTCAGCAGTGAGCGCTCGCGGCGGTTGATGGAGGTGTTCCGCAGCCACCGGACGGTGTTTGATCCGACGCTGGCGTTGTTTGAGCTGGTGTACCACCCGGAGCGGGTGGCGGTGGCGAGCTTTGAGCCGGGGGTGGAGAAGGTGGCGCCGCAGCTGGCGTACGGGCTCTCGCACGGGGGCATGCCGGCGAAGGAGGAGGCGTCGGCGACGGCATGGTACGAGGCGATGGTGGCGACGGTGCGGGCGCTGCATGCGGCAGGATTGCCGATTGTGGCGGGGACGGACCAGGCGGTTCCGGGGTACAGCCTGCATCGGGAGCTGGAGCTGTATGTGGCGGCGGGGATGACGCCGATGGAGGCGATCCAGGCGGCGACGGCGGTGCCGGCGCAGGCGATGGGGGTGAGTGATCGCGTGGGAACCGTCCGCGCCGGGCAGCGGGCGGATCTGCTGCTGGTGGATGCGGATCCGCTGGCGGACATCCGGGCGACGCGGCAGGTATGGCGGACGATCGCGGCGGGTGCGGTCTATGAGCCGGCGCCGCTGTGGCGCAGTGTGGAGTTCACGCCGTAGAGAATAGGGGTGTGAGCCTCGCCGCGAGCCTTCAGAGGCGGCGGGCGAGCTGTGATGCGAACGGCTAGCGAGGGCTTCGCGCGTCGCGACAATATAGGATCTCTCCACTTCGCCTGCGCTCCACTTCGCCTGCGTTCCACTTCGGCTTCGGTCGAGATGACGGTAGTTAGGATTGCGGGCGGCGGGCGAGGACGACGCGGGGGATGCCCTGTAGGTCTTTGAGGAACTGGACGGCGCGCCAGTCGCGCAGGAGCCGGGTAAGGGCGGGCTGCTGGCCGGCGCCGAGCTCCATGGCGAGCAGGCCGGAGGGGCGGAGGTGCTGCCAGGCCTGCGGGATCAGGCGCTCGTAGATGCTGAGGCCCCCCTCGCCGGCGAAGAGCGCGCGGGCGGGTTCGAAGTCGCGGACCTGGGGGTGGAGGGAGGCGCGATCGGTCTCGGGGATGTAGGGCGGGTTCGACAGGATGGCGTCGAAGGGTGGTGTGGCTGGCGGCAGGGCGGCGAGGAGATCGCCCTCGAGGAGGTGCAGGCGGCCGCTGACGTGGTGGGTCTCCGCGTTGCGGCGGGCGAGCGCGAGTGCCTCGGGCGAGATGTCGATCGCGGTGACCTCCGCGCGCGGCAGGTGGGAGGCGACGGCGATGGCGATGGCGCCTGAGCCGGTGCCGACGTCAGCGATGCGGAGGGCCGGATCGCCTGGGAGGCGGGCTTGCGGGAGGCGGTCAAGCGCGGCCTCGACCAGCAGCTCGGTCTCGGGTCGCGGGATCAGGACGGCGGGCGAGACGGCGAGCGCGAGGCCGAAGAACTCCTGCACGCCGGTGATGTACTGGATGGGCTCGCGCTCGAGGCGGCGCTCTATGGCTTGCCTGAAGCGGAGCTGCTCCCGCGGGTTGAGGAGGCGGCCGGGGTAGGCGTAGATGGTAGTGCGGGGTAGCGAGAGCGTGTGCAGGAGCAGCAGTTCGGCGTCCTGGGCTGCGGTGGGCGCGAGATCGTCCACGCTCGCGAGCTGGTCGCGAGCAGCACAGACTGCCTGTCGAAGGGTCATAGGCGATTCTGGAGCAATCATAGTACCAAGCTCCCAAAGCTACGCACTGGCGGACTTAGGCCGGATTTTGAGGCGCGGGCCAAGGTTCCCCGTGCGGCATGACCATGGCTCTAAGCAAACCTCTGCAGCCTCTTGCCCGGTGGGTCAGACGCTGGCGGTTTCGCCCTTCATCTTCTCGGCGATGTCGAAGGCGATGAGGGCGTCGACGGTGGGTTGGAGCTGACCTTCCATGACCATGGCGAGCTGGTGGTTGGTGAGGCCGATGCGGTGGTCGGTGAGGCGGTTCTGCGGGAAGTTATAGGTGCGGATCTTTTCCGAGCGATCGCCGGAGCCGACCTGGGCCTTGCGGGCGGTGGCCTGAATCTGGTGGATGCGCTCCTGCTCGACCTCGTAGAGGCGGGAGCGAAGGACGCGCATGGCCTTCTCGCGGTTCTTGATCTGCGACTTCTCGTCCTGGCAGCTGACCACGGTCTGGGTGGGCAGATGGGTGATGCGGATGGCGGAGTAGGTGGTGTTGACGGACTGGCCGCCGGGGCCGGAGGAGCAGAAGGTATCGATGCGGAGGTCTTTCTGCTCGATCTTCACGTCGACCTCTTCGGCCTCGGGCAGGACCGCGACGGTGATCGCGGAGGTATGGACGCGGCCCTGGGTCTCGGTGGCGGGGACGCGCTGCACGCGATGGACACCGGACTCGTACTTCATCTGCGAGTAGACCTTGTCGCCTTCGAAGATGGCGGTGACGTCCTTGAGGCCGCCGACGTCGGAGGGAGTTTCGGACATGACCTCGACCTTCCAGCGGTGTTGCTCGGCGAAGCGGAGGTACATGCGGAAGACCTCGGCGACGAAGAGCGAGGCCTCATCGCCGCCGGTGCCGGCGCGGAGCTCGATGACGATGTTCTTGTCGTCGTTGGGATCCTTGGGGAGGAGCATGACGCGGAGCTCGGCCTCGATCTCTTCGAGGCGGGGCTCGAGGGTGGAGAGCTCCTCGGTGGCCATCTGGCGGATCTCGGGGTCTGATTCCGCGAGCATGGCCTTCGCGTCGGCGACGGCCTGCTGGACGGAGCGGTACCCGCGGTACTTCTCGACGGTGGGCTCGAGGTCGCGGTGCTGCTTGGCGGTGGCCTGGAACTTCTTCTGGTCGGAGACGAGGGTGGGATCGGAGAGCTCCGTACCGAGGTCTTCGTAGCGGGCGTCCATCTGGGCGAGACGGTCAAACATGGGGTGCTCCTCCTGCGGCGGGGTGCAGGCTGCGATCTGGTTGTGATTTGGATATGTCGAAACGGGGAGAGGTGCCGGCGTGGGCGCAGCTAGGCAAAGTCGTGGCGCGCGGGTGGCGTCACGATGGCGGCGGCGAGCTGTGCGGAGGAGGCACGCATATCTGATTAGATGGTACAGCGGGCGTCAAGATGCGACGATCCGTCGGTGCCCTGCCCCTTTTGTCTCTCGTCTTTAAAAGCTTCCATCGAAACGGCTTAGGTCTGGACCTGTGACGTTCCGGCGCTTGCTGGAGACCGCCCTGGAGACAGCACCCTGGAGGCCTGGCCCAGGAGAAGAGTACAGGGTGGGAGGGGGGAACTACGCCAAAGAACCGGCCGTGTCGCTTCAGCACGGGCCAAGCCGACCCATCGCGCCGCTCTTGGTTCGGAACCACCGTGCAGTGCGTGATGCTCTGCTTCTCCTCCGGACCGATGGAGGAGAGGCGTGTCTCCGTGGAGTTATCTCGTTGACGACGCTGTGGAACTCTGAAAAGAGAGCGCACGTAAGAACAACAATGTGCCGCACGCTGGTTGCTTTAATGATCTGTGTCTTGCCTTGCCTTCTGCTGCGGGCTGAGGAGCCGAGCAGTCCTGCTCGCATCCACTACAGGATCGACGTGGCGGGGCGAGCGGAGCACACTCTGCACCTTTCTGTGTCGCTCGATCCTGGGCACGAACAGACTAGCTTCCGGCTCCCGAGCTGGTACGCCCTTTATCAAATTCGAAACTTCTCACAGTTCCTGAGGTCTCCAAAGGCTGTTGCAACGGATGGCTCTGACTTGCCTCTTCGGTCGGTCGACAAGGCGACGTGGACCGTGTCCACAGGAGGAAAAGCTGCCAAGTTCGAGTACGACTTCATCTGTAATCTTCCTGGACCGTATGGGCTGGAGGTGACTTCAAGCCGCATCGCGGTGAACCCTGCCCTGGCACTGATTTACTTTCCGAACGCTCACGCTGAGCCGCTGGAAGTAACGTTTCAAGGTGTACCCGCAGACTGGCAGGTTTCGTCCACACTCCCGGGCGCAAACCAGCCTTTCTATGCGAAGAACTATGAAGAACTTACCGATAGTCCGTTTTGGCTCGGTCACTATGCTCAGCAGACGTACACCGAAGGACACACCACCATCCGCCTCCTCGTTGACGCAGCGTCAAGTGACTACGACATGGCCGAGCTGGTGAGGCGGAATCATCGGCTAGTCACGATCGAAAGCCGATGGATGGGTGGCTTACCCATGGATCGTTACACCTTCTTTTATCGCTTCGCGGCAGACGCAGGCGAGGACGGCATGGAACATGCGGATGGAACGTTTCTCAGTGCCTCGGCCACTGCGACCAGAGCGTCTATGAGTGCTGTCGATATTGTGACGGCACATGAGTTCTTTCATCTCTGGAACGTGATGCGCCTTCGCCCCTGCAGTATGGAGCCGATCGACTTCGCTCATGAACAGTACAGTCCAACGCTCTGGTTCAGCGAAGGGTTCACAAGTGCTGCAAGTCGCCTGTTTCTCCTGCAGGCCGGATACCTGAGCGAGTCAGATTTTCTTGCTCGTCTAGCTGGCAACCTGCGAGATCTGCAAGGTACCCCAGCAAACTCGTGGCAGTCCGCGGAAGATGCCAGCCTCTCAGTCTGGTTGTCGGGAGCTGAACCCTACGACTCACCTGAGCGGAGCATCAGCTACTACCGTAAGGGAGAGCTTCTCGCTTACCTCCTGGACCTTCGGATACGCAAGGAGACAAACGGCAAGAGGTCCCTGCAAGATCTCTTTCATTTGCTCCAATCGACCTATGGTGTTCCAAAGCAATGCTTTCGGGAAGCCGAAGCCTTGCAGGCGTCCGTTGAAGCGGTGACCGGAGATTCCGAATCGGATTTCTTTACGCGGTTCGTCGCTGGACACGATGCCCTCCCCTTTCCTGAGTACCTCACTTTCGTGGGATTAGCCATCGACGCGGGCGGCATTCATGAGCGAGTGGACGCCTCCGCAAACCAACTTACGCAGCGGCGCAAGTGGCTTCAAGGGTCACCGGCTCCTGATCGACCGGATCAGTAATGCGAAGTCGCCTTGTTGCGCGGGCTTCTGAAGACGCGAAGGAAGTGCAGCAGATAGCGTCAAGTACGGATCGAACTCCGCGCGGGCCGAGACCCCCCGGAAATAATTTGGAATACATGCGCCACTTTGTCGATTTGCGGGCACCTGCTTCGACGTAGGTGTAGAGCGAGCGGATGTGCTCGATGGTTCCGCCGCGAGGCGTCTCCATTCCACCCAACTTAGAGGAGAAAAGAATATGCGATTCATGGTCATCGTCAAAGCAACTCCGGAGTCAGAGAAAGAAGGCGCCCTTCCCGATCCGCAGCTTCTGGCCGAGATGGGCAAGTTCAACGAAGAGCTGATCAAGGCTGGCGTGGTGCTTGCGATGGATGGACTTCATCCCAGCGCCAAAGGCGCACGCGTGAAGTTTTCCGGCACGTCTCGCACGGTGGTTGACGGCCCTTTTACCGAGGCCAAGGAGCTCATCGCCGGCTTCTGGATATGGCAGGTCAGGTCGCTTGAAGAGGCGATCGAGTGGGTGAAGCGCTGCCCCAACCCTCACAACACCGACTCCGAGATCGAGATCCGGCAGGTCTTTGAGATGGAGGAGTTCGCACCCATCCTCTCCCAGGAGGAGATTCAGTACAAGGTGGCGAAGCGGTCTCAGCTGCCCAATCAGGCGCTCGAGACGTAGCCGCACTTGCATCCGCGGAGCGAAAGCTGGTGTGATCGGTAGCTGTGTCCGCTACCGATCCACAGCACGCGACGCATCGCACCATCGAGGCCGTGTGGCGAATTGAGTCCGCCCGCGTTCTGGCCGGACTGACGCGGCTGACCCGGGATGTGGGCCTGGCCGAAGATCTCGCGCAGGAGGCGCTGGTTGCCGCACTGGAACAGTGGCCACGGTCTGGTGTTCCGGACAATCCCGCGGCATGGCTGACCGCGACCGCGAAGCGCCGCGCCATCGATCTCTTTCGCCGGAACGCGGTGGCCGCGCGTACGTACGACGAGCTTGGCCGGGAGCTCGAGGCGCTCGAACAGACAGTGCCCGATCTGAACGCGACTCTCGATGATGCCATCAGCGACGACCTGCTTCGACTCGTCTTTATCTCCTGCCATCCCGTGCTCTCGACGGAGTCCCGCGCGGCGCTTACGCTTCGTCTGCTTGGTGGCCTGACGGCCGCGGAGATCGGCCGCGCGTTCCTCACGCCGGAAGCCACGATTGCGCAGCGGATCGTTCGCGCGAAACGCACGCTCGCCGACAGACAGATTGCTTTCGAAGTGCCGCGCGGCGCCGAGCTTGCGGGCCGCCTCGCGTCCGTTCTCGAGGTGATCTACCTGATCTTTAACGAGGGCTACTCCGCCACTGCCGGGGACGACCTGATGCGGCCCACGCTGTGCGACGACGCTCTGCGCCTCGGCCGCATTCTCGCTGAACTCACTCCTGAGGAACCGGAGGTTCATGGGCTCGTCGCGCTGATGGAGATTCAGGCCTCTCGCACGCGAGCGCGCATCAGCGCCCATGGAGAACCCATTCTGCTGCTTGAACAGAACCGAGCTCACTGGGACCTGCTGCTGATTGGGCGAGGCCTGGGCGCGATCGACCGCGCGCAGAAGACGGGCAAAGCGCGAGGCTCGTACCTGCTGCAAGCCGAGATTGCGGCATGCCACGCCCGGGCCCGTGCCCCGGAGGAGACCGACTGGCCGCGCATCGTGTCGCTTTACACGGAGTTGGCCGAGCTCACCTCATCACCGGTGGTGGAGCTGAATCGAGCCGTGGCGGTGTCGATGGTCGACGGCCCACAGGCGGCCTATGATCTCGTGGAAGCCCTGGCGGGTGATCCATCACTCGACCACTATCACCTTCTGCCCAGCGTGCGCGCCGACCTGCTCTACAAGTTGGGCCGCCACGTTGAGGCCCGCGGCTACTTCGAACAAGCCGCCGCGCTGACTCGCAACACACGGGAACGCGCCCTCCTGCTACGGCGCGCCGCCGCGTGCTGAATGGAGAAGGAGCCTGAGGCGACAAACTCCCGACGGCCCGTTTTTGAAGGTCGTGCCCGTGACGACTGTTTCGTTTGCTTCTTTCGAGACGAACTCTTCGAAGACTTGTTCGATGGGCGCAGCGATGTAGCAGGTGAAGCTGAGCGGAGTTCTTGGCGAAGAGGCGCACCTCGGCGGACGAAGCGCCCAACACTGTAGCGGTCTGATGTTGTTCCGGACTGTGTTTGCGACACGACCCTGGGCGCGGCGGATGGTAAGAACATCCGCCGACCGGGGCGCGACGCGATCTGGATCACTCGGGGACAAGCGACGGAAGAGGTGGATTACAGTTGCCCGACGTTGGACCGGAAGAGATTGCCCGGATCCACGCGCGCTTTGACGGCGGAGAGACGAGGAATCGCTTCGCCGTAGAAGTCGCGTACGCGCGGCCTCTCCTCGGCGCCCAACAGAGCGACATATCCGCCGGGGATGGCGATCGGCGAAAGGCTGTCCATCGTGTTGTTCGCCCATTGCAGATTCGGCGTGGCCTCGACCGGTGCAACCCAGCCCGAGATGATGTTGAGGTTAAAGTGATTGCGGCGAAGAGGAAACGCGGTTGCTTCCGAGGCGATGCGAGTGGCCGCTCCGCGGAAGTCGTGAGCGATGATCCAGCAACCTTGCGATGGTGTGGCCCGGGCAGCCTCCAGCAGACGATCGGCTGCGTCCTCGTCCAATCTGCGGAGGCTGCGGGCGGTCACGGAGTGGCTTCGCTCTCCGGCCCATCCCTTCTCGGCTTTGAGGTCGAAGTGGTCGGCGTAGGAGGACCATTTACGAACGAGCACCGATGCCGCGGGCAGACCAGTGAGGCGATCGAAATAGACCTCCCCTTCCGCCCGGTCGCCGCTCCAGAGCGGCCAGATGATCAAGCCGCGTTCGCCTCCGTGGAGAGTGCCGAGCGCAAACGAGATGCTCAAGGAGTCGGGCGCACCATCGAGCATCTCCTGGATCGCGAGGATGCCAGCTTTTGCCGAGGCGAGGGGAAGAAAGAGCATCGCGCTGAGAACGGCGGGCACGTGATGGGTTTTCAGCGTGAGGGACGTGACCGCTCCGAAGTTGCCCCCGCCACCACGAAGCGCCCAGAAGAGATCGGGTTCCTGTTTCTCGGAGGCGGTGACGACGGAGCCATCTGCCAGGACCAGCCGCGCGCTCTCGAGGTTGTCGAGGGCGAGACCGAATCGGCTCAGCAGTTTGCTGTAGCCGCCGCCCAAGGTCAGGGCGGCAACTCCGACGAAGGAGACATCGCCGGTAGCAGCCACTTGATCGGACGGCAGGTTTTGTAGAAGATCGACGATCTTGGCGCCGCCACCCACTTCGACCGTGTTCCGGCCGGGATCATAGGTCACCGACGAGAGAGCGCGGACGTCGAGCACGACGCCATCGTCGATGGCCGCCCGTCCGGTTGCGTCGTTTCCCCCGTTCAGGACCGAGACTCCGAGTCCCTGATCTGCGGCGAAGTGAATGGCGTCCTGGATGTCCTGCTCGGATCGGCACTCGACCACGGCAAATGGTTTCTTGTCGGGCCCTTTGTTCCAGAGCGCCTGCCGCACGAAGCTGGCCGCTGCTTCCGAGGTGTGGACGGGGGCCGATATGGCTTCTTTCATGGTTTCGATGTTCATTTGAGATTCCAATGCAGTTGTTCCTCTGTCATGGTGCTGGGCCCGGGTGGAGATTCCGTTTGTAGGGACGGGCGTCTAAATCGAATAAGCCACATCCAATGGCGTTGATGGCGGGAGAACGATTCCCTTTTTGCGTTGCGAAGGAGAGTGTGAGGTTCAGCCAAGTGGGAGCAATGAGTTTCAATGCTGCTCACGTGGTCTGTTTGTCGTTTCGGCGAGCCTGGTATTCGTTGAGGAGTACCGCTCCCTGAGTTGCTTGGTAGACTGCGTGCTTTAAACTTCTTCTCTGGGGATTTCAGCTGCAGCTATCTTGCAGCGCCCGTACGGCCATGAAAAGTAGTGACGTTATACCGGTAGGCGGACTAACAGGATGGACAAGATGAACACAGATGCTGGGACGATGAATCGAGAGAGCGAGAACCTGCTTGGCACCTATCTGAAAGATCGTCGATCCCGGCTTGATCCGGCGAGTTTTGATCTGCCCATGGCGAGACGGCGTACGCCGGGTTTACGACGCGAGGAGGTGGCGCAACGGGCCCATGTGAGCGTCACCTGGTACACGTGGCTCGAGCAGGGCCGAGGTGGAGCGCCCTCCGCGGATATGCTGGACCGGCTCGCGCGGGCGCTGGTGCTTAAGGAGACCGAGCGGGAACACCTGTACCTGCTCGCGCAGGGCCGGCCGCCCGAGGTGACGAGCTCCGCCCTTACGGACGGTGTGTCTCCGCAGGTGCAGCGAGTGCTGGATGCGCTTGAGAGCAGCCCGGCGCTGGTGAAGGATGCGGCATGGAACATTGTGGCCTGGAACGAGGCAGCGGCCGCGGTGTTGATCGACTATGCCAGTTTGTTGCCTCGCGAGCGTAACGTCCTGCGTCTGGCCTTTTGTCACCCGCGCATACGGGCCCAGATGCCGGACTGGGAGGAGACGGCTCGCTTTGCCGTTGCGACGTTCCGTGCGGAGCTTGCCCGGACAGGCACGTCGCAGCAGGCGCATGCTCTGATTGACGAGCTGAGCCGCTCCAGTGAAGAGTTTGCGGCGATGTGGCGCAGCCACGATGTGCGACGACAGGGCGAGGGGACGAAGCGCATTCAGCCCGCGGCCGGCGAGCTGATTACGCTGGACTACTCTTCCTTCACCGTCGATGCGCAGGCGGGTCTCAGCATGGTGGTGTATATGCCTGCGTCGCCGGTGGACGCCAGACGAATTGAAGCTTTGATCGCGGAGCGGCGGGTGCCTGCCTGAGGCTCGACCCGTTGCGCTCGCGTCACGGATCGCGTGGCCTTCGAAACGGTGTCGGCGGTTGGAGGCAGGCGGGCGGGGACGGCTGCTGGCGGAGGCGTGGCGAGGAGATGTGACGGAGGCGGGTACCGGGAGTTCTGGTCATGGTGGCACTCAGCGAACTTGGCGACCGCATCTGCATCATGGGTCCATCGAACAGCGGCAAATCGACGCTTGCCGATGCCCTTGCGCGGAAGAACCGAATGCGAGCCATCCACCTGGACCTGCTCTATCACCTTCCTGGAACGGATTGGCGGCCGCGCCCCTTTGCTGAGTTTCGGACGCTGCATGATGCCGCGATCGAGGCTCCGCGCTGGGTGATCGAGGGAAATTACTCCCAGCTTCTGCCGCAGCGTCTGGCGCGCGCCACGGGGTTTGTGCTCCTCGACATCTCCACACCTTTGAGCCTCTTCCGCTACCTACGGCGAAGCCTGTTTCGCCGGGGGCGGATCGGGGCCCTTGAAGGTGGCAGGGACAGCGTGCGATGGGAGATGCTGCGGCACATCGCGATCACAACGCCGAAGAACCGGAAGCGCTATGCCGAGCTCGAATGCACGGTCAAACTTCCCAAGGTCCGCCTGGTCTCTGCGAGGAAGATCGAAGCCTGCTACCCGGAGTGGGGATTAAAGCGGTAGGGCCGCGCGGAGGCAGAGTTGCGATGGCTCAGTGTGTCGGTGTCTGTATGGAGGTTGAGGCGGAGCTGTTGGTCTTGCGGGGTCGGGCGGGATCTTGCGGCGTCAGGCGGGGTTGGGCCAGAGGCGGCGGAGGGGGCCGGTGGGGCCGTGGACGGGATCAGAGGGTGGGAAGGGGAGGGTAGCCATGCGGGTCTGGGCGGCGGGGTCGGGGGCGGTGCGGCAGATGTCCCAGTGCTGGTCGGGCGGGTAGGCGCCGATGACGAGGAAGTCGGCGGAGCAGGAGAGCTCGCAATGGCCGGTGCCGGTTGGGAGGAGGAGAACGTCGCCGGCGCGGATCGTGAGCTCGTGGGCCCCTTCTCCACCGAGGACGAGGCGGGCCTCGCCGCGGGCGAAGCCGAGGACCTCATGCGCGGTGGAGTGGAAGTGGTGGAAGGTGAAGACGCCGTTTCGCCACTGCGGCGGCCAGCCATTGGTGGTGAAGAGGGACTCCATGCGGGTGGCGGTGTCGCCGTTGGTGGAGACGGCGGCGCGGTAAAGGAGGACGGGAAGGCGGGGATTGTTGGGCATCCAGCCGTTGGGGTGGAGGAGGAGGGGTTCGGGCTGCGGAGGGGTGTCGGCGAGGACGGGAAGGCTGCCGAGGGCGGGGGCGAGGCCGGCGGCGGCGGCGAGGGTGTTGAAGCGGCGGCGGCTGTGGGTTGGCATGATGGAGTTGGACGGCGGGGTTCGGAGGTGGGGGTGTCTGTGGCGGGCGTCCAACTCCCTTCTATGCCTTGCATCGCACTGAGGGAGTCGGGGGTAGTGCGTCAGTTTGAAAAGACCACCGCTCCGATCAGGAACGCAACGGTGAGCCCTGTCCACATCTTTACGAGGAACCTGATCGTGTCGGGATCAAAAAACGATTCACCCGGTATGTCCAGCACAGCGACAGTGCGAAACCAACGATTCCAACGCTGAGCTCCATGAGCAATGGCGGCAGCAAATGACCGAAGCCAGTCATGCCACCCATGGTCTCAGCCTCTCAGGCGAGGCGCAAGGCACTTCACGACTGACCCACTACCGGGTTTGGGGGGATCAAAGTGGACTGCATCTCCAGCGCCGCGGGCGTAGTCTGTTCTGTGCTGTGCCGGGCACAAACTGCGCGGCTGAACTCCAGCGGTGGAGCTTCTGTTGCCGGTGGCTTGGATGACGTGGCGGATGCGCCGTGTTCTTAGGGACGAGGAGATTGGATGACGCATTTTCTGGCGGTAGCGACGGTGGCGGAGCAGATGGCAGGGACGGCGAGCCGGCTGGCAAAGCGGGCGGCGATTGCGGCGGCGATTGGGGAGATTGCGGGAGAGCTGGGACGCGACCGGGGCGAGGCGCTGGCGGATGCGGGGTGGTTTGCGATGTATCTGGCGGGGCTGCCGTTTCCGGAGGCGGATGCGCGGAAGTTGAATGCGGGCGGTGCGCTGCTGAGCAAGGCGGTGCTGGCGGTGAGCGGGGCGACGGAGGCGGGGCTGACGGCGGCGTACCGGCGGCATGGGGACATGGGGGCGGCGGCGTTTGATCTGCTGGTGGCGAGGGATGCGGAGAAGCCGGTGACGGTGACGCTCAGCGAGGTGGCGAAGGCGTTTGCGGGGATGGCGACGGCGCGGACGACGGCGATCCGGGCGGGGCTGGTGGAGGAGCTGCTCCGGCGGGCGACGGCGCTTGAGGCGAAGTATCTGCTGAAGCTGATGCTCGGGGATATGCGGATCGGGGTGAAGGAGTCGCTGGTGGAGGAGGCGATTGCGGCGGCGGCGGGGGTGGAGGTGGTGGCGGTGCGGCACGCGGTGATGCTGGAGGCGGACCTGGCGGGGGCGGTGCGGCGGGCGTTTGCGGGGACGCTTGAGGACGCGCGGATGCGGCTGTTCCATCCGCTGGGGTTCATGCTGGCGAGCCCGGTGGAGACGCCGGAGGAGGCGGTGGAGCGGTTTACGGCGAAGCCGGTGAAGGCACCGAAGGAGAAGAAGCCGAAGCGCAGAACGAAGAAGGCGATTGAGGCTGAATCGGCCGCAGCAGAGGCAGAGGAGCCGTTTGTGGATGCGCCGGTGCTGGACACGATTGCGATCGATCCGGAGGCGGGGCTGCAGGCGGGTGATGAGGGCGAGGGGGAGTCCGGTGCGGGCGTGGGGCTGCCGGGCGTGGAGGGCATGGCCGAGGCATCCGGGGTGCAGGCGTTTCTGGAGGACAAATATGACGGAATGCGGGCGCAGGTGCACTGTGGGGACTCGGGGCAGGCGGGGCGGGTGGCGATCTACTCGCGCAACCGGGAGGACATCACGGAGAGCTTTCCGGAGCTGCGGGAGGCGTTTGCGCGGGTGGGGGAGACGACGGTTGGCGGGCTGATCTTCGATGGGGAGATCCTGGGCTGGGACTACGAGCAGGCGCGGGCGCTGCCGTTTGCGGTGCTGGGGCAGCGGATCGGGCGAAAGCGGGTGTCGAACGAGATCCGGCGGCAGATTCCGGTGGTGTTTATGGTGTTCGACCTGATGTTTGCCGAGGGAAAGCTGCAGCTGGACCGGCCGCTGCGCGACAGGCGAAACCGGCTCGAGTCGCTGGTGGAGGAGCTGGAGCCGATTGTGTGTGCGCCGATCGACGGGGTGGAGCAGCACCATGTGAAGGCGCAGACGACACCGTCGTTCCAGACGGGGCAAGGGGCGCTGTTTCTGACGGGGGACGATGCGCGGGAGACGATCACGGGCAAGCAGCCGGGGGCTTCGGCGGGGGTGAACCGGCTGATGCTGTCGCCGTCGCGGCTGGTGGAGAGCGCGGAGGATATTGACCGGGCGTATGCGGACGCGAGGGCGCGGGCGAACGAGGGCGTGATGCTGAAGGCGGCGGGGTCGCTGTACCAGCCGGGGCGGCGGGGGCTGGCATGGGTGAAGCTGAAGCGCGAGCTGGCGACGCTGGACGTGGTGATTACCGGCGCGGAGTTTGGGAGCGGGCGGCGATCGCAGTTTCTGAGCGACTACACGTTTGCGGTGCGCGGGGACGAGGGCGAGCTGCTGAATGTGGGCAAGGCGTACTCGGGTGTGACGGATGCAGAGATCACGGAGCTGACGGAGTGGCTGAAGGCGCACACGCTTGAAGATAACGGGCACTTTCGAACGGTCGAGCCGGGGATTGTGCTGGAGGTGGCGTTCAACAACATCATGCGGTCGGACCGGCATGCGAGCGGGTTTGCGCTGCGGTTTCCGCGGATTCTGCGGATCCGGACGGACAAGCCGGTGGCGGAGATCGATACGGTGGAGCGGGTGGAGGAGGTGTATCAGAGCCAGGTGGATAAGCCGGCGGAGGGGTAATTTTGGCGAAGTTAGGGCGGCGTCCGTATGCTGGCGGTCTGCTATTGTCCTCGCATGATTGCGTCAAAGAGGACCGGACCCGCCACAGCGTCACGCCTAAATTGTATGTGGTTGAGGCTTACAGGACGTGACAAGTGGCTTCCTGCGACGGCCAGGGTTTACTCCAGCGAGTATGGCGATCTGCCCGAGCAAATCAACAGCTCCAGCGGCTACTACACGGTGGTGTATAGCTACTCTGTCGATGGGGAGCTCTATACGGGGAAGTTCGTAGATTTCGGCAGAGCGGATCAGAGCTACCTCAAGCGGGACGACACTGTGGAGATTCGCTACGACCCTCGCGATCCTGCAAAGTCTTACTACCCCGAACTTCGAACCCAGACCAACTTCCGTTCGGTGTGCGCAGGTGCCGGAGCAGCCCTTGCAGTGATTGTGATGGCGATCGAGTGGTGGACCCACCACGGTCATGACTAGCCCCAGCAAGCGGCTCGCTTCTGAACTGGGTCGTGGGTTAGGTGCGTGACAGCTGGATGAGGACGGCGCTGGCTGCGGGAAGAGGGACGGTGTCGCTGGGGGCGGGTTTCCAGTGGGGGGCGTGCCAGGAGCCGCTCATGGAGACGGGGACGCCACCGAGGGCGACGCCGGTGGTGGCGGAGAGACCCGGGGCTTCGAGGCGGAGGAGGGTGGCGGGGCCGGTGCCGGGGTGTTGCGGGATGCGGAGGGAGACGGGGGTGAGGGGCTCGCGGTTGATGATGGCGAGGACGACCTCGCCGGAGGGGCGGGCGACGGCGTAGGCGGTGACGTTCGGGCTGGGGGTCGCAGTGGGACCGGACGCGACGCTGCCGCCGGTAAGGGAGACGGGGAGGAGGCGGCCGGGGCCGATCTGGGCGAAGGCGAGCATGCCGTAGAAGCCGGGGGTGGCGGTGTAGCGGTCGTGCTCGTCGTCGCCGATGGGGGAGTAGGAGCTGATGAAGCCGAGGTGGTTGACGCCGGTCTGGATATTGACGCCGGCGGCGCCGCCGGATGCGGTCCGGAGCATGTAATCGAGGACCCAGAGGGCCTCGGTGAAGGTGTCGCTGACGCCGGGTTTGCCGCCGCCGGAGAAGCTGTTGACCTCGACGAGGCGGAAGGGGAGACCGGAGGCTTTAGAGGCGGAGCTCATCTCCGCGAGCATGGGGGTGAGGTGGGGGTCGGTGGCGAGAAGTTTGGCGGAGGTGCTGGTGGGGTTCTGGTTCTCGCGGTAGTAGTGGTGGGTGAGAAGTTTGAGGTTCTGTTTTTCGCCGGCGGCGAAGGGGCCGACCCAGCCGGAGGCGTTGAAGAGGTCGGGGCCGGCGAGGGGGACGTTGGGGAGGCGCTTGAGCAGGGCGTCGCGGACGGGCTCGAACTCCCTGCGGTAGTTTTCGTAGGTGTAGGGCTTGGGTCGGTGCTCGCGCCAGAAGAGATCGGGCTCGTTGCCGATCTCGATGCCGAGGAGATGGGGGCCGGTGTAGCGGACGACGGCTTCGGCTTCGTCGAGGGCGTTGGCGAGGTTCTCGGGGGTGCGCTCGCTGCCGAGGTTGAGACCCCAGATGAGCTGCCAGCCTGTGGCCTTGAGGAAGCCGCCGAGATCGGCGAGGTCCGCGGCGGTGACGGCGGTGGACTGGGGGGAGGAGACGGCGGGGCCATTAGGCGCGTAGCGGGAGAAATCAGACGTGTTGCCGCCGACGCGGATGACGCCGCTCTTGCCAAGGGTGCGGACGAGCTCGACGTAGACGCTGTTGTGCGCGTTAAGCAGACCCTTGCGGGCGACGGAGGAGATCTCATAGCCGAGACCGGTAAAGTCAGCCGGGATGGCGTTGCCGGGCTGATCGAAGGCGATCTCAACCGATAGAGGGAGGGCGTCGGAGGTGAGCTGGGCGGCGGCTCGCAGAGGGGTGGAGGTTTCGAGCAGGGCGGCGCCGGCGAGGGCAGCGGAGGCTCGCACAAAGTCTCTTCGCTTCATAGACATTCTTTATAACCAGACGCGGCAGCGAGGGAAAGGTCTCGAAGGTTCTTGCGAGGTGGTTACTGACAGGCTCATCCGCGGCGCTTGGTGCTGACGATGTCGAGGCAGTTGAGGCAGTGATCGCGCAGGCCGGGGTTGCCGGTGATGCGGCGGTTGCGGCGGATGGCCTGGAGGCGGGTGCACTTCCCGGTGGTGTGGAAGATGCGGCTGTGCTCGCTCCAGGTGGGTGGGAGCTCGGGCTCATCGCCGAACTCTGGTTCGCGTGCGAGATGGGAGGTGGCGCGAAGGCTGGGCGGTGAGTCGGATGTCGGGGCGACGGGCGCGGAGAAGTCCAGCGTCGGCGGCAGCGGCGGATGGATCGGCATCGACTTAGGATATCGGGTCTGGTGACAGTGGTTGCGAGCGAAAGAGACGAGAGGCTGCATCGGCAACCCCCGGCGCGCCATCTGACTGGGTATGGACTACAGACAGCTTGGTCGATCAGGATTGAAGGTGCCGGAGCTCTGCTTCGGAGCGGGAACGTTTGGAACCGGAAACGCGTTCTTCAAGGCCTGGGGCGAGACCAGCGAGGCCGAGGCGCGAAGCATCGTGGACATCTGCATGGAGGCGGGAGCGAACTTCTTCGATACGGCCGATATCTACTCGGACGGCACGAGTGAAGAGATGCTGGGGCGGGCGGTCGACCACCTGAAGCGCGAGGAGATTCTGCTCTCGACGAAGGCGACGTTCCGGTCGGGGAAGGGACCGAACGATGTGGGGTCGAGCCGGTATCACCTGATGCAGGCGCTGGAGGAAAGCTTGAAGCGGCTGAGAACGGATTACATCGACGTCTACCATCTGCATGCGTTCGACGCCACGACGCCGGTCGAGGAGACGCTGACTACGCTGGATACGATGGTGCGCGAGGGCAAGGTGCGGTACATTGCGGCGTCAAACTTTTCCGGCTGGCACCTGATGAAGTCGCTAAGTGTGAGTGAGCGGTATGGGTGGTCGCGCTATGTGGGGCACCAGGTGTACTACTCGCTGATTGCGCGGGACTATGAGTGGGAGTTGATGCCGCTGGCGGCGGACCAGGGCGTGGGGGCGCTGGTGTGGTCGCCACTTGGATGGGGACGGCTGACGGGGAAGATCCGGCGAGGACAACCGGCGCCGGAGGTGAGCCGGCTGAATACACAGTCCGTGGTGGAGGCGGGGCCGCGGCCGGCTGACGAGCATGTGTACCGGGTGGTGGACGCGCTGGACGCAGTGGCGGAGGAGACAGGCAAGACGGTGCCGCAGGTGTCGCTGAACTGGCTGCTGCGACGGCCGACGGTGGCGACGCTGGTGATTGGAGCGCGAAACGAGGCGCAGCTGCGGGCGAATCTGGCGGCGACGGGATGGAAGCTGACGGAGGCGCAGGTGGCGACGCTTGATGCAGCAAGCCGGGTAGATCTGACGTATCCGTACTGGCACCAGGTACAGTTTGCCGAGCGCAATCCGTTTCCGGTGCCACAGTCGTAACCCAAGAGAACTCTCCCCAGCGGATTGGCCCGTGCATGCAGCTCTGTACGGGCCGATCTCGTTAAGGGCGGTTGTGGAGGCGGGTAGGAGCGGGTTAAGGCTGCCTGGCCTTTTGACGGAAGGGATCTCTCCTCTTCGCTACGCTTCGGTCGAGATGACGGCGGGCTCAAGCCACGGATCGGTAGCGGTCTGCCGGACTCAAGCCACAGATCTGGCGGCGGTCTGCGGGGCGGTTTTCCTTCATACTAGAGAGACGTATGCAATTGGATTTTCTTGGATCGCTCGCGCGAACGCAGATGTGTGGAGAGCTTCGGCCGGAGCAGGCTGGGGCGGATGTGGTGCTGATGGGGTGGGTGAACCGCCGGCGCGACCATGGCAATTTGATCTTTCTTGACGTGCGGGACCGGACGGGCATCACGCAGGTGGTGCTGGACAGGAATGGGTCGGGGAAGCTTGCTGGCGAGGCGCATGCCAAGGCGGAGGCGGCGCGGCCGGAGTATGTGGTGGCGGCGAAGGGCAGGGTTCGGCTGCGCGGGGCGGGGCTCGAGAACCCGAATATGGCGACGGGTGCGATTGAGGTGGTGGCGACGGAGCTGCTGCTGCTGAACGATGCGAAGACGCCGCCGTTCTCGCCGGCCGAGGACGCGATTGCAAACGAAGAGGTGCGGCTGAAGTACCGGTATCTGGACCTGCGGCGCGAGGAGATGCAGCGGAACTTTGCGCTGCGGAGCCGGGTGGCGATGGCGATTCGGAACTACCTGGTGGACGAAGGATTTCTCGAGATCGAGACGCCGTTTATGACGCGATCGACGCCGGAGGGTGCACGGGATTACCTGGTGCCGAGCCGGGTGCACGCGGGGAGCTTCTATGCGCTGCCGCAGAGTCCGCAGATCTTCAAGCAGATCCTGATGATCTCGGGGTTTGATCGATATTTTCAGATTGCGCGGTGCTTCCGGGATGAGGATCTGCGCGCGGATCGGCAGCCGGAGTTTACGCAGATTGATCTCGAGACGACATTTCCGAAGCAGGAGACGATCTTCAAAATTGTCGAGGGATTTCTGCAGGCGGCATTTGCTACCGCGGGAGTTACGATTGCGGGGAGCTTCGTGCAGATGACGTATGACGAGGCGATCCGGAGGTATGGAAGTGACAAGCCGGATATGCGGTTGCCGGCGATGGCGGACTTGTCGGCGGAGTTGATGCCGGAGTTGCGCGCCACCTTAAAAATTGAACAGGGGCTGCCGGTGCTGGGGTTTACGATTCCGCGCGCCGGCGTGCTGAGCGGGACGCAGAAGCGGGCGCTGGTAGAGGAGATTCGCGCGAGCTTTGGGGATAGCGGGCTGGACTTTCTGGATGTGGCGCGGCTGCGGACGAATGAGCAGTTCCTGCCGCTGGCGGAGGCGATTGCGGCGAAGCTGAACGCGGAGCAGATCGTGTTTGGCGGCGACAGCTTTACGACGGAGGATCTGGCGGTGGTGATTACGCCAAAACTGGGAACGCCGGAGAAGTGGAACTACGATCCGCAGTGGATCCCAAAGAAGGTGGGCGCGCTGCGGCTGGAGCTGGCGAAGAAGTTTGCGGACAAGCACGGGCTGTTTGCGAAGACGGGAACGGCGAAGGACTACCGGTTTCTGTGGGTCACGGACTTTCCGATGTACGAGTGGGATGAGGAGCGCAACGTGTGGCAGGCGGCGCACCATCCGTTTACGTCGCCGCACGAGGATGACATCGCGAGCGGGCGGTTGGTGAATGACAAGGGCGCGGTAAGGGCGCTGGCGTACGACATTGTGTTGAACGGCACGGAGCTGGGATCAGGGTCGATCCGGATCCATCGCAAGGATGTGCAGGCGGAGATCTTCCGGTCGCTGGGGATGTCGGATGAGGAAGCGAAGGAGCGGTTCGGATTCTTTCTGGATGCGCTCGAGTACGGGACGCCGCCGCATGGAGGGATTGCGCTAGGGCTGGATCGGATTGTGATGATTCTGGCGGGGGCGACGAGCCTGCGCGAGGTGATTGCGTTTCCGAAGACGGCGAAGGCAATCGATCTGATGGTGGATGCGCCGACGCCAGTGGGTGAGGCGCAGATGCGGGAGTTGAGTCTGCGGACGGTGATGCGGAGTTAGTTGTGGCTAAGGTGCTGTGCGGGCAGTACTTCCGTACTGCAAAAGGCGAAGAAAAGGCGATGGTGTCAGGAGTGTGCCGGATAGGATGAGGTCGCGATGAACTCTCTGCTGAGCGTGCTGGCGATGGTGGTACTGGGGTTGGCGGCGGGGGCGGCTGCTCTGGCTCAGGCGATGCCGGCGTTCGGGCCGAATGTGCTGGTGGTCGGTCCGGCGGATGTGGCGACGCCGGAGAAGACGCGGGCGGTGCAGGCGACGATCGATGCGATCTACGCGGCTGAGCGGCACAGTGAGTTTGGCACGCGGCGGGATGCGGTGGTCTTGCTGCCCGGCGAGTACACGATGAACGTGCCGGTGGGGTTCTACACGGAGGTGATGGGCGTTGGGGCGTCGCCAGGGGACGTGCGGGTGCACGGCGATGTACACGCGGACGCGGCGCTTGAAAAAGATAATGCGACGACGACCTTCTGGCGTGCGGTCGAGGGGATGGAGGTGACGCCGCCGGGCGGGACGATGCAGTGGGCGGTGAGCCAGGCGACGTCGCTGCGGCGGATGCATGTGCGCGGTGACCTGGTGCTGCATCAGCAGCATGGGTGGGCGAGCGGCGGATGGATGGCGGATTCGCGAGTGGATGGAACGGTGGACTCGGGCACGCAGCAGCAGTGGATCTCGCGGAACTGCGACTGGAAGGCGTGGACGGGGTCGAACTGGAACATGGTGTTTGTGGGGGTTCCGGAGGCACCGACGACGACATGGCCGAAGCCGGCGTGGACCACGGTGGCGAAGGCTCCGGTGACGCGGGAGCGGCCGTTTCTAGCCGTGGACAAAGCAGGTGCGTGGGGCGTTCGGGTGCCTGCAGTGGCGCGGGAGAGTGCAGGGGTGACGTGGGGTGGTGGCGAGACACCGGGGCGGACGGTGCCGATTGATCGGTTTTATGTAGCGCAGCAAGGCACAGATACAGCCGCGACGATGAACGCGGCACTAGCGGACGGCAAGAACCTGCTGCTGACGCCGGGAATTTACGAGCTGGAGACGCCGCTGCAGGTGACACGTAAGGACACTGTGGTGCTGGGGATGGGCTATGCCACGTTGAAGCCGGTACGCGGAACGTCGGCGATGGAGACGGCGGATGCGGACGGCATTGTGGTGGCGGGATTGCTATTTGATGCGGGGCAGATGAAGAGCTCGGTGCTGCTGCGGGTGGGGCCGAGAGGGAGCAGGGCGCACCACGCGGTGGACCCGATTACGCTGAGTGATGTGTACTTTCGTGTGGGTGGCGCGGGTGTGGGCAAGGTGGACACCAACCTGGAGGTGAACAGCAGTGACACAATCATCGATCAGACATGGGCGTGGCGGGCGGACCATGGGGCGGGTGTGGGTTGGGACCAGAACCTGAGCAAGAACGGTGTGGTGGTGAATGGGGACGACGTGATCGCGTATGGCTTGTTTGTCGAGCATCATCAGCAATACCAGACGCGGTGGAAGGGCGAGCGCGGGCGGACGTATCTGTATCAGTCGGAGATTCCGTATGATCCGCCGATGCAGGCGAGCTTTACGAGTGGGCCGGGCGTGAAGGGATGGGCCTCATACAAAGTGGGCGATGCGGTGAAGGCGCACGAGGCGTGGGGGCTGGGGATCTACAGTGTGTTCCGGCACCCGGATGTGGAGCTGACGCGAGCGATCGAGGTGCCGAGAACGCCGGGTGTGCGGTTGCACGACATGATTACCACGTGCCTGGACACGTTGGGGAGGATTGACAACATCGTGGATGACGCGGGTGGGGCGGCGACGTGCCAGCCGCGGAACTGGCCGCGGCTGCGGAGCTTTCCGGAGTAGTGCCTCCACTGCAGGCTGGACAGATGCCATGCCTTGAGGAGGCGGAGATGCAAGGCGGGATTTTGGGTGAAAGGGAGGTCGGAGCTCCTGAAGTCAGTGCGGGTCGAAAGCTGTACCTCGGCTGGTGCTTTCGCCTGAGTTTCAACCGTGGCCCCGGTTGGCGTGCTTTCCTGGCTCTGATGGCGGGTGCTGTGCTGTACGTTTGTCCGGCACAAGCGTTGACGTGTTCGACATCTGATGTACAGACCGAGGCGTGGCGGCAGGTGCTGGCGGCGCAGGGATCGTTGCTGGCAGTGACGGTTGCTGCTATGGAGACGGATGTGCCCGACGCGGCGCAGGTCGGCCTCGTCAACCTGAAAGAGGCTTTAGCCCGGGCGGTGGATGCGGAAGTGGCGTGCCATCGAGGATCTGACGCGGAGCTTGAGAGGACGCTAGCCGAGGTGTTGCGGGCGAATCAGCTGGATAAGTCGGTTGCTCCCGCGAAGAGCGGCGGCTCCGGAGAGGATCCGCTTGCGGGCCAGTATGGGGGAGAGCTGAAGATCCATGTGACACGCCCGAAGGAAGCGCCAGACATGCTGGCGGTTGATGTCGGGTTTGAGATCGCGTGCGGGAATGATCAGATGTTGCTGCTGTATGAGCGACGAGACGAGCAGTGGACTCGGGTGCTGCGGTGGCAGAGCCCGAGGTACAGGGCGATTTCGGGTGCGTTTGGTGGGTTCTTTCTTTTCGAGGTGCTGTCAGGAGGGGAGCAAGCCAGGCGTGTAGTAGTTGCGCACGGAACGGACTGGTGCCTATCTCGGTTCAGCTCCGGTGTGATCGACGTACTGCGGTTGCAGCCAGGCAGAGATGCGCCGGAGGTGCTGTGGCACACCTCTCGTATGCTGTCTCGGAGCGACTACCTGCCCAGGCTGAAAGCTGCGGGGAAGGAGTTTGAGGTGCGATGGAACGCGCCGGCGACGGACGTCTCCGGCTATGAGCGGACGGTCGTCTATCACTATCGAGTTGAAGGACGAAGCTTGATCCGGCTCGCGCCGGTGGCGGTGAACGGACGAGGATTCGTCGAGGAGTGGCTGGAGATGCCGTGGGTCGAGGCGAAGATGCAGACCGCAAGTGAGAGTCGCGCGCGGATGCAGATGTTTCACGAGCGGTATGAGCAGGCAGAGAAGAGCACGGACTCTTATGTGAGCTATGACTACGGGCCGGTGAAGGCGTGCGCGGGAGCGAAGGAGTTTCAGGTGGAGATGGATGCGAAGGGCAAGGGCGGCTCGGACAGGCCGGTATATTTTCGCCTTCGTGAAGGCGGGAATGGGTACGTGATGGTGGGCGAGAGCAGCCGGTCTGACGCGCAGTGTACCGGGCCTGACCTCTTGCCGCTCAAGAGGTAAGAGGAAGCGACTCTCGGCACTGGCCGGCACGGGATGCGGTTAGTAGGCGCTGGCGTCGGTGAGGGTTTGAAGCTGGGCCGGGGTGAGTTTGAGGTCGGCGGCGGCGAAGAGGCTTTGGAGCTGGCTGACGGAGGTGGCGCTGGCGAGGGGGGCGATGACGGTGGGTTGGGCGAGGAGCCAGGCGATGGCGATCGAGGCTTGTTGAGCGCCGGTCTGCTGCTCGACGTCGGCGAGGGCCTGGAGGATCCGTTCGCCGCGGGGATTGAAGTAGTGCATGACGCGGTGGGCCCGGGCTTTGCCCTCGGCGTCGGCTTTCGACTTGTACTTGCCGGTGAGAAAGCCGGCCGCGAGCGAAAAGTAGGGATTGACGCCGATGCCGAAGCGTTCAGCGACCGGGGCGAGGTCGGTCTCGAAGTCTTCCCGGTCGCACAGGTTGTAGTTGGGCTGGAGCGTGGTGTAGTGCGGGAGGCCGAGTCTGGTTGCGGTCTCGAGAGCTTCGGTGAGGCGGGCGCCGGTGTAGTTGGAGGCGCCGATGGCGCGGACTTTGCCGTCCTGGATGAGCTGCTGGAAGGCTTCGAGGGTCTCGTCGAGCGGCGTGGAGCTGTCGTCGTCGTGGGACTGGTAGAGATCGATGTGGTCGGTTTGCAGGCGCTTGAGGGAGGCCTCGGCGGCCTTAAGGATGTAGGGCTTTTTGAGGCCTTGTTTGCCGTCGCCCATGTCCTTGCCGACTTTAGTGGCCAGGACGACCTTGTCGCGGGCGCCTGATCGCTTGAACCACTCGCCGAGGATGGTCTCGGACTCGCCGCCGTGGTTGCCGGGGATCCATCGGGTGTAGACGTCGGCGGTGTCGATGGAATCGAAGCCGCGGTCGACGAAGGCGTCCAAGATGGCGAAGGAGGTGGGCTTGTCGGCGGTCCAGCCGAAGACGTTTCCGCCGAGGGTGAGGGGAGTTACGGTGAGGCCGCTGTTGCCGAGAGCTCGCTTGTTCATAGTGGTTGGATGCGGGAGAGGTGGGTGGATGCAGCCGGTTGTCAAAGGACAACAGCTGCTGACCGGGAGGCGTTAGGACGCTGTTATGAAGCGCGCCGGCTGCCAGTTTCAGGGCCGCTTTCCTGGCGAGAAGGCGGCTTCTCGGTACCTAGCAGTGCACGCCCAAGCGGGTACGATGTCCTCATGCTTAGCCTCCGACCCTGGACGGTAGCATCGCGCGCTCTCACCGTGAGCCTAGCCATGCTTCCAGTCTTCCCTGCTTGCGCCCAGACGACGGAGCAGGCGCGTAGAGTGGTGCAGTTCTACGCTGATGAGGACCATTTCAGCGGGAACGTCGTTGTCTTCCATGAAGGACGCGTTCTCTGCAATGAGAGCCGTGGTCTGGCTAATCAAGCATGGAGTATCGCCAACGCCACGGATACCCGCTTTGCGATCGGCTCAGTTACGAAGCAGTTTACCGCCGCCGCGATCCTTCTCTTGCAAGAGAAGGGTTACCTGAAGACGAGTGATTCCGTCACGCTGTATTACAAGCAAGCGCCTGCGGCTTGGAAGAACATCACACTTCGGGAACTTCTTCTGCATACCTCCGGGATCCCGGAAGAGCTATTTGCGGCCGATTCGCCTGGGTTTGAGCGTGGGTCGCACTCTCCGGAAGAGGTCGTACAGGCGGCGGCACGGAGGCCATTAGCGGCTACGCCGGGAACTCGGACTGCTTACAACAACGTTGAGTATGTCTTGCTGGGACTCATCATCGAACGGGTAAGTGGGGAGGACTACGCGAGCTTCCTGAGAAAGCATGTCTTTGAGCCTCTGAAGATGCTGGACACCGGAGTGGGTTGGCTGCCGAGAGTGATACCGCGGCGCGCATCGGGGTACACAGCCATCGGCTCCGACGCCCAGGAAGCGGAAGCGTTCACCGGTGCTGTTCTTGGGGGTGCCGGTGGAATGTACTCCTCCGGCGCAGATCTCGCCCGCTGGCTCATCGCATTGCACGGCGGCCGCCTTCTGAAGCCAGAGTCACTTGCTGAAATGACGACAGCCGATGCAGACGGCTTCGGTTATGGCCTAAGCGTCTCGACGCAGTATGGCTTGCAAGACATCGGTCATGCGGGTGACGTACCCGGCTTCCACGTTTCAACGGAGTATTTTCCTGCACGCAGGACAGGGATTATCGTCCTCACGAATGTCGCCTCGGGCCGTGGCACCCCTGGAACCTACGCAATCGCAAACGACCTGATGAGTCTTGCCAGTGACAGCAACGCCATCGTCCGATCTACGGGGCGAGAAGTCCCTCTGACGTCGGATCTCCAGCAGTCGTATGCGGGCCGATACCAAAACGCAACAGGAGAGAAGATCGAAATCACACGTTCCGGCAATCACCTGAAGCTTGTGCCGCGACTTCCCGGAAAGTCGCCATCCACACTCAAAGCAGAATCGTCTACCCGCTTCTACTTCGCGGAGTGGGATGGGGAAGTGCAGTTTGAGCGGAACACCAGTGGAGTCCTGCAGATGATCCTCTTCGCCTATCCCAACGAGACAGCTACGGTCTGGAGCAAAGTGGCAGACGAGGATAAGTAACGAACGACGTCCTTGTAGAAAATGGGCTCGCTGAACGGCCAGGACGGCTGGCCAGATTGGGAGCACTGACGAGAGTGCGACTAGTCGGGACCGAATGACTGTTAGGAAGAACGATGTTGTTTGGCGGTCAACTTCTGTTCAAAAGCAAGCAGCAAGGCGAGCAGGACCGTGCCAAACCCGCAGTACGAGCCAACAAGCGGATAAAACGTGGAGGAAAGTATGACTCCACCTTCATCCTCATGGTAGGGAAGGGGCATGAGTCGGAAAGTCTGCAAGCGCAAACATCTGCCCAAGTGAGGCAGGCATCGGCGCCTTTGGCACAAGATTTGAATGCAGCCTGCAACGAGAAGAGGATTTGCGAGAACGGCAAAGTTGCCAGAAATGGATCCAAGTGAGCGGCTGAGAGCCTGCCGAAGTTTGTTGCAGACGAGAATGCGAGTTAGCGGTACTGATCGACGGACACGGGCTCCTCGGAGGCGGCAGCTCCAGGACTGCAACGTCCCTCCAGGATCGCTGCACAAATCTCATCCGACCCATTTTCCTGAATGAAGTGTTTTGCCTCGGGGAGAAGGCAAACACGATGATTCGGGAAGTGCTCCATCAGACGAAGCCGGTCTGGTGTTCGGAATGCACCGTCCGCTTCGCCCCAGATGATGAGTGCCGGTCTATCCTTGAGGGCCGATAGTCCCGCTTCCACTTCCGTAAGGTACTCAGCGCTGGCACGAATTTGGCGAGCGAAGATCCACATGGGGAGCCGGGAGGCAGGCGTGGGAAAAGGACCCAGATAGGCCGCGAGCTCCTGCTCGGTAAGCTTGCGATTGATGCCGGCGGGAATCAACCACTTCGCGAGCGTGTTGTACCGCGTAATCAGGAAGCGAGCAGGGCTGCTGCCGACGACTCGGGAGAAGGCAGCCATGCCTTTGGATCTTTGCGCGGGCCAGGCAAAGGTGTTACCCAGAATGACGGAATGGATGAGATCAGGGCGACGTCCGGCGAAGCCCAGGCCGATGGGGCCTCCCCAATCCTGCACCATGATGCGGAGGTTCTGAAGTCCGAGGTGATCTACGAACTTCTCCAGCACGTCGGAGTGCTCGCGTGGAAGAAATTGATAGCCCGGCTTGGCCGTGCTGAGGCCAAAGCCGGGATAGTCCAGGGCGATGCAGCGGAAATGAGGCGACAGCTTGCGGACGATATGCCTGTAGAGGAAGGACCACGTCGGATTGCCGTGCAGCAGCAAGAGGACGGGTCCGCTTCCCTCATCGATATAGTGAACGGTGTTTCCGTCGATCTCCGCGAAACGGCTGGTGAAAGGAAACAGACTCCGGTCCAGCCAGTCTGGGTTTTGCTTGGTCGATTCCACATTGCCTCCTCAGAGATACCATCGGGAGCATAGGATGCTGACTGTATCGGAAGACCTTGCCTGAGAGGTCTAAGCAGATTGGGGTTAGAGGGTCACGCCTCGACGTTTGGTCGTGTGATCAGGGCCGCTTTCCAAGAACTGTAGAGAGTCGGACGCCGCCCAGCCACTCCGTCAAGCGGAGAGCCTCCGATTCGAGTTCGCGAAGCGCGTGAGCAGACACCTTTTCCAGCAGACGCAGCTGCACCGCGCCTGCGCCGTCCTGTATCCAGTAGCCGACAACCCGGCCATCCACCCAGACTGTCGTGCCCGCGTTGCCCTGCGCGTCAAACAGGTGCGACCGGTGCTCTCCAAGGTAAAAGTCCCGCGATTGCCAGCCCATGACCGTTGGGTCGAGCGAAGGCAGCAGCGCCACCCATCGGCCTGGGTCTACTGCCTTGGCCCGATCGTCGGGCAGTAACCATCCGTGAGCACCGCCCGCAAGGGAGACCTCTACCGCGGCAAGATCATTCAGAGCCGCGCGCACGACGCTTCTTGTGGCACCCAACCACCAGACGAGATCGCTTTCCGTCCCAGGGCCAAACGCGCGCAGCCAACGGGCGACGAGCTCGCGATATCCGACAGCGGCTTGGCACGGCTTCAGTGCTTCACCCAGCCAACTCCGCATCAACGTCCACCGTGGTTGCGCCGTTTGCCAACTGCCTCTGTTGGTGGCGCGCACGATGTCACCTCGCGCTCCCAAATAAGTTAAAACCTGGGTGATCGTGCCTGGCGCGCTCGTTGAGGCGTTCATCTTTGCCGTGAGCTTTGGCATGAGTTTGCGGAGTTCCAGCGCGGGAAGCCCCTCTGGAGACTCGGCAAGGAGAGACAGCACCTGCGCGGCAGTCCGCTGTAACCATCTATCGCCGTCAGAGGCGATCCCGGCCTTTACAACATCCCTAGCGATCCGGCTTCCCTCAGCCTTTGCTACTCGCGCGGACGCGCTGCCCCATGCAGCCGGAAGCAGGTCTCGCGGAAAAGCGAAGAGAGTTCTGCGCATGGCAAGCTGTTTGACAAGGCTACGGTCCCTATAGAGGGAACGTTCCAGCTCTGCTTTCTGAGGCGCCCGGCTACGCGCCCAGTACGAAAGGTAAACACTCGCCGCTTCGGTGGCATGGAGAACCGTCACGGCCTGCGTCACGGCTTCGGGCGATGTAGCGCGGGAGCTCGGCACAAGCGCATGCCGGACAGCCAGCCGGGCTCGACGTTCCTCGTCTGAGATATGACGCATAGGAACATCGTTTCAGGATCGGCGGAAGACGTCCAGACGGGCCAAGCGATCGTGGCAAGTCCGCTCAAACGCCAATCTCGTCACCAACTCAGGTATTCGAGACGTCTCGACTTTGTCGGGTTATGCCGAGTCCTCTGACAGATTCGTTAGCGTTCGCGGGAGGTGCCGGGGAATGGGGTGACGCGAGGGTCGCTGGGGTTGAAGCCGGCGTTGGCGGTGTCGAGGGCTCCGGGGGGGATGGTGACGAGGAAGACGTCGTCGTTGTCGTAGGAGGAGATGAATTTACCGAGATAGTTGAGGTCGACGCCGCTGTCGGCGAGCTTGCGGGGGAGCCAGTCGTCGGTGCTGGGGTAGGCGGCGACCATGTAGAACTTTGGGTGCACGGCGGCGAAGTCGCGGAGTTTGGCGACATGGGAGCGGAGTTCGAGGATGCCGCGGATCTTGTCTTCGTTGTCGAAGAGGGTGTAGCCGGAGTAGCGCATCGCGGCCTTGTAGTCAGTGAGGTAGTAGATGCGATGGACGATGTCGGCGGGCTCGCGGTCGGACATCTCCATGTAGGTCATGGGGCTGGCGTCGACGATGGGGAGCGAGGGATCGAGGTCTTGGAGGCGCATGGAGACGCGGCCGGTCTGGTACATGCCGGCGACCTGAGAGCCGACGACGGTGTACTCGGTGGAGGCCTTCTCGATGACGCTGGCGATGAGCGCGAAGAAGATGAAGACGGAGAGGGTTTTGGGGACGCGGGTGCGGTTGGCGACCATCCACGGAACCAGGATGGCGACGCCGATCATGGCGCAGAAGCCGTAGCGACGCCAGAACTGGATGTGGAGGATGCCGCCGGCGATGAGGGTCATCATGGGCAGGAGGGCGAGGCACCAGAGCATGGCGAGCTCTTCGCCGAGGAAGGTGCGCTTGGGCGGGGCGGGTATCTCGCGTGCACGCGGCATGAAGGCGAGGGCGAGGATGCAGATGGAGGCGGCGAAGAAGAAGTCGTTGAGCAGCTCGCCGTAGGTATTCCAGGCCAGCATGAACGACGGCATGTTCTGGACGGGGAAGGAGTTGGTGCGGAGGTGATGGATCTGGTAGAAGAGGCCGAGGCCGAGCAGGGACGGGGTGAAGAGCGAGAGCCAGAGCGGCCAGTCCGCGCGGCGGCGACGATAGAGGCGGAAGGCCTCACCGAGGGCGAAGGGAGCGAGGCAGGCGACGCCGATGAGGTGGTCCGAGACCATGGCGATGCTGGCGAGGAGAACGCAAAGGACGCTGCGCCAGGTGCGGTCAGGCCGGATGGCTTCATCCCAGGCGTAGATGAGGAGGGTGAGCGCGCACATGAGGATCATGTACGGTCGGTTTTCCCACGCGTAGCGGATGGCGGGGCTGCAGATGAAGGCAGCCGCGGCGGTCATGCCGATGGTGTTGCCGAAGTGCTTGGCGGCGAGGCGGAAGAGCGCGAGGACGGTGATGAGGCCGGCGATCATGTTCGGCAGGCGGGAGCCGAGCCAGCGGGGCAGATCGAGCTTGAGCGACCAGCGCTGCAGGATGTAGTGGACTGGCGGATGAAGGTCGATCTCGCGGGCCATGCCGAGCATGCGGCGGAGGGTGGGGGCCTGCGCGATGTGCCAGGTATAGATCTCGTCGTTGGTCATGAGGTGGGAGTGCGCCTCGATGACGTCGAGCGGGGCATAGATGAGGACGAGGACGAGCATGCACTGGAAGGGATGGTGTTCCATCCAGTTGGAGGTGGCCTCGATGAAGCGGGAGAAGCCGCTGCTGAGGCGGGCCAGGCGAAGCTGCCAGGGGGAGACCTGCGTCCGCTCAGAGGTGCTGACGAATACGCCCATTTAGAGATGATCCCTTTCCGTATCTCGATCGCGCGCGAGGGAAGTGTGTTGCCGAGTCGTAGTCTCAGGCTGGCGTTCAAAAAGAAAGGAACGGAGAAGAAAAACACCCGTGGTGGCCAATGATCCTATTGTAGTCGACGCCCTCTTCTCCGGCGGAAGTGACGGCATGATTGCCTATTACCCTGGGAGAAGACGGGGGAGGACCGATGTATTGTTAGGGGCTGGAGAGATAGCAGCGATGTCAGATGCGGGGAACAGCGGGACGAGACGGTATGGGGTGATGCAGGGGCGGCTGAGTCCGCCGGAGGATGGTCGCTTTCAGTCGTTTCCGCGGGGGGCTTGGCGGGAGGAGATCGCGCGGGCGCGGGAGACGGGGCTCGACTATATCGAGTGGATCCATGACGACTACGACCGCGGGGCGAACCCGATCTTCTCGGCGGGAGGACGTGAGGAACTGGCGGCGCTGAAGCAGGAGTATGGGATTGAGACGCCGGCGCTGTGCGGGGACTGGTTTATGGATTTTCCGTTTGTGCGGTGCACGGAGGAGGAGCGCGCGGAGCGGCAGCGGCATTTGCATGAGGTCATCGCGGTGGCGGCGGCGATTGGAGCGCGCCGGGTGGTGCTGCCGTTTGTGGATCAGTCGCGGATGACAAATGAAGAGGAGAAGCAGGTCGCTCTTGCGGTGCTGCGCGACGCGCTGCCGCATGCGAAGGAGCATGGGGTGGAGCTGCATCTGGAGGCGGACTTCGGGCCGGAGGAGTTCGCGGAGTTTCTTTCACGGATTGAGGATCCGTCCCTGAAGGTGAACTGGGATTCGGGGAACTCATCGGGGCTGGGGTATGTGGCGAGCGAGGAGTTTGCCGCGTATGGAGATCGGCTCGGGTCGGTGCATCTCAAGGATCGGTACCGGAGGCCGGAGGGCGGGATTGAGACGCGGCCGCTGGGGACGGGGTCAGCGGATTTTGCGGATGTGTTTGCTTCGTTGAAGGCGCTGGGGTATGGCGGCGGTGTGACGCTGCAGGTGGCGCGCGGTGTGGCGGGCGATGAGGTGGAGTTCTTGAAAGGGCAGCTGGCGTTCGTGAAGGCTCGCTGGAGCTAGCGTCGGCGGTGAAGAGCGAGGATTAAAGCAGATCCCTACGGGATGACAACCAGGGGATTAACGCCGCTGAAGCAGTAATTGTAACGTACTACGCTACATAAACACGACTTGGAGACCTATGCCACTTTCTGCGAAGGACCTCTCGCTTAATCGCCTGTTTTCTCTTGAAGGAAAGACCGCTGTTCTGACGGGCGCCTCGGGCTTTCTGGGGCGGACGTTCGCGCTGGCGCTGCTGGCGAATGGCGCGCGGGTGGTGGCGCTGGGCCGCAGTGAGCGGCTGCAGACGGAGGCGAAGGGCTGGGCGAATGAGTTTGGCGCCGACAAGATTTCGGTGAAGCAGATTGACATGTACGACACAGCGGCGCTGAACGATCTGTGTGACGCGATTGCGGCAGACGAGAAGACCATCGATGTGCTGATTAACAATGCGCATGAGCTGGGCGCTAGTACAGGCTTCAACGTGCCGGAGGGGTCGCTCGAGCAGGCGAGCTTTGAGCATTGGATGAAGAACCTGCAGGGCGGCGTGTACTGGGCGGTGCAGACGACGCAGCGTCTGGGGGTGCGGATGAAAGAGGCGAAGCGTGGATCGATCGTGAACATTGCGACGATGTATGCGACGGTGGCGCCGAGGCCGCAGCTGTACGAGGGGACAAGCTCGCTGAACCCGCCGGGCTACTCGGCATCGAAGGCGGCGCTGGCGGCGTTTACGCGGTACACGGCGAGCTTCTGGGGGACGTCGGGTGTGCGGGCGAACTGTCTTTCGCCGGGGCCGTTCTCGAACACGGAGGATGCCGGCGGGCAGAACGCGGTCGCGGAGGACTCACCGTTTGTGACGAAGCTGAAGGGGTATACGGTGCTGAACCGGATTGGGCGGCCGATCGAGCTGTGTGGGGCGCTGCTGTTTCTGGCGTCGGACGCGAGCACGTATGTGACGGGGCAGAACCTGATTGTGGATGGTGGATGGAACGCGGTTTAAGGCATCCATAACGATATGGACTTTGGACTCAAGGACAAGGTGGTGTTTGTGGCGGGGTCGTCGCGCGGGATCGGGCGGGCGATCGCTTCGGCGGTGCTGCGGGAGGGTGCGCGGGTGGTGTTGACGGGGCGCGACGCGGAGTCGCTGGCGGAGGCGCATGAGGAGATGGCGGCGGAGTGCGGGGATGGGGCGCGGATCTTTGCGATCTCGGGAAACTTCTCGATTCCGGAGACGATTGAGGATGCGTTTAACCTGACGGTGGGGCACTTTGGCGGTATGGATCATCTGGTCGCGAACCTGGGAACGGGCTCGGGTAAGCCAGGGTGGGAGCAGGACGAGTCGGAGTGGATTCGGCTGTTTGAGGCGAACTTTTTCTCGTCGGTGCGGCTGGCGCAGGCGGCGGTGCCGCATCTGCGGGGGCGGGCGTCGGCGTCGATTCTTTTCCTTTCGTCGATTGTGGCGGTTGAGGCGACGCCCGCGCCACTTCCCTACTCGGCGGCGAAGGCAGCACTGACGAACTATGCGAAGAATCTGTCGCGGTTGCTGGCGCCGGAGGGGATTCGGGTGAATACGATCTGCCCGGGGAATATTTATTTTGCGGGCGGCTCGTGGGAGCGGCATCTGCAGAACCGGCGCGAGGCAGTGGAGACCATGTTGAAGACGGAGGTGCCGCAGGGGCGGTTCGGGACGCCGGAGGAGATTGCGTCTCTGGCGGCGTACCTGTGCTCGGCGGCGGCGGGGTTTGCGACGGGGAGCACGTATGTGATGGATGGCGGGCAGACGCGGTCGCTGTAGGGCAAAGCATTTGCGATACTAGGGCTATGTCGACGACCTCCCTGAATCGCGCGCACACACTTTTTGATCTGACTGGCCGGGTGGCCGTTGTGACTGGCGGCGCCGGTCTGCTGGGCTACCATCACGGTGCGATTCTGGCGGCGGCTGGCGCGCATGTGGTGCTGCTGGACCTGGCGGTGGCGAACCCGGCGATGCGGGCGGAGCAGCTGCAGCTGGCGCATGGACCGGAGTGCCTGGGGCTGGCGGTGAATATAACGAGCGAGGCATCGATCGAAGAGGCGCGCGACAAGATCATGGCGCAGTTCGGGCGGGTGGACATTCTGATCAACAACGCGGCCAACAATCCAAAGGTGGAGGATGCGAAGCCGGGGCAGCAGTGGTCGCGGCTCGAGAACTTTCCCCTGCAGGTGTGGAACGACGATATTGCCGTGGGGCTGACGGGGGCGTTTCTGTGTTCGCGGGTGTTTGGCGCGGAGATGGTGAAGCGGAACGCGGGTGTGATCCTGAACGTGGCGTCGGACCTGGGCGTGATTGCGCCGGATCAGCGGCTGTATCGCAAGGACGGGCTTCCTGAGGATCAGCAGCCGGTGAAGCCGGTGACGTACTCGGTGGTGAAGACGGGACTGATCGGGCTGACGCGGTATCTGTCGACGTACTGGACGGCGAACAATGTTCGCGTGAATGCGATCTCACCGGGTGGTGTGTTCAACGGGCAACCAACGGAGTTTACCGACAAGCTGCACGCGCTGATTCCGATGGCGCGGATGGCGCACAAAGATGAGTACCAGGGGGCGGTGCTGTTTTTGTGCTCGGATGCGAGCTCGTATATGACGGGGCAGAACTTGATTGTGGATGGTGGGCGGACGGTGCTATAGGAGTGTCGGCGGTTTCGCCCAGACTAAAAGCGAGCGGCGGAGGGACTATGCAGGGCGAACCCAAGACAGATCGGCGCAATTTTCTCGCGACCGCGGTAACGGCGGCCAGCTCGGCTCTTACGATTGGACGATCCCACGTCGATGCCGAGGGCCAGGACGCAGCGATCCATTCGCCTTCCTCGACTACCTTTCCTCTTTCCTTCGACGGCCTGTACGACGCTTCCGTGCTGGCTACAACGCTGAAAGGCGAAGCGGCTGACCGCCTTGCGTTGCGCAGACTCGTAGATGCGTGGGCACACTGCGCTGACAGAAGGCTCGCTGAACAGCAATCGAATCTGTTCCTGCCGGACGGAACGATCTTGAACTACGAGGGTGATCCCAACACCCACGAACCCCACTCAACGATCAAAGGCAGGACGGCCATCCGGTCTGCGTTGGCCGTCCTCAACACCTTCACGGTGACGCTACACATGAATGGCCAGAGCGACGTAGTTCTTCGAGGGCCTCACGCCATCGGGGAGACTTATTGCCTGGTCCATCAGTTCAAGGTTGCGAACGACCAGCGCACATGCCAGACCTTAGGGATTCGCTACTATGACCAGTTCTTCCGCCAGGAAAATCGATGGTACTTCGCGGAGAGAAAAGTGGTCATTGACTGGTCCGACACCCGCGTATCCGTTCCGTTGTGAAACCTGGGCTGCACTTCGACTGATTTCGCGAGAGCACCGCCGGTGGTTGCTGCAGACAACGGCGGAAACGCGACGAGTTCGTCCTGCGTCCGCCGGAGTCGACCGGAGTCGCATTCAGTTCATCCAGCCGCCGTCCGGTTTTTTGGTGCGTGGTGGGTCTTCAGGTTCGATGTAGCGGCCCTGGTCGTCGAAGCGGACTTCGCGGTTTTGCTTGCGCATGTAGACTTCGAATTTTCTGGCGGCGCGTCGGCGGCGCATGCGGGTGACGTCGTTCTGCAGGGCGAACCAGCGCTCGGAGGCTCCGTTGGCGAGGCCGCGACGGGGGGCGAAGCGAACGTAGAGGAAGCCTGAGAGCGCGCCCATAAGCTCGAGCAGGGCGTTGAAGGCGTTGCCGGCTTTGAGCAGGGTGGCGAGGGCGAGCAGGAGATAGATGGCCACCATGTATTTGGCTTTAAGGCGGAGGACGAACCAGAGGGTGAACTCCTGGTCGCCGAAGCGCATGGCGATGGCCATGAGGAGGCCAAAGATGCCGGCCCAGGCGCCGGTAGCGGGGAGATCCGGGCGGAGGGTGAAGACGTGGGTGAAGGCGATGAGCGAGGCGAGCAGGCCGCCGCCGACGACGGAGGTGGCGTAGAGCTCAAAGATCCAGCGGGTGCCGAAGGAGGTTTCAAGCAGGGAGCCGGCGAACCAAAGGGTGAGCATGCCGAAGAAGATGCCGAGCAGGCTGGGTTCGATGAGGGAGTAGGTGGCAAGCTGCCAGATCTCGCCCCGGGCGACGGCGGCGGGAACGAGGATGAGGTGCGCCAGCAGGAAGCGGATGAGGCCAGGGACGAACCACTGCAGCAACGCGATGGCGAGGAAGGCGACGACGTTGAGCAGGACGAGCTGGCGGGTGGCGCCACCGAAGGGCGGAAGAGCGAGGGTTGTAGCGGACGAGCGCGGCATATGAAGGTGCAGGCCGGGAGAGCGCTTGCTCTTCTATTTGACCATGACGGGCGCTGGTGCCGATTGCCTGCCCCGGGTGGCGCGATGGCGGCTCGGCAGAGGAGAGAGGTATTGCTGGCGCGGAAGGAGCTGCGGAGGGGAGGAGATCAGGCGGGCGCGCGATGGGGCGCGCGCGGGGTTTGAAGATGATTTGTGCAAGGCAAGTGACAGAAAAGCCTCTCCGTGCATCACAGAGAAGCGTCGGCATCAACGAAGATGAGGCGGGCAGAGCACGGCCCCACTCAATGAAATCTGCCGCCCATGGAGAACGACTATGCTGATCCTTCTGATTGTGCTGTTACTGGTGTTTGGCTTTGGCGGCTTCCGGCTGGGTCCGGGACTTGGCTACTATGGCGGCGGCGGCATCAGCCTGCTGTTGCTGATTTTGATCATTCTCCTGGTGACACACGTTATTTAGCGGAGGGCTGCTCCGGTCGTCAGACGATGGCGACCGGTTAGGCCTTCTGTGCGGCAGTGTGGGCAGACGGGGCGAGTTTAGAGGCAGGCTATCTCTGCTGCGTGGAAGTACGGTCTGCCTTGACTGCGGAGACGCCTCCCGATAGAAAGAACGAGACAGGCGTGGGCAGGGGCTGTACGGCCGACCGTCTGCCTGCGGAGATGAGACTATGGCTGTGGTTTGCCCGGAGTGCGACAACCCGCTACACCTTGATGCGGACGAGATTGAACAGGGCGACACCCTGCAGTGCGACGAGTGCGGGGTAGATCTGGAGATCGTGGGGACGGACCCGGTGGAGATTGCGCCGGTGGACAACAGCGGCTACGACGACGAAGACGAGCCGGTCGTCGCGGACGAGGATGAGGAGTAGCGGGCGCGTATACTCGCACACATTATGGTCCGTCGTCCGGTGTTTCGCTTCTCTGCCCCCCGTTCCGTTTTCCTTGCTTCGGCCTCGCTTGCCATACTTCTTCTGCCCTCTGCCGGCGTGATTTCGGCACAGGCGGTGCAGCGGATTGTGAGCGGGAAGGTGACCACAAAGGATAACCAGCCGGTGAAGAGCGCGGTGGTGTACCTGAAGGATGATCACACGCTGTCGGTGAAGAGCTTTATCTCGGACGATAATGGGGCGTATCGCTTCGGACAGCTCTCGCAGGCGACCGACTATGAGCTGTGGGCAGAGGCCGACGGCAAGAAGAGCGGCGTGAAGACGATCAGCTCGTTTGAAACGAAGAACGCGATCACGATCAATCTGAAGATGGACAAGTAAGACGTTTCCGGAGGGGCGGGAGCGAACGTGCGTCAGTCGACGTTCATGCTCGCGTCCGCGTCGAGGATCAGAGCGCGATCCTGGACCAGGAGCGAGTGGAGCTTGAGGCGGTCGAGCGACAGGGCGTAGCCGGTGGATGGGCCGGAGCCGGCGAGCAGCTTGCGCATGAAGTCGGCGGCGTTGACCTTGAGCTGCTGCGGGAGCTTGCCGGAGAGGAAGGGCGCGAGCAGGAAGTTGAGCTCACGATTGTCGCTCATTCGCTCGAGGCGGGCGTCGCGGAAGCCGATGGATTCGCCCTCGGCTTCGGGCACGAGCGAGACCTCGGCGTCGGTGGTGAGGGAGACGCCGAGGCAGGTGCCGTGCAGGGAGGTGCCGAGGCGGGCGCGGGTGTGGACGCGGACCACGATGCGATCGTCGCGAAAGGAGATCTGCGGGTGCTCGGCGTAGACGAAGCAAGGGGAGGTGGGGTCGCCGCGCATGTAGTAGCGGCCGTCGGCTGCGTTGAAGAGCTGGGCCCTGGCGGTGCGTTCGAGGGCTTTGGCGGAGACTTTGACCTCGATGGCGCAGGCACGGTGTGGAAGAGCGCAGAGTAGAACAAGAGCAGGCAGCAGGCGAGAGAGGCGGGTCACGCTTTCAGCATACGATCGTGGAGGCTCGCGAGTTCTGCAGAAAGCGGCCGACGTACACTGGACGGCGACGGGGTGGTATGGACGTTTTGGCGCAGACGATCGAGAGTCTTACGAACGAGTTTGGGATGCCGGGCGTGCTGGAGTTCGCGCGGCGCGGCGAGTTGGTATGTCTTGAGGTGACGACCCCGGCGATGACGGCGGCTGTGACGCTGCAAGGGGCGCATCTGCTGGAGTGGCAGCCGGCGGGTGAGGACGCGGTGCTGTTTCTGAGCGCGCGAACGGAGTTTGCGGAGGGCAAGGCGATTCGCGGCGGGGTGCCGGTGATCTGGCCCTGGTTCGGGGTGCGATCGGAGGTGGTGCTGCCGGCGCCCGAGGGCGCGATGAAGAGTGCGTCGCATGGCTTTGCGCGGACGGCGGTGTGGCGGCTGCAGTTCGCGGCGGTGATGGCGGAGGAGGTGCACCTGACGTGGACGCTGGCGCCGAGTGCGGAGAGCCGGGCGCTCGGGTTTGACGGGTTTCGGCTGGTGTACCAGATGGTGCTCGGGCGGGAGCTGACGCTGCGGCTGACGGTGGCGAACGACGGGCCGGGCGAGCTGCGGTTTGAGGAGGCGCTGCACAGCTACTTCGCGATCGGCGAGGTTGAGCGGGTGCGGCTCTCCGGGACTGAGGGTACGGAGTACCTGGACAAACCGGATGGGATGAAGCGGAAGCGGCAGGCGGAGGCGCCACTTACGTTTGCCGGCGTGACGGACCGGGTGTACCTGGCGACCGAGGCTACGTGCCGTGTGGACGACGCCGCGGGCGGGCGAGTCTTGCAGATTGCGAAGCGGAACTCGCAGAACACCGTGGTGTGGAACCCGTGGGCGGAGCTGACGGCGGGGTTGGCGGATATGGAGCCGGAGGGGTGGCACGGGATGCTGTGCGTGGAGACGGCGAATGTGGGCGAGGCGGCGATCGCGCTGGCGGCGGGGGCGACACACACGATGGAGGCCCGGGTGACGGTGATGAGGAACGCCGCGGGGAACGCGGGCGGAGATGGGAGCATCCCAGCGTAGATGCTCGTGCTTGCCTCTGCCTCGCCTCGGCGCCGTGACCTGCTTGCCCAGGCCGGACTGCGCTTCTCCGTGGACTCGGCAGATGTTCCCGAGGTGCCGGCGGAGGGCGAAGACGCGGCGACGTATGTGTTGCGGCTGGCGGAGGCCAAGGCGCAGGCGGTATGGGCTCGGCAGCCGGCCGGTGCGAAGGATGCGACCGCGGAAGATGAGGGCGGCCAGCTGATTGTGCTGGGGGCGGATACGTGTGTGCTGTGCCAGGGGGAGATCCTTGGCAAGCCGGTGGATGTGGCGGATGCGCGGCGGATGCTGGAGCTGCTGATGGGGCGAACGCACCAGGTCTTGACCGGGCTATGCGCGCTGACGCGCGACGAGAGCTTTGCCGATGTGGAGATCACGCAGGTGACGTTCAACGTGATTGCGGAGGCGGAGATGGTGCGGTACCTGAGCGGGCCTGAGCCGATGGACAAGGCGGGCGCGTACGGAATCCAGGGCTATGCGGCGCGGTGGATTCCGCGGATTGAGGGCGACTACTCGAACGTGGTCGGGCTGCCGATCGCGCGGACGGTGGCGCTGATTGGCGAGGCGACGACGGTGAGCTCGCGGGCTGCTGCCGAGGGTACCCCTTCCCCCCGTACTTAGTCTGTAAAGTCTTCGAAGCAGGAAGGTTAGGTCTGGACCTCGATCCGGAGTGGCGGCGGTAGCGAACCTTTCTTCAGTTAAGGAGAAAGGTGGGTGTGTCGCTTCGCTCCGAGGTGAAAGGCGAAATGCGGGGGTTCCTCGCTGCGCTCGGAATGACAGCCAATTCGTGGCAGCTTGCGGTGCCGGGTGAGAAGCAGATCCCTTCGGGATGACGACAAAGTGGGCGCTGATCGGCTGCTGTCTCCTGCTGGAACTCCTCCTAGTTCAAGGATAGAGAACGGCGACGGAGATTACGCCACGGCGGCTCACTCGTGGGAGGCGAGCATGGCGGCGAGGAGGGCGGTGCGGGGGGTGAGGTGTTCGATGAGGATGGACTCGTGGGCGGCGTGGGCGCCTTCGCCGACGGCGCCCATGCCGTCGAGGGTGGGGACGCCGAGGGCGGCGGTGAAGTTGCCGTCTGAGCCGCCGCCGGTGGAGGCTTCATCGAGCGAGAAGCCGAGCTCGCGGGCGAGGGCGCGGGCCTGCTTGAAGAGGGTGACGGTACCGGGCTTGCGCTCCATGGGCGGCCGATTGATGCCGCCGGTGACGGTGAGGGTGCAGGCGGGATCGCGTGGCTTGAGGCGGTGGAACTGGCGCTCGATGCGGGCGGCGTCGGCGGCGCGAGCGATGCGGACATCAAACTCGGCGCGGGCGGAGGCGGCGACGACGTTCGACCGGGTGCCACCGGAGATGACGCCGGCGTTGACGGTGAGGCCGCGGGCGGGATTGGTGAAAGCGGCGGTGGTCTCTACCTGATGGGCGAGTTCGCGGATGGCGGAGTGGCCGCGCTCGAAGTCGACGCCGCTGTGCGCGCCGACGCCGGTAATTTGTAACTCAAAGTGGCCGACGCCTTTGCGGGCGGTCTTATAGGCGAGGCCCTGGGCGGGCTCGAGCACGAAGACGGCGGAGCAGGTTTGAGCGAGGCGCTCGGTGACGGAGCGCGAGACGGGGCTGCCGACCTCTTCGTCGCTGTTGAGCAGGAGGGTGACGGGGCGGGTGAGTTTGAGCTGGCGAAGGGTGCGGAGGGCGGCGAGGGCCATGACGACGCCGGCCTTCATGTCGAGCACGCCGGGGCCGAAGAGGCGACCGTCTGCTTCGCGCCAGGGGATGGTGGCGAGGGTGCCGAGGGGCCAGACGGTGTCGAGGTGGCCGAGGAGGAGGATGGGTCGGCGCGGGTCGGCGGGTTTGCCGAAGTTCAGCTCGAGGAGATCGCCGAAGCCTCGCTGGCGATGCAGACGGGGGCGGCCGCCGCAGTCGGTTTTTGCCCAGCCGGCGACGAGAGAGGCGGCGGCGTTGACGGAGGCGGGGTCTTCGGTGGGGGACTCCTGGGCGACGAGGTCGTGGAGATGGCTGAGGATCCAAGGGAGGCTGTCGCGGCTCTGTGCGGCGAGGTCGTCCGTCATGTGCTTTACGGTACACGGTTCGAACCCTGGGGTTGGGTGGTGGCTTTTGGGGAAGGGATGACGGGGCGTGGGATGTGGTGGGCTTTTTAGAGGAAAGGGTCTCTCCGCTTCGTTTCGCTGCGCTGCACTTCGGTCGAGATGACGACGGATGGGGGCGAGGGGTGGCGGCGCGGTGGCTTTTGAAGGGATGGGTCTCTCCGCTCTGTTTTGCTGCGCTGCACTGCGGTCGAGATGACGGTGGAATGGACGTGACGGGGTGGGTGGAGTGTGGCGGATCGGACACAGTCGGCAGCTGGGTGGACGATGTAGTGTTTTGGTGTGGCGCACGATGGTTCGGCGCGGAGGCGTGAGTTCTGACGACGGCGGCGGCGCATCACGAGCAGACGATCGGCGCGGAGATCGCGTTTGAGGGGGTGGGTCTGCACAGCGGTGCGCCGGTGGCGATGCGGCTGGTGCCGGCGCCGGCGGGATCGGGGATTGTGTTTCGGCGGACCGATCTTGAGAACTTTGAGATTCCGGCGACGGGGCGCAACGTGGCAAAGGTGAGTTATGCGACGAGCCTGATGCGCGGGAGTGTGCTGATCTCGACGACGGAGCATCTGCTGTCGGCGCTGATCGGGTACGGCGTGGACAACGTGATCATCGAGGTGGACAACCTGGAGCTGCCGATTCTGGATGGCAGTGCGCTGCCGTATGTGCAGGCGTTTGAGGCGGTGGGCCTGCTGCGGCAGCGGCGACGGCGCGAGGTGCTGCGGATCCTGCGCGAGGTGGAGGTGCGGGACGGCTCGAAGTTTATCGGGGTGTATCCGGGGCACGGGTATGGGATTCACTACAGCATTGAGTTTCCGCAGCCGATCGGGTCAGCGACGTTTGTGGGGGATCTCGAAGAGGGTGATTATGCGCGGCTGATTGCGCCAGCGCGGACGTTTGGCTTCAAGGAAGACGAGCCGATGCTGCGGAACATGGGGCTGATCCGCGGAGTCTCCGACGCGTGCGCGATTATTGTGGGCGCGGAGGGCGTGCAGAATGGGCCGCTGCGGTTTCCGGATGAGTTTGTGCGGCACAAGGTGCTGGACCTGATTGGGGACCTGGCGCTGGCGGGACGACGGATCCAGGGGCGCGTGGTGGCGGAGCGAGCAGGGCATGCGATGCATGTGGCGCTGGTGCAGCGGCTGCTGCGGGACCGGTCGGCGTGGGAGCTGACGCATGTGCACGACGACCACAGTGTGACGCCGGCGATGCAGCCGGTGGAGGCGCACGCGGTATGACCGCGGCGATTGCACTGGGCTCGAATCTCGCCTCGGCGTGGGGTGAACCGGCGGATGCGATTGCCGAGGCGGTGCGGCGGATGAGCGGGCTAGGGACGGTGACGGCAGTCTCGACGATGCGGGAGACGGAGCCGGTGGAGGTGGTGGACCAGCCGCGGTTTGTGAATGGAGCGATGCTGCTCGACACGCAGCTGACGCCGGTGGAGCTGATGCAGGCGCTGCTGGCGATGGAGCAGGAGATGGGCCGGGTGCGCGACGGGGTGGCGGCGAAGGGGCCGCGCGTGATTGATCTGGATCTGCTGCTGTATGACGGCACAGTGCTCTCGACCAATGAGCTGAGCCTGCCGCATCCGGCGATGCATCGGCGGGTGTTTGTTCTGGAGCCGATGGCGGAGATCGCGCCGGGGATGGTGCATCCGGTGTTTGGGAAGACGATGCGGGTGCTGCTGGGGGAGATGCGGGACAGGATGGCTCCGTCGGCGCGTTAGGGCACAAGCCGCTAGCGTTCGCCCCAGTGCTCGGAGTGGAGCGGCAGGACTTTGGACCAGTCGATATGAGCGCCGGTGCCGGGTGGTGTGCGTGGGCGGGCGAAGGCGTTCGTCATCTGGGTTTGCGCCTGCAGGAGGAAGAAGACGGCCCAGAACCACGATTGGTGATGCCTGCCCTGAGCGACCAGGCTGGCGAACATGGCAACCAGCAGGAGGGCCACGCCGATCTTCCAGAGGACGTGGTCGATGACGCGCTGGAAGGGAGCGAGCGTCTCCAGGGGCCAGCGTTGGTTCCGGACGTTGTCGCGGAGGCGGCTGGAGGTCCACAGCATCCCGAGGTAACCGAGCACAACGCACAGGCAGCAGGGGATCATGAGGAACAGATGGGCGCGGGTGGCGTGAAGGTTGATGCCAAGGAAGCAGGCAACGGACAGAAGACTGCAGGTGACCATCAGAGCTATGAGTCGAAATGGTGAGTCAAGCACGAGTTCACCTCAGCACTGCCTTTCGAAAGACGGTGTGAGGCTGGTGTGAGTTTCGTCGAGGCAGCGATGGGGAAGCGGCGTGGCGGCAGTCTGGGGCAGAGCTCTAGGGGTCGCGGTACTCGCGGCGTTTGAGCTCGCGGAGGGCTTGTTCGTGGCCCTGGAGGGCGGCCTGGCGGATCCAGTCGCGGGAGCGGGTGTAATCGGGCTCGACGCCCTGGCCGGTGGCGTAGAGGTGCGCGAGCTGGAACTGGGCTTCGGCGTCGCCAAGATCGGCGGCGCGGCGATACCAGGCGGCGGCCTGGGTGTAGCTGAGGGGGACGCCGAGGCCGATGAGGTAGAGGTCGGCGAGCTTGGTCTGGGCGGCGGGGAAGCTCTGGGTGGCGGCGAGGAGATACCAGTGGGCGGCTTCGGTGAGGTCCTGCGGGACGCCCTCGCCTTTGCGGTACATGAGGCCGAGGTGGAACTGCGCCCAGGCGAGATGGCTCTTCGCGGCGCGCTGGCACCAGGCGAAGGCTTCGGCGAAGTCGCCGACGGCGTAGAAGCGGAAGGAGAGGTTGGCCTGGGCGTAGGCGTGGCCCTGGTCGGCGGCGCGGCGCTCCCAGACGGCGGCTTCGGCGGGGTCCTGCGGGAGACCCTGGCCTTCGTCGAGCATGGTGCTGAGGAGGTACTGGGACTCGGCGTGGCCGGCTTCGGCGGCGAGGCGGAAGCCGGCGGCGGCCGCGGTGTAGTTGCCCGCATTGAAGTCGGTAACGGCCTGGCGGAAGTGGGGGTTGGCGGCGACGCCGGCGGCGGCGCGGCGGCCGCGGGCGATGAGGCCGGAGCCCCTGGAGCTGAGGGAGAGAGCGGTGCCGGTGGTGGCGGGGATGTGCTGGAGGCTGGCTTTCCGCGTGTCGGTCCCGTCCGGGGTACGCTCGGGGATCTTTTTATCGTCCATGGGCGGAGATCTGGCGGTTGATGAGGTCGAAGCGGCGCCCGGCGTCGGCGATCTGGGTGTGCAGGCCGGCGGCTAGCTCGGCGAGGAGATCGCGGTGGTCGCGGGCGGCGCCTTCAGCGTCGAGAAAGAGAGCGGCGATCTCGCTCGAGAGCAGGGTGTGGCGCTCGGCCTGGAGGGCAGCGATGTCGCGCTGGGCGTGCTGGACCTGGCGGGAGAGGCGGAGCGCTTCGGCGGCGGGGCCTTCCTCGGTGATGGCGGCGTTGATCTCGCGGTGATCGTCGAGCAGACGCTCGAGGGTGTCGGTGTCGCCGCGGGTGTAGGCCTGGTTGGCGCGGGCCATGAGGAGGGTGAAGTGCTGGCGCTCGGCGTCGTCGCGGGCGAAGTCGGGATGGATGCGCTTGGCGAGGTCGCGGAAGAGGGTCTTGAGGGTAGGCGGCGGATCGAACTCTTCGGCTTCGCGGGCGTTAGCGAAGGCGGCCTCGTGGGTCTCGTGGGCGCGCTGACGGGCTTCGTGCGCGCGCTGGCGGGCGGCGGCGGAGTCGTAGAGGTCGATCTCGCGCTCGGCGATGCGGGCTTCGAGGTCGTCGAGCTGGGCGTAGAGGATGCCGACCTGGCGAAGGTAGCGGCCCTCGAAGGTGCGGAGCTGCGCGCGGATCTGGGCGAGGTCGGCTTCGTGCTCGGCGAGGGTGGAGCGGAGGTCGGCGAGCTGTGTGCGCCTCTCGGGAAGGGCGCGATCGACCGCGGTTGGCTGGAGGATGATTTCGGCTGGCATACGGCGGCTGCGGGAGGCGCAGATCGTAGTTTAGCGGAGCGGCGGGACCGCCCCGGGCCAGAGCCACGCATCGCGACGAAGGGGCGATCGTAGCTGCCGATCTGCGGTGGGGGCGTGCCTGAGGTCCGCACTGCGCCAGAGGTGCCGATAGCATCAGAAAAGACGCAGTTTGGGGCGCCAGGAAAGATGAGGCTCGGACGATGGAGAAACAGGTTCTCTCGCATGGCATCTGCGCGATGCAGGGTGGAGCGGCCCGGCGGTGGTGCTGCTTCCCGGCTGGCCGCAGACGGCAGAAGCTTACGACGAGATGGCTCCGATGCTGGCCGAGCACCACGAGCTGCTGATCCTGGACCCTCCGGGTCTTGGAGACTCCGCCCCCGCGGAGGCGGGCTATGACACGGCGAATGTGAGCCGAGTGCTGGCGGAGGCCGTGGAGAGCAGGATCGACGGGCCGTACCACCTGGTGGGTCACGATATCGGCGCATGGATCGCCTATGCCTGGGCAGCGCAGTTTCCCCATCGACTGAAGAGTTTGACCGTGCTGGATTCGGCGGTTCCGGGCTGTGCGCCGCCACGCACATTTCCGCTCCCGCCTGAGCTCAACACGAAGCTGTGGCAGTTCTCCTTCAATGCACTTCCTGAGCTGCCGGAGATCTTGACGAAGGGACGAGAACGGGAGCTCTTTAACTGGTTATTTGCAAAGAAGGCGCACTTTCCGGAGCGGATTTCCTCCGCGCACCGGGAGCGGTTCGTGGACTGCTACTCGAAACCTGGAGCGATGAGCAGCGGCTTTGCTTACTATCGGGCGGTTGCCGAGAGCGCGGCGCAGAATGCGGTGTTCCGCCAGCACAAACTCCCGATGCCGGTGCTGGCTTTTGGTGGGGCGAGTGGGGTCGGTGACTCGCTGCGACAGATGATGGAGACGCTCGCCCTCGAGGTGGCCGGTGGTGTGATTCCGGACTGCGGGCATTATGTGATGGAAGAGCAGCCGGAGCTGGTCGCGCGGGAGCTGCTGCAGTTTTTCGAGCGGGTGGACCGGAGCGCTTAGAGGTCGTCGATGGGGACTTCGCGGGCGTGGGCGGGGCGGAAGGGGCGGTGGGCGGTGACCGTGAGCTCGAGGCGGGCGGCGCGGCGAACGTTGTAGACGAGCGGTGGGCGGAAGCAGGCGACGCAGGTGCCGCCCCCGCGGCGGACGCTGGGGTAGACGATGCCGTTGGAGCGCTCGCGGAGAAGGCTGGCGGCCAGCTGCTGTGGGGCGGCGTAGCAGGCGGGGATGGGGTCGGGCTCGAGATAGGGGACGAAGGGGGATGGGGCGGCGGGGAGTCCTGTGGCTGAGGCCGGAGCGGCGGCGGGGGACGAGGTGCTTCGGGACGCGATGGCGGCCGGGGTGCGGAGGTCGTGCATGGTGCTGGTGAGGTCGGCGAGGTAGTCGTCGACGGTGGAGGTCTCGGGGACGGTCCAGTCGATCTCTTCGAGCTGGCGGGTGCGGTGGAAGGCGACCTCGGTAAGGGCGGTGGGGCGATCGATGGCGGCGTACCAGCAGCCGCGGGTGGCGGAGTTGAAGCGGCCGCCGGAGGGGCTGGCGTGGGTGAAGGCGGCGTTTACGATGTGGGCGTAGCGGACGCCGTAGACGAGCTCGTGGATGCCGATGCCGGAGAGCAGGCCTTCTTCACCGAGGAAACGGTCGTTGGTAGCGTCGTCAAGCTCCATGAGGGAGCCCATGGTTTCGGGCGAGGCGGCAAGGCGGGAGAGCACGGTGCCGGCCTGGCTGAAGCGCGACGGGATGAGGCGATGGGTATCGCGTAGGCTGAGCTCGGTGACGGGGATGGCGGAGAGGACCGTCGTGGGCCGGACTTCCGCCGGCGCGGACTTCGCTCTGCGGCGGATGGGGGTGGGGGTCACTGGCCACCGCGGCGGGCGTCGAGCAGGCGGCGGACCTCAAGGATGCCGGGCAGGCCGTGCTGCAGCATAAAGGCGAGCGGGGTAACGCCGCGGAAGAGCCCGTTGCGATTGGGCAGGGTGGGCCAGGCGTCGGCGAGGGGCTCGGAGTAGAGGATATTGAGGGCTTTGAAGATGCCGATCAGGAGCGAGATGCGGGTGAGGGCGTCCTGGGCGAGGACGCGCTGGGTGATTTGTTTCTTGAAGCCGTGCCAGGAGCCGGTGGAGAGGCCGCCGAGGAGCTGGCGGGCGTCGGCGTCGCGGAGCTGCCAGAGGTCGATGATCTTGAGGAAGCCCTCGATGGCGGCGGGGCTGAGGCGCTTGCGAACCTCGAGGAGCGAGAGGTCGGAGGAGGTTTCGACGGCGTATCCGGTGATTTCTGGGGCGAGATAGGGGACGGCTGTGGCCACGTGCTTGCCTCTCAAATATGATTGTTACCTTACTCAATTTTGAGAGTTTAGGCAAGGGCTTTGTGGATGTGGTGTGCGGTGTACGTCGCTTCGCTCCGTGATTAAGAGCGAAATGCGGGGTTCCTCGCTGCACTCGGATGACAACGAAAAGAACAGAGGTGGGCCCTCACTCGAAAAGGCGGACGTCATCCGGTTTGGGTGTAGGGGCCGAGAAGCGGGTTCTTCGCTTCGCTCAGAATGACAGCGGGGGGAAGAAGAGGCCGGTGTGTCATGTGGTTCGGGTGTAAGGGTCAAAAAGCGGGTTCTTCGTTTTCGCTCAGAATGACAGGCGAAAAAAGGGCGACGCTCGTGGCGTCGCCCTTGTGTGGTTCTTGGTGCGAGGGTTAGGCGGCGTTGGGGTGGAGGATGACCTTGGTCCAGCCCTTGTCACGGTTGTCGAAGTGCTTGTAGGCGGCGGGGGCTTCTTCGAGTGGAAGCTCGTGCGAGATGATGAGCGAGGGGTTGGCCTTGCCGTGGTGGATGAGATCGGCGAGGCGGCGGTTGTAGGCCTTGACGTTGCACTGGCCGGTGCCGATCTTCTGGCCCTTGAACCAGAACTTGCCGAAGTCGAAGGCGATCTGACCCTTTTTGGCGAGGGTGTCGGAGGCGCCGGGATCCTGCGGGACGAAGACGCCGACGACACCGATGGTGCCGGTGGCTTTGACGACGTCGACGAGCGAGTTCATGACGAGGTTGGGGACTTCCTTGCCGGCGGGGTTGTGGCACTGGTAGCCGATGCACTCGGAGCCGCAGTCGGCACCGAGGCCGTTGGTGAGATCGCGGATCTGGCCGGCGACATCGCCCATGGAGTCGATGGGGGTGGCGCCGATCTCTTTGGCGAGCGCGAGGCGATCTTTGAGGCCGTCGACGACGAAGATCTGGCTGGCGCCCTGGATGCGGGCGGAGAGGGCGGCCATGAGGCCGACGGGGCCGGCGCCGTAGATGACGATCGACTGGCCGGGCTCGAGATTGGCGAGGCGGGTGGAGTGCCAGCCGGTGGGGAAGATGTCGGAGAGCATGACGTAGTCGTTCTCGCGGGCGGTGGCGTCTTCCGGAAGAACGAGCGCGTTGAAGTCGCCGTAGGGGACGCGGAGCAGCTGAGCCTGACCGCCGGCGTAGGGGCCCATGCCAGCGAAGCCGTAGGCGGCGCCTGCCATGCCGGGCATGACGCTCTTGTCAGAGAGGGTGAGGCAGAAGCCGGTGAGGCCGCGCTCGCAGTTGGCGCAGAAGCCGCAGCCGATGTTGAAGGGGAGGACGACCTTGTCGCCGACCTTGACGCGATCGACCGCTTTGCCGACCTCGATGACTTCGCCCATGTTCTCGTGGCCGAGGATCTTTCCCTTCTCGACGTCGGTGCGGCCCTCGTACATGTGGAGATCGGAGCCGCAGATGTTGGTGGTGGTGAGCTTGATGAGGACGTCGGTGTGCTTCTCGATGCGGGCGTCGGGAACGGTGTCGACGGAGACTTTTTTGGGGCCGTGATAGACGAGTGCTTTCATGCGTGTTGCCTTTCCTGCGAACCGGGGTTCGCGGTGCGTGGCACAGAGGAGGGCGTGACGATCTCGGATCTGTGCCGGGGGTGATTGAACGAGTGTGGGAGGGCGGTGTCTGGCGGCGGCGTTGCTGCCAGACACCTGCGCGACTGAATCTTTACTTCCACAAGGCGTGGGATGCCGGTGCGGGAGGGATGGGTCCCCTGCCCTGACGCGATCAGGCCAAGGGCACGACGCCATCCACATCTGCTCGATGGGGTGGAAATGAAGGTGTGGGCACTGGAAGGCGTGGAGGCACGGAGCAGGTCACGGGGACGGCACGGCGGGCTTGGCGGGGCACGGATACCATCGAGGGATGAGTCTGGAGTTTGCGGTGGAGGCGGTGCGGCAGGGGGGCGGGCGGCGGGGTCGGCTGCAGCTGCCGCATGGGGTGGTGGAGACGCCGGTGTTTATGCCGGTGGGGACGGCGGCGACGGTGAAGACGGTGGAGCAGGGGGTGCTCGAGACGATGGGGGCGTCGGGCGCTGGCGCGCAGATTATTTTGGCGAATACCTACCATCTGTATCTGCGGCCGGGGCATGAGTTGATAGCGCGGATGGGCGGGGTGCACCGGTTTATGGACTGGACGCGGCCGATGCTGACGGACTCGGGCGGATTCCAGGTGTTCTCGCTGAGCAAGCTGCGCAAGGTGACGCCGGATGGGGTGGAGTTCCGGTCGCATCTGGATGGGTCGAAGCACTTCTTTTCGCCGGAGCACTCGATGGCGGTGCAGATTGCGCTGGGAGCGGACGTGATGATGGTGTTCGACGAGTGCGTGGAGACGCCGGCGAGCTGGGAGAGGACGCACGAGAGCATGGGGCTGACGCATGCGTGGGCGGCGCGGTCGAAGGCTTATTTTGAGGCGCATAAGCACGAGGTGCGGTGGGCTGCCGAGTTGCCGGAGGATGCTAGGCATGGGTACGAGGCGGGGCGGTTTGCAGAGCGAACGCAGACGCTGTTCGGGATTGTGCAGGGCGGGATGTACCCGGATCTGCGGCGCGAGAGTGCCCAGCGGCTGGTGGAGCTGGATCTGCCGGGGTACGCGATTGGTGGGCTGGCGGTAGGCGAGCCGCGAGAGGTGACGCGGGAGATGATCGCGCGGACGCTGGAGCATCTGCCGGCGGACCGGCCGCGGTATGTGATGGGCGTGGGGTATCCGGATGAGATCGAGGAGTACGCGCGGATGGGCGTGGACATGATGGACTGCGTGCTGCCGACGCGCGCCGGGCGGCACGGCCTGGTGTTTCGGCGGGCGGAGCCGGGGGAGGCGGCGGCGGGGATCACGGTGACGTACCCGGGCACGGTGCGGATGAACATCAAGCGGGTGGAGAATGCGGAGGATGGCGGCCCGATCGATGCGGCTTGTGGGTGCCTGGTGTGCCGGCGATACTCGCGGGCGTACTTGCGGCATCTGTATGTGAGTGGCGAGGCGCTGGGCGCGACGCTGAACTCGATCCATAATTTGCAGTTTTATCTGGACACGATGGAGCGGGTGCGGGCGGATCTGGCGGGGTAATGTTCTTGGCGAATATTAGGCGAAGATGCTGTAGGATTTCATATGCGACTCGTCTAGGATGATCGGCTCTGAGAACTACTCGTATGCTAAAAGTGATCGTAGGCTCGGGCCTAAGTTGATGATTAGCAACCTAATCTGCTGTTCTGCCGCGATTCTGGTGGATGTTGGATCAGTAGAGAGGGCTATCTTGAACTCCTACTGGCTTGTATCGGCGTGCTCGTGACTCTGGTCGCCCTGATTTTAGCGGTCGCCGGCGTGGTCGGATTTGCGAGTCTGCGACAAGCTTCAACAGAGGCAGCAGCTCAAGCTGCAAAGAATTCTGCAGAAGATTTCGCAGGCAAGACGCTTATGAGCGAACTTGATTCACGCATCGGGCCCGCGGTCGAGCAAGCAGTCGAGCAAGCAGTCGCGCGAGCCTTGAGGGATCGACAAGGAGCCGAACTAAGCTCGCAGCAAGTGAACGAGAGTAGGGCCAAGAAGGTGAAGAAACAGACAGCAGATTCGGTGTCGAAGCCACCGAGGCGCGCCAGGAAAGATTCGGATTTACGGAACCGGGAGGTGTAACGTGGTTGGCGATCAGACATATGGAGAAGTGATTCGAGCCCACCAGGGGGAAGCGCCTGTCGACATCACAGCGCTGGCAAATAAGCTTGAACTGGCGGTGATCGAAACGTATGACCTGCCGGACGGTATCTCTGGCAAAATCGCACTTGATCCTGTTGATGGCGGTCAGAGCGGCTACGCAATTTCTGTAAATGCATTTGAGGGCTACAAGCGTCAGAGGTTCACGATTGCACATGAGTGCGCCCACTTCATCCTGCATCGCGACCGAATAGGCGATGAGCTCACGGATGATGCTATGTACCGCAGTGGAAAGTTGAATGATCGAGCCGAGTTTGAAGCGAACAACTTCGCTGCCGATCTACTTATGCCAAAGAGGCTCGTTCGGCAGAAGCAGCGCGAAGGGTACACAGATGCGGCAGAGTTAGCGACCCTTTTTGAAGTTTCGGAGAAAGCGATGGAAGTCCGCCTGCAGTACCTTTCTTGGGCTCCGTGAAAGCTTTCAAGCGGGCGGTGGTGGTGGGGGCGGGGCCGAATGGGTTGGCGGCGGCATGTGCCCTGGCGCGGGCGGGGCTGCGGGTGGAGGTGTTGGAGGCGAACGCGACGATTGGCGGCGGGGCGCGGACGGCGGAGCTGACGCTGCCGGGGTTCAAACATGATGTGGGGGCGAGTGCGTTTCCGATGGGGGCGGCGTCACCGGTGTTTCGCGAGCTGGGGTTAGAGCGGTTCGGGCTGCGATGGGTGCAGCCGGAGGCGCCGCTGGCGCATCCGCTTGACGACGGGACGGCGGTGGTGCAGGAGCGGTCTATAGATGTCACCGCCGAGAGCCTCGGCGGTGAAGATGGTGCGGCGTACCGGAGGCTGGTGGGGCCGCTGGTAGAGCATTGGGAGGAGCTGGCGCCGGAGCTGCTGGGGCCACCGGTGCATGTGCCGCGGCATCCGCTGCCCCTGGCGCGGTTCGGGCTGTGGGCGGTGCAGCCGGCGACTCTGCTGGCGAAGACGGTGTTTAAAGGCGAACGGGGGCGGGCGCTCTTTGCGGGGAACGCGGCGCACTCGGTGCTGCCGCTGGATCGGCCGCTAAGTTCGGCGGTGGCGCTGGTGCTGCTGGCGGCAGGGCATGCGGTGGGCTGGCCGGTGGCGGAGGGCGGGGCGCAGGCGATCTCGGACGCGCTGGCGGCTTGCCTGCGGAGCTATGGCGGGGTGATTCGGACGGGAGTTCGGGTGCAGTCGCTGGCGGAGCTGGGGGAGGCCGATGCGGTGGTGTGCGATGTGACGCCGCGGGGCCTGCTGGCGATGGCGGAGGACGAGCTGACACCGAGTTATGCGAAGCTGCTGCGGCGGTTCCGGTACGGGCCGGGATCGTTCAAGGTGGACTGGGCGCTCGATGGGCCGATTCCGTGGACGGCGGCGGGGTGTCGCGAGGCGGGGACGGTGCATGTGGGTGGGACGCTCGACGAGATTGCCGCGAGTGAGCGGGCGCCATGGGCGGGGCCGCCCTCTGGAAGCACGGTGGATGCGCAGCCGTTTGTGCTGCTGGTGCAGCCGAGCGTCTGTGATGGCACGCGAGCTCCGGCGGGGAAGGCGACGGCGTGGGGGTACTGCCATGTGCCGAACGGATGGGCGGGGGATGCGACGGAGGCGATTGAGGCGCAGGTGGAGCGGTTTGCGCCGGGGTTTCGGGAGCGCGTTCTGGCACGGCGGGTGATGGGGACTTCGGCGCTCGAAGCGGAGAACGCGAATCTGGTGGGTGGGGATCTGAGCGGCGGGGCGATGACGGCGTGGCAGACGGCGATGCGGCCGACGCCGCGGTTGTATGAGACGTCGCGGGCGGGGCTGTTTCTGTGTTCAAGCTCGACGCCGCCGGGAGGCGGGGTGCATGGGATGTGTGGGTACCATGCGGCTCAGGCGGCGCTTCGGTTTCTAAGGGTGTGAGGGGCTGGTTTTTGTGCGGGAGTGTGGGTGAGGCTGCGCGGATGGGGCCAGGCGTACCTCAGTGGCTGAAGCCATGCTCTTAACGTATGAGGGTCGAGTGAGGATCGAGCTCGGCGAGAAGGCGGCAGTTCTGGCTCGGCGTTGAGGCGACTTGTTTCGGCTGAGTGCTGAGGCGACAGGATCTGAGTTCGCCCGTGTCCTGGACGACCAGGGCGGGGGACTTTCTTGACAGGGGTTCGCCAGTACGCGATGCTTAGGCACTGGACACAGATCTCTGTGTCCGCGCCCCCTCGCGCGTGTCGTTCACCCCTTTGATAAGCACCTTGTCTTCGGGTGAAGGGAACGCCGGCGTGGTGCTGATTCGACCCGATGTCCGATCTGTCTGACACGTTGATGCGTGCGGCCCGGGCACTGCGGGCTGGATGGCACTGCGGATGGGAGGCGAGTCTCGCGAGATTCGGGGTACACCAGTGGCACTGGCGTTATGGATGCAATTCAGCGGAGCCGGGCTCAGCAGCTTCGGCAGTCTTCCGCTTCTGCTGCTGTTTATGGTGGGGATGTACTTCCTGCTGGTGCGGCCGAACCAGCAGAAGCAAAAGAAATGGCAAGAGATGCTGGGCGAGCTGAAGGCCGGCGACAAGGTGACGACGAATGGCGGCCTGCGCGGGACGGTGGTGTCGTTGAAAGACGACATTGTCATTGTTCGAGTGGCGCCGGACGGCATCAAGCTCGAGTTTGTGAAGAGCGCCATTGCCGCGGTGACGACGGCCGGGGAGTAGCAACGGAGTTCGGCAGAAGGATTTCAGGTAACAGACGGTAGTCGCGGTAGAGGATGAACGATCCGATCCGGGGCAGCGCTGAGGCGAGGCCGGGGTCGAGAAGAAGGAAAGAGCGGCGGTTCCGGGGAAGCTGAACGGGCGTTGCGACAGGAATCATGGGAAAGAATCTGGCCGGCAAGACGGCGTTTATCGTAGCGATTCTTTTGATCTTCTGCTACGGCTTCATCGGCATTCCGCACGGTGGGCTGAAGCAGTCGATCCGGAACCGCATCAATCTGGGGCTGGATCTGCGAGGCGGCATTCATCTGGTGCTGGAGGTGCATGTCGCCGAGGCGGTTGCATCGCTGACGGACCGGGACGCGGCGCGGCTGCAGGCGGATCTGGAGAAGGCCGGCGTGACCGGGGTGACGGTCGGCAAGACGGACGCGGCGCATCCGCAGACGATCGTGGTCGCGGGCATTCCGGGCGGCAAGCTGAGTGATGCGCGCAACGTGGCCAGCGGGCAGGACTACGGCAACTACGAGGTGAGCACGGCGGCGGATGGCAGTCTGTCGCTGGCCATGAAGCAGGCGGCGATTCGCGATGTGAACGAGCGCACGCTCGATACGTCGATTGAGACGATCCGCGAGCGCGTGGACAAGCTGGGCGTCTCGGAGCCGGTGATCCAGAAGTATGGCCTGGGCGACAATCAGATCCTGATCGAGCTGCCGGGCGTCGACAATCTGGATCGCGTGGAAGACATTATTCAGTCGACCGCGAAGCTGGCGATCCATGCCGTGACAGCGGGTCCGTACGCGGATGATCAGGCGGCGCTGACGGCGAACAATGGAACGATTCCGGCGGACTCGATTCTGCTGCACGGCAATGCGACGGCGACGGCGCCCGAGAGTGTGTGGCTGCTGAAGCGGGCGAGCGAGGTGGAAGGCACGGACTTCCGCGATGCGCAGCCCAGCCAAGACCAGGAGGGTCGGCCGAACATTACGTTCAACCTGACGACCGAAGCGGGCAACCGCTTCTACAAGTACACGGACGAGCACAAGGGGACGGGCCAGATGGCCATCGTGCTCGACAACAAGGTGCGCGAGGTGGCGGGGATTCAGTCGGCGATTCGCGATCGTGGAGAGATCACGGGCGGCTTCACCAAGCAGCAGGCGACGGATCTCTCGCTGATGCTGCGGACGGGCGCGCTGCCGGCGAGCCTGAGCTACCTCGAGACGCGGACGGTCGGGCCGTCGCTGGGTGCGACGTCGATCCGGCAGGGTGTGATCGCGGCGGTCGCGGGCATGCTGGCGGTGATGATCTTCATGCTGATCTACTATCGCGGCGCGGGGATCAATGCGGATCTGGCGCTGCTGCTGAACCTGGTCATCCTGCTGGGGTTCATGGGGTTCTCGGGCCAGGTGCTGACGCTGCCTGGGATCGCGGGCGTGATCCTGACAATTGGCATGGGCGTGGACTCGAATGTGCTGATCTTTGAGCGGATCCGTGAGGAGCTGCGAGCGGGCAAGACGAATGCGGCGGCAGTGCAGCAGGGCTTCAGCCATGCGCTGCAGACGATTATCGATACGCACGTGACGACGATTGTTTCGGCGCTGATTCTGTTTCTGTTTGGCTCGGGACCGGTGCGCGGGTTTGCTGTGACGCTGGCGTTCGGTCTGCTGGCCAATGTGTTCACGGCGGTGTTTGTGTCGCGCGTGATCTTTGACTCGATCCTCGAGCGCAAGGCGCGCGGAGCGGCTCTGTCTATCTAGTTCTCTGACGTGGGATGTAGCGCGGCTCTGAGGTTGTGCGGCGAATGTGCCGCGAGAGGGGCCGCCATGAAGGGTAAAGCTCGTGGAACTGTTTCGGAACAGCAGTATCGACTGGTTGGGGAAGAAGTGGTATTTCCTCGGGTTCTCGCTTGTCTTCTCGGTTGCCGGTGTGCTGAGCATGCTGTTCTGGCACCATATTCCGCTAGGCGTGGACTTCAAGGGCGGCACGCAGATCCGGGTGGCGTTTCAATCAACGCCGAACGAAGACCATATCCGCCAGGCGATGGTGGCGGGCAGCCTGCGGGACGCGACCATTCAACGGATCTCCGACCCCAGCGGCGCGGCAGCGAACAAGGTGATTATCGCGCTGCCGCAGTCGACTGACCAGCAGCACGATGCCGGCCGCGAGCAGGTGGAGGGCGCGCTGCGGGCGAACTACCATGACTCCGGCTTCAGTATCGAGCAGGTGGAGATTGTGGGGCCGACCGCGGGCAAGCAGCTGCAGAAGCAGGCGGCGTTTGCGACGATCTATTCGCTGATCGGGATGCTGGTGTACCTGTGGTTCCGGTTTGAGTTTATCTACGGTGTGGCGGCGGTGGTCGCGGTGTTTCATGACACGCTGATCACGATCGGCGCGTTTTCTCTGACCAACCAGGAGCTGACGCTGACGGTGCTGGCGGCGATCCTGACGCTGATCGGCTACTCGATGAACGATACGATTGTGGTGTTCGACCGCATTCGCGAGAACCTGGCGCTGAGCCGGCGGGAGACGCTGGCGCAGGTGGTGAACCGGTCGATTAACCAGACGTTGAGCCGGACCGTGCTGACGTCAGGCCTGACGTTTCTGACGGTGCTGTCGCTGTATCTCTTCGGGGGCGAGGTGTTACACGGCTTCTCGTTTGCGCTGGTGATCGGCATCCTGATCGGCACGTACTCCTCGATCGCGATAGCGGCGCCGATGCTGGTGGCGTACCAGGACTGGCGGGCGGCGCGCGGCAAGGCGGCGAGCTTGCCGGCGGCGCGAAAGGTTCGTGCATAGCGGACATAGGGAGGCCACTGGACAAAGGTGGCACGCGTCTGTAACTTTCAGGGAACATTTCTGAATCCTCCGGTGTCTAAGGAATTCAGCTCTTCTCCCCACTGAAAGAGGCGGCCCATGTTTGAAGACTCTCTAATGGAATCCGGTGGCCAGATCAAGACCAAGTCCAAGTACTGGATGATCGGCACCTTCGTGTTCAACGGCGCGATTCTGGCCATGCTGATCCTTATTCCCTTGCTCTATCCGGAAGCTTTGCCGAAGACGGCCATGACGGCAATGCTGTCCGCACCGCCGCCACCCCCGCCGCCTCCACCCCCGCCGCCACCGGCGCAGATCGTCAAGCCGATCAAGATGGTGTCGGAGATCGATCAGGGCCTGCATGCGCCGACCAAGATTCCGAAAGACATCAAGATGCTGAAGGAAGATGCTGCTCCTCCGCCGCAGGTCGCCGGTGTTGCCGGCATGAGTGGGATGAGCGGCGGATCCGCTGGTGGAGTCCCGGGAGGCTTTCTCGGCGGCATGGGCAATGCTCCGGCAGTCGCCGTACGGGTTGAGAAGCCAAAAGGCCCTGCTCGTGTGTCGAGCGGTGTCATGGCCGGATCACTGATCACAAAGACGCAGCCAACATATCCGCCGATCGCTCGTGCGGCTCACGTCTCGGGCGCCGTGGTGCTGCACGCCAATATCTCGAAGTCGGGTACGATTGAGGGCCTCACGGTGATCAGCGGACCTGAGATGCTGCGTGCAAGTGCTCTCGATGCGGTCCGCAGCTGGCGCTACAAGCCCTACATCCTGAATGGCGAGCCGACCGAGGTCGAGACCACCGTCACGGTCAACTTCAACATGGGTGGTTAGGTATGCCCGGAGCTTTCCGGCGGGTGCTTCGAGGTCGAGGAACCCGCCCTCCCGCTCTTCTCCAGTAGCTCTCGCAAGCTTTAGATTTCATTGTGCGCTCGCGGATGTCGCTCGCTGCAACCTACGAGGGATGTCCTGAGACGTAGCCCGACCGGAAGATAACCCCCAGGAGGAAAGACCAAAGTGATTCTCGCTCATCTCTCAAATTTCGCTCATGCCCCCGCCTCGCTCGCCGTGTTTTTACAGGAGGCGCAGGTAGGCTTCAGCCCGCTGCAGCTCTGGGGCAACATGGGTAACCTGGCCCGCGCCGTCGTTATCCTGCTGTTCATCATGTCGATCTGGTCGCTGGCCGTCATTATCGATCGTGCGCTTTACTTCTCGGCCGCCCGCAAGCAGTCCCGTGAGTTCGCTCCGAAGGTTGCGGGCGCGTTGAAGGATGGCCGTCTGGATGAGGCGATCAAGGTTGCCGATCGCTCGAAGAAGTCGCATCTTGCCGAGGTAGTAACGGCTGGTCTGCAGGAGTTCCGCAGCTTTGGATCGGGCGGCAACATCACTGAGGAGCAGGTTGAGAGCTCGAAACGCGCCCTCGAGCGTTCGGAAGCGATCGTGCACGCGAAGCTAAAGCGTGGTCTTGGCGGCCTCGCCACCATCGGATCCACGGCGCCATTTATCGGCCTGTTCGGCACGGTGGTCGGTATTCTCAACGCCTTCCAGCAGATCGCAACGCAGAAGACCTCTGGTATCGGCGCGGTTGCCGGCGGTATCTCGGAGGCGCTCGTTACGACCGCGTTCGGTCTGCTTGTCGCAATTCCGGCCGTTATGACGTTCAACTACTTCACCGGCAAGGTGGAGGCGTTCGACGTCGAGATGGACAACAGCTCGTCGGAGCTGGTGGACTACTTCATCAAGCAGAGCCACCGCTAGCTTGCTGCTCCTTACGGGGAGCGCGAGTAGACGATGACTTCGAGCGGGAGTTGAGACCGGTGCTCCGGATGCTGCAGCGAAACGGCATCCGGAGCGGCCGGGCTGCAAGTCCCGACACCGTGAACCGAAGTACAGGCAGGAGATAAACATGTCACTCGCAAAGCGCGATGAAGGCAAGAAGGTCAACTCCAACATCAACGTGACGCCAATGGTGGACGTGATGCTGGTGTTGCTGATCATCTTCATGGTCATCACGCCCATGTTGAACAACAAGGTTAACGTCGATCTGCCGAAGGCCGATGCGGCGGTGGTGATGGAAGACGCGAACAAGGAAGATGCGGTTGTGGTTGCGGTGACGCGCGACGGCCGGGTATTTCTGGGCGGCGACCAGGTCACGCTGGATGACATGGGCACAAAGATCTCGGCCAAGCTCGAGAACAAGACCAACAAAGAGGTCTTCCTGCGTGCGGACATCCGGGCGAACTACGGCAAGGTGATGGATGCAGTCGATGGTGTCCGGTCAGCGGGCGTGAGCCAGCTCGGACTTCTGACGGAGAAGAAGGACGACTCCAGCGCACCTGCACCGGCAGCCAAATAGCTTCTAAGCTGCCTGGCTGGCGCCAGGCCGAGACAGGCCCTGATAGGCCGCGAGATCGATCGGTCAACACGAGCGATACACACGAAGAGGGAGACGCATTATGGGAATGGGTGGCGGTTCACAGGGAGGATCGGTTTCGGAGATCAACGTCACACCGCTTATCGACGTGCTGCTCGTACTTTTGATCATCTTCATGGTCATTGTGCCGGTCACGCCGAAGGGGCTGGAGACGCTGGTGCCGCAGCCGCCGAAGAACAAGACAGAGCCACAGGAGAATGACCGCACGATCGTGGTGCAGGTTCTTTCGAATGGTGGCGGCGCGCCTGCGTACAAGATCAACGAGGACAGCTTCAATAAGAACGCGATCGAACCCAAGCTGGCGGAGATCTTTGCCGCACGGCAGGAGAAGGTCATGTTCGTGAAGGGCGACAAGGATTTGGACTTCCAGAATGTTGCTGAGGTGATCGACTTTGGCCATCAGGCGGGCGTTGACAACATCGGTCTGATTACGCCGCGTGTGGAAGCTGGACAGTAGCCGCTTAGAACAGTAGAAGTGCAAAGATGGCCTGGCGCCGCGCAGAGCGGTTCCAGGCCATCTGTTTGCAAGGTCTCCCTTCCCGTAGGTCTTTCCACTCTCGAGCGGTGAGATCAAACGGGCCTGCCGGTTCTCGGAGGTGACTTCCTGCCGGTGTACATTGAAGCTGTTTCAGGGAACGTCACCATTGTTATGACTCCGGTACAAACTTCCTTTGGAAAAACAACAGGAAGGTGACTCCGGGAGCTTACGGAAGATGGAAAAGACCTGATAGAGTGAGCTACGCGTTCGCGGTGAGCAATGGCGCTGGCACGTTGATACGATATGCCGTTACAATCACCGCAAGCTAAAACTAATTCCCTGGTCTGCTTTGCGTATGCATCGCGCCTGCAATCTTTAAGGAGATGAGATACCTCATGAAACTGACCGCTCGCATTCCTGTTACGGCCGCACTGGTGGCGCTGATCCTAGGTTCTGCCACTGGGTGTAACCGCCTGAAGGCCCGCGACCAGTTGAACAAGGGAATTCAGGCTTTTAAGAATGCGAAGTATGAAGAGGCTGTGGAGCACTTCGAGACCTCGATCCAGCTCGATCCGAGCTATGAGCAGGCGAAGCTGTATCTGGCGACGGCGTACTCATACCAGGTGGTACCGAACCTGGACACACCCGAGAACCTGAAGGTTGCGCAGAAGGCTATCGACGGCTTTCAACAGGTGCTTGCCAAGGATCCGAACGACCTTACGGCGCTGAAGCAGATTGCCTCGATCGACCGCAACATCAAGAAGCTGGAAGAAGCGAAGGAGTACGAGAAGAAGGTAATCGCGCTCGATCCGAACGATCCAGAGGCGTACTACACCATCGGCGTCGTGAACTGGATGCAGTCGTACAAGAATGCGGTGGCGATTCTGGCCGCGGATGGTTTAACAGACAAGGCCGATGGCAACACGAAGATGACCAAGCCGGCGTGCGCCAAGATGCAGGCGGCGAACACGACGCTGGTCGACCAGGGGCTGCAGTACCTTACGAAGGCGATTGACATCAACAACAACTACGATCAGGCCATGGAGTACCTGCAGCTGACGTATCGCCGCAAGGCCGATCTCGAGTGCGGCAATGATGCCGCGCGCAAGGCCGATCTGGCGAAGGCGGACGAGTGGACGCAGAAGGCGATGGGCGCTCGCAAGGCGAACGAGGCCGAAAAGGAAAAGAAGAACGCCGGCGGCATCGAGATGAAGTAGATCTTGAAGTGAAGGCTGGCAGGAAGAAGGCCCTCTCCGCGGAGAGGGCCTTCTTGTGTTCAGAGGTGAAATTTCCTAGAGGTTTGCTGGTGTGGTGTCGTAGGAGCTACTCCGTCCATCGCTTGAAGACGAGCGAGCCGTTGGTGCCGCCGAAGCCGAAGGAGTTCGAGAGGGCGTAGTCGATCTTCGCCGCCTGCGGTGTGTTGGGAACGTAGTTGAGTCGGCACTCCGGGTCTGCCTCGACGAGGTTGACGGTGGGGGGCGCCATCTGGTGCAGCATGGCGCGGATGGTGATCCCAGCTTCAAGGCCGCCGGCGCCGCCCAGCAGATGGCCGGTCATGGACTTTGTGGAACTGACCAGGAGCGTGTGGTCCTTCGCGCGCTCGCCGAAGACGTTCTCGATGGCCTTTGACTCCAGAGCGTCACCCAGCGGCGTGCTGGTGGCGTGGGCGTTGACGTAGTCGATCTGATCGGGGGAGATGCCCGCCACCTTGAGTGCTGCCTTCATGGCGCGGTAGCAGCCTTCGCCTTCGGGCGCCATGCCGGTCATATGGAAGGCGTCCGCGCTCATGCCATAGCCGAGGACTTCGGCGAGGATGGTGGCGCCACGCGCCCTAGCGAAGTCGAGCTCCTCGAGGATCAGGATGCCGGCACCTTCGCCGACCACGAAGCCGTCGCGATCCTTGTCGAAGGGGCGGCAGGCGTGGGTGGGGTCATCGTTGCGGGTGGAGAGGGCTTTCATGGCCGCGAAGCCGCCGACGCCCATGGGGGTGATCGCGGCTTCCGTGCCGCCGGCGATCATGGCGTCGGCATCGCCGCGCTGGATGATGCGGAAGGCATCACCGATGGAGTGGGCGGAAGAGGTACAGGCGGTCGCCGTGGCTTCGTTGGGGCCTTTGGCATTGTGACGGATGCTGACATGGCCGGCCGCCAGATTCACGATCGAGCCGGGGATGAAGAAGGGAGAGATCTTGCGCGGGCCGCCTGCCAGCATGTTGGAGTGTTCGCGCTCGATGACGTCGAAGCCGCCGATGCCGGAGCCGATGTGAACTCCGACGCGCTCGGCGACTTCGCCTTCACACTTGAGGCCGGAGTGCTCCATGGCTTCCTGCGCTGCCGCCAGCGCGAAGTGAATGAATCGCCCCATCTTGCGCGATTCCTTCTTCTCCACGAAGTCGAGTGGATCAAAGTTCTTGACCTCGGCGGCAAAGCGGACCGGATGTCCGGTGAGATCGAAGTGTGTGATCTCCGCCATGCCGCTCTTGCCGGCAAGCAATCCATCCCACACCTGCTGGGTTGTGTTGCCAACCCCGCACAGGAGACCAATGCCGGTCACAACGACGCGTCGCTGCTCCATTCGTTACTTTCCTGCCTTCTGGCTCTTCTCGATATAGTCCACGGCATCTTTGACCGTCTTGATCTTTTCCGCATCTTCATCCGGAATCTGAATATCGAAGGCTTCTTCAAACTGCATGACCAGTTCGACGACGTCGAGTGAATCGGCTCCAAGATCTTCCTGAAAGCTTGCGCCCGGGGTGACTTCGGCCTCATCGACCTGAAGCTGCTCGACGATGATCTGCTTTACCTTCTCGTCTACTGCGGCCATTTCTGTTTCTCCTAAGATCCTGTTTGATTAGAGACTCTGGCAAACGATGCCAGGAAACTTGCCGGACGGCGGCTGTGCGTTGGCACAGGTCGCCTCGATCCCGAAGTCTCCAGCATATCGAGCGCCTTGACGAGTGTAAAGGAAGGCAGCAGCCCGCGCACGTGGGCGGGTCGCGATCTGCGCGGTGACGGGCGGGGTTTGCCCGGCGGTCTCGTTTCGGGCGAAGCCGCCGGGGGTGATGGCTGCAGACGGCCCGTAAGCCGAATTTTGTTTTAGGCGATCATTCCTCTAGGCGAGGCATTACTGCGCTCGCTCCAGCAACCTACCCGCAGGTTTCGTTGGCCTGCCTGACTTGCGTCAGGAAGACCTCCTCGCCTTGGCGCACCGGGCCGGTACGCACATGACCGCCACGAGGAAAGCGGTCATATCCCTGCCTATTTGGTCTTGCTCCGTGTGGGGTTTACCATGCCGCCCTCATTACTGAAGACGCGGTGCGCTCTTACCGCACCCTTTCACCCTTACCCCAAGTCCGAGTGCATGAACTGCCGATTGCTCGACGGCCCATCAGGCCTGAGGCGGTTTGCTCTCTGTTGCACTGGCCGTCCAGCCGCCTTGAAGCGGCTGTCCCGGACGTTATCCGGCACACTGCCCTGCGGAGTTCGGACTTTCCTCCCCCGAAAGACCGGCTCAGAGCCAGCTTCCGGCAGCGATCGCCCGACCGTCTGCAACGTTCATGGTATCGCAGGTCGGCACGATTGCCGGAGCCGGGACAAAGTGTGCCTGCTATTGTTGCTCACACAGGTCTTGCGATGGAGCTGAAGGAAGCAGTCCGGATTGCGCTGCAGTCACTGTGGGCGAACAAGCTCCGCACGGTGCTCACGCTGCTGGGCGTGGTGATTGGCGTGGCTTCGGTGATCGCCGTGGTGACGCTGGTGAATGGCGCGAACGTCTATGTCGCGACCAAGATCAATCGCTATGGGGCCAACGTTTTTACTATCTCCAAGCAGCCGGCGTTTGTCTCGAGCTATGACGATTACCTGGCGTTTCAGAAGCGCCGCAACATTCTGCTGCCGGACTACCGGGCGGTGCTGGAGAACTGCACGCATTGCGCGTCGGTGGGTGCGCAGCAGACGACGCTGGGAAAGATCGTGGTCGGCACGCAATCCAGCACGGACACGACGATCCGTGGCTACACATGGTCGATGCCGCAGATGCAGAACCTGAACATCGTGCAGGGTCGCGGCTTCACGTCCAACGATGACGAACACGCCTCGCACGTGGCCATCATCGGCTCGGACATCCAGGAGAACCTGATTAAGGGCGAGGATCCGCTCGGGCATGAGATCCGCGTCGACGGGGTGCCGTACACGGTGATCGGGCTGGCGGAGAAGCAGGGAAAGACGCTGGGGCAGAGCCAGGATGACTGGGTGGCTGTGCCGCTGGGCGCGTACCAGAAGACCTACGGCACGGCGAAGACGATCACGATCTACATTAAGGGCGGCAGTGGCAGCGCGATGGAGGCGGCGGAGGATGAGGCGCGGGTGATCATGCGGTCGCAGCGACACGACGCGCCGGGCCGACCGGACAGCTTCACGCTTGAGAGCTCGGACACGCTGGTCGGACTGTGGAAGCAGATCAGCGGCTCGTTTGCCGCGGTAGCGGTGGCGATTGCGGCGATCTCGCTGGTGGTTGGCGGCATCGTGATTATGAACATCATGCTGGTATCGGTGACGGAGCGGACGCGCGAGATTGGAGTTCGGAAGGCGCTGGGAGCCAAGCGCAAGGACATTCAGCTGCAGTTCCTGCTGGAGTCGGCCACGATGGCGCTGATGGGCGGCGTGGTGGGCGTGGTAGGTGGTGTGGTAGTGGCGAAGGCGGTTACGATTCTGCTCAGCTTTCCTTCCACGATCGCACTGTGGAGTGTCTTTGCCGGCCTGTTTGTTGCGGCGTCGGTCGGCATCTTCTTCGGGGTGTATCCCGCGCGCAAGGCAGCGGCGCTCGACCCGATCGTTGCACTTCGATCAGACTTCTAAACGGCAGCAGATGTATGCAGAGAAGGGAGCCGTGCCATGACGGTGAGTGACCAGAAAGAGTCTGTCCGGATGGCGCTTGATACGTTGCGCACGAACAAGCTGCGCTCCGGCCTGACGGTGTTGGGAATTGTGATCGGCGTGATGACCGTGATTGTGATCTCGTCGGTGATCAATGGCCTGAACTCCAATGTTTCGGGTCTGGTGTCGTCGCTGGGCACAAACGTGATCTGGATCTTTCGCTTTCCCGTGATCGGCGTTCGTCCGACGACCGAGATGCTGACGCGTAAGCAGCTTACCTATGACGATGCCGAGGCGATCAAAGAGCTGCCGCATGTCGTCGATGTCGTTCCGTCGCTGCGATACCAGGACTTCAACTTCAATGCGGGATCGGTGGTTCTGAAGTATGGCAAGCAGAAGTCGGAGAACGTTTCGCTTGAGGGTGTGACGGCTTCCAACACCAACGTGTACGACTTCGGACTGACGCAGGGGCGCTACTTCAATCACGGTGATGAAGAGCGTGCGGCGAACGTTGCCGTGCTGGGGTACGACTCGGCGGAAGATCTCTTTGGGCAGGACAGTGCGATCGGCAAGGAGATCTCTGTCGAGGGCCGATCGTTCATCGTTGTGGGCGTGCAGGACAAGGAGAAGACCGCGTTTGGCGGAGGCAAGAATCCGGACGACAAGATGGTGCACATGCCCATCTCCACGTTTCACAAGCTGCATCCGGAGATTCTCGACTACTGGATCAGCGCCAAGTTTGATGACCAGAAGAACAAGTCGCTGGTGGAAGACGAGATCCGTGAGCTGCTGCGGCGGCGGCGCAAGGTGCATAACGATAAAGAGGACAACTTTGCGATCTTCGGGTCGGACTCCATCACGCGGCTGTGGACGCAGATCACCGGATCGCTGTTTCTGCTTATGTTCGGACTCTCCGCGGTGGGGCTGATGGTGGGCGGCGTGGGCGTGATGAACATCATGCTGGTCTCCGTTACGGAGCGGACGCGCGAGATTGGGGTGCGTAAGGCGATTGGCGCGACGCGGCAGACGATTCTGCTGCAGTTCACGCTGGAGGCGGTGACGCTGTGCGCGGTGGGCGGGGTGATCGGCATCATGCTGGGGTCTGTGGGAGCGTTGCTGCTGAAGTTCCTGATTTCGTCGCAGGTGTCGGTGATGTGGGTGCTGTTTGCCTTCTTCAGCTCGTGCGCGATCGGGCTGGTGTTTGGGATCTATCCGGCGTGGAAGGCGGCGAGCCTGAACCCGATTGAAGCGCTGCGATACGAGTGATCTGTTTGCGAAGCCTGCACGCGGGTGGAGCCCCGCTACACTAGGCGAATGTCTCATGCGATCGAGCTGCTGCTGGCGCTCGTTACCTTCAGCGGCCTCATCTATACAGCACTGGCACTGCTGGCGGCGCGCAGCTTTGTCCGCTCGCTCGGCCGCGCGCTGCCGGGTGGAGGGATGCTCGGTGTCTCCGTGCTAAAGCCGCTCAAAGGGGCTGATGAGGAGTTATTTGCGGCGCTGGAGTCACACTGCCTGCAGCAGTACGCTGGGCCGTGGGAGATACTGTGCGCGGTGAGCTCGCCTGACGATCCGGCGGCGGCGGTGGTCGCGGAGCTGCAGGCCGCGTACCCGAACGTTTCGCTCAGACTGATCGTCTGTCCTGAACGACTGGGTACGTCCGGCAAGGTGTCGAATCTGGTGCAGGCTGTTCGCTCCACGCAGTTCGATCATATTCTGATCAACGACTCCGACATTCATGTGAGGCCGCAGTATCTTTCGCGGATCATGGCGGGCTTCCGCACGCCGGCCGCGAGATCGAAGGAATCGGAGCAGCCGGTGGGCATGGTGACGGCGCCGTATCTTGGCCGTGCCCACGCCGATGCGCGCGGGCGGATCCCGGTGTGGTCGCGGCTCGAGGCGTTGGGCATCTCGACAGAGTTTCTGCCGGGCGTGCTGACGGCTCGCATGCTGGAGGGCGGCGTTCATTTTGGTCTAGGGTCCACGCTGGCTATGCGCCGCGACGCGTTAGCCGCGGCTGGTGGTCTGGAGCCACTGCTCGAGGTGCTGGCGGATGACTACGAGCTCGGTGCGCGCATCAGCCGTGCGGGATTTCGCGTGGCGCTTTCGAGCGAGATCGTTGAGACCTCTGTGCCGCCCTATACGCTGCGCGGTTTCTTCGACCATCAGCTGCGGTGGTCACGGTCGACGCGCGACTCGCGCCGGCTGGGCTACCTGGGGCTGGGGATCACGTTTGTGGTGCCATGGGCGCTGGCGACCTGTGCAGCGAGCGGCTTGTCTCTGTGGTCGGTTGCGCTGCTTTCGCTGGCGCTGGTGTCACGGATTGCGCTGGCGCTTGCGGTGGGTGTCGGCGTTCTGGGAGACGGACAGGTGTTGCGCGATCTCTGGCTCTTGCCTCTGCGTGACCTGTTTGGACTCTTCTTCTGGATGTGGAGCTACGCCGGAGACACGGTGCTGTGGCGCGGCGAACGCTTTCGGCTGCGGCAGGGGACGTTGCACAAGCTGTAGGTTTGCGATTTACTGGCTCGGGTGTAGGTTGCAACTTACTCGCTCGCCTGATTACTCAGGATCTCCTTGCCGCCGTTTTCGGCGATGAGGAAGGCCGGCCCGCCGAGTCTCTGCGGAACGTTATCGGGTTCGGTCCACAGAAACACGCGACGGCGGCCGGTCCACAGCACAGGGAGGGTCACATCGGTTTCAAAGATCGGTGGCGCATCCGAGAAGAACGACCCGTACCAGAGGTTGGAGCTGCGGCCGTTGAGAATATGTACGTCATTCTGTTGCAAATAAAAACCCAAGGTGCTGCCGCTCTCGTACTCGCCGTTGATGATGACGAGGTCAGAGGGCTTCAGCAGGGGTGCGATGGCCTCAGCCAACGGCTCGGAGCTGAGGACCGGGGCGAAGGTCTGCAGGCCCACGTGTGCCGCCAGTAGAAAGCCGACGGCACCCGCGGCCAGCCAGAGATTGCCAGTGTGGGGCCGGTATTCGCGTCGCGCCCACCAGCCGCCCAAGGCTCCGAAGAAGGCAGCCGCGGCGGTCATGAGCAGCGGTTTGCGAAACGCCCCCATCGCCTTTGCGTTGAGATCGAGAAAGTGGCCGAAGGAGAGGGCGTAGTCGCCGGGATGCTGCCGCAGCAGCGAGGCGAGATCGACACTCGGGCCGGGCGCCTGGGTGTGCAGCACGAAGAAGCCGCAGGCGAGCGCCACGACGGAGCCGACGGCGAGGACGACGACGGAGATGCGTTGGCCGGCGGGGACAAGCCGGCCGGGCACGCGGAAGGCCTCTGCCTCGAGCGCCTCGTCTTCGAACCAGCCCGCGAGCAGCAGGATCAGAGCGGGCAGCGCAGGCAGGCAGTAGTACTCCTGCCGTGTGGAGAAGCTGAAGAAGAGCATGACGACGGCGGCCCAGAGGCCGAGGAGCAGCCGTGTCTGGTCGCGTGCATCCGTAACCTGCCGGCGCACGGCGGAGATCCATGGAATGCAGGCGATCCAGGGAACCTGTCGTACGGCGCTCCAGAGATAAGCACTCCACGGCATCAGCCACACCAAGACGAGGCCGTAGAAGAGCCATAGTGGCACGGTATCGTAGTCGTGCGGCACACGCAGATTCAGATAGCGCAGCACGTGCTCGTTCATGAAGTAGAACCACGTCCAGCCGTGTACGTTGCCGGGTGTCGGCAGAGGAACGCTCCAGTGGCCGTGCAGGAAGGTGAGGCCGCCGGGGTGGCCTTCGGTCGGGTTGGCTTCGCCGGCCAGGACGTGCCAGGGCGTGGCGATGAGGAGAAAGACAGCGGCGCTCGATACTGGGTAGAGCTGCCGTACCGCTGCGATAACGCCGCGAGCGCCGTCCATCAGCCACAGATGCAGCAGCACAATGACGATGGGGAAGACGATGCCGATGAGGCCCTTGGTCAGCACATTCAACGCGCAGCAGGCGGCGAAGCCCCAGCAGAGAAGGGAACTTGGCGCCGGGCGCTGGAGATTGAGCCAGTAGCAGAAGACCGCCAATGTGATCCAGAGGCAAACCATGGCATCGGGGATGGTGATGCGGGTGAAGATGAAGATGCCGAAGCTCGAGAGCGTGATGAGCCCGGCCGTGAGACCGGCGCGTGTGCTGGCGAAGGCGCGCCGGGCGAAGGCTTCCATCGCCATGGCAAGGAGAAGCACGGTGAGGGCGAGCGGGACGCGGGCAGCGCCGGTGTTGACGCCGAAGATGCGAAAGCTGGACGCCATGCTCCAGTAGAGGAGCGGCGCCTTTTCGAGGTAGCGGATGCCGTTGGCGTAGAGCGTGACCCAGTCGTTGCGGGCGATCATCTCGCGCGCCACCTCGGCGTGCACGGAGTCGGCGTCGTCGAGCAGCGGTGGGGTCATCAACGTGAAGCTGCTGTAGAGCAGCACCCACACGAAGGCCAGCACGCAACGAGTGCGGGTGATGGTGGAGATCGGCTTGGCTTCGGCAGGTGCGGCAGCAGATGGCATCAGGTCTCGCGGCGGCGCGCCGATGGCGACAGCGTCTCTCAGAACTGTACCGAAAGGTGATCGGAGTTCGTCGATCGAGGATCGAACTGACCCGCTGCGGATGCGCAGTCCGCAGCGGCCGCTTCCTCGCGAACGTTGTCGTTCTCAGCAACGCGACGCCGGCGGATGCTTCATGTCGCAGGGGCGGCTGGCTTGAGAGCAGCACGGGCCTGCGGGCGCGCCGGTATCATAACCGACAGAGCTGTTTTCTCTCGCGCATGCCCCCGCAGACTCCATCGCCGATTACCGCAGGTCCGCCCGCCGAGCTTATCTTCGGCGACTGGTATCCGGCCATGCGCTCGGCGATGCTTGCACGCGGCAAGACACGGACGACCCTGCTGCTCGGCATACCGATGCTGCTTGGCCGCAAGAACGACGGAGCGCTCTTTGCGATGCGCGATCTCTGCCCGCATCGCGGCATTCCGCTTTCGGCCGGCTGGTTCGATGGAGAGACTGTGCAGTGCAAGTACCACGGCTGGCGCTTCGAGCCGTGCAGCGGGCAGTGCCGCGAGATTCCTTCGCTTACGAGCGCGGATCACCTGGACCCGACGCGGATCTATGCGAGCTCATTTCCCTGCGAGGAGCGCGATGGGTACGCCTGGGTCTACGTTCCGGCCGCGGGCGAAGGGCGGGTCAGCAAGGGGCTGCCGCCGGTTCCCGAGCTGCCGAAGTTCTCGACGAAGTTCCGGACGGCGCACCTGACCGCGGATCTGCCGTGCAACGTGGATCACGGCATTATCGGCCTGATGGACCCGGCGCATGGACCGTTTGTGCACCAGGCGTGGTGGTGGCGATCGCGCGCCTCTATCCATGAGAAGACAAAGAATTTTGAGCCGATCCCCGGGGGCTTCCGCATGTCGGCCCATGCACCGAGCGCGAACTCCGCGCCGTACAAGCTGCTGGGCGTCTATGGCCAAACCATCACGACGACCATCGATTTTGTTCTGCCTAACCGGCGCTTCGAGACGATCCTGGCTGGCGACAAGTGGTTCTCATCGCTGACGACGGTCACGCCGGTGACGGCCTCAACCTGTCGGATTGATGTGGCTGCGGCATGGAACATCTTCTACAGCGTGCCATTTGTAACCAACGTGGCTACCTTCTTTGGAGCACGCTTCGTGCGGCAGGACCAGCAGACGATGATCGAGCAGGCGGAGGGGCTCCGCTACCACCCGTCGCTGATGTTGATCGATGACGCGGACAAGCCGGCCAAGTGGTATTTTGCGTTAAAGCAGGCGCGGCTGAAGGGCGCTGGCGAGCACCCGCTTGCCGGGCCGGTGACACTGCACTGGCGCAGCTAGATGGCCGCGGAAATCTCTAGACCTGCGATCCGCGCCTACCCGCCTCGACCATGGCGGAGAGCTGCTCGTGAGTCGCCGGCAGCACGTTGCCGTGACCTGGCGCGACGCGCGCGATGGGGAGATCGAGCAGACGCGCCGCGCTCGCCAAAGCCGTAGGTTTGTGCCATGTTGCGAGGGTTGGAAGAGGGAAGAACCACGGCGCATTGGCCGCGGTTCGCAGCTCTCCGCCCATGGTGACCAGCGCATCGCCGGCAAAGAGAGTTCCGTCACGCTCATCGAGGAAGCTGAAGTGACCCGGCGTGTGCCCCGGCGTGGCGATGCAGCGGAGCGACCCAAACAGCTCGCCATCAGAGACCAGCGTCGCAGGCATCGCGGCGACTCCAGGCACGCTGCCTTTGATCTTGGTCTGCGGCTCGCCGGGATCGAGTGACTTATCTTTCCGGAGGAGCCGTGCGTCGCGCGCGGAGATCGCCAGTGGGGTGGACGGGTGCTGTGCCACGATCGCGTCCACGGCACCGACGTGATCCCCGTGCCCGTGCGTCAGCAGAATGCGCCGAAGGGGAGCACCGGCCTTCGCCGCGGCCGCGAGGATATCGTCCGCACCGCCTGGCAGCCCGGCATCGACCAGAGTGAAGCCGTCCTCCTCGCGGACCAGATAACAGTTCACCAGGCCAAATCGCGTCAGCTGGAGCGTGTTTGCCGTACTCTGTGTCACCTTCATCGAGGTTCCCTCCGTGTTGCGGTCGTCAGTTAGACGATGCCGACCGCTGCCTGTTCGACGACGAGATCGTCGAGCGAGATGTGCAGCGCCTGCCCCAGCTTGCGGAAGCCGGCGCGCAGCTCCTCATCCCAGAGATCCATCGTGCCGCGCTGCAGCAGATCGTTCCAGATGTTCTGCGCCTGCCAGAGATTGACTTCGAACGGCATGACGCGCAGGCACTCGGCGATGGAGCGAGCGGAGATGATGGCCATGTCGGGCGGCAGCTCGCCTTCGACCGCGAGCTCCAGCCGGGTCATCGCTTTCTTCATGCGCAGACCGGCCACGTAGCTCAGCTGCGTGGAGTCGAGCGTGACCTGATCGGACTGCGCGAGCTCCAGCAGACCGAGCACCTGCGCGCCATCGAAGTCCTCCGCCTCCAGCGCGCGCCGAAGGTTTGCGTTCAGGGCGTAGCCGGCGGCCAGCGCCAGCGCCGGGGGAGCCGCCATGCCGGACTCTGTAAGGAAATGCAGCAGCGAGGCGTGATCCTCGTAGATCTTGTGCAGCGACTCCTCCATCTCGGAGAGCGTCTGGTCGAGAATGGTGCGGAGGATCCGGTGCTGCTCGTCGGTGAAGAGCGAGGTGAGGGAGTACGCGGTGCCGCCGAAGTAGCGGTCGATCAGCCGGATCACTTCCGGCAGATTGGCCTTGCGAATGGCGTGTCCGACCTCGTCCGAGAAGGTGTGAAAGGCGGCCAGCTGCGCCTCATCGCCGGTGTCGCAGCGCTTGACGGCGGCGGACAGGTTCTGGTCGCCAAGATGGAGCACGGCGTAGGCGATCTCTTCGCACTCCTCGGTGATACGCGAGTTCAGCTGCGCGCGTCCGATGGCGAGGCGGCCACGGCCGGAGGCCAGCAGCTCATGCTCGGTTCGGGTCACATTGTAGCAGAACAGCGCGCCCTCTTCCGGGTAGTTGCGGAAGATGGAGCTGATGGCATAGTGCGCGCCCACCTGCTCCAGGCCGAGCTGCATGGAGGTGGCGAAGCGACGGTAGACCTCGGCGCCGTCGCGGACGTCGGGCAGATTGCTGCGCGCCTGTGCGAGCAGTGCGACGAACTCAGGCTCGATGGCTTCGCCCGCCGCGCCGAAGAGTCGCTTCGCGAGCTGCACCACGCGGCCGGCGTACGCGATGATCTGCACGGTCTCAATGCCGGAGATCTCATCGAAGAACCAACCGCAGGAGGTGTACATCAGCTGGGCATGGCGCTGGAGCTCCATGAGCTCCCACACTGTGGTTCGCTCCTCCTGGGAGAGTGTGCGCGTCGCATGCTCGGCGAGAAAGCGATCCTCACTGATTGGGGAACGGTCAAGGATAACGCGGACGTAGCCGTCGCGCGCGGCCCACAGGTCCTTCAGCAGATCCCTGGCGAGCGCCTCCGCGAGCGGCGCCGTGGCGTCACGCAGCAGATCGAGCGCGTGCCGCAGCGGGCCACGCCAGGCCTGGTTCCAGCCCGGCTTACCGCCGTTGCAGCCGCAGTCGGAGCGCCAGCGCTCGATGCCGTGGGCGCAGCTCCAGCTGGTGTCGTCGACGACCTCCGCCTCCCAGCGCGGCGGAAACTTCTCGAGGAACTCACCATAGTTTGTGAGCTGCGCGCGATCGCCCTGCTCGATCCAGTGCATGGCATAGCTGAGCGCCATTTCGCCGTGCTTGTGGTGGTGGCCGTAGCTCTCGCCATCGGTGGCCACGTGCGAGAGCATCGCCGGCTCGGCGTCGGCGGGCTCGGCCGGCAGCGCGTTCAGTAGACGCTGCGCGAAGGTCTCGCCGCGGTTGAGCAAGCCTTCGAACGCGATGGCGCGCGAGGTTGGCCCGTCATAGAAGAAGACTGCGATGCTTTGGCCGTTCGGCAGAGGCACGTGGTAAGGCCGCGTGGTGTTGACTGTAGAGTTTGGCGTCGCACTCCAGGGGGTCTCGACCGGCTCCGCGGATCCACTGCCTGCTGCCGCATCGACTGGAGCGGCGATCCGCCGGATGTGCCGGCACTGGTGCGGCGCGAGAATGGTGAACTTGATGCCTTCCTCTGCCATGAGCTCGAGCACCCGCGTATTGACGGCCGTCTCCGCGAGCCACATGCCCTCGGGCTTGCGGGCGAAGCGCTGCTCAAAATCAGCGATGCCCCAGCGGATCTGTGTGCGCGCGTCGCGCTCGTTCGCCAGCGGCATGATGATGTGGTTGTAGACCTGCGCGACCGCCGAGCCGTGGCCGCTGTAGCGTTCGGCACTTGCCACATCGGCGTCCAGGATCATGCGGTAGGTGCGCTGCGCCTTGTCCTCAAGCCAGCTCAGAAGCGTCGGGCCGAAGTTGAAGCTCACCCGCGCATAGTTGTTCATGATGCGGATGATCTCGTTCTCGGTATTCGTGATTCGCGAGGCGCCGTTCGGCGCGTAGCACTCGCTGGTGATGCGCTCATTCCAGTCGTGATACGGCGCTGCGGACTCCTGCAGCTCCACCGTCTCCAGCCAGGGGTTTTCCCGTGGCGGCTGGTAGAAGTGCCCATGCACGCAGACGTAGCGCTTGTTCGCGGGCGACGCGGAAGGTACGGAAGTACGGTCAGCAGGCTTGGATCGCTTGGTCGGCATCGGGTTAATGCTATCGGAAGCGCTCATCACCTGCTATCCGCGGGAGAAAGAACGAGGGCTTGAGGGGAGAGTATTTACCGTCGTAGCCTGACGTTATAACTTGAGTTACAACGAGACCATGGAACTCAAACTGCGCAAGATCGGCAACGGGTATGGTGTCCTCTTCCCGAAACAGCTCATTGAAGACCTCCGCATCTCGGAGGACGCGATCCTGAACGGGTGCAGCGCGTCGTAGCTCCGTTGCCGGACAACGCGGAAGCCACGGAGTCTGGAAAGCGGCGCCAGGCCTGAGCTGCTAGGCCCGGGCCGTTCCCTTTCTCGCCGCATCCGCCAGATCGCACGCCCGCCACAGATACCAGCTCGCCACCGAGCTCCACGGCGTCCATCGCTTCGCCCGACGCTGCATGACGTCCGCCTTTGGCAGCAGTGCCGGTGTGACCTTGGTTGTTGGCTTCAGGCCCAGAAACGTGAGCGCAAAACCTCGTCGAACCCCGTAGTCGTCGACTGGCAGCACGTCGGTGCGTCCCAGCCGGAAGATCAGCATCATCTCTACCGTCCATCGGCCGATCCCGCGAACCTGCGTCAGGTGATCGATGATCGCCTGGTCCGGCATGCGCCGGATGCGTGCGAGAGTGGGAACCGTGCCGTCCAGGGTCTTCGCGGCGAGGTCGCGGAGCGCAAGAATCTTGTTGCGGGAGAGACCGGCCCCGCGCAGCTGCTCGGTCGGGCACTCCAGCAGGTGCTCCGGCGCGGGGTGTACCCCGACGCCACACACCAGACCGAAGCCCTCGATCATCCGGCTGTGAATGGCCGCCGCTGCCTTGCCGTGGAGCTGCTGGTAGATGATGGAGCGGGCCAGCGCCTCAAAGGGAGATTGCGTGCCAGGCATCCGCAGGGTAAACGGGCCAACGCGCTCGATGAGCTGCCCCAGCTTGGGATCGGCCGCTGAGAGCGCCGACACAGCCTCCGCGACGTTGTAGGGCGGCTTGCGCGATCGAGCGGCGCGGGTCTCTGCCATAGACTAACGATAACCGAACAGCGATCGCCGACGCGTGTTTTGGGCCGTGCAGGCGCAAAGGCTTGCGAAACGTAGGGATTGCAGGTTTTCTGCCGCGGGTTTGGTGCAGTTCTCGAACTCGGACCGGATTGGCCGCAATTTACAAGCGACCGGCACATTTGGGAACGTAGGAGAACAACCTTTCAAACGCTCTTTCTGGATGTAAAGGAAGCAGTTGGTTCGGTAATCGGATGTCACTTGAGGACACAAACAAAGGCCCGCAAGTGATGCAGTTGCTGTGATTTGTCACTGCTATACTCGGATTCCTGACGAGGCGAATTCTACCGCTTTTCCAGGCGTTCGGGACGGAGATCGGCTCAACCGAACGAACACACGACACGTGTCAGCACGGATGGACCGGCCGGCGCGATCAGTTCCAGATTTTGACGTAGAGGAAGCAGGAACGCACTCATGGCGCAAGTTTTTGACCGCAGTTCGAATGCGCTCGCCCGAATGAGCCTGGTATTGACTGGTCTGATCGTGATCGCCCTAGGCGTCGCACTGGACCAGCTGCAGCGCTCGCCGTGGGTTACCCGGCAGGGTCAGCGCCCCGATCAGCCGATTCCGTTCAGCCACAAGCATCACGTTGAGGGTCTCGGTCTGCAGTGCCAGTACTGTCACACCCAGGTGGAGAAAGCGGCGTATGCCGGTGTTCCGCCAACCAAGACCTGCATCAACTGCCACGCGCAGATCTGGACCAACGCGGAGCTGCTTGAGCCAGCGCGGCAGAGCTGGGCAACCGGCGCCTCCATTCAATGGACTCGCGTGCATGATCTTCCGGACTACGTCTACTTCAATCACTCGATCCATGTGAACAAGGGCATCGGTTGCGCCAGCTGTCACGGCCGCGTCGACCAGATGCCGATCATGTATATGCAGAACACCCTGCAGATGGAATGGTGCCTGAACTGCCACCGCAACCCGGCGGTCAATCTGCGGCCGACGACTGAAATCTACAACATGGCCTGGGCGGGACCGAGCACGGACAAGCCGGTCTGGTGCGCCGACAGCCAGAACAGCTACGGCCGCCCTACCGCTCAGCAGGTCTCCTGCACCACCAAGGACCCGTCGGGTAGTAACCCGGAGCTCGCCGCGCTGCAGATGCAGAAGCCGATCCAGAGCGGTCTACCAAGTGCTCACTCCGGCACCATGGGTTCGCCGCATGCGAATCAGGGTGACGACCAGACGGTTAGTGATCTTCCGCCAGCGAACCGCATTCCGATGCCGGTCAACTACAAGAAGTTCACCAGTCAGACAGATCTTGGCCTTTACCTCACAAAGCAGTACCACATTCGTGGGGCGAACGAGATCTCCAGTTGCGAGACATGCCACCGATGACAACACGAGAGACGGGAACCGACACGATGGCGGAAATACAGGCACCAGGCGGCGCGGGCGAGGCGACAGTCGTTACACGGATTGCGCCAGCAAAGATGACGCTCGACCAGGTTCGTACCAAGCTCGACGGCAAGACCGGCCGCCGCTTCTGGAAGAACCTCGACGAGCTGGCCGAGACGCCTGAGTTCCACGAGCTCATGCAGGAGGAGTTTCCCCGCCAGTCCACCGAGTGGGTCGACTCCGTGAGCCGTCGCGGCTTCATGAAGGTCATGGGCGCCTCGCTCGCACTTGCCGGTCTCGCCGGCTGCACCAAGCAGCCGGACGAGATCATCTATCCATACATCCGGCAGCCGGAGGATCTGGTCCTTGGCAACGCCATGTACTTCGCCACGGCGTTTCCCTTCCCCACCGGCGCCATTCCGGTGCTGGTCAAGAGCCAGGAGTTCCGTCCCATTAAAGTGGACGGCAACCCCGAGCACCCGGTCAGCAAGGGCAAGTCGGATATCTACACCCAGGCGACGCTGCTCGAGCTCTATGATCCGGACCGCTCGCAGCACGTGCTCCATCGCGGTCAGGCGTCCGACTTCGCCGGCTTCCAGCGTGACTTCATCGCCGCGGCCAAGAAGCTGTCGGGCGGGCAGGGCCTGTACTTCCTGTCGGAGACGATTACTTCGCCCACGCTGGCCGCGCAGTGGAAGGAGCTGCAGACAGCCTTTCCGCAGGCCAGTCTGGTGCAGTACGACCCGGTCAACCGCGACAGCGCCCGCGCCGCGTCAAAGACTGCGTTCGGCGAGTACGTCGATGCGCAGTATCGGCTTGAGAACGCTGACCTGATCGTCTCGCTCGACGCCGACTTCCTCTCCGGTATCGCCCATCCTGGCTTTCTTCCCATGTCGCGCGCGTACGCCGAGCGGCACCGCTACGAAGAAGACAAGACCATGAACCGGATGTACGTCGTCGAGACCATGCCGACCGTCACCGGCTTCAAGGCCGACCATCGCCTGGCGCTGCGGCCGAGCCAGATCGCTGCCTTCGCGCAGGCTCTGGTTTCGGGCTCCGCACCCGCGGGCCTCTCGCCCGAGCAGGAAAAGTTCTTCTCCGTTCTTTCGGCAGATCTCAAGGCCGCTAACGGCCGTGCCGTGGTCATCCCCGGCGAGCAGGCCGCGCCCGAGGTCCACGCCGCGGCGTACGCGCTCAACGCATCGCTTGGCGCCGTGGGTAAGTCGGTCGTCTATACCGAGACAGTCAACCCGCTCCCGACCGAGCAGATGGCCGACCTCAAAGCGCTGGTCGGCGACATGAACGCCGGCAAGGTGCAGTGGCTGGTCATGCTGGGCGCGAACCCGATCTACTCGGCTCCCGCGGATCTGGAGTTTGACACCGCCTTCGCCAAGGTCCCGAACACGGTGCACCTGGGCTCGCACGTGGATGAGACGGGCAGCATCTCGATGTGGCACCTGAACAAGGCGCACTACCTCGAGAGCTGGTCGGACGCGCGCGCGTATGACGGTACGATCTCCGTCATCCAGCCGATGATCGCGCCACTCTACGCGGGCATCAGCGCGCACGAGGTCTTCCAGACGCTGCTCGATAACCCGCAGCTGTCGCCGCTTGAGTCGGTCCAGAACACCGCCAAGACCTACGTCAAGGGCGGCGATATGGGCACCGCGTGGCGCAAGGCACTGCACGACGGCTGGGTGGAAGGCACGGCCTTCACACCGCGAGCCGGCGGTCCAGCGGCTGCCGCGACCGGCGGCTCGGCTTCGGCGTTCACGCCCGCAGCGGACACCTTCGAGATCAGCTTCCGGCCCGACACCTCGCTCTTCGACGGTCGCTTCGCGAACGTCGGCTGGCTGCAGGAGCTGCCGAAGCAGATCACCAATCTCAGTTGGGACAACGCCGCGCTGATGAGCCTCGACAGCATGGAAAAGCTCAAGCTCGACGAGAACCAGATCATTGAGATCGAGTCGAACGGTCGCAAGATCCAGGCTCCGGTGCTGCTTGCCTACGGCCATCCCGATGGCGTGATCACCCTGCACCTCGGGTTCGGCCGGCAGGCTGCCGCGGGCCGTGTCGCTGCCGGCGTCGGCTTCGATGCGTACCCGCTGCGTACCTCCGCGGCCCCTCTCTTTGTCAGCGGGGCGACGGTCAAGAAGCTGAGCGGCACCTGGGATCTATGCGTCACCAAGGTGCACAACGTCGAGCATCGCGGCTCCTTTGCCCAGCACGATCTCGAAAAGCCGCTCTCGGACAAGAAAGGCACCTACTCACTCGCCGGTCACGAGGCGCAGGAGCGGTCGATCATCCGCTACACAACGCTCGACGAGGCGAAGAAGCACCCCGACTTCGCGCACGAGGGTGACAGCCACACCCTGGTGAACAAAGTCGGCTACGGCCCGCAGGGCGAGGCGCCCAAGCACGAAGAGAGCTTCTTCCCCGATGCCTGGCGCTACAACCACACAGATGCCTCGTCGCTGCGCAAGCAGAACGCCTGGGGCATGTCGATCGATCTGAACTCCTGCATCGGCTGCAACGCCTGCGTGGTCAGCTGCTACGCCGAGAACAACATCGCCGTGATCGGCCGCGAGCAGGTCAAGGTCGGCCGCAACATGCAATGGATCCGCATCGACACGTACTTCGAAGGCGATCTGCATGCGCCAAGGGCGCACTTCCAGCCCATGGCCTGCCAGCACTGCGAAAACGCCGGCTGCGAGCTGGTCTGCCCGGTGGGCGCCACGGTTCACACGCCGGAAGGCCTGAACACCATGGTCTACAACCGCTGCGTGGGCACCCGCTACTGCTCCAACAACTGCCCGTACAAGGTGCGCCGCTTCAACTTCCTGTTGTACTCGGACTACGAGACTGAGAGCCTGAAGTTTATGCGCAACCCTGACGTCACCGTCCGCTCGCGCGGCGTGATGGAGAAGTGCACCTATTGCGTGCAGCGCATTGAAGAGGCCAAGATCACCGCCGACAAGGAAAACCGTGCGATCCGCGACGGCGAAGTCATCGTCGCCTGCCAGCAGGCCTGCCCAACCGACGCGATCCTCTTCGGCAACATCAACGACCCCGAAAGCAAGGTCGCCAAGCAGAAGGCCAACGAGCGCACCTACCAGGTGCTCGCCGATCTCAACTACCGTCCGCGTACGACGTACAGCGCGGGCGTCATCAACCCGAATCCTGAGCTGGAGCTGGCCTAATGGCGACCAAACCCATTCCCGATCCCGTCGTTGACCCGATGATTGATCCGCGTACCGGCGAGTACGCGGTCATCGCTCCGGGCCACAACTTCAAATCGGTCACGCAGAAGATCGCCGGCATCGTGCTTACCTCCAACACCCCGCTCGGCTGGTTCTTCGGCCTGATCGTAGGTGCCGGCATCGCGCAGGGTGTCGTCGTCGGCATCACCTGGCTCTTCCTCAAAGGCGTCGGCATCTGGGGGGTCACGATCCCCGGCGCATGGGGCTTCGCCATCATCAACTTCGTGTGGTGGATCGGTATCGGCCACGCCGGCACGTTGATCTCGGCCATTCTGCTGCTGTTCAAGCAGACCTGGCGCAACTCGATCAACCGCTTCGCCGAGGCCATGACGATCTTCGCGGTCGTCTGCGCCGGAACCTTCCCGCTCATCCACGTCGGTCGTCCTTGGCTCGCGTACTGGCTGTTCCCCTACCCGAACACGATGAACGTCTGGCCGCAGTTCCGTAGCCCTCTCGCCTGGGACGTCTTCGCGGTCTCAACCTACGCGACCATCTCCATCGTCTTCTGGTACGTCGGCATGATCCCGGACTTCGGCACCCTGCGCGACCGCGCGACCATGCCGCTGGCTAAGTACTGCTACGGTATGCTGTCGCTCGGCTGGCGGGGCTCAACGCGGCACTGGATTCGCTACGAGTCCGCCTCGCTGCTGCTCGCCGGCCTCTCGACGCCCCTGGTGCTTTCGGTCCACACCGTCATCTCCTTTGACTTCGCCGTGGCCGCCCTTGCCGGCTGGCACACCACCATCTTCCCGCCCTATTTTGTGGCCGGCGCCGTCTACTCCGGTTTCGCGATGGTGCTTACGCTGGCCATTCCGCTGCGCAAGTTCTACCACCTGGAAGATCTGGTCACGCTGCGCCATCTGGACAACATGGGCAAGGTCATGCTCGCTACCGGCTCCATCGTGGCGTACGGCTACGGCATGGAGGTCTTCATGAGCTGGTACTCGGCCAGCCACTGGGAGTTCTTCATGATGTGGAACCGCATGTTCGGTCCCATGGGCTGGGCCTACTGGATCCTGATCCTGACCAACATCGCTATTCCGCTCACCACGCTCTGGTCCCGTAAGCTGCGGGTGAACGTCGCGTATCTGTTTATCCTGTCGCTGATCGTCAACACCGGCATGTGGTTTGAACGCTTCGTCATCGTCGTCACCTCGCTCTATCGCGACTACCTGCCTTCCTCCTGGGGCACCTACCGCGCCACCAAGTGGGACTACATGATCTATGTCGGCACCATGGGCCTGTTTACCATGCTGTTCTTTCTCTTTGTCCGCTTCCTGCCGATGATCCCGATGTCCGAGATCCGCATGATGCTGCCGCAGACCAAGATCCGCGCCGCGGGTGCGGACGCCCAGACCACGATCGATGAGGCCGTCTAATGCCACCGCGCGAAGGAATCTACGGGATTATCGCCGAGTTCAACACGCCGACCGAACTCGTCCATGCGACCGAACAGGCGCATCAGGCGGGCTACCGCCGGATGGAGTGCTACACGCCGTATCCGATCGAAGAGGCGGCTGAGGCATTGCGCTTTCATAAAACCAGCGTTCCTCTGATCTGCCTGCTGGGCGGGCTCTGCGGGGTCACGGTCGCGTACCTCATGGAGGCCTGGATCAACGTCTGGGCGTACCCACTGAACATCGCCGGCCGGCCACTCTTCTCGTGGCCCGCATTCATTATCCCGGCTTACGAGTGGACCATTCTTTTTGCCGGTCTCTCGGCGGCCTTCGGCATGATCGCGCAGAACGGTCTGCCGCAGCTCTATCACCCGCTCTTCAACGCGCCGAACTTCCGCAACGGCGCGACGACCGACAAGTTCTTTCTATGCCTCGAGGCGACGGACCCGAAGTTCTCGCTGACCGGCACCCGTAACTTCCTTGAGCAGTTCCCCGCGATCTCCGTGGTGGAGGTGGATCATTAATCGTCAGGCCCAATCCGTCTCCCGTCTTGCACTCGCTGTGCTCGCCACGCTGGGTGTCGCCGGCTGCCGCCAGGACATGCACAACCAGCCGAAGTTCTACCCGCAGCGCGGCTCAGACTTCTACGCCGACGGCCGCTCGGTCCGGCCACAGGTCGATGCCACCATCGCCCGCAGCCAGCTGCACCAGGACAGCTATCTGAACACCGGCTTCATCAACGGCAAGGAGGGCGACGGCATGCCCTTCCCGGTGAACGCCACGGTACTTGCCCGCGGTCAGCAGAGCTACAACGTCTATTGCACGCCGTGTCACTCGCGTGTGGGCAACGGCGCCGGCATGATTGTGCAGCGCGGCTATGCGCCGGCCGGCAACTTCCACACGGCCCGGCTGGAAAATGCGCCGCTCGGCCACTTCTACAACGTGATTGCGAACGGCTATGGCGCGATGCCGGACTACTCGGCACAGCTTACGCCCGAGAATCGCTGGGCGGTGGTCGCCTACATCAAGGCGCTGCAGCTTAGCCAGCGAGCCTCCCAAGCTGATATCGCCTCGGGTGCCCGCGTCGAGTCGCTCGACAACATCACTGAGCACGAGGGCCTGCCCGCCGGCTTTGCCTACGACTGGAACCTGCCGCCCACCGCCGTGAAGGGCACGCCGAACGGCGAGGACTACGTGATTCCGGTCACCACCAACAATCCGCTGGCCAGCAGCGGCGGTCATAACCCGGACTCCACCCAGGGCAATCGCATGGCAACCTCGCCGACCGGAAACACGCCGCTACCGGAGAACAACGCAACCTCCACCGCCGGAGCCATGAACCAGCAGAAGTAACGCACTCCGGCCGGACGAACGGCCCGCACCAGAAGCGCAACAGACGCACCACACCCTCGGAAAGCTTCCGAACAGAGGTCGAAACAGCATGGCATCGACTCAACATCAGTACGGAGATCAGTACGGAGGGCACGCCGTCAGCCACCACGGCCCGCGCGTCCTTCCGGCGAGCCTCGCCGCGCCGCCCGCCGTCACGGCCTGGCGCCTGCGCCTGGGAATCCTCTCGCTGCTCTTCGCGGCGATCTCGCTGATCGCCTTCTCCTGGACCCATGAGGGCCGCAACCACCTGCTGCGGGCGTATCTGATGGGCTTTATGACCAGCTTCGGCTTCGCCGGCGGCAGCCTTTGCATGCTGATGCTGCAGTACGTCTCGGGCGGTAAGTGGGGTCTGCTGCTGCGGCGCCCGCTTGAGGCGGCAAGCCGCACCCTGCCCGTCGTCGGCCTGCTGCTGCTGCCGATCCTTCTTCTGTCGAAGCATCTGTACCAGTGGGCGGCGTTCCCCACCTCCGCGGCGGTCCGGTCCGCGCTCGAGAGCCACAGTGTGACGCTCGAGCAGGCGCTCACCCTGAATGCCAAGCGCGCGATGCTCAGCCCCGGGCCAGTCTGGTTTCAGAGTATCCTCATCTTTGCCGTGGTCTCCGGCCTCGCGTTCATCCTCAATAAGTGGTCGATGGATCGCGACGCTGATCCGCTCGCCGGGACAGAGGGAAGCTATAACCGCTGGCAGATCCGGTTTGAGAACCTCTGCGGCATCGGCATCCTGGTTTACATCATTCTTCTGACCGATGGTGCGATCGTCTGGATCAAGTCCCTCGACATCACCTGGTACTCCTCCATCTGGGGCTTCCAGTTCGTCGTCGCCCAGGGTTACGGCGTGCTTGCCCTCGGCATCCTTACCGTGATCCTGCTCTCCCGCTACGAGCCCATGAAGACGCTGCTGCGCACCACCGAGCAGCACGATCTGGGCAAGCTCGCCTTTGCCTTCACGATGCTGAACATCTACTTCACTTTTGCGGAGTTTTTGATCATCTGGTCGGGCAACGTCCCCGACGAGATTCCCTGGTACCTCAATCGCATTCACGGCGGCTGGTGGACCATCTGCTCGCTGGACGCGATCTGCCACTGGCTCATCCCGTTCTGCCTGCTGCTCTCACGCGACCTGAAGCGGAACAAGCAGAAGATGATCTATCTCACCTGCTTCATGATCCTGGCGCGCCTGATTGACATGTTCTGGCTGATCGAGCCCAACTTCCCGGATGCCGCCGGAAACCTTCATCTCCGTGGCAATCTCGGCATCCTCGCCTACATCACGGTCCCTGTCTCCATGCTCTGCTTCTGGGCCTGGATGTATCTGGGCCAGCTGCAGAAGCGCCCTCTCATGAACGTCAACGATCCTCACCTCGAGGAGATGCTGGAGCCCGAGCATGCCCACTAAAAGCGATCGCAACCAACCAGGAGATCACCAGGCAGGGTCAGGCGATTTTGGCCGCCATCCCAACAGTGGTCCGGAGAGCGTCGAGGTGGGCTATGAGACGACTGATGTCAACATCGGCGGCGTCATCATCTTTCTGTCCGGCCTGCTTGGCTTCGTCCTGATCTTCTTTGTCTTCTGCTTCGTAATGGGCAAGGTCATCAACGCCGCCTTCGTGAAGGAAGACGGCCCCGTCACCCGGTGGACCCGCAACTACTCTGACGCCGGCATGAAGACCACCGACACGGGCAAGCGCGAGAACCTGGCCAACAACCCCGAGATGCAGCAGCGGGAGCTCGCCACGGTCACACGGGCGTTCCCGAGCCCGCGTCTGGACATCGACGACAGCAATCAGGCTACGGCCGATCTGCATGCCCGCGAAGATCTCCTGCTCGACCACTACAGCTCGAGCGCAAACGAGAGCGGCACGATCCGCATTCCAATTGACCGCGCCATGGAACTCGTCGCGGAGCGTGGTTTACCGGTCGTGAACACCAATGTCGCCAACGCCGGACCGACCTTCGTCGGAGACAATATTTCGCCTATTACCCAGCCCCTCACCAGCGGCTTTGCCCGCACTGGATATGAGCTTGATGTGATGGAAGCACGGGAACAAAAGCTGAGCTACGGCAAGGCGGAAGGTGTCGAGCACGCCCAGTTGACCCCGGCGCGGTAAGGTTCGGCCTGGCAAGGAAGTAGCATAGAGACAGGCGTTTCCGCAGCTTAGAGACGCTTCAGAGGAAGCAGCCAATGGGTATCGGAAACGTACTTCGCGGAGCAGGTCGGGCAGGCGTTCTTGGCGCGCTGCTGCTTGTCCCCGCGCTCGTCTCCGCCCAGGTTGCGAGCTACGGAGACAAGCAGGCAGGCGAGAACCAGGGCGATCAGCTGCCTAAGGTGCTCCAGCAGGTTGGGATCTCGCAGCACCTCAACCAGCAGCTGCCGGCGGACGCCGCCTTTGTCGACGACCTCAATCATCCGGTCAAGCTCGGTGACTACTTCGGCAAGCGTCCCGCCATCCTCGCGCTGGTGTACTACAACTGCCCGATGCTCTGCTCGGAAGAGCTCGACGGCCTGACCAGCGCGCTTGAGATGGTGCACCTTACACCGGGTAAGGACTTCGACATTATTGTCGTCTCGATTGATCCGAGCGAGACCCCGGAGATGGCCGCGCACTACAAGGCCCGTTACGTCAAGCGCTACGGCAAACCAGAGACCGCCTCGAGCTGGCACTTCCTCACCGGCCAGAAGCCGGCGATTGATGCGCTGACCAGCGCCGTCGGCTTTGGCTACATGCGCGTCCCAGGTCCTGACGGCACGCTCAGTCAGTTCGCCCATGCGAGCTCGATCCAGATCCTAACGCCGGGAGGCAAGCTCGCCCAGTACTACCTTGGTGTCGAGTACTCGCCGAAAGATCTCTTGCTCGGACTGATCGATGCCTCCGGCAACAAGATCGGCTCACCCGTCGCCAACATTCTGACCTACTGCTACCACTATGATCCGCAGACCAACAAGCACTCCCTGATCGTCGCGCGCGTGGTGCAGTTCGGAGGCATGGTGACGCTGGCCGGCCTTGGCGGTTTTATGTTCCTCATGTTCCGGCAGGATCTCAAGCTCGGACGCGACCACGATCTGACGAAGAACGGATAAAGGGTACGAATGCATATCAGTCCAGTCCTGTGGCAGTTTTTGGTGAAATGGCTCCACGCCTCCGCGCTCTTCCCCGCAGAGGCCTCGACCATTGCACCGTACACCGACGCGCTCTACTTCTTTCTCCTGCTGATCACTGTTGTCGGCATCGTTCTGGTCGGCGTGCTTGTCTTTGGCTTTTCCATCCGGTATCGCCGCGAAAAGAGCCCAGTCGCCACCCAGGTCGAGGGCTCAACCCTGCTTGAGGCCACCTGGACCATCATCCCGCTGGCGATCTTCCTTGTGGTCTTCGTCTGGGGCGCTCTGCTTTACTTCCGCATCTACACCCCGCCCACGAACTCCATGAACATCTACGTCGTCGGCAAGCAGTGGATGTGGAAGGCGGAGCATCCGGGCGGCCAGCATGAGATCAACGCCCTCCACGTGCCGACCGGGCAGCCCATTCAGCTGACCATGATCTCGCAGGACGTCTTTCACAGCTTTTCGATCCCGGACTTCCGGGTGAAGCGTGAGGTCATCCCCGGCCGTTACTCCACCGTCTGGTTCCAGGCGACGACCCCCGGCGTGTACCACATCTTCTGCACCCAGTACTGCGGTACCCTGCACTCCGGCATGATCGGCCAAGTCACAGTGCTTAAGCCCGAGGACTACGACAAGTGGACCAAGACCTCCACCTCGGGTATGAGCCTTGCGCAGAATGGAGAGCGCCTCTTCGCCAGCATGGGTTGCAACGCCTGCCACTCCGGCGCTGCCGCGGCTCGGGGGCCGAACCTCGCCGGGGTCTATGGCTCCAAACTCCAGCTCGCCAATGGATCCGCGGTCACGGTGAATGAAGCCTATCTCCGCGACAGTATCCTGAATCCGTCGCAGCACGTGACCGCCGGCTACGCACCCATCATGCCCACTTACCAGGGCCAGATCAGCGAAGACGGTCTCATCGATCTCGTCGAATACATCAAGACGCTGCAGTCAAACTATCGCGTGCAGCAGACCCTGACCACCAATCAGTCCACGCAGTCGGCGCCGACAGCGCCAGGGCGGTAATCATGAGCACTATGAGTTCGACCATCGTCAGCCTTCCCGACCAGAGCACCGCGACCATTCCCAAGCGGAACTACCTCAACAACGAGCACGGCCTGCTCAGCTGGCTGCTCACCGGCGACCACAAACGAATCGCGATCCTCTATCTGATTTCGATCACGTTCTTCTTCTTCATCGGTGGCGCGTTTGCCGGTCTGATCCGCCTGGAGCTGCTTACACCGCAGCCTGACCTGGTCGCATCCGACACCTACAACAAGTTCTTCTCGATGCACGGCATCGTGATGATCTTCCTGTTCCTGGTTCCCTCGGTTCCGGCGACGCTCGGCAACTTCCTCATTCCGATCATGCTCGGCGCAAAGGATCTGGCGTTCCCAAAGATCAATCTGCTCAGCTGGTACCTGTATATGGCTGGCGGTCTCATGACCCTTGCCGCCCTGGTGCTCGGCGGCGTTGATACCGGCTGGACCTTCACCACGCCCCTCTCGACCCACTACCTGAACACGCACGTCATCACGGCCGCGACTGCTGTCTTCATCGCCGGCTTCTCCTCCATCTTTACCGGCCTGAACTTCATCGTCACGATCCACCGCATGCGCGCCCCCGGCATGACCTGGTTCCGGATGCCGCTCTTCGTGTGGTCGAACTATGCGGCCTCGCTGCTCATGGTTCTCGGCACACCGGTTCTCGCCATCACCCTCGTCCTGGTCGCGCTCGAGCGCACCATCGGCATCGGCGTCTTCGATCCCACCAAGGGTGGCGATCCGCTGCTCTTCCAGCATCTCTTCTGGTTCTACTCGCACCCTGCCGTCTACATCATGATTCTGCCGGGCATGGGCGTCATCTCTGAGGTCATCAGCACCTTCAGCCGCAAGCGCGTCTTCGGCTATACCGCGGTTGCCTTCTCGTCGGTCGCGATCGCGCTCTTTGGGTTCTTCGTCTGGGCCCATCACATGTTCATCATGGGTGTGTCGAACTACTCGGCGCTGGTCTTCTCGCTGCTGACCATGCTGGTCGCCGTTCCCTCCGCGATCAAGATCTTCAACTGGTCGTTTACGCTGCAAAAGGGCTCGATCACCTTTGAGACGCCGATGCTCTACGCCTTCGGCTTTATCGGCCTCTTCACCATCGGCGGCATGACCGGCGTCTTCCTTGGCTCGCTCGGCATGGATATTCACCTCACCGAGACCTATTTCATCGTCGCCCACTTCCACTTCGTCATGGTCGGCGGCATGCTGATGGCCTTCCTCGCGGGAATCCACTTCTGGTGGCCCAAGATGACCGGCCGCATGTATCCGGAGTCGCTCTCGAAGCTCGCCGCGGTTACAACCTTTATCGGCTTCAATCTCACCTTCCTGCCGCAGTTCATCCTTGGCTACCTTGGCATGCCGCGCCGCTACCATGCGTACCCGCCGGAGTTCCAGGTGCTCAACGTCCTCTCGACCGCGGGCGCCACGGTTCTGGGCGTAGGCTACATGCTGCCGCTGCTTTATCTCGGCTGGTCCTTGAAGTATGGTGCCATCGCGGGCAACAATCCGTGGCAGGCGACCGGCCTCGAGTGGCAGATCCAGTCGCCGCCGCTCACCGAGAACTTCATTGAAACTCCTGTCGTCGATCACGAAGCCTACGACTATGCTTGGCTTGAGCACAAGACCAGCAAAGAGGTGACCACCGTTGGATAACGCCGTCGCAGCGCACCCCCACACTCACGAGACCGCGGTGCACGCCACGCATGAGCATCTGGCGACACCGCAGCATCGCCACCACTTCGAGACGGAAGCGCAGCAGCGCGAGGCCGGAACCTTTGGCATGTGGCTCTTCCTGCTGACTGAGATCATGTTCTTCGGCGGCCTCTTCTTCGCCTATCTGCTCTATCGCAACTGGTATTACCCGGCCTTTGCCGTCGCCTCGAACCAGCTCAGCGTTCCCATGGGTGCGGCCAATACGGTTGTCCTCATCGGCTCCGGCTTCTGCATGGCGCTCGGCGTCTGGGCCGCTGAGGTCCGCAAGAAGAACTTCCTGGTTCTTATGCTGGTCCTCACCACCGTGCTGGGCTGCGTCTTCCTCGGAGTCAAGTACTTCGAGTACAAGGAAAAGTGGGAGAAGCACCACATTCCAGGGGCGCACTTTGACGTCTCGGAGTTCGTAAATCCCGCGGCCCACGGCATCAAGGATGAGAAGCCGCTGGCGCCGGATATGGCGCAGCGCACCCAGGTCTTCTTCTCGCTCTACTTCGCCATGACGGGCATGCACGCGGTCCACATGATCATCGGCATCTGCATTCTGCTCTGGCTTACTGCGCGTGCGCATTGGGGAGAGTTCACAAACGGCTACGTCGCGCCTATAGAAAACTTCGGGCTCTACTGGCACTTCGTCGACATCGTCTGGCTCTTTTTGTTCCCGCTGCTCTACCTCATTAATCGCCACCCGCTTCATTAGAAAACGTGGCGATTTGGAGTCTTCCTTTCGCCGCGTCCACAGAACCAGCCAACGTAAAGGATCTCTCCCATGTCCGACCAGCACGATGCTCCCAACGTAACGAACCCTGAGCATACTGAACCGCACATTGTGACGCCGTTTCAGTACCTGCTCGTCTTCGGCACACTGCTCGTCGGCACTGCCATCACTGTGATTGCGGCTTACTTCGATATGGGCCCGCTCAATCCGATCATCGCGCTCGGCATCGCCACCTTCAAGGCCGTTATCGTGATCCTGTTCTTCATGCACGTCTTCTTTCAATCGCGCCTCATCAAGATGACCGTGATCGCCGGCTTCTTCACCTTCTTGGTCCTGATCATGATGACCATGTCGGACTACATCAGCCGCGCCTGGGGCCGCTGGTAGCCTGCCTTCACTCAATCCCCGAAAAGCCGGCTCTCGGGAGTCGGCTTTTGTCTTTGGCTCAACCCTCCAAGGGCCGTCCCATGACAAAGTCGTCGCACACCAGCGAGCCCACCGTAAACTGCCGCGTACCAATCTGCCGAAACCCATTGCGCTCGTAGAACCGCAGCGCCCGCACGTTGTCCGCGTACACTCCCAGCGTCACCCGCCGCGCACCGCGTAGCGTCGCCTCGGCAAGCGCGGTCTCCATCATCCTCTGCGCCACGCCCGATCCGTGAAAGCGCGAGAGCGCATAGATTCGCTTCAGCTCCAGGTCTCCCGCTCGCATCGTCTCCTCCGGCAGCTCTGGCGGGGTCAGCATCGTGTACCCAATCGGCGAGCCGCCGACTGCCGTCACCGCCAGCCACGCTGCCACCTCCGGGCGCGCAAGGTACTTCGCGTAGACATCCGTCACATGGTGCCGCGCTGCATGCGCCACCATCGCGTCCCCCGGCAGCACCCCCGCAAAGCCATCCAGAAACGTCGCCGCGCCTACCAGCGCCAGCATCGCCGCATCCTCCACGCCCGCCCGCCGCACTACGATCTCATCAACATCCTGTCCTGCCCCCGCCGCCATCGCCAACCTCCTATCCCGTACCGTAGCACCATGCCGCCGCCACGTACGTCCAAGCACCCCAGCCGCAAAAAGGCCAACGCATCTTCTGAAACGTCCGCCCCGCCGCAGCAAGGCGATGCCGCCGCGGAAGCTTCACTCAACGACGGCGACCGCACCACCGACGCTCCCAGCGGCAAGACCTTTGCCGACACTCACCGCACTCTCCCCCCAGCTCCAAAGGCCCACGTCACCAGCAAGTCCGCAGGCTCCCCGTCTGCCGCCGTCAAGAAAGCCGCCGCCCGCTCTGACCTCGGCAACTTTCCCACCCCTGCGCACGATCCCGCTCTCCCTAACGCGCTTGCCGCTCTCCTTAGCAGCCCACGCATCACCATCCGCCGCGATGGCGTCCCCGATTCGAAAGGCAAATGCGTCCTTTACTGGATGCAGCGCTCGCAACGCGGCACCGACAACCACGCTCTAGACACCGCCGTCGCCATCGCCAACGAGCTCAAGCTGCCGCTTATCGTCTATTTCGCCGGCATCGCCAACTTCCCCCACGCCAACCTCCGCCACTACGCCTTCCTCAACCAGGGTCTGCCGGATCTCGAAGAAGACCTCGCCACCCGCAACATCTCCTTCGTCTTCCGCCGCGCGCCGCGTGAGTCGCACACGCAGCTCATCGCCGACGTGCAGCCCGCCTTTGTGGTCGGCGACGAGAACCCCATGCGCATCCCCGAGAGCTGGCGCGCCGATCTCGCCAAACAGATCCGCATGCCCTTCTGGACCGTCGACGCCGATTGCATCGTTCCGCAAACGCTCTTCCCCACCGTCCAGTTCGCCGCCTACACCATGCGGCCGAAGCTCTACAAGCTCTTGCCCGAGTACCTCGTGCCGTTCAAAAACTCGCACGCAGACGTCGCGTGGAAGCGACCGCGCGGCTTTCACTCCGACCCCGTCCACGACGACATGACCGCCGGCTGGAAAGATTTCGACCGCTCAGTCGAGCCCGTCGCCGCCTGGCGCGGTGGCGCGCACGCAGCCCTCACACGTCTCAGGCTCTTCGTCAACGAAGTCCTGCCGCGCTACGAGCTCACCCGCAACCAGCCCGATGTCGACGGCACCTCCTGCCTCAGCCCGTGGCTTCACTACGGCCACATCGGCGCCCAAACCATCGCGCTTGCCGTCGACGAGGCCGCCGCAAAGAATCCCTCGCTCAAGTCCGCGCGCGATAGCTTCTTCAACGAGCTCATCGCCTGGCGCGAGCTCTGCATCAACTTTGCTCGCCACAATCCCAACTACGACAACATCCACTGCGCCGAGCCGTGGGCCGTCAAGACCATCGCCGAGCACGCCCGTGATGAGCGCGAACACCTCTACACCCGCGACCAGCTCGAGCGCGCGGAGACCTACGACCCGCTCTGGAACGCCGCGCAGACCCAGATGGTTCGCCACGGCTGGATGCACAACTACCTCCGCATGTACTGGGCCAAGAAGATCCTCGAGTGGTCGCCCGACAACACCACGGCCTTCGAAAACACCGTCTACCTCAACGACAAATACTTCCTTGATGGCCGCGATCCCGGCGGCTACGCGGGCATCGCCTGGGCCATCGCCGGCAAGTTCGACCGCGCCTGGAACCAGCACCCGGTCTTCGGCAAGATCCGCTACATGTCCGGCGCCTCCACCGGCCGCAAGTTCAACTCAAAAAAATACATCACCCAGATGTCCGCGCTCCCCCAGCCAGCCGCGAGCAGGTCTGACGTCGCGACTGGAAGAGCCGACAGCAAGTAGGCTTGCCTACGGTCGACTCTCGCTCTGCATTAAACTAATTCGTACATGGATAGCCAAAGCGCGCTTGCAGTCCGGGTATCGGAAGCTCTCGTCGCCCTGCAGGCGTTCCAGGTTCTCTTTCTCTGGCTGCACGACTGGGTTCCGCTCGGCCGTCTTAACGACGTCCCTGCCGTTCGCGTGGCGGATTCGAACAGCCGTCTGATCGGCGTCACTCTCCTGCAAAGTGTTCCGTACACCATCGGCCTCGTCTTCAGTCTCAGAAGCTTCGGCGCACCGGTACCCCACTGGCTGTATAGCTGGCTGTGGATCAGCTATGGTCTTCTGCTTCTCGGCCAGCTTCGCGCCTGGTGGATCCCGTATCTGGTCCGGGCGGAGCCGGAGCGCGCCGCCCGCTACGACCGCATGTTCGGCAACACGCACTCTTTTCTGCCAAAGCGCAACGGCCTCGTTCCCAACACGGCGCACATCCTGCTTCACGCAGCGACCGTCCTCACCCTGCTCCTGCTTCCCTGGCTGCCGGAACGTACCTGAACTCGGACAACTAGCTACGGCTTGCAGTCCCTCACGAGCGCATTCCAAGGAAGTCCCATTCTGATGCCCGACTCCCGCCGCCGCCTCGCCTCCGACCTCGGCTGCATCCTCGATTGCGACCTCGCCACCGGCCTCACCGCGTCCGGCACCCCCGCCACCGACAACACCGCGCTGCTCAACACCTTTCTCGCCACCGCTTCTGCCAGCAACCCCATCGAGCTCGTGCTCGACGGCGCCACACTCACCACTGGCCTGCTCCTCAACGGCGGGTTCACCACCATTGAAGGCATCGGCCCCGGCTCCGGCCTCTTCCTCAAGTCCGGCTCCAACGCCCACGCCATCCGCAACCACGTCGACATGCAGGGCGACCCCGGCACAGGCCACATCGCCCCGCCCCGTTCTAACTTCGGCATCACCATCCGCAACCTCCAGATCAACGGCAATCGCGGCAACGGAAACTCGGGCAATACCGATCGCGGCATCACCTACGACAACGGCAACCAGACCATGCTGTACGGCATCGACATCACCCATTGCACCGCCGTCTGGCTCGAAGACCTCATCCTCCACGACCTCACCACCTACGCCGTCACCCTCAGTAATTGCTCCGCCGTCGTCTGCCGCAATCTCCGCATCACCACCCCGCGCGACCGCAACTGCGACGGTATCCACTTCAACGGCCCCGCCTCGGACATCCACATCACCGACTGCTACTTCCAGACCGGCGACGACGCCATCGCGCTCAACGCCCCAGAAGGTTTCGGCGGCCGTATCGAGCGCGTCGCTATCTCAAACTGCGTCTTCGACCACAGCCCCACCGTAGTCCGGCTCTACGGCTGCGCCTACCCGCCCATCAGCTACCCCGTGTCGGACGTCGTAATGACCAACTGCACCGGCGTCGTCGACAACACGCCCTTCATGATCGGCTTCCAGCGGAACGCGCCGGGCGACACCATCCAGAGCCTTCAGGTCAGCAACTGCACCCTCGGCGCCAGCTACTGGGCCACCCTCAACGAGAGCTGCGGCGTCCTCAACTTCCAGTCGAGTACCTGGGATTCACCCACCGTCGCCGGCTTCTTTCTTTGGATCCCGCTCTGCCTTACACTCTCCTCGGTCACGGTCGCCAACTGCCGCATCTATCGCAGCACCCGTGGCAACGCTCCCGCCTCCGGCCTCCACGCCGCCACTGCCGCGCGCGGCTCCGTCATCCGCAAGCTCTCGCTTGAAGGCTTCGCCATCGAACACGAAGCCGGCCAGGGCTTCCCACCCATCCCCTTCCTCCTCGACACCTCCAACGTCACCATCGAAGGGCTCTTCATCGGCTCGCTCGACCCCGCCAACATCACTGCCCTGGTCAAGCCCGAGCTCAACTTCCGCGGCATCGGCCAGATCGGCGGCCCCGGCGTCCTCGCCACCGGATTCCCCATCCCCGACCACATCATCGCCGACAACACCCCCTACCTCAGCGCCGACTCCGGCAAACCCTCGATCAAGCTCCAGGGCAAAGTTAAAAAGCTTTAGCCACATCGGCCAGCCAGGCCACTACCACCTCAGCGGGATATCCCTCCCCCGTGGCTAACCCTACAGTCAATCGTGCGGCCCAGATCATCGGTGCCGCACCATCCGTCTGCCCGTCTATGCCGCGAGCCAGCCATTCCCGCCGCCATCCCCGCGGTCTCAGCACCTCGCCCCCGCTCGCTCTTTTTTTCCTCCTCCTGAGCGCCTTCCACCCGGGCCGCGCACTTGCCCAAACCCCTCAGCCTCCATCCCAGGCAAAGACCGCCCGGGCCCGCTTTGCTGCCCCGCGCACTCTCAGCACCGGAGCCCCCGCCGCCGCCACACTCGCCAGCGCCCGCGCTCAAAACGCCGCCCTCGCCACCACCCGCGCCGCTGCCATCACCGCCAACGCCACCCTCGCCCCGCTCTCCGCCCCGTGGACCACCGCCGGCCCCGCTGCCATCCAGTCCCTTAGCTTCGGCGCTATCTCCGGTCGCGTCACCTCCCTCGCGCTCGACCCCACCGACACCACCGGCAACACACTCTTCGTCGGCACCGCTGGCGGCGGCGTCTGGCGTTCGTCCAACGCCGCCGGGCCCACCACCCAGATCATCTTCACCCCAATCACCGACACCCTCCCCGCCTTCAGCCCCTCCGCCGGATCCGCTGCCACGCCCTCGCTCTCCATCGGCGCCCTCACCGCCCTTCCCGGGGGCCTCGTCCTCGCCGGCACCGGAGACCCCAACGACTCCGACGACTCCTTCTACGGCACCGGTCTGCTCCGCTCCACCGACTCCGGCCTCACCTGGTCTCTTATCACCAACTCGTCCGACGGCGTCGCCGGCTTCCACTCCTTCTTCGGCCTCGGCTTCGCCGGATTCGCCGCCAGCTCCGCCAATCCGAATCTCCTTGTCGCCGCGCTCTCGCAGTCTGAAGAAGGCCAGATCGTCAACGCCCCCGCAAGCGACTCCGTCGCCGGCCTCTACTACTCCGCTGACGCTGGCGCTACCTGGCATCTCTCCACCCTCCTCGATGGCGCCACCACCGTCCTCACGCCGCTCCCCAACGGCAACAATCATGGCGGCATCCCCGCCACTTCCGTCGTCTGGAACCCCATTCGCCAGCGCTTCTTCGCCGCTCTCCGTTACCACGGCTACTACCAGTCGGCCGACGGCATCACCTGGACGCGCCTGACCGCGCAGCCCGGCTCCGGCCTCACCCTCGCCGCCTGCCCCTCCCTCACCAACAGCACCGCCTGCCCCATTTTTCGCGGCGCGCTCGCTGTCCAGCCCCTCACCGGCGACACCTTCGCCCTCACCGTCGACCGCAACAACCACGACCAAGGCCTCTTCCAGGACGCCTGCCATCTCTCCGGCAACGCCTGCACCGCCCCCACCCCACTCTTTGCCAACCCCATCGTCACTACCGCTCTCGACACCGCCGGCAGTCTCCCCCAAACAATCTCCCAGGCCGACTACAACCTCTCTCTCGCGGTCGTACCAATTGCCAGCGACACCCTCCTCTTCGTCGGCACCACCGATCTCTTCCGCTGTTCCCTTACCACCGGCTGCACCCTCCGCAACACCACCAACACCAGCAACGGCTGCAGCGCCCCCGCCGGCGTCGCCCCTGCCCAGCACGCCCTCGCCCTCGGCGGCCCCCTCTCCGCGCCTGTCCTCTACCTCGGCAACGATGGCGGCCTCTGGCGTTCCACCGATACCGTCAACCAGCAGGCCAGCGCCTGCTCCGCGGACGACGCCTCGCACTTCCAAAACCTCAATCTCACCCTCGGCTCCCTCGCCGAGGTCGTCTCCTTCGCGCAGGATCCCACTGACCCCGCCATCCTGCTCGCGGGCCTCGGAGCCTCCGGAACCGTCTCCACCGGACGCGCGGACCAGACCGCCTGGCAGCAGCTCTCCTCCGGCGAGGGTGGCACCGTCCTCATCGATCCCCATCACCCCTCGTTCTGGTACCTCTCCACCGCTGCCGGCCTTAACCTCGCCTTCTGCCCGAACGGCGCCGCCTGCCTTCCCTCTGACCTGCTCACCGCCCCTGCGATCGGCCCGGCGCAGGTCGCAGAGGATCTCGCCCTGCTCGATGCTCCCGCCATCCTTGACCCCATCTACACCGGCACCCTGCTCGCCGGCACCTGCCGCGTCTGGCGCGGCCCCGCCAGCCTCCCTTCACTCTGGTCGTCCTCTAACCTCGCCAGCCCAGCCCTCACCGGCCCGCAGAATGCATCCTGCTCCACCACCAATGGCCTGCTTCGCTCACTTGCCGCCGGCGGCCCGGCCGGCACCCTCGGCTCGCAGGTCCTCTACGCCGGCCTTGCCGGAACCCTCGCCGGCGGCGGTACCTTCGGCGGCCACCTCTTCGCCACCACCTCCGCCAGCATCGCAAACGCCACCACCGCCTGGTCCGATCTGGCAACCTCGCCGGTTACAAATGACGCGTTCGACGGAAATGTCTTCAATCCAGGCAGCTTCTCCATCTCGTCTCTCACGGCGGATCCACACGACGCCACCGGTCGCACCGTCTATGCCACCATCCAGGGCTTCAACGTCGCAACCGGTGCCGTCCCTCATCTCTATCGCTCTACTGACGCCGGCGCGCACTGGATCGACCTCTCCGCCAACCTGCCCAATGCGCCCGCCAACGCCCTCGTCATCGACCCCAACGATGCCAACACCGTCTATATCGCGCTCGACACCGGCGTCTACGCCACCACCGGCATCAGCACCTGCGCCACCGCCAACTGCTGGAGCCTCTTCGGCACCGCCCTGCCTAACTCGCCCGTGACGACCCTCGCCGCCGCGGCCGCCATGCCCACCGGCGATGGCCGTCTTGGCATGCTGCGTGCCGGCACCTACGGCCGCGGTCTCTGGCAGATTCCGCTGCTCACCGCCGCAACCATTCAGCAGCCCAGCATCGTCCTCAGCCCTGCGTCGCTCACCTTCGCCTCGCAGTCCGTGGGTGCCACCGGCGTAGCACAAACAATCTCTGTTACAAATACCGGCACGGCCCCGCTTCTTGTCTCTCGCATCACCATCACCAGCAACAACGCGCCCCTGGGCGTGCAGGCCATCGTCATCGACTTCACCGTAACCGACACCTGTACCTCTGCCCCCGTCGCGCCCGGCGCTACCTGTGCCCTCTCCGTCAGCTTCCTTCCGTCAGCGACCGGGGCCCGCTCCTCCACCCTCACCCTCTACGCCAACGTCTCCGGCGGGCAGGCCACCGCCGCGCTCTCCGGTACCGCCACCGCTCCAGCGGCTATCCAACTTACCCCTTCCGTACTGGCCTTTCCCAGCACGGGACTCTCCGCCACCAGCCCCGTCGAGAACCTGGTTCTCCAGAACACCGGTGGCACTTCGATCTCGATCGCATCTGTAACTCTCAACGGCACAGAATTCCAGATCGTCCTTAATACCTGCGGCGCTACACTTGCCCCGCTGACCTCCTGCACCGTCTCTGTGGCCTTCCATCCCGGTGCCCTCGGTGCCCGCTCCGCGACCCTCACCATCGCCGATTCACTTGGCACCCAGACCGCCGCCCTCTCCGGCACTGCCATCGCGCCCGCAACGGACGCTCTCTCCACCACTGCACTCACCTTTCCCACATCGCAGGTCGGATCAACCAGCAGCCCGCAGCAGCTCATCCTCACCAATGCCGGCGACGTTCCTCTCACCCTCATCACTACTTCGGTTACAAATGCCTCGACCGGCAGCGCCGACTTCTCCGCCACCAACTCCTGCGGCAACTCGCTCGCCGCTCATTCCGCCTGCGCCATCACTATCGCCTTCAATCCCCACACCGTCGGCGCTTCCATGGCGACCCTCTTGGTCGGCGATGTCTATCGCACCCAGACCATCACCCTCTCAGGCACCGCCATCGCCCCGCCCGGCATCTCGCTCCTCCCCGCCAGCACCGTTACCTTCCCCTCCACCGGTGTCGGCGCCACCTCCACGCCACAGATCCTCACCCTCACCAACAACGGCGGTCTCCCGCTCCTGATTCAGAGCATCACCCTTACCGGAGACTTCCAGCTTGCCGCTACCGGCAGCACCTGTTCGGTCTCGCTCGCACCCGGCACTGCCTGCACCGTCGCCGTCGTCTTCGCCCCCGCCGCCAGCGGTCTTCGGAACGGTGCCCTCACCATCGCCGACAACGCACCCGCCTCCCAAGCCGCGCCGCACTCCGGCCAGCAAACCGTGCCGCTCGCCGGCACCGCCATCGACTTCGCCCTGGCCGCCGACGGTCCGACCACCATTGCTGTCGTCAGCGGCAAGTCCGCCACCTTCCCGCTCCTCCTCTCCGCTCCGGCGTCGCTCAGCGGCACCATCACCCTCGCCTGCACCGGAGCCCCTGCCAACTCCATCTGCACCCTCTCGCCCACCACCATCCCCCTCGGCAGCGCCACCCCGAACCTCGTCACCGTCACCCTCGCCACCGGACAGTCCACCACCACAGCGGCCACCGCGCTCAACGACACTCCTCAAAACGCCGTCATCTCGACCGAAGCGTTCCCCCCCACGCAAGCCGTCACCTCAACCGAAGACGCCTCGAAGCGAAAGCATAGTGGAGAGATCCCTTTTGTCGAACAGCCAAAGAAGCTTAAGCCCGCCCCAACCTGGCTCGCCCTCCTTCTGCCCCTAGGCCTGCTCGCCTTCCGCCGCACCCGCGGCCTCCCCACTCTCCTCGCGCTCACCCTCGCCGTCTTTATCCCGATCACTGGCTGTAGCTCCGCCCCGCGCCAGATCCCCGGAGCCGGCAGCACCGGGAACTCATCCGCCGCGAGCGCCACCCCTACCCCCTCCGGCACCTACACCCTCACCGTCACCGCCACCAGCGCTGGTCTCTCCCGCTCCATCGATCTCATCGTGACGGTCCAGTAACGCGCCGCAAAATAGACCTGCGCAGAAAGCGCTCAAAACAGCCCTTAACCTCGGCGAAAAGCCCGTTTACGTCGCCGAAATCGCGCGTCCTGCGGCGACTCCCGAAGCCCACGCCCATTGGAAGTTGTACCCGCCCAACCACCCTGTAACATCAACAACTTCGCCGATAAAGTAGAGCCCCGGCACGGTCCTGCTCTCCATCGTCTTCGCGTCAAGCCCACGTGTGTCCACACCTCCCGCGGTGACCTCGGCCTTCATGTAACCCTCTGTCCCTGCAGGAGTTACATCCCAGGCATGGAGCCGACGCTCAAGCTCCAGGACCGCCGCGTTGCTCCATCCCGTCGCATACATGCTGAGCCACCGCTCCGCCAGCCGCGCCGGCAGCACCTCGCGCAGGGCCGAAAAGGCCATCGCGCCGTCCCGGTACCCCTTTGTTTCGAGAAGGTTAGCAAACACCTCCCGCCCGGGCGCAAGATCGATCGTCACCGCCATCCCTGGCTTCCAGTAGCTCGAAACCTGCAGCCCCGCCGGCCCACTCAACCCCTTGTGCGTCAATAAGATACGCTCCCGAAACGAACTTTTCCCCGACCTCGCCACCACTTCGGTCGCCACCCCCGCCAGATTGCACCAGCTCTCCCGATCCCCGTCTGAAAAGACCATTGGCACAAGCCCCGGCCGAGGCTGTATCACGTTCATTGCAAATTGTTTAGCGATGTCGTAGCCAAAGCCGGTCGCACCCATCTTTGGAATGGAGGGACCACCCGTTGCGATCACCAGCGCTGGTGATTGGAAGTTCTCGGCTCCGGCATGCACCACGAAGCGTCCATCATGTTCAATCAATTGCACTTGCACACCAAGCCGGATCTCCACACCCGACGCCATGCACTCACGTTCGAATATGGTGACAATTTGTTGCGCGGAGCCGTCGCAGAAGAGCTGCCCCAAGGTCTTCTCATGATACGTAACTCTATGCTTTTCAACGAGATCAATGAAGTCTTGCGGGGTGTAGCGGGCCAGGGCGGATTTGGCGAAGTGTGGATTTTCTGAGAGGAAATTTTCCGGGCTGGTGTGCAGGTTGGTGAAGTTGCAGCGTCCGCCGCCGGAGATAAGTATTTTCTTTCCAACACGATTCGCGTGGTCGAGAAGGAGCACGCGCTTACCGCCCTGCGCGGCTTCTATGGCGCACATCAGGCCGGCGGCACCGGCTCCGAGGATGATGACGTCGGCGGTTTGCATCTAGACTGAGCATAGCGTGTGAGGTCGAGCGATGAGCGAAGTGCAATCGAAACAGAGAGTTAGCGAGGTGGTCCGGGTGAGCCGAAGAGCCGCGGAGCGACTACGAGCGGGTGGTGTGTGGGTGTACAGAGACGATTTGGAGGGGGGTGTCGACAGCGTGCCGGCAGGCAGTTTGGTGAGGGTTGTCGATGGACGCGGAAGTGCTTTGGGATGTGGCACTTACAGTACGGCTTCGACGATTGCGGTACGTTTGATCACGCGTGGGACTGGGATGCTGGACCGAGAGGGCTTCCTGAAGGTGGTGCGGGAGCGGGTTGGGACGGCCCTGCGGCTGCGGGAGGAGGTTGCGGCGTGCTCTGAACTTACTGACAGCAAGCGACTTATCTTCAGCGAAGCGGATGAGCTGCCGGGCGTGGTGATGGACCAATACGGGCCGTTGCTGATGCTGCAGCTGCTAACTCAGGGGATGGCCGCGGACGACGTTAGAGGTGCGATTTCGGCTGAGGTTGAGCGATATTTCGCCGAGGTTAAGGGGTATCTTGCGCGCGATTTGAGGACGTCTGGTGACGGCGACGGGATCACGTTGTGGGAGCGGGAGGATGGACGGATGCGGGAGCTCGAAGAGCTCGCGCCATCACCTACCGAACCACTGCTGATGACCGGGAGTGCGCCACGCACGGAGACTAAGTTTCGGCTGAACGGGCTGGAGTTCCACTACGACGTTGGCGCAGGACAGAAGACAGGGGCGTTTCTTGACCAGCGGCTGAATTACCAGGCGGCGGCGGATGCCGTGGCGCGATCACTCGCAGGAAGGAGTACGGCGGAAGGAGGGGGTCGGGTGCTGGATGTGTGCACCTACCAGGGTGGCTTTGCACTGCACCTGGCGCGCGCGTGCGGGCGGGTGACAGGAGTGGATGCGAGCCGGGCGGCGCTCGAGGTGGCGGACCGGAACTTGGAGCTGAACCGGTCGCAAATGCAGGGCGAGGTGGACTGGATCGAGGCGGACGCGTTCGAGCTGCTGCGGGCGTTTGCGGATGCGGGGGAGCTGTTTGGCGCGGTGGTGCTCGATCCGCCGGCGTTTGCGAAGTCGAAACGGGCGGCTGAGGGCGCGATGCGCGGGTACAAGGAGCTGAACCTGCGGGCGCTCTCGATGCTGGAGCCTGGCGGGGTGCTGGTGACGTGCTCGTGCTCGCACCATGTGAGTGAGCCGGAGTTTCGCGAGGCCGTGAGGGCGGCGGCGATAGACGCGGGGCGGACGGTGCAGGTGCTCGAAAGCCGAGGCGCGGCGCCGGACCATCCGGAGGTGCTGACGCTGCCGGAGACGCGGTACTTGAAGTGTTTGATCTGCCGGGTGGTGTGAGGGCGCAGAGCTTGACCGCAAGCAGGTTCCTTTCGGTGACAGCAATATGACAGGCGTTCGCAGGTGGGCCCGCTGGTCGTATCGGGGGTGATACATGGGCGACCAGGGCGAGCAGGAAGAGATGAAAAGGCCGCGGCGGTGTGAGTCGGCTAAGGGAGCGGGGCCGGGTCGGGGCAGGTCTGGCTTGTGTCGCGTTTCAACAGAAGGGATCTCTCCACTTCGCTGCGCTTCGGTCGAGATGACGGGGTTTGGGGTAGCTTGTCGCGGTGCAACACCGCTTCGGCTTCTGTGACGAGGAGAGAAGCAGGTCCCCCCTCCACGTTGCTGCGCTTCGGTCTGGATGACGGATCTTGTGACAGCCAAAAGGCAAGAGGGCAGGCCGTTTGGCCCGCCCCCTTGTTTGTTCAGTGCGGCTCATCGCCGGGTTAGAAGTTGACCTTGAGGGCGAACTGGCCGAAGCGGCGTTCGTCGTTGGGGCCGGGTACGATGCCACCCTTACGGCCCTGGATCTGCGGGTTGGTGGCTGGGTTGAAGACGGTGCTGCCGAGGGGGCTGGTGGTGGTGGTGGCCTGGAAGTTACCGGCGTCGAGGGCCTGGCCGAGGATGTAGAGGTTGTGGTGGTTGGTGATGTCGAAGCCTTCGGCGCGGAACTCGACGTTGATCTGCTCGTGGACCGGGATAGTTTTCGAGACAGAGGCGTCGAGGTTATAGGCGCCGGGCCCACGGAAGGCGTTGCGGTGATCCATCGTTGCCGGGTAGGGACCAAAGTCGGAGACGCCGAGAATCGGGTTAATGTAGGGATTGTTGACGGGTAGATCGCTTGGTCCGGTCAGAGTGTAGAGGTTGTTGTCGTTCGCGGAGCCGGACGGGATCGACTTGTAGGTGCGCCGCTTGACCGGGGAGCTCGGGTTATAGCGGGGAATGCTGTAGCCAGAGCTGTTGTACGTGGAGTCATAGAGGGTGAACGGCGTGCCGGTGCGCAGGGAGTAGATACCGGTGGCCTGCCAGCCGAAGAGGGCCTGAGCTAGGTAGCCGCCCTTGCGATGGTTGTACCAGGGAGTCTGATAGATCGGAGCCAGGATAAAGCGGTGTCGGATGTCGAAGTCCGAGTTGCCGTGATCGAAGGCCGGGTTGAAGGGATCGGTGTAGCCGAGCGAGAAGTTGCCAGCGTTGTCCTCCGAGAAGGAGGTGCTGAGATCATCGAGCGCATGACTCAAGGTGTAGTTCGCGACGATCGAGAGACCGGTGTGGTGAAGGTCCTGCGCGTTGAACTGGACGTTTAGACCGTTGTAGTAGGAGTCGCCATTCGAACCGCGGTTGTTGTCATTGGAGTAGTGGGGATTGAGACTGGTAAGGCCGAAGTTGCCAGCGGCGTCCGTCAGCGGATCGCCAAGGTAGACGTTGCCACTTCCCGGAATGTTGTAGTTCTTGATGTCGTAGAGGTGGATACCGCGGCTGGCATTGTAGGAGACCTCCAGCAGGGTGTTGTGTCCGAGTTGTTGGTCGATCGCAAGGGAGTGGAATTGAGTCTGCGCGGTGCGGATGTTCTGATCCACGTGACGCAAGCTGGAGGGCGGTAGGGGTAAGGAGCCGGTGCCGGCGAGAGGGCCGGAGTTGGAGTTGGTGACCTTTGCCCCGTTGCGGTCGACGATGACAGCCGACGTTGGCGGGTTCTGGATGACGTTGAAGGTGACATTGCCGAAGTTTCGCTCGTAGGAGATGCCGTAGCCGGCGCGCAGCGAGGTCTTGCCATTGCCGAAGATGTCAAGGGCGAAGCCAATCCTGGGGCTGACGTCGCCGTACTGCGGGTTCCAGAGACGCTTGTCCGGGCTGTTGGGCACGGTGAGGGCGTTTCCATTCCGGATCTGCTCCGGCAGCGAATTACCTGAGCCGTAGTAGAAGTTGGCATCGAGGGCCGGGTTGCTGTTGTGCTGGACGCCGAAGTATTCGTAGCGGACGCCATAGCTGACGGTGAAACGAGGGGTCGCCTTCCATTGATCCTGGGCATAAGCGGCCCAATCGTGGAAGCGGTTGGAGCGAGCGAAGCTGGGCTGGCTGACGGGAAGGTTAATGGTGCAGGCGGGCGTCTGCACGAGGGTGTTGGTGTACTGGTTTAGATAGCAGGGTGTGGCGCCCTGGGGGTCGACAGCGGCCTGGAACTGGTAGAGATTGCCGGTCAGGAGATTCGTGAGGCCCTGGGTCTGGTTCAGCCCGAGCTGCTCGTTGGCCTGGGCATACGCCCCGTAGGAGTAGTTTTCCTGGATGTAGAGAAGCTGGCCACCGAATTGGAACTGATGGCGACCTTTAGTGAGGCTAAGGTCCTGGTTGTACTGAATGGTGTTCTGCGGGCCGCCAGCGGGTAGGCCACCGTTACCCGGCGCAGGCGAGTAGAAGCCGGGAAGCTGAAAGGTGTTGCCGGTGAAGGGATCGACGCCACCTGGATAGATGTTCAGGGTTGGAACGCTGCCCAGAGCGGCATTGTAGGTCTGAGCATTGAGGTTGTTGCGGGTGAAGGATAGCTTGCCAAGCGTGGAGAGCGAGGAGGCGAACTCGTGTGCGACGCTGAGCAGGTAAGCCTGGCCGGTCGAGGTCTGGCCTACATCATATTGGGAGTATGGCGTGGCACCGAACGTTGCTGAACCAAGCTGATCGATTTCGTTGTAGTTGACATAGCGGAAGAAGGCCTGGGTCTTCGCACCGAAGCTATAGTCCAAGCGACCGGTGACGTTGTAGGTGTTCTGCGGGTTGCCGCCGCCGGCATCGGCCGGAGCGCTGAAGGAGACGTTGTCAAAGACGGGAGCGTTGGGCGCAAGACCGGCGTAAAGGGGTGAGCCTCCGCCCGCCTGGGTGTTGGTGGTGCTGCTGATGACGTTGAAGTTGGGGTGCGTGCCGTAGGCGTTGAAGAAGGATTGAACGTTGGGCGCCGAGGCTGCGAGCAGCGTGGGCGATGGGACCGCGTTGATGATATTTGCCGCAGAACGAACGCGCGTGAGCTCGGCGCTCGAGAAGAAGAAGAGCTTGTCCTTAATGACGGGACCGCCGACGGCGGCGCCGAACTGGTTGCGGGTGTAGCTGCTCTTGGGGACGCCGCTCTGCGCGTTAGTGACGGTGTTGGCGGTGTAGGCGGAGAGCCGGTTGAACTCCCAGAGACGGCCGTGGAAGGCGTTGGTGCCGGAGCGGGTGGCGACGGCGACGACGCCACCGGAGGCGCGGCCATACTCGGGCGCGAAGTTGTTGGTGATGACGCGGTACTCCTGCACGTCGTCGAGGGGGACAGTGATGGCGATCTGATCGCTGAAGATGGAGAGGTTCTCGACGCCATCGAGGAGGATTTCCGTACCGGTGCTGCGGGATCCGTTGAGGGAGAAGCCGGTGCCGCGGCTAGTGGTGGAGCCGTTCTGGTAGTGGCCGGAGGAGGTGTTGTCGCCGGCGGAGACGTTGCCGGAGAGGGCGACAAAGTCGTAGGGATTGCGGGTGAGGGACGGCAGCTGTGAGACCTGCTGCTGGGTGATGACCTGCGAGACTTCAGGGGTGGCGGTGTTGACCTGAACGGAGGTGTCGGTGCTGACCTCGACGGTCTCCGTGGTGCTGGACGGGGTGAGCTTGACGTCGATGTCGATGCGGGTGCCGACGTTGACGGTGACCATCTGCTTGATGGAGCCGAAGCCGGGGGCGGAGACAGAGAGGGTGTAGCTGCCGGGCTGCAGGTTGGGGAAGGTGTACAGGCCGGCGCCGTCCGAGGTGGTGGTACGGTCGGTGCCGGTGTCGTTGCTGTGGAAGACGACGCTGGCGTTGGGAACGGTGGCGCCGGAGGGGTCGAGAACGGATCCGGAGATGGTGCCACTGGCCTGGGCGAAGGCGGTCACGCCGGGAAGCAGAAGGGAAGTCGAGACGGCAACGGGGAAGACGAGTGTGGCAGCAATAGCCAGCCGTCGAGAATGGGAGCGAAAGCGGTCCAAGGATCCTCCAGAATTTGTCGGTGACCTGGAAGAAGCAATTCGATGGCCATTCTGTGGGAGTGCAAAGCTGCTCTGTTCAGGCGGCTTATGAATCTTTGACATTTTCAGGCGATAGAAGCCTACAAATTCTCATAGATGAGGCGGATTTTTATAAACAAGAAGAGTCTGAAAAGTCCTCTCGACTCTCGTCGGCCTTCGCTTTCAGGACTTCGCACGGAGCAACTGGAGGGGCCGAGCTCATCCCTTTTCCGTGTAAGTGACGCAAAGGCAACAGAAAAGAGACTCTGATTGGGGCAGACGGACTCCAGATGACACGGAGAAGCGCGGCGAAAATCCACGTTAGTCGCACCCAGGCATTGTCGTGGTTGATGCTTCCATTTTTTGGAGAGGCATGGGGCGTTGCACCGTTCTTGGGCAGTGATGGCTGGAAGCGTCGTGCTGATGGCAGGAGAGGTGTCTTTCGGTGATGCGCAGTCATTCAAGTGAAGACGTGTCGGTCAAGTCGGTCTCCGGAGTGGAGGCCCTCAGGGAGATGGATCGTGAGAGTCAGTGAGTCGCGGGTACGGGGTAGACGGCGACATTATGGAAGGCGGCAATCTGCCAGTGGTCTTGCTCGCGAGTCATGACTTCCTGCAGCTTGACATGCATAGCGCCGTCGTCCGAGGCCTTGAGGCTGGGCGGAAGGCGAGTAAAGCCGGTGAGAATGCCATCGATATCAACAACGGCGACGTCAGGACGGAGAAAGGTGAGGTGTCCGATTGAGAACTCGTTGTGGCTGCCTTTATAGGTGGTGCTGAAGATCATGGCGTGCTGCTTGACGAAGGCTGATTTGCCGTAGAGCTGCTGGCCGATGACATTGGTGAAGGAGCCATTCTCGGCATAGTGCGCGGCAAAGGCTTCGGCGTCGCCGCGGTTCCAAGCGTCGGCTTCGGCCTGCACGATGGCGCGGATGGCGGCCTCGTCCGCCGGGGTGCCCGTCTGTGCCAGAGCGCGGACGAAGCATGAAAGAAGGACGGCGAAGAGGGGCAGGAGGCACGTTGGGCGGCGCATTTGACCTCGGACAAGGAAGGGGGCGTTTCCCATCCCTCGCGATTGGCAGCGAGGGATGGGACCGCGCCTGGATAACGGTGCGGCGGATGAGGTGACGATTCCAGCTGCAGGTTTGAGATCTGCGTCTACCTGCTACGAAAGCCGCGACGGAGCGTGCCGGCAGCGCCGACGGCTCCGGTGCCAAGCAGGAGCAGGGTGGAGGGCTCGGGAACGGGGCTGTTGATGGGGGTGCCACCGGGCGGCGTGGCGAGATTGGCGACGGTGTGATTATCCGATTCGAAGCCACCGATGGCGGGGTCTTCGGTGAAGACGATTTTATTGAAGCTGCCATTCGAGTCGAAGAAGTTGAGGAAGGCGTACTGCTGGCCGGAGTTGCCGCCGCTGTTGGGGTTGCCGCAGAAGCCGGAGGCGCTAGGGCAGGCACCGACGAGTGCCATGAAGGCGGCAGGGGTGAAGCTGTAGAGCAGGGTGGAGTTGTCGTAGAAGGAGAGCTGGTTGCCCTGGTCAAGGGCCGAGAACCACATGCCGAAGTAGTTGACCGGGCTGCTGAGGCTGAGCGAGTAAGTGCTGAAGGTGGTGATGTACTTGCCGATGCCCGCGGCGCCGCCAAAGACGTCGGCACTGTAGAGGGAGAAGCCACCGGTGTAGGTGCCCGTGATGGAGCTGCCGTTGTAGTTGGTGGTGAGGACGCCGGCAGACGGAACGGCGGTGTTGAAGTTTTCGGAGAAGGCGGAGGCGGGCGAGGATTGGACACCGGCGCCGTAGAAGGAGACGGCGAAGCTGTCGGCGAAGGCAGGCGGGGAGAGTGTTGCTGCGAGAAGAAGACCTCATCGGCAGCAGGGAGCATGTGAGGAGGCGGGCGGTGGTGGGCATGGCGAACCTTCGATCTCGGGATTGAACGACGTGGCGACAGGCCCGGACACCACGCGCCTACTTTCCGCCCGTTCCGTAGAAAATGCAAATGAATAATCATTTACCGAGTAGAAGTCGTCGTGACGAAGGATTTGTGCGGACTGGACTAGATGGGCTGGGACGGGAGGCATATAGCTGCGGAATGTGGGCGATGCACAGGGGAGCGCTGTGGGGGAGGTCAGGCGAGGGCGATCTTCGGCTTGGGCGAGAACTTCTTCTTGTAGTAGGCGGTCCAGAGGGCGATCGCCGGGACACCGACGATTGTGGGCCACAGCCAGACCCACCATGCCGGGCCAAACCAACGCGTGAGGTTGACGGCGGAGAAAGCGGTCATGGCCGCGATGTAGCTTCCGATCATGCCCTGCAGGTGGACGAACCACCAGGACATCTTGTCTGGTGAGGGCTTGAGGAATCCGTGGATGGACCCGAGGCCCATGCGCATGCCGAGGATGCCGAAGACGACGGAGACGATGCTGACCGCGTGGCCGGCTACACGGATGATACCGACCTGCATTAGCTCTGGCCGGGCGAAGCCCAGGAGGAAGAGGAGCAGGCTCGACGAGAGTGTGACCGCGGCGGCGAGCCAATCCACTGCGCTGGGTCGTGCGCCTTTGCGCAGGTCTTTCAGGTAGAGGATGCGATAGGCCGCGAACGCGGAGTAGAAGCTGAAGACGGAGACCATGGCCAGGAAGTAGATGGGCAGGGCGAAGGACAGGGTGAGCGCGGTGACCGCGACGCCGGCCATGGCCCAGAAGTAGATCTTGCCGAAGCGGCGGTGGGCTTTGGCGCCCTTGGCAGTGGCCAGGGCGACGGGGGCGCAGACGAAGGCCACGCCGCCGCAGGTGATGTGAAGGATCAGCAGGAATCGCAGGTACGTTGCCCATTCAGGATGCGTCATGGCGTTGCTCCGAGTGGCGTGCTGTTATCGTACCGGTACCCTCCCCCCTCCCCGTACTTTGCGAGTAAAGTCTTCGAAACAGGGGGATCGCGGGGTACCTGAGAGGCCTGGGGTCCTTGCGGGCGGATCTGAACCGGTACCTACCCGGCGGAATGTCCGGGTAAGTGGTTCGGACGCGCGGCGGTTCGCGCCCGGGAAGTGGCTTGTACTTTCAGTGTAGTGGATTGGTGGGACAGGTTGCGCCACGGTCGGGTGGGGCCCTGCACGGCACATGATCGTATGGAGGAAAGGGATCGGGGACTCAGACCCGGACGATGCGTTCGCGGTGGTCCGGGCCCGGGTGCGTGTGGAGGTGGAGACGGCAGCTAGAAGCGGAGGAGCTTGCGACGTGTGGCGCACGCGGCACTGGTGAGGCCGGTTCCAAGGAGGACGAAGGTGGACGGTTCCGGGACTGGAGAGGCGGACGGATCGGTGACGGTGAGGGTTCCCTGGGCGTCGACGGAGCTGCCGTCGTAAGTTCCGAGGATGTTGTAGGTTCCAGTGTGGAAGGTGGGGGAGGCGACCGGGCCGGTGAAGGAGGCGGTTCCATCGCCGAAGAGCTCGAGGAAGGGATCCGGATTGGACATACCTTCGTTCAGCTGGATGCTTCCGTCGGTGTAGAAGATCAGCTCGGCGGTGGAGCTTTCGAAGCCAAGACCGCCGCCGATCACGTCGACGCCTTCGAGATAGAAGCCGGTCTTGCCATTAAAGGTGCCGGAGAGATAGGGGACCGGTGAGGAGGGGAGCGAGAAGGCTTCATCGATGAACTGACCGGGGACCTCGCCGCTTTCGCCGTGGAAGCTGAAGTTGAGAGTATCGGCTTTGGCGAGGGTGGAGGCGAGGAGGAGAGCTGGGAGGGCAAAGGTCAGGGTGGATCGCTGCATGGGAGGCGCCCTCGGTGGGAATGCAAAGACGGTACGTTCTTGCGGATGCAAGCGCAAGATCAATCTATATGCATGTTGCATGCCGTTCTGCTGGATGGCCAGATCAGGAAGGAACAGGCGGATGGGGCTGGACGATGAATGTGTCGGGGGAGTGGGGTGAGGGTGAGTGCGGGGCTCCAGACAGTTGGGTGGAGACACAGGTCCTGTGGAGGTGCATCAGACCGTAGCAGGAGACGATCACCATGAGTCAAGAAGCGAATATTGCAACGGCGAAGAAGATGGGCGAGGCTATCAACAAAGGCAAGCTTGAGGAGTTCCACGAGATTTTTGCCGCGGGCGTCGTCGATCATGATCCGGCGCCCGATCAGGGGAAGGGACCGGAGGGCTTTATCACGTTCTTCACCGAGTTCCGGACGGCGTTTCCGGACCTGAAGATCGCGGTAGAGCACATGGTGGCCGATGAGGATAACGTCGCGATCGCCTATACGGTGACGGGAACGCAGAAAGGGCCGTTCCAGGGGATTCCGGCGACGGGCAAGTCGATCAAGGCGCGCGGGATGCAGATTGCGAAGTTTGACTCGGACGCGAAGATCAAAGAGCGCTGGGGCAGCTCGGACGAGCTGGGGATTTTGCAACAGATTGGCGCGACGAAGCCGACGTCGACGATGAATGAGCCGCCGGCGATTTCGGGAGCAACGGTTTAGGTCTGATTGGTTGGGTGGACGGGGAGGGTGGGACGGATGCCTCCACCCTCCTCCGCTTTGGTCCAAAATATTCAAAACGAAGCAGATAGGTCTGTATTCCCGGTGGTCGTCACGCTGCCGTGACTCGTGGTCGGAGGCAGGTTCAAGCCTAGGGGCGGACGGCGACGCGGGGTGAGGTGACTCGGCGTTCCGTTACCGCTTCCTTTGATTATAAAAGCGGGTTTGGGAGAGTGCGCCAATGCGGCGTCGTGAGGGGAAGGTTTCCTGCGTTCGACGAGGGCGTGGTAGTGCCGGGGCAGCACACGGTGGGGGTGGAGAAGAAGGGGTATGCGGACTGGAGTGGGACGATGAAGGTATAGGGAACGGGGTGCGGGTGCGTGCGGAGATGGGGGACGGTGGTGGCGGTGAGGTAGTCGATCGGTTAACGAAGCGGAATTGCGCTCCGGGCTGTTCACGTCCCACCCTTCGTGGTGAGGCTGCGAAGGAGGGGGCACCGCGAAGCTTGCGGCTGGTTGAAGGTGGGCCACCAGTCACCGTCAGGTTTGTGGGTTGTGGGGACGGTGGCCACCAGCCCTTGAAGGTGGGAGTCCACCGCTCGAGAGAGGATTTTCGCTGTCGCGAAATGGCCCACCTCAGGCGCGGTGGTGCTGCGCCGAAGATGGGGCACCCGGTGTTGTGGCTGGTCAGACCTGGGCCACCCGCCACCCAGTGTTGTGTCTGTTTAGACCTGGGCCACCCGCCCTAATCGGGATCAGGATATGCTGGATGTCGCTGGAGTCTGCAGCAGAAATCATCCAAACGGGCAAAGCAAAATTGCGATATGCATACGAAGACCTGAGTGAAGACCAGTTTGAACACCTTGTGGTAGTTGTCTGCACCATATTGTTAGGCTCATCCGTACAACCATTTGCTAAGGGCAAAGACGGTGGAAAGGACGCCCGCTTCGAGGGCACTGCGGAACTGCATCCCAGCGTGTCTGCACCTTGGGTAGGGAAGACAATTATTCAAGCTAAGCACACTGTCGGATTGAATCGGCACTTCTCGGATCCTGACTTCTTTAACCTGAATACCGGATCGAGTACCGTCACTGATGAACTACCGAAAATTGACAAACTTCGGAAAGCAAAAGAGCTTGACCACTACATGTTGTTCGCAAATCGAAAGCTCACTGCAGGTGCCGAGCAATCCATACGCACCCATATATCCAAGGCCTGTAATCTCAAGACAGAATCAATCTATTTAGTCGGTACACAGAAGCTAGAGATCTACCTCAAATTCTACCCACAGATTGCAGTCATTGCTGCCTTGGATCCCATAGAGAGCAGATTGATAGTCGACGTTGACGACCTATCATCCGTCATTGAAGCTCTATCAGAGCAGAAAAAATCATTTGCGGATGTCAAGGATGATCCACCGACTGAGCGTATTCCTTATCAGACAAGAAATCTGACAAATAATATGTCAGCTGAGTATGCTTCAGCTATAAGACGAAAGTACCTTTCGGAAACTCCGCAGGTTCGTAGCTTCCTCGCCCACCCGGATAATCTTTATCTTCTTCGGATCTATGAAGATGTGGCGGACGAGTTTGAATTGAAAATAGTAGCGAAGCGCAAAGAATATCAATCCTTTGATGACGTGATGAATTACCTCATGAGTCTCCTGTTTGCGCGAGACCCTGTCCTAAATTCTCACAAACGCCTCACTCGACTGATGCTTTTTTATATGTATTGGAATTGCGACATGGGGAGCATGACAGATGCTTCAACCAACTAAGCACTCACATCCGGATCGGACTGTTGTGAACGTTGCGTTCTTAATTCTTTTGCGGCTCAGAACTCGACGTGCCCAGAATTATCGAACGCTGCGTTTGCACATACGACGAGTGGTTGCCGGAGGCGATGTTCTTTTCATGCCCGCTTTGTACTTACTGTTTTTACTCGGTCTAATCAGGTATCAAGTTAAGACAGATTCAATCGAGTACAAGGACGTCAATGCGCCTCTCTAGACTCTATTGCAATCATTCAACGGAGTTCGAGCCGATCTCCTTCACCGGTGGCTTGAATGTCGTCTTAGCGGAGATCAGGCTACCGGAGAACAAAGCTAAAGACACTCACAATCTGGGTAAAACGACCCTCGGGCAAGTAATTGATTTCTGCCTTCTCTCGTCTAGAGACCCAGAAATGTTCTTGATAAAGTACCCGCGCCTCTTCTCGACATTCGTGTTCTATCTGGAGATTGCTCTGCTAGACGGATCATATGTGACTGTGTGTCGAAGTGTAGAGGAGGCCAGCAAAATCAGCTTTAAGCGTCACAAAGTGGGCATTCAGGATTTCAGCGAAATCCATGAATCGATGTGGGATCATTTCCAGATGCCCTTCGAGCGCTCGCGCGAGATGCTGGATGGCATCCTCAATCTCGGTGGTTTGAAGGACTGGTCCTTTCGAAAGGGCCTCGGATACTTACTCCGGTCGCAGAACGATTACCAAGACGTATTCCAATTAGCGAGGTTCGCGTCGGCCCACGTTGATTGGAAGCCTTATCTGGGTGGCCTCCTTGGCTTCGACTCTGAACTAATCGAGCGTCACTATCGCAAAGAGGATGAACTGAAGTCGCAAGAAGACACTGTTTCAACGACAAATAGTGAGCTCGGGGGGACGATTGAAGACACTAGTAGAGTCGAAGGTATCCTGCAATTGAAAATTGCTGAAGCGGCTCGAAAGCAGGCTTTGCTTGATGCGTTTGACTTCCGCTCCCAAGACAAAGATCGAGTCAAGCGAGTAGTGGATGAATTTGATGTAAAGATTGGTAGCCTGAATAGTCGTAGATATTCGTTGCTCGTAGGCAAGAAGCGGATCAGCTTAGCCCTTGCTGATGAGCAAATCGATTTTGATCCTGAAGTCGCGACAGCGGTCTTCGGTGAAGCTGGCGTGCTTTTTCCGGACCAACTCAAGAACGATTTTGCACAATTGATAGAGTTTAGTAGGTCCCTCACTACAGAGAGACGCGAGTATTTAGAAGAAGAGCTTGAAGAGCTTGAGGGCGAGCTGAAGGACGTGAATCAGAGCTTATCCGACTTAGGGAAAAAGCGTGGTAAAGCCCTTACTTTTCTGAGTAGCACTGATACTTTTCAAAAGTATCGGCACACGGGAGATGAGCTTGTCACATTGCGAGCCGATATTGTTTCTTTGGAAAGGCAGAAAGCCTATCTTCATCGTCTGCAGGAACTGCGGGCCAGCATCCGGAAATTGAAAGATGAGTGTAGAAGATTGCAGGCTGAGATTGAGGAGAATGTAGAGAAACAAAATTCCGATCCTTCTGGAAGGTTTGCCGAGATACGGCGCTTTTTCAATGAGATCATCGAAAGCGTGATCAACCGAAAAGCGTTGCTTACAGTCCAACCGAATCAGGCAGGTCACCTTGAATTCAAAGCTCAGATACTGGATGAATCGGGGAACGCGACAAGTGCTGATCGCGGAAACACGTATCGGAAATTGCTCTGCGTTGCATTTGATATGGCTGTTCTCCGCGCTCACTTAGATCAGGAATTTCCCCGGTTTCTGTACCATGACGGTGCGTTGGAGACACTAGACGATCGGAAGAAAGAGAACCTTTTGATCGTGATGCGGGATTACGCGAATGTTGGAATTCAGCAGATCATTACGCTGATCGATTCCGATCTTCCCAAGCGGGGCTTTAAAGATCCTCACGTGTTTGAGGATGAAGAACTTGTTCTGCTGCTTAACGACGAAGGAGAGGGCGGCAGGCTTTTCAAGATGACTTCCTGGTAGAGGGCTATGAGTGGTGTTCTGGGGATGGACGGGCGGGACCGGTTTGGGTTTCTGCATATCGACCTGAACAGCTTTTTTGCGTCGGTGGAGCAGGAGCTGCACCCGGAGTATCGGGGGCGGGCGACGGCGGTGGTGGGGACCATGGCCGATACCGGGACGATCATTGCGGCGAGCTACGAGGCGAAGGCGCTGGGGATCAAGACGGGGACGAAGGTGGGGGAGGCGAAGCGGCTGTGTCCGGAGATCGTTCTGGTGAACGGGTCGCACACGGTGTATGCGGAGTTTTCGCACAAGATTGCGGCGGCGGTGGAGCGGTGCTGTCCGGTGGCGCATACGCCGTCGATTGACGAGATGGTGTGCCAGCTGGTGGGTCGGGAGCAGGAGCCGCCGCGGGCGCGGGCGATTGCGCTCGAGGTGAAGCAGGCGATCCGGGAGGATGTGGGGCGGACGCTGCGGTGCTCGATCGGGATGGCGCCGAACCGGTACCTGGCGAAGATTGCGAGTGATATGCAGAAGCCGGACGGGCTGATCGGGCTGCTGCCGAGCCAGCTGCCGCGGGCCATCGCATATTTAGACCTGCGGGATCTGCCGGGCGTTGGGGCGAAGACGGAGGCGCGGCTGCACGCGAAGGGGATCCGGACGATGGCGGAGCTGCTGGCGCTGGACCGGAAGGGGATGCACGGGCTGTGGGACTCGGTGTGGGGCGACCGGCTGTACCACTGGCTGCGGGGGGAGATGACGGGGGACGATGGGGCTCCGGTGACTCTGGGCGGGCAGAAGAGCCTGGGGCACAGCCATGTGATGGGGCCGGAGCACCGGACGGACGAAGGAAGCTGGGCGGTGGCGCACAAGCTGCTGCACAAGGCGGGGATGCGGCTGCGGATGGAGGGGTACTTCGCGGGGGTGATGGGGGTGACGATCAAGTATGCGCTGACGCGGGAGCAGGTGGAGGCGGAGCGGTTGGGGGCTTCTGTGGCGAGCCGAAAAGCGGGTTCCTTCGACGGGCTCAGGACAGGCTCTTCGGCGATGCCTCAGGATGACAGGGGTGGTTTGGGTGTTCGGGGTAGAAAAGCGGGTCCTTCGGCGTTGTCTCAGGATGACAACGTTCGGAAGGGGGGGCGGGTGCGGGGGATGAAGCAGCATACGAGCGGGATTCAGCATACGGGGTGGGGGATGGAGGCGCGGTTCCGGAGTGCGCAGGATACGTTGACGCTGCTGGGGGTGCTGCGGGGGATCTGGGAGAAGCGGCCGGCGGGGGCGGAGTTTGCGCGGCCGTTCTATGTGGGGGTGGTGCTGCGGGAGTTGGAGAGCGGGGAGGAGCGGCAGGTGGAGTTGTTTGAGGAGCCGGGGAACCGGGCGGCGCTCTCGGACACGATGGACAAGCTGAATTTGAAGTTTGGGCACACGACGGTGCACTTTGCGGGGATGCTGCCGGCGCGGGAGAGTGCGCCGACGCGGATTGCGTTTACGCAGATTCCGGTGCAGTACGGGGTGGAGTATATGTAACCGTGGCGGATCGGGGCAGAGGGATAGGTGAGCCGGTGGTAGAGACGCAGATCCCGGCGGGAGGACAACCAAAAGCAGCAGGGTGAACTTGCGTGCGGTGGTGGGGAGAAGCGGGTCCTTCGCTTCGCTCAGGATGACAACCAAGGGGGGGAGTGACGGCGCGGCGGCGCGTTGTTGGTAGCGACGCAGGGCTGGGGCGGCGACGGTTGGCCGGGGCGGCGCGATGGCTGGTGGTTAGTGTGCGGGTTTGCGGCGGCGGAGGGTGGCGAGGCCGGCGAGGCCCGTGCCGAGGAGGGCGAGGGTGGAGGGCTCGGGGGTGACGGCGCCGGGAGAGCTGAGGTCGGCGACGGTGAGGGTGCCGTCGTAGACGGCGTGGCCGTCATGAAGCTCGGTTGAGGCCGAGTAGGTTCCCGGTACGTACGTGGGGTCGCTGTCCGGTCCGATGAACAAGTCTGGAGACGAGGAGATGTCCGCGAAGTCCGTGACATCTCCATTGTTCGCGAAGGTGAAGCTCGAGTAGGACACAAGGGGGTCAGAGTAGGAGCCGGCCAGTAAATCGTACCTCGGGTTCCCAGGCAGCCCATTTAAGAGAACGTCAAGGTATTCATAGCTGGGGTACTGGTCGTCGTACAAAAAGAAGACTGGCGGTCCGGAGAGCTGGAAGTTGAAGGTAAGGGTGGGGCCGACACCGGGACTTCCACAGCAGTTCGGCTGGAAGGCGCCATTGAAGGTGAACTGGACGGTATCGGCGTGGGCGGTGAGGCTGAAGGCGGCGCAGAGGGTGAGGAGGGCTGCGGAGAGACGGGGGCGCATGGGTTCTCCTATAAGTCAGGGACGACGACGGAGGACGGTTGCCAGGCCGGCGAGGCCGGTGCCGAGGAGGGCGAGGGTGGAGGGCTCGGGGGTGACGGCCCCGGGGTTGCTGAGGTCGGTTACGGCGAGGGTGCCGTCGTAGATGGTGTAGTCGTGGAAGTCGAACTCGGCCTGGTAGGTGCCGGGGAGAAAGGTCGGGTTGCTCTGTGGGCCGGTGTAGAAGGACTGCGGGGTGTCGATCGTGGCGATGCCGTAGACGTCGTAGAGGCTTCCGTCGGTCGTGAAGAAGTTAATGAGCTCTTCCGTGGCACCAGAAGGGTTATTTGCGTCGCCGTACGAGTAGAGGGTGATGTTGTCGTTGGCGATGAAGGGATTGGCGGAGTACGGGACAGAGGTGTAGCGGAAGTCGGGGTACTGGCCGTCGTAGAGGTAGGACTCCGGCGGGCCGGCGATCTGCCAGGAGAAGGACAGGGTTGCTGGCGAGCCGGCGGGGGTGTACATGATGGGGGCGAGGACGCCGTTGAAGGCGAACTGGAAGGTGTCGGCGAGGGTGACGGCTGGGGTGAGGGCGAGGAGTGCTGCGAACAAGAGTTTGCGCATGAGTGTCTCCCGGGGAGCTTGAGTGTGCACTCTGTTGCTGCTTTGGTCAACAGAAATGACGCGGAGATCGCGTTGATTCCGCGCACGGGGGATTGGGCAAGGGTGAGGAGAGACGGGGTTCCGTTCGACAAGCTCAGGGCAGGCTTCTCCGCGGCTGCGGTGCCGCGGCCGACGGGCTGACGGCCTTTCTGGGGGGAGGTTGTGGCGAAGGGGCGGCCTGGAACGGCTGCGAGGCGGGGACTTAGAGGATGGGGTCGGGATCGGTGTTGGTGAGGGCCGGGATGGGATCGGGTGTGGGACGGGCGAGGAGAAGACCGAGGAAGCTGAGGACGGCGGTGGCCGAAAGATAGAAGCCCACGTACTGGAGGCTGTAGGTCTTGGCGAGCCAGGTGGCGATGTAAGGGGCGACGGAGGCACCGAGGATGCCGGCGAAGGAGAAGGCGAGGGAGCTGCCGGTGTAGCGGACGGGGGTTGGGAAGAGCTCGGCGAGGACGGTGCCGACGGGGCCGTAGGTGAGGCCCATGAGGCTGAGGCCGAGGGCCATCATGGCGAGGGCGCCGGTGGTTCCGGCGGTGAACATGGGAGCCAGCACAAAGCCGAAGAGGAAGATGCCAGCGGTGACCCAGAGCATGATGCGGCGTCCGCCGCGCCTGGCAAGCAGGGCGGAGAGGGGGATGGTGAGGGCGAAGAAGGGGACGCAGAGGAGCTGCATGCGGAGAAAGTGATCGCGGGTGAAGCCGAGGGCGGTGGTGCCCCAGGAGAGGGTGAAGACGATCATGAGATAGAAGAGGGTGAAGGTGGCAAGGCAGAGAAGGATGCCGGCGAGAAGGGGCTGGAGGTGGTCGCTGAGAACGGTGAGCACGGGAAGGCGGACCTGCTCGCCGCGGGCGAGGGCACGCTCGAACTCCGGGGTTTCGGTGAGGGTGAGGCGGACATAGAGGCCGAGGAAGACGAGGAGCGCGCTCGAGAGGAAGGGAAGACGCCAGCCGAAGGCGAAGAACTGGGCGTTGGTGAGCAGGCGCGAAAGACCAAGGAAGACGGCGCCGGAGAAGAAGAAGCCGATGGGCGCGCCGAGCTGCGGGAACATGCCGTACCAGGCGCGCTTGCCGGGCGGGGCGTTCTCGGTGGCGAGGAGGACGGCGCCGCCCCACTCGCCACCGAGGCCGATACCCTGGCCGAAGCGGCAGAGGGCGAGCAGAAGCGGCGCCATGATGCCGATAGAGCCATAGGTGGGCAGGAGGCCGATGATGACGGTGGAGAGGCCCATGACGGAGAGGGCGAGGACAAGGGTGGTCTTGCGGCCGACGCGGTCGCCGAAGTGGCCGAAGAGGGCGGAGCCGATGGGGCGGGCGACGAAGGCGATGCCGAAGGTGGCGAGCGAGGCGAGGGTGGCGCTGGCGGGGTTGGACGAGGGAAAGAAGAGACGGGGGAAGACGAGCACGGCGGCGGTGGCGTAGATGTAGAAGTCGAAGAACTCGATGGTGGTGCCGACGAGGCTGGCGAAGAGGACCTGTCGCGGGGTGTTGATGGGTTTAGATCGAGCGATGGTCGTCGAGTGCATGCAGTCTCCCAGAGATTAGCCGATCATAGCGGCGGCTGGATGTCCAGACGCGAAGGTGGGTTTGGCGGTGGGCGTGCGCCGGTTGGCAGATGGATGAGATGTTGCTGAAACGCGCCAGAGCAAGCAGACTGAAGGCATGCCGACGCCATCTTCTGTTGCTAAGTCCCCGAAGCGGGTTCTGGTCTATCGTCTGGGAAGTCTTGGAGATACGGTGGTAGCGCTACCGGCGCTGCACCTGGTGGCGCGGATGTTTCCGGAGGCGGAGCGGCGGATGCTGACGAGCTTTCCGCCGCATGTGAAGGCGCCGGCGTCGTCGGCGGTGCTGGAGCATACAGGACTGATCGAGGGGTACTTCCGGTACAACTATGCGACGCGCAGTCCGCGGGAGCTGCTGGCGCTTTGGTGGCAGCTGCGGCGATGGCGGCCGGACGTGCTGGTGTATATGAGCGGGTCGGGGACGGTGGCCTCCGCGAAGCGGAACCGGACGTTCTTCCGGATCTGCGGGATTCGGACCATGATTGGTGTGCCGCTGACGGAGGATATGCAGCGGCCGCGGGAGCTGGGGCCTCCGGATGCGGCGGGGATACGGAACCTGGAGGGAGAGGCGTCGCGGCTGGTGCGGAACCTCCCGGAGCTGGGGACGATTGCGCTGGACGATCCGGCGAGCTGGGACCTGCACCTGACGGAGGCGGAGCGGGCACGGGCGGCGGAGGTGCTGCTGCCGGCTGGTGAGCGGCCGCTGCTGGCGGTGAGTGTGGGGACGAAGATGCAGGCGAAGGACTGGGAGCGGGAGAACTGGCGGGCGCTGCTGACGCGACTGGCGGGGATCTACCCGACGTATGCGCTGGCACTGTGCGGGGCGAAGGAGGAGTCCGAGGCGAGCGAGTTTGCGGCGGCGGGCTGGCGGGAGATCGCGGAGGGTCCGGTGATCAATCTGTGCGGGGTGCTGAGTCCGCGGGAGAGTGGGGCGGTGTTTGCGCGGGCAAAGGTGTTTCTGGGGCATGACTCGGGCCCCATGCACCTGGCGGCGGCGGTGCAGACGACGTGTGTGGCGATCTTTGCGTCGCGGAACATTCCGCGGGTGTGGTTTCCGTATGGAAAGCAGCACCGGGTGCTGTACCACCCGGTGGACTGCGGGGGGTGCCAGCTGCAGACATGCGTGGTGGAGCGGAAGAAGTGCATTCTGTCGATTACGGTGGACGAGGTGCTGGAGCAGGTGAGGCAGGTGCTGCCGCCGGAGACGAAGGGAGTGACTCTCGAGAGTCGGGCGTAGCCGTGGGGGCGTGAGGCTGCATCCGAAGGGTTGCGAGGAGATTTTCAACATGGCGCGTTTGCTTGGATCGGCAGTGATGAAGAGTGCGGCAGTGGCGGGGCTGGTGTGCCTGGCGAGTGTGGGCTGCAACAAGAAGACGGATAACACCAGCAACTTCAAGAGCGCGATCGACACGTACTACAACTCGCGGCCGGTGTGCCTGTGGAGCTCGTCGAAGCAGCTTCCGGTGCAGGCGAACCAGGACGATAAGAGCAAGACGAGCGACTATGACGCGCTGGTCGACCAGGGGCTGCTGACGCGGACGGCGGTGGAGAAGAAGAAGCTGCTGGTGCTGAACCAGAAGGCGAACAACTACGATCTCTCGGACAAGGGGCGGTCGGCGTGGACGGCGGATCAGAGCCAGCCGGGGTACGGCAACTTCTGCTACGGGCACCGCAAGACGGCGTCGATTACGAGTGCGAGCCCGACGACGAGCGATGTGGGCGCGACCAGCAATGTGGTGTATCTGTATGCCATTGACGGGGCTCCGGACTGGGCGAAGGCGGCCGAGACGCAGACGGCGTTTCCGCAGGTGAAGGCGGACCTGGACGGACAGCAGACGGCGCAGGCGACGCTGACGAACACAAGCAATGGATGGCAGGTGACGAGCGCACCGGGATCGACGCGGTTAGGCAGCAGTGCTCCGGCTTCGGCGGCGGATGGGCAGGTTGTGCACTAGAGTTCGGGACCAGGAAATGGCTGTCCAGAAGGCCCGCTCATGGCGGGCCTTTTCGTGTGTCTCGGGCAGTGTTCGAAGGGTGAACGTTCGCGCGCGGGGACGATAAAGCCGGTAAACCTGGCTCGAAATGAGCACTTTACGGCAGCGGTTGCGGGCTGAATGCGGTGGAGGTCGAAGCAGGCCGCAGGTTTGCTATCCGGAACGAACTTTCAGTAGGAAATTTCTAAAAGACGGGTTACACTCCGTTCAATCGTTCAACAAGATTCGTCCGGGTATGCCGGATCTCCCGTATTTTTCGGGTTGATCCCGCATGCTCTCAAGGGTTCCTCTCTGGCCGAAGACGGGCCAGAGGTCTACGTCGGAGGGTTGATGCGTTTACGTGTATCTCTGTTGCTGTTGTTTGTGATGATGATGTTTACGGGTGGGCGAAGCGACGCGCAGGCGACTGCGAGCGGCGCGATTGTCGGGGTGATTACGGATACGACCTCCGCCGCTGTGCCAAGTGCTTCCGTGACCGCTCAGAATCTTGCGACGAACGCGGTTCGAACGACTACCACGAACGCGAGTGGCGAGTACCGGTTCGATCTGCTGCCGGTTGGCCGTTACAAGCTCAGCGTTGAGGCTCCCGGTTTCAGCAAGGGCATTACCGGCGAGCTGGAGCTGCTGATCGGCACGACGCAGACGGCAAACATCCCGCTGCAGGCGGGCTCGGTTTCGACGACGATCGAGGTTTCTACCGGGAACCAGCTGGTCGACACGGAGAAGACCGACAGCTCGACGGCGGTGACGCCGCAGCAGATTGTGGATCTGCCCCTGAATGGGCGGGATTTTGCCAATCTGGCGATTCTGGCACCGGGTGTGAAGCTGGTCGACTCGTACGATCCCACGAAGAATCGGTATGCGGTCTACGCGGTGAACGGATCTTCCGGCCGTAATACCAATACGACAGTGAACGGAATTGATAACAAGGACAACACGGTCGGCGGCGCGGTGATGCAGCTCCCGCTCGAGGCGGTGCAGGAGTTCAACATCTCCACGGCGCGTTTCTCTGCCGAGAACGGCCGGTCTGAAGGCGCGGCGCTAAACATTATTACCAAGGCTGGTACCAACAAGTTCCATGGCGCTCTCTATGGCTTCTTCCGGAGCGACGCCCTGCAGACGATCAACCAGATCGACAAGGACGCGAAAAACCCGAAGCCTGCCTACAGCCGGCAGCAGTACGGTGGATCCGTTGGCGGCCCGATCCGGCACGACAAGGACTTCGGTTTCTTTGCATATGAAGGTCTGCGCGAGCGCTCCAGCCTTTCGGTCGACAGCAATACGTTTGCCGAGCTCACACTGGCGACACCGCTGGGCGCGCAGCCCGTGGCGTCGATCACTACTCCCTATGACGAGAAGCGGTACAACGGCCGTATTGACCACCAGTTCAACGAGAAGGAGCGGCTGTACGTCAGCTACTCCGCACAGGACAACAAGAGCCAGAACGATCAATCCACGAATCAGGTGGATGCGACTGAAGGCAACTTCACCATCAACGATCTGATCCTTACCAATGTGACGCTGAACTCGGTTCTGTCTTCGAAGGCCGTGAACAACGTTACCGCTGGCTTTCAGTACTGGAACAATCTGATTGATTCCACAACCCGGCTGCCGTACTTCACATTCCCGGACGGCGCCAGCTTTGGAACGAACCCCAACGTGCCGCAGAAGTCCTCGCAGCACAAGTTCCAGTTCAAGGATGATTTCTCGTACACCAAAGGCAAGCACACGATTCGTGCGGGCGTGGATTATGTCTACGAGCCCCAGGTCGGCGGCTTCTTTGAGAACAATCCGACGCCCGAGTTCGACTTTGTGGACACCGCGGCGAATCTGCTCGATCCGACGAAGTACCCGCAGACCGGCAAGTTTGCTGGCTTCTCGGCTCCGGGTGTGATTCAGAGTTCGACGGGTACGGCCGGCGATCCGAGCTTCAATCTTTCGCCGAAGATGGTTGGCGCGTATCTGCAGGATGACTGGCGGGCGAGCTCTCGGCTGCTGCTGAATCTTGGTCTTCGGTACGATCGCGATATTGACACGTACGGTATTGCCAAGCAGGCGAACAGCCGCACCCACCAGGAGCTGGTCGCCGCCGCGGCGACGAATGTTCCCGGTCTGCCTGGCTCGCGCCTGAATGAGTATGGGTCCGGGTACACGCCGAGCCTTGGCTACCTGGGCGGTAACTATACGGGTCTGCCCTCGAACGACACGCTCGACATCAGCCCGCGTATCGGCTTCTCCCTCGACACATTCGGCAACAGCCGACTGATCCTCCGCGGTGGGTACGGTCTCTACTTCGGCCAGACGTTTGAGAATATTCCGCTGTTCATGATCCAGCAGGCTAACGCGCAGGTGTTTGCGAACACCTACACGATCAACTGCACGGGACCTGGGGATCCGACCTGCACGGACACGGTGCCCGGCACCAACATTCTACTGAGCAATTATCGGTACGGCGTCGATCCGGCTCCCGCGATTCCGCCCGCCGGTCCGAACCTTGCTCCGGGCTCGACCGGGCGCATCATGTCGCCGCAGTTCCGCAACCCGTACACGCAGCAGCTCAATGCCGGCCTGCAGTACGCACTGAACACTCACTCCGTGTTTGAGGTTGAGTACGTTCAGGCACGCGGCATCCACGAAGACAAGACGGTCAACATCAACCCGACGGAGTACTTCAACGGGAATGTTCGGCCGCTGAGCGCCGGCTTCAAGGCGGCGGGCGTACCGGTCATTGGGCGCTTTGGAGAGGAAGAGTCGATCGGCCGCTCGTACTACGACGCGCTGAACGTGAGCTACCGGCAGTCGCCGTGGAAGCGCATTAGCGCGACGATCAATTACACGTACGGAAAGGCTCTGGCGTTTGAAGGGAACCCGGGCGCCTTCCGCAACACCGCGACCAATCCGTTCCTTGGGCAGTTCCGTCAGCCTGACTTTGGTCCGGCGCCGAACGATGAAAAGCACCACGTCACGGCGGCGGGTACGGCTGTTCTTCCATTCCACATCGAGGTTTCGCCGATTCTGCAGGCAGGCTCAGCCCGGCCGGTATTTCCGGCGTCGCTTGGCTCTGACGTGACGGAGTCGACGTCGGATATCTGGGGGGTTGGCAGCGGACGCTCGAACCCGCATGCTGCTTATTTCGCGGGACAGAAGCCAACCGTCGCCAGCTTCGTGAACTTCTACCAGGCTGCGTCAGCCGCAGTGACGGCGAAGACGGCTGCGAGTGTCGGTGCGTTCTACAAGGGCTGCCTTGCTGCTGGCACCTGTGTCGAAAACGGCTTCGATTCAATTCGCGGGATGCCGTTTATCCAGCTCGATGCGCGTGTCGGCAAGACGATCATCATCAAGGAGCGCTACAACGTGAACCTGTTCTTTCAGGGCTTCAACCTGACGAACCGAGCCAACTATGGCGGCAACTTGGATAGCAACATCAGCGGATACGCTGCCGGAACCACGGCGCTGAAGCCGCTGGGCTTCATCAATCCGAGCAGCACGGTGGTGGCCCGCTCCTTCACCGGGGAGTTCGGCGGACGCTTCAGCTTCTAGAAGCTTTCCGTGAAGAAAGAGAAGAGGCCCGCTCGCGCGGGCCTCTTCTGCGTGTAAGGGAGACGCTGTTGTCTATACGAAGCCGAGGTTGTTGGACTTGAAGTTGGGAAGGAGGGGGAAGACGGTGTCGAGCTGGGTGGAGGGGACGCCGAACCAGGAGGCGAGGGTGGCGGCGTACTGGGTGGTGGAGGTGGTGGGGATCCAGCGGCCGTCGGCTCCGGCGTCGTCGGGGCCGCCGAGGGCGAGAGTGGGGAGGGTGCCGTAGAGCTTGCCGCCCTTGACGGCTCCGCCCATGACGAGGTGGTGGCTGCCCCAGGCGTGATCGCTGCCGTAGGCGGTGTTGGGGGTGAGGGCGCGGCCGAAGTCGGACATGGTGAAGGAGGTGACGTTGGAGTTGACGCCGAGCTCGGTGGTGGCGGCGTTGAAGGCGGTGAGGGCGGAATCGAGCTGGCCGAGGAGAGAAGTCTGGGTGGCGAGCTGGTTGGTATGGGTGTCAAAGCTGCCGAGGGAGGCAAAGAAGATCTGGCGGCGGGCGCCGAGGGTGGAGCGGACCTGGATGATCTGGGCGATCTGCTGGAGCTGGGCGGCGAGGGGGTTGCCGGAGGGGAACGCGGTGTTGAGCGTGGAGGCGTCCTTGACGGCGGAGGCGAGCTGAGCGGCGTAGCGGAAGGAGTTGGACGTGATGGTCTGATCGGCCTGAACGAGGGTGGCGCCGGTCGAGAAGGTGAGGAGCTGCTGGGCGGCGTTGAGGCGTATGGCGCAGTTGATGCCCTCGTTGCAGACGCCGCCGGAGACGTTGGCGGAGCCGGGGCTGACGGCCATGCCGAAGGTGGAGTGGCCGCTGGTGAAGATTTCAGAGCCGGAGGTGGAGACGACCATGGGGAGGGTGCCGCCGAAGGAGCTGGAGAGGAGATCGGAGGCACGGCCGCCCCAACCGGTGTCGACGGCACCCGCGGGGGTTTCGGTCTGCCAGATACGCTGCTGGTCGGCGTGGGAGAAGAGGTTGCGCGGGGCGACGTCGTTGTTGGCGAGGAACTGGGGGCGCGTGATGGGGGCGGTGAGGGTGCCGACGTTCGCGAGCAGGGCGAGATGCTGGCCGTTGTAGAGGGACCGGACGCCGGGCATGGCTCCGCTGAGGCCGTGAGTGGGCTGGCCGTTGAGGGAGAGGACGGAGGCCTGGGTGACGGCGAGGGAGCCGCGAAGGCTCCGGTAGTTCGAGAAGCCGGCGGCATCCGTGGGGATGATGACGTTGTTGCCGTCGTTGCCGCCCATGAGGAAGATGCAGACCAGCGCCTTATAGTCGGTGGCGCCGGTCTGGGCGAAGGCGCTGAGGGAGCCGAAGGGGTCGAGACCGGCGAGCGATCCGGCGGCGGCGAGGGAGGCGAACTTCATGAAGGAACGGCGATTGGTGGCCATGGGGAGCTCCTGTTGGCGGAATTGCAGCGGGTGCGTGCGGGTGTGGCGTAAGGGCGACGGCAGATCTCTTCGGGACTACGAACAGGAAAGGCGAACGCAGTTCCTGCGGGACGACAAGAAAGTGCAGCAGCAGATGCGTGCGGGCTGACACGGAGCGTGCCCGGTGGAAGACACGTTAGTGGCAGACCAGGAACTGGGGCGAACTGACGACGAGGTAGACGGCGAAGCGGGCTCGCTGGGCGGGCGAGGTGACGGAGCTGACGGCGTTGATGACGGTGGCGCGCATGTCGGCGGGCATCTGGCCGTGCATGAAGACGACACCGACGGCGTCGACGAGGTCGGCGGGGTTGGCGGCGAGCTTGCCCCAGGCGCTGGTGTTGCTGAGATCGACGCGGATGCCGGGAAGGATCTGGTTATTGGTGATCTGGTCGGCGTAGCTGGCGCGCTGGACGACGCTGGCGCCATCTTCAAGCATGAACTCGGGCCCGAAGGCGGCGGTACCGGGAGCGATGTAGTTGGGGCTGTAGAAATCGAAGACGCTGAGGGCGTGGAAGGGGGCCTCGGCGAGGTGGCTGGCTTTGAGCGAGAGATTGGTGTAGGCGCTGATGTCGCCGATGATGGGGTAGACGTCGAGGCCCCGGTAGACGTTTGCCAGCCAGAGCAAGGGCTCGCGGAGGTGACCGCCGGCGGCCTGGGGATTGGTGTCGCCGGCGCGGGCTTCGGGATCGAGCAGGACGGCGGTGAGGATGGACTTCATGTCTCCGCGAACGCCGGCGCTATTGTGCAGAAACACGGTTGCGACGCGGGAGATGTAGGCCGGGCTGGGATTGCTGGTGACGAGGTGCTGGATAAGGGAGCGGCTGACGAAGGGGGCGATGTTGTCGTCCAGGAAGATGGCCTGGAGAGCTCCGTCAAGATCCTGCTGCGCGCTTTGGCCGGAGGAGAGGTAGTGGCCGTTGAGGAGGGACTTGGCCGAGGTATCGTGTTGCGATTCAACGGGGACCATGGGTCCGCTGTGGCTGCGAGCGCCCTTGTTGAGGGCGTACTGGGTGATGGCGGCGGGTGTGGGATAGGTCCAGCCGGTGTAGGCGAGGGCGAAGGCTTTGACCTGGGCCTCGGTGTAGGTGGGGATGGGCTGACCGGAGCCGTCGAGCATGAGGGAGCCGTCAAGGTTGAGGCGGTTGGGACCGAGGGTGAAGAGCTGCATCATCTCGCGGGCGAAGTTCTCGTTGGCGATGGTGTCGCCGACGGGACGGGCGCTGTTCGCCATATTGAGGAAGGAGCCCATGGCGGAGGTGAGGGTGACGTCCTTCATCAAGGTCAGATAGTTCGAGAAGGCGTCTTTGAGGAGGACATTCTGGTAGTAGGGGAAGTCTTCTCCGTAGGCGGAGTTGAGCGACATGACGAAGAGGTGGGAGAGGGCGAAGGCCGTGCGCTGCCGAACCTGATCCGGGGCTGTGAGGACGTCCTTCCACCAGGACATGTCGTTGCAGGCGTTGGCGGTGTTGCAGTACGAGAGGTACGGAGCGGGGGGCGTGGGAGGGACGGTGGTGATGGCAAGGGCGAACTGCTCGTTGAGGTAGCCCTGGAGGCCGACGGACTGGACGTGCGCGATGGAGTTAGTGGTGGGGCCGAAGGTGCCCTGATCGAGCAGGCGGGCGGCGCTGGCCACGGTGACGGCGGGCGTGGCTGTTGCCGCGACGGCGGTTCCGGGAAGGAGCGCAGCCGGCGCGAGAAGCACGGGAAGGAGGAGCGCGGAGACCTGCTTACGAAAGCGGAGGGCGCGGTGGGGAAGGGCGCCCCGAAAGAGAAGACGAGCGGGGTGAGACGATCGCTGGTGTCTGGGGGAGGGTGGCATGGCCCCATCCTAGGGACTAAGCAATTATTTGCATAATTCCCCATTAGGAGGACGGCATGGCACAAAGGTGGGAGGAGCGGAAAAGCAGACTAGCTCAACGAACTTTCCTGTAAACTCTCAACAGACTCAAGAAATTTTTTCCTGTGCTCACCAACTTTTTGATAGAGAGTTGCTTCCGCAGGTACCTCCCTCTTTTATTTTCCCTTCGACGGGGTTAGAGGAGATGGGGATGCCGGCCTTGATTGTTTTGGAAATGACACACTCTGCCGTACTTTAATAGCGAGGCCACTCCGTGACCACCCTATCTCCTTCTGTGACAGCAGACGCAACCACGTCCTCACTCCGTGGCGCGGTCGAAGCTCTTTTCCGGCATCGCACCCGATTTCTCGTTGTGTTCGGGTTTGGGCTGCTGCTGACCCTGCTGTATGTGTTTGTGAGTCCGAAGAAGTACGAGTCGGACATGAGCCTGCTGGTGCAGAACGCGCGCAAGCCGGAGGTGATCTCGGCGGAGGCGACGACGTCCGGGCAGGCCAGCGTGGCGGAGGTGACCGAGGAGGAGCTCTACTCGCAGGTAGAGATCCTGGGCAGCTCGGATGTGCTGGACGAGGTGGTGGACCCGGGCTGGCGGGATGTGCCGGTGACCTCGCACCCGATGGAGGCGCAGGCGCTGCACGAGCAGAAGGTGGCGAAGCTGCGGAAGCACCTGGTGGTGGCGCCGGTGCGCAAGTCGCATGTGATCGATGTGAGCTACCGGGCGAACTCGCCGCAGGACGCGACGACGACGCTGCAGCGGGTGCTGGCGATCTTTATTGCGCGGCAGAAGGATATTGGCCGGCCGACCGGGGCGTCGCACTTCTTCAACGACGAGGCGGGGCGGTACCAGGGCCAGTGGTCGAAGGCGCAGCAGGATCTCGCGGAGTTCCAGCAGAGCCACCATCTGGTCTCGGTTGCGGATAAAGAGACGGAGCTCGAGAAGGCGATTGCGGATGCGCAGACGATCGAGCGGGCGTCGGATGCAGAGATCAGCGAGGTGGAGCATCGGATTGCGGCGGAGAGCTCGGCGCTCTCGCAGACACCGGCGCGGGAGCAGACGATGGAGCGGATCGTTCCCGCCGCGGGCTCGGTGGACTCGGTGAACACGCTGCTGGCGCAGCTGACGCTGCGACGGGCACAGCTGTTGACGGAGTATGTGCCGACGGACCGCATTGTGCAGCAGGTGGATTCACAGATCGACGAGGCGCAGAACGAGCTGAAGAAGTCGCAGGCGATGAACTCGAAAGAGACCCAGACGAACGTGAATCCGAAGTACCAGGCGCAGGACCAGGCGCTGGCGGATGACCGGGCGCACCTGGGCGCGGCGATGGGCCGGCGATCGACAATCGCGGCGCAGCTGGTGGATCTGGAGAACCAGCTGAAGACGACGGAGCGCGATTCGCTGGAGTTTACGACGCTGCAGCAGAGGGTGGCGGCGCTCGACAGCAATCAGCAGTTGTATGTGCAGAAGCGGGATGCGGCGCAGATCTCAGAGGCGATGGACGAGCGCGGGCTGCTGAACGTGGGGATCGCGCAGTCGCCGACGTTTTCACTGGGACCGGTGCGGCCACGGCCGTTGATCGATACGTTCCTGGGGCTGCTGACGAGCTTCTTTCTGGCGAGCTTCGCGGTGTACCTGGCGGAGGCTGGGCGAGAGACGATCGCGACGCCGGCCGAGCTCGATGTGGCGTCGCGATATCCGGTGCTGGCGACAGTGGGGTACGGCGCGAATGTAACGCTGGGCGAGCATCTGTCGCCACGCTCGACGCGATCGATTTTGACGGCGATGCGGGATCGTGCGGGACAGCGTGGGGCGAGGCGGAGCTCGTGATGGCGAACGGATCGGGCAAGATTGAGGACGCACGCGGGCCGCTGTCGGAGTATCAGGCGCTGGTCTACAACATCTTTCAGATTCCGCGGGACACGCCGCACGGGCTGACGATCGCGCTGACCTCGCCGACGCGAGGCGCGGGAACGACGCATCTGACGCGGGCGCTGACGAACGAGCTCGGAACGCATCCGACGCACCGGATTCTGCGGGTGGACCTGCTGTACCTGGCGAGACAGGTGCGGTCTGCGGCGGACGTTCTGGAGATGGTGCGCGGGACGGCGACGCCGACGATCTTTGAGATCAGCGGAACGGCGAGTGCGGCCGCGGGATCGAACGGGACGGGGGCAGGCGCGGGGACGTTCTGGCATGCGAGTGCGGAGCATCGCCGGGAGTGCCTGGATCGGTTGCGCGGACAGTTTCAGTACATCCTGTTTGATTGCCCGGCGCTGCGGCAGAGCGGCGATACGTTGGGGATTGCCTCGCTGATCGACGGGCTGCTGCTGGTGGTGGAGGCGGACCGGACGACCAAGGCGGAGATGCTGCAGGCGGAGCGACAGATTGAGACCGCCGGCGGACGGCTGTTTGGAAGCATTTTGAACAAGCGGAAGTACCTGGTGCCGGAGTGGGCGCGGCGTCGCTTATGAGAGGGCCTTTGCGAATTTTGCTAACGATGGTGATTGCGTTTGGTGTGATGGGACTGGCGGCTTCATGCCCTGGGCAGGCCACCGCGCCGACGCCGCAGGCGGTGCCTGGATTTCCGAATGCGCCAGGGACGCCGCCGCCGGGAACGCCACCAGCGCAGGGGAGTGCGCCCCAGGTGCCCGCCGCGATGCCGGTGCAGGGAACGCAGGCCGGGGTGCTGGCCGAAGCGCAGACGGGCGGGTACGTGCTGCGCGCGGGCGACACGCTGGCGCTCTCGTTTCGGCTGAGTCCGGAGCTGAACCAGACCGCGATTATTGATCCGGACGGATCGATCAACCTGGAGCTGATCGGGCGGGTGCAGGTGGCGGGGCTGACGGTCAGCAAGGCACGCGAGACGATTCTCGAAAAGGAGTCGCAGCACCTGGTGCGGCCGGAGCTGAACCTGCAGCTGACGAACTTCCAGCACTTCTACGTGGTGGTGGCGGGTGAGGTGTACCTGCCGCAGAAGCTGGAGATGCGGGAGGAGATGACGGCACTGCAGGCAGTGCTGCTCTCGGGCGGGATCAAGATTTCGGGCCGGGAGACGCAGGTGCTGCTCTACCGACGGGTGAACTCCGAGTATGCGGAGGTGCACAGGATCAACATGCGAATGCACAAGAACGCGGACATGGAGCACGACATGAAGCTGCTGCCGGGGGATCTGATCCTGGTGCCACGGAACAAGGTGGAGAGTGTGACCCGGTATGTACGGATTGTCGGGCTGAGCTATAACTTCCAGCCGACGGCGTTCTAGGGTTCTGTGGTTTCCAGGTCAGGGCCGCCGGCCACTTAAGCGGCTGAAGCCGCGTGGCGCCGGAGGCAGTGATGGCATGCTCTTGAGCGAAGGCTCCGCAGAAGACCTTGGCTGTGGTGCACAGCCGACCGTCGCGGAGTGACGACTGAGGACGTGTAGCCCAATGCGGGACAACGGCTACGAGAGTGCGGTTCTGGAGTGGATCGCAAAGAGCGTGGCAAGAACAGAGGTGAGGGGCGCATGGTTTCAGACGACATCCCAGAGACGTTGACCTCCGCGAGTGACGAGACGATCTCGAATGAGGAGGTCGTGGCGCTTGAGCCGACGCCTGCAGCCGGTGGAGGGGGCGTCAAGTCGATCGGGCAGACGGTGATCGCGCGGGTGCTGATCCAGGGGCTGAATGCCGGGACGGGTGTGTTGACGGCGCGGCTGCTGATGCCCGCTGGGCGGGGACAGCTGGCGGCGATTACGCTGTGGAGCTCATTTCTGGCGGGGATGACGACGTTCGGTCTGCCGAGCGCGTTGATCTACTACATTCGCAACCGGCCGAAGCAGACCGGGGATCTGCTGGTGAACGGGCTGGTGATGAGCACGCTGCTGTCGATCGTGGCGGCGGTCGTCGGCGTGATCTGGATGCCGCACTGGCTGCATCAGTATCCGGCATGGGCGATCCGGTCGGCGCAGTGGTTTCTGATTGTGACGCCGCTGTGCAGTACGGCGTTTGTGATTCGCGGGGCACTCGAGGCGAGCGGGGCGTTTAAGTCGTCGAACGTGGCGCAGCTGCTAAATCCGGCGGTGACGCTGGCGATGTTGCTGGGACTGCTGGCGGTGCATCGATTCAACACGTTCACGGCGGCGCTGGCGTATATTCTGGCGGCGTTTCCGGTGTTCGGGCTGCTGGCGTGGCAGGCGCGGCACCTGTTTACGGGCAGCCTGCGGCCGAGTGTAGCGACCTCTCGACTGCTGTTGAGCTACGGAATACGGTCGTACGGGATCGATCTGCTGGGGACGCTCGCGCTGCAGGTGGACCAGGTGCTGGTGGTGAGCTTTCTGACGCCGGCGGACCTGGGGCTGTATGTGGTGGTGCTGAGTCTGTCGCGGATGTTGAATGTGTTTCAGCTTTCGGTGGTGATGGTGCTGTTCCCGAAGGCGGCGGGGCGAACGCAGGAGGACGCGGTGGCGCTGACGGGGCGTGCGGCGCGGATGAGCCTGCTGATTACGGGGGCCTGTGCCGTGTGCGTGGCGGTGATTGGGCCGCTGCTGCTGCGGATCTTCTATGGTCCGGCGTACGCGCGATCGGCGCTGAGCCTGCGGATCCTGCTGGCGGAGGTGACGATCTCGGGCTGCCTGTACGTGCTGGCGCAGGCGTTTATGGCGCTGGGCCGACCGGGTACGGTGACGCTGCTGCAGGCGATGGGACTGTCGCTGAGTGTGCCGTTGATGGTGCTGTTGATTCCACGGTGGGGCATCGCGGGTGCGGCGTTCTCGCTGCTGATGTCGACGTGCGCCCGGTTTGTGTTGCTGTATGTGAGTTTCCCGCTGATCTTGAAGATCTCGGCGCCGAGTTTGATGCCGCAGCGGGAGGATTTCGAGATGTTGCGACGGGCGTTCAAGCGACTTGAACGCCGCGAGGCGCGATGACTTCTGCGTTGGCGATGACGGCGGCGGAGCGGCGCACGCTACGCCGAAACCGGCTGTTGCTGGCAGGGCTGGCGGTGATTGCGGCGGCGGGTGCGGTGACGCCGGCGGCGCGGGGGCTGACGTACCTGTTTCCGGTGCTGTGTGTTGGATTGGCGCTGTACTTCAGCGGCGCGTCGCGACGGCACTATGTGGGTCTGGTGTGCTGGCTCTTTTTTCTGACGCCGCTGCTGCGCCGGCTGATCGAGTTCCGGACGGGATCGGCGACGGCGTCGTTCGTGATGGTGTCGCCGTTTCTGGCGTGCTTTGCCGGGCTGGCGGTGTACCGGAAGCACTGGTCGTGGCTGATGCGGACAGAGCTGCGGTCATGGCTGTATGTGATTGCGGCGCTGGCGTATGGGACGGTGGTGGGTTTCCTGTCCAATGGACTGTTGGGGTTGATCCAGGATGTCTTCGGATGGATCTCGCCGCTGTGTTTCGCGATGTATGTGTTTCATGAACGCGAGCACGTACGGGAGATCTTTGCGAGCGTGCGGACGAACTTCATGTGGGGCACACTGCTGATGGGACTCTACGGCATCTGCCAATTTTTCTTTCTGGCGCCGTGGGATCAGCTGTGGATGGAGAACTCGACACTGACGTCGATCGGGCTTCCGGAGAGAATGAGTGTGCGGGTGTTTTCGACGATGAATACACCGCAGCCGTTCAGCGATTACGAGGCGTTCGGCATGCTGCTGAGCCTGGGCTCGGCGAAGCGGATTCGCTGGCTGGTGATCCCGGTAGGGCTGCTGGCGCTAGGGTTGACGATGAGCCGGTCGGGATGGATTGGCGCGGCGGTGGGCCTGGTGGTGATGAGCTTTTCGTTTTCGACCAAGCAGCGGTTGCAGCTGGCGGCGCTGCTGCTGGGAGCGTTGGCCATGATGGGCGTTGCGACGCAGGTGCCGGAGATTAACGAGGTGCTCTCGCATCGGCTGGAGAGCCTGAACAACCTGGGCGAAGACAGCAGCGTAAACGAGCGCGTGAGGAGCCAGGAGCGGGCGGTGCAGCTGTTCCAAACTTCGCCGTTCGGGATCGGGCTGGGGGCGGAGGGATCGTCGGCCAAGAACGATGGGCCGAGCTACGGAGTCGCACAGGCCGAGGGTGTGGCGCTAGGGGATAACGGCATTGAACAAGTGATGCTGTCGTTCGGCTGGTTTGGCAGCATTGTGTTTGTGGTGGGATTTGGGCAGGCGGTGGTGTTGTGCTTCCAGGGCACGAAGCGGACGGGCGACCTGATGAGTGTGAAGGCGGCGCTGGTAGGGATGCTGGTGCAGCTGCCGGTGATGGGGATCTTTCCGGGAGCGAGCGGCTTCCTGGTGTGGACCTGCATTGCCATCTGCTTCGCGGAGAAGGCGGAGGCTGCGCCGGCTGGGGAGGCAGCTCGCGAAGGGGTGTGGCGCGGGACGGAGATGCCGACCGCGAGTTAGGTGCGGGCAGGGGCTCCCTGGAGCGCAGGCCGGATCGGCTGGGAAAGCAGAGGTCCGCCGGTGACGCCATGAGACGCGGGCCATGGCTCAGGCTTTGGAGCGGGTTCGAAGCGTGCGCGCGAAGGCAGGGGCGTGCCACTCCAACAGGCGCTGCAGCGTCTTCTTCAAGCGCGTGGGGAGATTGCGGAGAGATCGATCGGGTGGCACGTAGGCGGCCCAGGGCGTACGGGCGAGAGCCTGGTAGTAGAGGTGTTTGTAATGCGGCTGCCAGCGATAGAACCAGGGCTTATAGCGGGAGGTGAAGTGAACCAGACGCGGCGAGTGACGCAGCCTGGCGTAGGCCTCAGGTGTGAGGTCGAGATCGGCCGGACGGGAGCGAACGAAGAGCGCCTGCCAGTTCCACTCATAGCCGATATCGAGGATGTGACCGCGGAAGACGGAGTTGAGGATGTCCTGATCGAGGCTGCTGAAGGCGGCGTGATGGACGTCGGCAAAGGCGATGAACTTCGGTACGACGTCATCGCGACGCCACTTCGCCAGGTTGACGACCATGACTCCGGAGTTGACGTAGAGATCGTCGGGACCGAAGTTCAGCGGGGAGCGCTGGCGATAGTCGTACGGCTCGCGGGCGGCGCCGAGATAGTAGTCGCCGAGATCGATCTGAAAGAGCGGAGCCACGTCGGAGCAGATGATGATGTCGCTATCGAAGTAGAGGATTTTCTCCAAGGTGGGATCGAGGTACTCCGTCATGAAGATGCGGAGATACACGGCGAAGGTGAGGTGGTTAATGGTCGGGAGATAGCGGTAGCGTTCGGCTTCCTTGAAGGTGATGGTTTCGAGTGTGGCGTTGCCGGCCTGCGTCACGATGGTGTGGAGGCCGTGAACGCGATCCTCGGGCATGTCTGACGCGGAGACAACAAAGAGGCGAAAGGTGTTGCCGGGATTGCTGTAGAGCAGGGAGGCGATGGTCGCGCCGAGGTGCTGCCAGTAGTTGCCGTCAATGCAGAAGAGGACTGGTATGTGCACGTGAGACTCCCTTTTTGCGGGCTGGTGCTGCGGGGCTTATGAAGGTAAGACCAGTTTAGCCGATGGCCCTTGGCCCTTCTTGAGGAAGATACGGCCATTCCTGTTGTGAATGGCATGTTTCTCGTCGTGAGGAATCCTTGGAGCGGCCGACGCCGAGCACCTCCATCTGCATCTGACTCAAGAAACAAAACACCGGAGGACGCTGCATGGGAATGATGCACGAGAGATCGTGGAAGGGTTTGATGATGGGCGCCATGATGATGGCGGGAGTAGCAGCCGCGCAGGCAACGACGTATTACGTCGACAGCAAGGCGGGGTCGGATCGAGCGAGTGGCACGAGCGCTGCGACGGCGTGGCAGCACTTGAGCGCGGTAAACGCGTTCGCAACGGGCAAGGGCTTTCATGCAGGGGACAAGATTCTGTTGAAGAACGGCAGCCGATGGGGCGAGCAGATGGAGCTCAAGGCTGGGGGCGGAACGAACTCAGGCGCGGCGGGCGATGTGCTGACGATCAGCAGTTATGGGCAGGGCGATCTGCCGACGATCGATGGCGCGGATGCCGTGAAGGGATGGACGAGCGCGGGTGATGGCTCGTACAAGGCCCAGGTGAAGGGCCCGGTGTACAAGGTGTTTGCCGACGGCGCGAATCGCGAGACAAAGGCGCTGGTCGCGGCACCAAACTACCTGGGGCCGTATGCGCCGGGGCGGGTGTATGAGGTTGGCGACACGGTGAGCTTCAACCACCAGATGTGGGAGGCACTGCACGAGACGCAGAAGTCGATGAAGATGTCGGACTGGTTTCACACAGGCATGTTGCCGCCGGCGCAGGAGGATGCGGGCGCGAAGAATGTGGGACGGATGCCAGGGACGTTCTTCTATGACGCAGCGGCTGGAACGATCTATGTGCACCTGACGGATGGAAGCGATCCAACGCAGCATGTGATGCAGGCAACGACGCGGCGCTACGGTGTGAGGCTGGAAGGCCTGAGCTATATGACCGTGTCGAACCTGCGCGTGATCCATGCCGCGAAGGCGGGTGTGCTGGCGACGACGAGCGCCTCCGGCGGTAATGAGTACGGGACGATCCAGAACAATACGTTCTGGAATAACGCGGATCCCACGATCGACCCGGACACGCGGGGCGAGGGCGCGATCTATGTGCTGTCCGCACAGGGGCTGGAGGGCGGAGCGGCGGGCAATGCGTTGCGCGGCTGGGTTCTGGCCGATAATGCAGTCGGACGGCTCGACGCCAACATGGCGGTGAACTACAACCGCAGCGGCATTTATCTCTCGGGCACGGCGAGCGCGGCGGTGCGGAATAACTTTGTCGCCACGGTGGAGTCCGTGGGCATCTCTGTGACCACGGACAACAAGGGACCGGCTTGCGTGACACCGGTGATCAGCGGCAATCTGCTGACGGACAACCAAGGCAACATTCGGCTTTCAGGGTGCGAGAAGGGCCTGATCGACAGCAATATTATTCGTAACTCTGCCGGTTACGGAATCCAGACAGGAGGGAACTCCACGGCGCCGGTGGTGACCCACAACCTGATTCACGACCTGGCGGTCTCAGCCAATAAAGGCCTGTACAACGGGCTGGACTGCAATGGGGGAGCACCGGGCGGAACGCTGGCGTATAACTCGATCTCTGCAGTGTGGGGCGCGGAGGCTACGCTTGAGGTGGGTTGCGATCACTGGACGGTGCACGACAACTACTTCGACTCCAGCAATAATGCGGGGAATGGCGGGTTGACGCTGTACATCCGGCAGGAGTCGCTACCTGGAATGCAGTTCCAAAACAATCACTACAACGTAACGCCCACAACGACGAGGCAGTTCAATGTGGGTGCGGGACAGCCGGGTGGCAACACGTACCATGATGTGAGCTGGTGGCAGCAGAATCAGGAGAAGAACTCGAAGACGGGTGAGCCGGCACCGCGAGAGACGGCGATGGCGAGCGGCGGTCGATTAAACGGCGTGACGGCGGCACAGGTGGATCAGCCAAGCGTGGCGCGAGCAACGGCGACACACACGGGACCACAGGCAGCGCTGCCGGTGACACCGTTCCATGCGACCGCGGCGACTACGGCACTGCAGCGGGATGGCAGCAGCGGCAAGCCCTAGGGCGTGCTGCTGCTGTTATGGCTTGAGGGCTTTGCGACTTCCTGATAGACGGCGAAGACTTCCGCGGCCATGCGAGTGGTGGTGAAGGGCTCGAGATGTTCGCGGGCCCTTTGCCGCAGGGCGTTGCGATGATCGGGGTCGTGGAGGAGCGTACGGATGGCTTCGGCGAGGGCGGGTGGGTTCTGCGGAGGAACGAGCAGGCCGAGGCTGCCGTGGCCGAGCAGCTCGGGGATGCCGTCGACGTCCGAGGCGATGATGGCGCAGCCGGCTTGCCGGGCTTCGATGATGGCGAGACCGAAGGACTCACGGCGGGAGGCGAGGACGAAGATCTCGGAGGCGAGCAGATACGGACGCGGGTCCAGCTGAAGGCCTTCGAAGTGGATGTGCGACGCGGCGGGGGAAGCAGCCGCCTGGGCTTCGAAGAGAAGGCGTTCGGGGCCTTCGCCGACGAGATAGAGGTGAGCGCCGGGGACGGTGGGGAGGAGAAGTTCAAAGGCGGTGATGAGCTCGGCGATGCCTTTGCGGTGCATCATGCCGGCGATGGTGGTGATGGCCGGGTGCAGGAGCTGCGCGGGGGTGGGGTCGGTGGCGAGACGGCGGGAGCCGATGAGGCCGTTGAGCACAACGCGGATGCGTCCGGGTGCGATACCGGCCTGCGTGATGGTGAGGCGGTCGGCGTTGCTGACGGCGATGATGCGGGAGGGCAGGAGCTTGAGGCCGATGGCACGGTCATGGATGTTGTGCACATGCGCGATGACGGGGACGCCGAGGAGGCGGGCCAAGGGCGCGAGGAGCAGAAGACCGCTGCGCATATGGCAATGAAGGATCTGCGGGCGGAAGGAACGGAGGACGCGGAGGAGGGTGAGGGTATTGGTGAGCGCGCGGACGGCTCCGGTCTGCGGGGCGTGGAAGACGCGGACGCCTGAGCGCTCGAGCAGGGGGATGTAGCCGCCGTGCTCGCAGGCGAAGGCGACCTGATGACCGTCGCCGGCCTGCTCGATGGCGAGATCGACGGCGACGTTGACGATGCCATTGCCGCGGTCGGAGACAGTATTGGCGAGGTGAAGGATTCGCATGCGGGAGAAGAAAGGTTTTGTTGGATTGAGGCGCGCGTTGGCTGGGCCACGTACGATAGAGACACGCCACAACTTGTCACTGGGATGCTTCGTTGAGATCTCAAGTTTAGCGCACTCCTGCGCGTGACCGGCGGTATGCGGGCGGGGTTAAGGGTGGCCGGTTCGTGGCTGAGTAGAGCAGTTGATTGCAGCCGGGTGAAGTGGCTGCCGTGCCTTGAAGGAGGATCTGCCGATGTATCGCATCGCACTGTTTCACGACAACCTGGCGCAGATGGGAGGCGCGGAGCGAGTGACGGAGGTGCTGTACAAGACCCTGCCGGGCGCGGATCTGTACTCGACACTGGCGGTGACGGAGCGGCTTTCGCCGGACCTGCAAGCGGCAAAGGCGCGAACGTCGTGGATGCAGCGGCTGCCGAGTAAGGCAAAGCTCTTTCGACATTACTTTCCGCTGTATCCGCTCGCGGTGGAGACGGTGAATCTGGACTCGTATGACCTGGTGGTGACGAGCTGCTTCGGTTTTGCCAAGGGCGTGCGGCGCGGCAAGAACGCGGTGCATGTGTGCTATTGCCACACGCCGATGCGATGGGTATGGCGAGCGGAGGATTACTTTGCGCAGGAGAAGGTGGGTCTGCTGAAGAAGCTGTTCCTGGGTGCGGCGTTGAAGCCGCTGAAGAACTGGGAGATGCGGGCGGCGCGACGGCCGGACTTCTACATTGCGAATTCGCGTGTGGTGCAGCAGCGGCTGAAGGATGCGTTCGGGATCGAGTCGGTCGTGATTCCGCCGCCGATTGAGACGACGCGCTTTCATGCGAGTGAGGAGATCGGAGACTACTTTCTGATCCTGTCGCGGCTGGTGCCCTACAAGCGACTGGATCTGGCGGTGCGGGCGGCGACGGAGCTGGGATTGCCGCTGAAGGTGATTGGCGGCGGACCGGACCTCCAGCGGCTGCGGGCGATGGCGGGGCCGACGGTGGAGTTTCTCGGGCGGCAGAGCGACGAGGCTGTGACGGCGCTGGTGAGCCGCTGCCGGGCGCTGGTGTTTCCGGGCGAAGAAGACTTCGGGATGGCACCGCTGGAGGTGAATGCAGCGGGGCGGCCGGTGATTGCGTTTTTTGGGGGCGGGGCGACCGAGACGGTGAGAGACGGCGAAACGGGAATCTTCTTTCGCGAGCCGACGGTCGAGTCGTTGAAGGAGGCGATGGAGCGGTTTTCGGGCATGACGTGGGACTCCGCGGCGATCCAGGCGCACGCGCGCGGATATGACACGGTGGAGTTTCAGCGGCGGGTGCGGGCGTTTCTGGCCGAGGCGACGGACGGGCAGTTGCCGGCGCTTGCTCCTGCATAAGGACGGGCTGGAGTGCGAGCTTGCCGGGCTGTGTGGCTCTGTGCGGACGATAGACTGAGGGCTGAGCGGGGCTGCAGGGTACGCGTGGTTTTTGAGTTCAGGAGAGATGGTTGGTAACTGGAGCGGAACGGCCGAAGAGTGAGCGATTGCAGAAGGGACAGCGGCCGGTGCGGGTGCTGCTGTTCGATCACACGGCGGAGCTGGGTGGCGGCGAGATCGCGCTGGCGGAGCTGGTGCGGCGGTTCGATCGATCGCGGGTCGATCCCGTCGTGCTGCTGGGCTCTCACGGCCCGCTCGAGGGATTGCTGGAAGGGCAGGTGCCGGTGCACCTGATGCTGCTCGATGAAAGCGTAGTGCATGCGCGGAAGGACTCGCTGGGGCTGGCCTCGGCCGGGAACCTGGGTGCGGTGCGATCGAGCTTGAGTTACATCCGGCGGCTTGCGCGGTTCATGGAGAAGGAACGGATCGAGGTGCTGCACACGAACTCGCTGAAGGCGTCGATTCTGGGCGGGATCGCCGGGCGGCTGAGCGGGGTGCAGGTGGTGTGGCATATTCGCGACCGCATTGCGGCGGATTACCTGCCATCGAAGGTGGTGCTGCTGATGCGGCAGATGGCGAAGGTGATCCCGCACTTTGTGATTGGGAACTCGCTGGCGACGCTGGCTACGCTCGATCTGCCGCGCACGCCGACGGCGGCGATTGCGTCGGGCGTGGATCTCGGCAAGTTCTTTTCGCCGGAGGACTTTTCGCCGGGAGAGCAGGGCGGGCTGGCGATCCGGGCGCAGGAGGCGGCGCCGGTGATCGGGCTGGTGGGACGGATCTGTCCGTGGAAGGGGCAGCATGTGTTCATCGAGGCGGCGGCCCTGGTGCATGCGCGGTATCCGGAGGCGCGCTTTCAGATTATTGGGGCGGCGCTCTTCAAGGAGCATGCGTATGACCTGGAGCTGCATCGGCTGACGGAGGCGTCGGGGCTGACGGAGGTGCTCGAGTTTACGGGCTTTCAGAGCGAGGTTGCGCCGCTGATCCGGGGGCTGGATGTGCTGGTGCATGCCTCGACCGTGGCGGAGCCGTTTGGGCAGGTGGTGGTGCAGGGCATGGCGTGTGCGAAGCCGGTGGTGGCGACGAACGGCGGCGGGGTGCGGGAGACGATGGTGGACGGCGTGACGGGCCTGCTGGTGCCGATGGGTGATGCGCCGGCGATGGCGGAGGCGATCTGCGCGCTGCTGGCTGATCCGGCGGCGGCGCGGGCGATGGGCGAGCGCGGCCGGGAGCGGGTGATGGAGCACTTCACGATTGAGCAGAGCGCGCGCAAGGTGACCGAGGTCTATGAGCGGGTGGCCGGACGGGTCACGGCCGAGGCTTAGACGGTCAGTCGGGTTGTTTAGACTTTGTGTGCATTGCGTTCGAAGTGGGCTTCGATCTCTTCGAGGGTTTTTCCCTTGGTTTCAGGAAAGAAGAGCGCCGTGACGCAGAGATAGATGGCGGTGAAGACGGCGAAGAGGAAGAACATGCGGGAGTAGCCATGTTTGGCGACGAAGGGAAGGAAGATGGCGGCCAAGGTGGTGGAGACGGCCTGGTTGAGGACGAGGGCGACGCTCATGCCATTCGACCGGATGCGGGTGGGCATGAGCTCGGAGAGAGCGAGCCAGACGCAGACGCCAGGGCCGGTGGCGTAGGAGGCCATGAAGAGATAGAGGAAGAGGGCGACGAGATAGCCGTGAGCGGGAGAGGGAATGGCGCCGATGATGGCTCGCTGCACGCGGAGGGGAGCGGCGCGGGAGCGGTCGAGGTTGGCGAAGGGGTTGGCGAGGCGGGCCTGGGTGGCATTTGACGGCAGGCAGGCGGCGCGGGAGATGGTGATGGGGATGGCTGCGGGATCGTCGGACCGGACGAAGGTGGTGGCGGTCGTGAAGTCGCCGCAGGAGTAGATGATAGCGAGCGAGGCGTGCGCGGGATCGATGCGGCGGGGCGCGGCGGGGGCGTCCATGAGGAGATGGGCGGCGACGGCGGGAGAGAACTTGAGGGTGGTGGGATCGGCTGGGTTGAGGGCGGTGTCGACGAAGTCCTGGATGGGGGTGCGGGCGTCGGTGGTGGCGCTCTCGGCCTGAACGAAGAGGAAGCCGGTGACGAGGAGCGAGACGAGGATGCCGGAGGTGCCGAGGATGAAGAGGAAGCGGCGGCCTTTCTTATCGACGAGGGAGAGACCGAGCAGGGTAAAGAGGAAGTTGACGGTAGTGAAGAGGACGTAGCCCCAGTGGGCGCGAAGATCGGAGAGGCCGGACTGCAGGAGGATCGAAGTGTTGTAGCCGATGATGGAGTTGATGCCGGTAGCGGTGTTGCAGGCGAGGATGACGCAGGCGAGAAGGAACGGGATGACGTACTTGCGACGGAGGAGGGAGTCGCGGGTGGAGGGGACAGCGATGGCGGTGGTGCCGTTGGAGGCGACGCGTTTTTCGTCTTCGATGGCCTGCATCTCGGCGAGTTCGCGATCTGCTTCCTGAGGAGAGCGGGAGCGGAGGAGAGCGGCGCGGGCGGCGTCCGTGCGGCCCTTGCGGAAGAGCCAGCGCGGGCTTTCCGAGACGAAGAAGCCGCCGAGGACGAACAGGATGCCGGGGGGAAGGGAGACCCAGAAGATACGGCGCCACGCCTGGTCTTTGAAGGCGAAGATCTGCGTGGCGGTGCCCGTGTGCTCGACGGCGCTGACGCGGTAGGAGTAGTAGATGCCGATGAGGGCGGCGGCGACGATGCCGAGGGTGAGGAGCCACTGGAAGACGCCGGTACCGCGACCGCGGTTGGCGGCGGCGAGGCACTCCGCGAGGTAGAGCGGAACGACAACGCCGATCAGGCCGCCGGAGACCCCTTGCAGAAGGCGGCCGAAGAGCAGGGGACCGTAACCGTGCGAGAGCGAGATGAGCGGGATGGAGAGGACGAAGGTGACGCCCGAGAGGATCATGAGGGGCTTGCGGCCCATCCAGTCCGCGAGGATGCCGGCGAAGAGGGTGGAGAAGACCGAGCCGAGAAGGACCGCAGCGACGATGGCGGAGAGCTGGCCGGCGGAGAGGCCGGAGGTGGCTTCGAGGTAAGGGAGTGCACCGCCGATGATGCCGACGTCGACGCCATAGAGCAGACCGCCGAGACCGGCGACGAGAAGAAGGAAGCGCTTGTAGGACTCGTTGGCGCTAGAGGAGATGAGGTCTCGGGAGGCGGGGTTTGATGCCATGGGTGTTCGGGCTCACCTTTGGGACGTGATGGATGGTGGGTTTGAGGGTATCGCATTTGTGGTGGGGAGGTGGCGGTTGGTCATTGGGCATTGCGTTGCTGCCCTTCTGGTTTCTTCGGGGACACGGGTGAGGAGTGCGTTGCTTCGCTCCGTCCTGAAAAGGTGAAATGCGGGGATGCTTTCGGCTGCGCCTCAAAATGACAAGCCAAGAGATCGATGGACGGTGAGAATCTTCCTGGGGAGAGGGCGCATCAAGGAGCGTTGAGGACTCCTACCGATGCAGATGACTGAGATGGTGGGCGGCAAGCCTGCGGGCGGGAAGATGCCGGTGCGGCAGAATCTCGTGCTGGGAATCTGCTGTCTGAGTCTGTTGCTGGTGGGGATGGACGTCACCATTGTGAATGTGGCGCTGCCGGCGATGCAGCGGGACCTGCATGCGAGCTTCTCGGGACTGCAGTGGATTGTGGATGCGTACACGCTAGTGGTGGCGAGCCTGCTGATGCTGTCGGGATCGATGTCGGATCGGTTTGGGCGGCGCCGGGTGTTTCAGATCGGGCTGACGCTGTTTTCGGCGGGGTCGCTGCTGTGCAGCGTGGCGCACTCGATCGGGCAGCTGGTGTTCTATCGCGCGCTGCAGGGGTTGGGGGCGTCGATGTTGAACCCGGTGGCGCTGTCGATTATTGCGACGGTGTTTCCGGCGCCGAAGGACCGGGCGCGGGCTGTTGGCGTCTGGGGGGCGGTGGCGGGAGTTTCGCTGGCGGTAGGGCCGCTGCTAGGCGGGGCGCTGACCGAGAGTGTGGGGTGGCGGTCAATCTTCTGGATCAATGTGCCGATCGGCGTGGCGGCGATCGCGCTGGCGGCGAAGTTTGTACCGGAGTCCAAGGCGGCGCGGGCGCGGGCGTTCGATCCGGTGGGTCAGGCGCTGGTGTTTGCGGGGCTGACGACGTTGACGTATGCGGTGATTGAAGGGCCGCGAGCGGGATGGGGGTCGGGGTTGATCCTGGGGCTGTTTGCGGTGGCGGCCTCGGCGCTGGTGGGATTTGTTTGGTACGAGCCGCGGCGGCGGGATCCGCTGGCGGATCTGCGCTTCTTCCGTAGTGTGCCGTTTTCGAGTGCGACGGTGCTGGCACTCTGTGCGTTTGCCTCGTTTGCGGGGTTTCTGTTCCTGAACGTTCTTTACCTGCAACAGGGGCGCGGGTTTTCCGCGCTGCACACGGGACTGTGCACGCTGCCGCTGGCGGTGATGATGATGGTGTGTGCGCCGCTTTCGGGAAGGATGGTGGGCAGCTACGGGACGCGGCCATCGCTGCTGCTGGCGGGCGCAGGATTTCTGGTGAGCACGCTGCTGCTAACGCAGCTGAGCCTCGACACGCCGGTGGCGGTGCTGCTGGTGGCGTATGCGCTGTTTGGGGTGGGTCTGGGGATGGTGAACCCGGCGATTACGAACAGTGCCGTGGCGGGGATGCCGATGTCGCAGGCGGGAGTGGCGGCGGCGATTGCGTCGACCGGGCGGCAGGTGGGCGCGGCGCTGGGAGTTGCGCTGGCGGGGACGGTGATCAGCACGAGCCGGCAGGCGGGGACGGATTTTGCGCGGGCGACGCACCCGATCTGGTGGGCGATGACGAGCTGCGGCGGGGTGGTGCTGCTGCTGGGGTGGGTGTCGACGACCACCTGGGCGCGTGCGAGCACGGATCAGGTCAAGGAGCTGCTGGCCGGGGCCGGGGGCGACGGAGCGGTGAGGAAGGCTGGCGTCTGATGGCGCTAGCCGTGCGAGGCTGCGGCGCGGCAGTCTAGTGAGTTGAGGATCTGGCGGGTAGAAGCGGACGAAGGCGACTTTGGAGGCGGGCGAGGCCGGGGTAACGGGCGGCGTTTAGGCGAGGGCGGGGGGGCGTGTCCGGAGGTGGCACACAGCTACTGGTGGAACCTGGTGGCGATGACGATGGACCGGGATGTGTTTGTGTATGCCGTGCATACTACGCCCGAGCAGGACCAGATGGCGGTGAACTGGCAGAACCTGGACGCCAATGTGAACCACTCAACGGGGTTCTGGATCACTGCGCGAACTTTGCGAGTGCGCTGGTGAACTCAATCTTTCCGAAGTCGACGCACAGGGATTACCTGAACGACCTGGGAAGGATGGGACCGAGGCGGTGGCGCGGTCGTTTACGCGATGGGCGCTGAAGCGGCCGGAGCTGGGGTTCTACAGCATGCACGTGGCGCAGATGCCGGGGGACTCGCCACGTAGCGGCTGGCGCGCAGTGGAACGGAGGCGGGGTTCCACATGAAGAAGTACCTGGTTCCGGTGGCGATGATCGGCGAGCACGAGGTGGTGGGATCGTTGTTTGTGGCGTACTTCCTGACGGGGCGGTTCGGGTTGTACAAGGAGTTCTCGCGGCAGCCGACGGACGCGGTGGTACGCACGGAGGCAGAGGCCAAACGGGCCAGGGCGGAGGGCGATCCGGCGCGGGTGGCGGCGCTTGATGAGACGGCAAGGGCGAAGCGGGCGGATGTGGTGGGCGAACCGGCGGAGTGGACGAGCTACCGAGAGCGATTTGCGGCGATCAGGGCGTCAGCGATGGGGACGGACGCGGCGACCGATCGCGGGCGCGTGTTTCCCGAAGGCGTACCGGGAGGGTGAGATCGGAGTGGATGAGGCGGGCGGCGTACGGATGACGGTGGAGGTGGATGGGGTGTCGCGGCGGGTGGGGATCTCAAGCGGAACCGTGGATGGCTGCGGAAAGTAATAGGGGGCTGGCGTTCCAGAGGATGCTGGGGCGGGTGGAGTATGACTTGAAGGCGAAGAACCACCTGTGGGAGACGATGCCGGAGTTTCGCGCAGACCGGGCGCTGATGGAGGCGGCGGAGCAGCGCGAGCGCGGGGTGGCGACGATCGACGTGGCGAGGGCGGGGACGCCGTAGGGTGGCTGTGGAAGGCTGGGCTTCAGTTGGGTGTAGGTGGGTCGATGTGGTCGACGACGAGGGTGGTGACGGGGCCTTTGGCGGGGACGAGCTTGAGGCCGAGCTGATCCTGGATGGCGGAGAAGAGCGATGGACCGGTGTCGTCGGTCTGGCCGTTGTCCTGGCCGGCGGCGGCGGGGCGGTCGGGCGCCCAGGTCAGGTGGAGGTCGTAGCGGGCGGTGAGGTTGGTTTGATCGATGACGGTACGGTGGAGGTGCCCTGCGAGTAAATACACCAGAGTGGCGATGGGAGAGGCTGTGATGTCCGCATCGTGGTCGCTGGCGCGCATGCCGCCGTGATCGGGATCCTGCACCGGACTGGGCTTAAACTTGGGGCCGTGCGGGGCGTCGACGAGGTTATAGACGGGAAGCTGTTTGACTTCGGTGTGGGTCTTGAGGGCGAAGCGGTCGATGAGGATCTGGGCGAGCATGGCTTCGCGCTGCTTGTCCGTGAGTTTGTTAAGGGTGGGGAGGTCGGGGTCGACAATCTTGGCTTTGAGATCGTAGCGGGTGGACTCGGCCCAGCCGGGAAGGCCGGAGATGAGATCTTCGCGGATGTTGAAGGCGTTGCTGAGGAGGTTTTTGAGCCGCAAGTTGGTGGCGGTGAAGGTGGAGTCGTGGCCTTCGAAGCTCATGTTGCCGCTGTCGGACTTGTTTTCCACGATGGAGACGACGTCGTAGTTGGGGGTGGGGACGGTGGGGGTCTGGACCTGGGCGCGGATGGGATGGGTAAAGAGGAGAAGGGACAGAGGAAGGACGCGCAGGAAGCGTTTCGTGGGGATCATTCGTCACCGATGGTGACTATCGTAGCTCCGGGCCCGGTGGCGGTGTAGTGAGCGAACGCGAATAGTGAGTTTTCCCCCAAGGCTCGCGCGGGGCAGAAGGAGAACGAACGGGATGGTCGGTTGTGGATGAATGTACGTTGCTTCGCTTCGTCGTTGCAGCAGATTCGGGGGTTCTTCCGCCTCGACTTTGCTCAAGGTCAGACTGGCAGCGAAAGAACGCTCCGAGTGACGATAGGAGGCAGGAGGCGACTGGCTCTAAAGGCTGATGAGGAGGGATTGGTAGAGGCTGAGGATGGGGGTGAAGATGAGGTAGATGAGACGGAAGCCGAGGAAGAGGAAGCCGATGGTGATGTAGAAGCTGTACTGGTCGTAGAGGCGGGCGGCGTTGTAGGGGAGGTAGTAGCGGAGGATCTTGCCGCCGTCGAGGGTGGGAAGCGGCATGAGGTTGAAGGCGAAGAGGAGGATATTGACGAGGATGCCCATATAGAGGAGGAGGATGACGGGAAAGAGGGGCGGGAGACTGGCTGGCGGGATGACGGCGGCGCGGAGGGCGTAGAGCGGAACGACGGTGAGGGAGGAGGCGGCGGCGGGGCTGGTGTGTTTGAGGATGACGAGGAGGATGAGGCAGACGGTGGCGGTGAGGAGCTGGGCGACGGGGCCGGAGAGGTGGATGAGGTTGACCTGATCGGGCCGGCGGAGATTGCGGTCGGTGACGGGGACGTCCTTGCCCCAGCCGATGATGAGGGGGCTGCGGAAGAGGAAGAGCAGCGGCCAGAGGACGGTGCCCCAGAGATCGTAGTGGCGGAGGGGATTCAGGGAGATGCGGCCGAGCATCTTGGCGGTGGGATCGCCGAGACGGTCGGCGGTGAGGGCTTCGGCGGCGTCGTGGATGGAGATCGAGAGGACCATGACGAGGTACTCGAAGAGGGCTAGGACGATCTCCAGGGACATGGGGCTAGCTTACTGGATCGTGAAGTTGATCCGCGTCAGGCGTTGGCGACGGTGACGGCTTTTCGGGAGAAGGTGTCTCGGGGAAGTTCTGTGACGAGGAAGGTGGCGAGGTCAGCGCGGGTGATCTTGTGGGCGGTGTCGCCGTCGTCGGCGTCGTAGGTGCGGATGGAGCCGGTGGGCTCGTCGTCAGTGAGGAGCGCGGCGCGGACGATGGTCCAGTCGAGTTTGCTGGAGGAGACTTCAGCTTCCATGCCGGCCTTGTCTTTGACGACGCCACGAAGGAAGGTGGGCATAAGAATGTGTTCGTAGACGAAGGAGGTGTTGGCTTTGCTGTCGCCTTCTCCGAGTGCGGAGACAACGAGCAGGCGGCGGACGCTGCCTTCCGCCATGGCGGCGATGAGGATGCGGGCGGCGTCGGTCTCGAGAGTGGACTCCTTGTAGGGCGTCTTTCCGCCGAGGGTGTCGATGACGGCCTGCTGCCCGTCGAGCGCGGCGCCGATGTGTTGGGGGTCGAGGGCGTCCCCTTCGGCGATGCGAACATCCTGGCGGGTGTAGGTGGCGGCGTTGCGGACGAAGGCGGTGACGTCGTGGCCGGCGGCAATGGCCTGGTCGACGACAGCGGCTCCGGTTTTGCCGGTGGCTCCAATGACAAGGACTTTCATGAGCGACTCCTTCGAGCAAATTGGGTGCGGGCGGGGCATTTGGCGTGCGAGGAGCGAGAACGGTAGCGGGGAAGGTTGCAACGGAGACGCGAAGGGAGCGCAGAGGTGGGGGATTCGATCTATTCTGTTGGCTGAGAAAGAGCAGGGCCATGCGATACGAGATCGAGGAATCCGGAACGGAACAGGCGGGCGCGGAGACGGACGACAAGGTCGATCTGCTGCGGATCGTGGCGCTGTTTACGGCGGAGTGGCGGACCGGGTTGCTTGTGGCGCTGCTGGCGTTTGCGGTAGCGGCGGTTGTGATTATGCGGATTGCGCCCCAGTTTGAGGCGACAGCGGCGATTCTGCCCAAGGACCAGGGCGGTGGGGGCGGCGGATCGAACCTGACGGCGTTTTTTACCGGGATGCGGCCGATGAACAACTTTACGAGTCTGCTGGTGAGCCGAACGCTGCGGGACGACGTGGTTCGGCGGGCAGATCTGCTGCGGTACTTCCGTACGACGAGCGCGGAGGCGGCGCGGGGCAAGCTGCTCGGGATGACGAAGATCATCTCGGGTGACACGGTGACGATTCTCGTGCGCGACCGGGATGCGGAGATGGCGTCGCGGATCGCGAACGCGTACATTGCGGCGTTGCAGAGCCTGCAGGAGTCGATGACGACGGCGCAGGAGGATGTGGAGCGGAGGTTCTTCGAGCAGCAGCTGCAGCGGGAGAAGGATGCGCTGGCGGCGGCGGAGGGGGATCTCGAGAAGACGCAGGTAGGCTCGGGCGTGGTGCAGGTGGATACGCAGACGCAGATTGGGTTGAGCGCGATTGCGGCAACGCGGGCGCAGATCACCAACCTGCAGGTGCAGCTGGCGGCGGTGTTGCAGGGATCGACGGAGCAGAACTCCGAGGTACAGCGGCTACGGTCGCAGATTGGCCAGCTGCAGGCGCAGGAGCGGCAGATGGAGAGCGGCACGGGCGGCGGGTCGGGGGTGGGGGCGGCTTCGCCGGCGGGGAAGATGCCGAAGGTCAATCTGGAGTATGCGCGAAAGCTGCGCGAGGTTCGGTACCACGAGTCGCTGGTGAGCTCGCTGGCGAACCATTTTGAGCAGCTGCGGATGGGGGCCGCGACGTCGAGCAGCACGTTTGAGGTGATGGATCCCGCGATTGCGCCGGAGTTTCCAACCTGGCCACCACGGAGGCTGTTTCTGCTCGGGGCAGCGGCGGCATCTCTGCTGGCTGGGCTGGTGGCCGTGGCGATCCAGTTGTTGACGCGGCGGATCCTGGCTGACCCGGTGCAGCGGACGCACCTGTCCTCAATCAAGCAGAACGTCCGCTGGAGACGGTAGGCGATGGACGGTACGGACGCGGGAAGGCGGCATCGGCTGCTGCACTGGGTGGCGTCGCTGCTGGTGATCTTCCTGGTGCTGTTTCCGAAGGGCGGCGTGAAGCTGGGGGGAGCGCCGCTGACGTGGGGATACATGATTCTGGGAGCGACGGTGCTGCCGGCTTTGGGGTACTGGCTGCTGTTTCTGCCGCTGCGAATCAATGTGGTGTCAGTCGCGGCTCTGGCGTCGGTGGTGCCGTTCGAGATCGTGTTTTTGTACAGCTATCTAGCGAACGGATATGCCTCGGTCGAGTATTTGCTGAGCCTGCTGGTGAACTTCTTTGCGCTTCCCTTTCTGTTTCTTCTGGTATATCCGGCGTTCTTTCCTGGACTGAACCGCGAGCGGTTTGTGCGGCTGTTCTGCGGTTGCGTGTTTTGGGCGGCGGCGTACGGGATCTTTCTCTTTATCTGGCGGCCGCTGACGGGACATCTGATCGAGATCCCGATGCTGACGGTGAACCTGGCGGATTACGGGCAGATTGAGCTGACGAAGCATATTGCCCGGGGCGCGTTCTTAAAGCTGATTTCGACGTACAACAACGGCAACGTGTATGGGGTGGCGACGCTGATTCTGCTGCCGCTCTACAGCCTGCTCGAGACGAGGCGATGGCGGCGAATGACGGTGCGGCTGGCGCTTCTGCTGACGCTTTCGCGGACGGTGTGGGCGGGGCTGGTGGTGGAGCAGCTGCTGAGCCTGGCTCGGCCGGGGCTGGAGCTCGCGATGACGTTTCCGCGGGTGGATCTGCGGCGAGCGGTTAAGCCGATCGTGTTTGTGGCGGGAACGGCGGTGGCGATTCTGGCGGCGCTGTTTGCGAGCTCGTACTCGCTGACGTTTCTGTTCGACCCGACGCTTGGCGGGCGCATCGGTGAGCTGAACAGCTTCCAGGTGGCGACGATGCTTCCGAATCTGCCGGTCAACGGCTTCGCGGAGGTGCTGTTTGCCTCGGCGCTGGCGGTGTATGGATACGTGGGTTTATGGTCGCTGCTGCTGCTGTTCTTTTTCCCGATGCTGCTGGTGGTGCTGCGGCCCGGGCTGCTCGAAGACCCGGCACGGAATGCGGCGGCAAAGGGGATGATTCTGTATGTGATCGTGGCTTCGAGTGACGGAGCGACAAACCTGATTCCGGTGATGGCGTTTTACTGGTTTGTGTATTCCGTACTGCTGTGCGGACTGCCGGGGGCGGGTGGCGGTATGGCGCGGCGGGTTGTGGCGGGTCGAGGAACGGTGAGACGCCGGTGGGCGAGCGCGGCGGGGTAGGTGAGCTGACCCGGTCGTGTCTCCGTACGGCTGGTGTGCAGGGTGCGGGTTACTCGATAGCGAAGATGGCTCGAACGGTGACGGACCGCTCGATGCGACGGGGGCTAATGGCGAGAGGCTCGTTCTCGCTGGCGGCCTTGTGCATGGCCATCATGGGGACGGGGCGAACGGTGGAGGACTCGCTTTCGTTGGAGGCGTAGAGAAGGGCGCCAACCTTGCCGCCGAAGCCGGAGACCATCTGGATGGCGACGCGGTGGGCGTGCTGGATGGCGCGGGCGGCGGCAGCGGCGGTGGAGGCGGATTCATCTTTGAGCGACCAGTCGATCTGGCCGGACTGATTGGCGCCGGCGAGAACAGCGGTGTCAAGGAGCTTGGCGGCATTGGCGGACGAGGTGCGAACGAGCCAGGACTGCTGGACCTGGTACTTGCGGTTGGCGGCCTCGGCGGGGGAGAGGCGTTCGACCTGGAAGTTCTGGGTGGGCTCGATGGACTGATTGTCGCTTTCGATGGAGTCGGCGGGGACGCCGGACGCGGTGAGGGCCTGGATGATGGCGTTCGAGAGCTTGGTGGCGTTGGTGTAGGTGGTGTCGCGATCGCGGCCATAGGTGATGTAGCCGATGTGGACCGTGGCGACGTCGGCGGTGACGGTGACGTGCTCGGTGGCGGTGACCGCGACGGTTCGGTTGTCTTTGTTGACTTCGATGTTCTGTGCGCCGAGCGAAAAGGCGGCGGTGAGGAAGGCCAGAGAGGCGAGAACGAGTCGAGCAGAGCGGGAGGTGGCGGTCACCGTGGGTCTCCTTCATGGACGTCTTCTGTGAGCTGCGCGAGAGACGGTTTGGAGCGGGTATTGGCGCGCTTCTTCTTTGGATCAGGCAGGATGCGCTCGGGTGGCGGGGTACCGACGCTCGCGCGCGCTATGGCTTTGACGGCCTGCACCTTGGAATAAAGCTTCTTCTTTGATTTTGCCATAGCGAACCTGAGCTCCCGTGCGTGCCGGAGCCATGGTAACTCGACTGCAGATGCAATAGTCTTGAGGGGCAGCGAGGGCGCCTGGGTGAAGCGGCGCAGAGAGGGAGAACGTCCATGGAAGAGCGTGACTTTTTCGACGAACGGCCGGAGCAGCGGAAGCACATGATGACGTGTCCGCACTGTCGGGAGCAGAACGAGTACGAGGTGAGCTGGCTGGTGCGGCGGAAGCGCACGCAGCTGCCGCGCGGTGCAGATGAGCGGGACCGGGCGAGGTTTGCCAAGGCGCAGAGCTATATGGTGCGGCGGGACGATATGGTCGGGTGCAAGAACATCCGTTGCCGGAAGCGGTTTGAGGTGGCGGGGATTCAGTCTGTGGCGTTTCTGTAGGGCAGACGGGTCCCTCCGGTCGCGAGGGCGGCTGTGGTGTAATACAGGCTGTGGACGCTATGTGGTGAGGCGTCCGCAGCATAGAAGATGAGCGGAGCGAGGCACGGAATGGCGAACACATTGATCCCGATCGAAGAACGTACGCTGACCCCGGAGCAGGTTGAGCTGCTGGACCGCCGTCGCCGGCGTGGACAGCTCATGCTGGTGATCTGTTTCCAGTTTCTGATCATCTCGACGCTGCTGACATTGTGGACGGGACAGGACTTAACGTATTCGCCGGGCTGGGCGCATCCGGTCGCGTACCTGAACGCTTTTACCTTCCTGGTTGCGGCGGTGACCGGGCTGCTGGGGATCCGGTTGAAACGCGGCTCGAATGAGTTCATCAGCTACTAGCGGCTTGCTGGGCTGATCCCGTCTCGACGTTTCAGGTGCGGAGATGCCTTACAGGTGCAGGGGCGCGTTTTGGACCGTCGGCGGCTGCGATGCATCTGATAGGAATAGCGGGACGTTCCCCGAGTGGAATGTCCCGTTTTCATTCTTTTCAGCAGGAAGAGGACGTATGGCGTCGGTCACCCTCGAACTTCCGGAGTTGATCTCGATTGCAGGCTTCGGGTTGTCGAAGTCCGAGGAGAGACCTGGACGTCTGCGGGATGCGCATGGCCGGGCGATCACGGATCTGCGGGTGTCGGTAACGGACCGGTGCAACTATCGGTGTGTGTACTGCCGGACGGGCAATGAAGGCGCGCAGTACGCGGAGCTGCCGATCGCCAGCTACCTGCGGATGATTGAGCGGTTTGTTGCGCTGGGGATCGAGAAGGTACGGCTGACGGGTGGGGAGCCGCTGTTGCGATCCGGTCTGGTGGAGATGGTCGGCGAGCTGAGCCGGATGCGGACCGCGTGGACACCGAACGGGGTTCCGGTTGCCGACGGCGAAGGCGAGCCGCTCGATCTGGCGATAACAACGAATGGACATCTGCTCAGCGCCATGGCCAAGCCGTTGGCGATTGCCGGGCTGAAGCGGGTGACAGTGAGCATGGACGCTGTGGAGCCGAAGATCTTTGCGGCCATCACGCGGGTGCCGCGAAGTTATGAGAAGGTTCTGGACGGAGTGCGGGCGGCACAGGCGGCAGGGCTGGGACCGGTCAAAGTGAATTGCGTTCTGCTGCGTGGGTTCAATGATGGACAGATCGAGGCATTTGCGGAGTTTTCACGGCGCGAAGGTGTGATTGTGCGGTTCATCGAATGGATGCCACTCGAGGAGGATCGAAGCTGGTCGATCGATCGGGTGGTGACGATGGACGAGATTCTCACGCGGCTGAAGGCGGTGCGTCCGGTGGTGGAGCTGCCGGCAAATGCCGCGAGCGAGACGGCGCGGCGGTTTACGTTCGATGACGGGCTGGGAGAGATTGGGATTGTGGCCCCAGTGAGTCGGCCGTTCTGCGGGCACTGCAGCCGGGTGCGTCTCACATCGGACGGGAAGATACGGACTTGCCTTTTTTCACAGAGCGATCATGATCTGCATGGAGTGATGGCTCGCGGGGGAACCGACGAGGATCTTGATGCGTACATAGGCAAGGTGATTTCACGGAAAGAGGCTCGTCATCATATTGGCGAGGCAGGATTCGAGAAACCGTCGCGGAGTATGGTTCACATTGGCGGATGATGCGGAAAGAGACCGCCTGGTGAGCTGCGTTTATCTCTGGTGATTCTCGTGGAGGGAGAGCACTCGTGAAGGAACGACGCCAATACGAGGTGATCGACAGCCGGCAGATGGATCATCTGCGGGTGTTTCACGATGTGGCTCGGGCGGTAACGGCTTCTCTTGAGCTTGAGGAGATTCTAGGCGCCATCATGAACAAGATGGCGGGGTTCTTCGGGCCGGAGCGGTGGTCAATGCTGCTGGTAAGCGATAACGAGCAGGAGCTGTACTATGTGATCGCTGTCGGTGAGAACCAGGAGAGCCTGAAGGGGCTGAAGGTGCCGATGGGCGAGGGTGTGGCAGGCTGGGTGGCGGCCACGGGAAATCCGCTGATTGTGCCGGATGTCGGACTGGATCCGAAGTGGTTGGCGTTTACGCGGGCGCATCCGGAGCTGAATATTCAATCGATTGCCTGCGTTCCTGTACGATCGGCGGGCAAGACCCTCGGCGTGATTCAGCTGCTGAACAGCAAGCTGGATCTGCTGAGTGAGTACTCGATCTCGTTTTTGCGAATCTTGTGTGACTACGCCGCGATTGCGATCAAAAACAACCGGTCGGTCATGCTGATCCAGGAGCTGACGATCACGGACGACTGCACGGGGCTTTTCAATGCGCGGCACCTGTACACGATGCTGGATGAGTGCGTGGGACAGCACCAGACCTTCAGTCTTCTCTTTATTGATCTGGACCGGTTTAAGCAGGTGAACGATACGCATGGGCACCTGATTGGTAGCCGGCTGCTGGCGGAGGTGGGCGATCTGATGCGGCGGGTGATGGGACCGGGAACGAGCTCGTTCCGGTACGGGGGGGATGAGTTTGTGGTGCTGCTACCGGGGATAGGGAAAGACAAGGCGTGTACGGCGACGCTGCGGTTGCATGAAGCGCTGCGGGAGACGGCGTTTCTGGAGGGCGCGCAGCTGTCGCTGCGGCTTTCGGGAAGTTTCGGGCTGGCGACGTATCCGGAGGACGGGATGACAGTGCAGGCCATGCTCAAGTCGTCGGATACGAAGATGTATGAGGCAAAGGTGCACCGGGATGCGGTGGTGGTGGCGGGGCAGGGTGTTGTGGCGGGGAATGGCTCGGGGCCAGTGACCGGGGATGGTACGGCGGCTTAGGTGAGTGATTGTTACTCGCTGAACGTCTTCAATCGCCTCGGTTTCAGGTGAGCTGCCTCACTCCTGCGGGAAGGTCGCCTGCACCGCTTGATGCACCTCAAGTAGCGTGTTCAGCAGGTCTTCCAGGCGGTCAAGCCGGAGTGCGTTGGCTCCGTCTGATTTTGCGTGTGCGGGATCGTTGTGCACTTCGAGGAAGACGCCATCGATTCCAGCGGCGACGGCGGCGCGGGCGAGGATGGGAATGAACTCGGGCTGGCCACCGGAGACGCCGTTGGCGGCGGAGGGGGTCTGGACGGAGTGGGTGGCGTCGAAGATGACTGGGGCGAAGGCGCGCATGGTTGGGAGAGAGCGCATGTCGACGACGAGATTGTTGTAGCCGAAGGAGGCGCCGCGCTCGGTGAGCGAGACCTGGGCGTTGCCGGAGTCGCGGACCTTGGAGACGGCGAACTGCATGTCCGCGGGCGCGACGAACTGTCCTTTTTTAATGTTGATGGGGCGGCCGGTGTGGGCGGCGGCGATGAGGAGGTCGGTCTGGCGGCAGAGGAAGGCGGGGATCTGGAGCATGGCGTTGACGTCAGGGCCGAGCGCGTCCGAGAGGCGGGCGCAGTCGTCGGGGGTGTGGACGTCGGTGAGGACGGGAAGGCCGGTCTCGAGGGCGATGGCGCGAAGGATGCGGGCGCCTTCCGCAAGGCCGGGGCCGCGGAAGCTGGAGATGGAGGTGCGGTTGGCCTTGTCGTAGCTGGCTTTGAAGAGGTAGGGGATGCCAAGACGGGCGGTGATGGCGGCGATGCTGCGAGCCATGGTGCTGGCGTGCTGTTCGGACTCGATGACGCAAGGGCCGGCGATGAGGAAGAGGTCCGGGCCGCCGATGGTGATGGGGCCTAACTGGAAGGTTGCGGGCATGGGTTTATTGGAGCACAGGTGGTGAAGCGGATCGCGCTTTGCGCGATAGCCCACTCATGACGGTGATGCTGTCATGAATGGGGCACCCAGCCTTCGGCGTGGCTGAGCGAGTGTTCCCGAGGATTTGAGCGTTCCCGTTAGAGAAGCAGGTTCCTCCACTCCGCTACGCTTCGGTCGGAATGACAGCAAGCGTGGAACACCGTGTCGCTTTGCTCCGCTCCGCTACGCTTCGATCGGAATGACAGCAAGCGTGGAACACCGTGTCGCTTTGCTCCGCTCCGCTACGCTTCGATCGGAATGACACCAAGCATGGGACACCGTGTCGCTTTGCTCAGCTCCGGTCCGCTTCGGTCGGAATGAAACCAAGCGTGGAACACCATGTCGCTTTGCTCCGCGGGGTAAAAGCAAATGCGAGGATTCTTCCGCTTCGCTCAGAATGACAACTCATAAGAGCGAGGGTCAGCCTTCCGAGACGGGTTCGGAGGGATCGACGCGGCCCTGGTTGTGCTCGCCGGTGTTGAGGCTGCGGCCGACCTCGCTGAGGATGAGGGTCATGAGCGAGAGGGCGCGGCGGCTGTCCGCGCTGACGGCGCGGCGGGCGAGGGTGAAGAGGCCCGGCGGGTTATATTCCTGCTGGTGGAGGGTGTTGGCGGATTCGAGAGATTTGGTGAGCGCGAGCAGGACGTCGGGGTCGATGACGGTGAGGAGCTTGGCGACGCCCATGAGGTTGCGGATGGCGGCGACGCCTTCGGGGAGGCGGCCGTACTCGGCGAGCTTGCCGGCGATGGTGTCCTTGGCGCCGACGAGGCCGTGGATGAGGTCGAGCAGACCTTCATCGTGAGCGGTCTGGAGGAGATCCCAGGCGACGAGCATGGCTTCGCCGTGCTCGATGGGGGCGGCGTCGAGGCGGCGCTGGAGCTCGAGTTTCGGGTTGACGGGTTTGGGGGTAAAGGCTAACGGGTTCGCCATGGTGGGGCTCCTTGTGCAGATGGGCTGAGTCGCTCCGGAAGGTTGTTGGGGGTCCCCCCTTACCTGAGGTCTAAAGTCTTGTTTCTGTGAGGCTTATTGAAGTGGTACCCGTAAAGTCCTGTGAAGAAAGGTTTAGCTAAGTACCGGACGAGATCGGCGTCAGAACTGCGCGTCTGGGTCAGGCTCCCGTCTGATCCTTTTCAGGATACCGGTCTGATGCGGGTGTCTGCGCCAACACTCCGATGGAAGATGCAGCCGATCGTTCCGGGGTGATGAGCGAAACGGACACTTTCGCTTCGCTCAGAATGACAACTCGAGGGTAGAGAGCTCAGAAAGACGGTGCAGAAGCGGGTCCTTCGCTGCGCTCAGGATGACAAGTAAACCTCCAATGATGGAGTACCGCGTTAGACCGTAGTGGATTTGATCTGGACGAGTTTGTCGCCGATGGAGGTTCCGGGGAGACGGTAGCCGGCCCCGGCCCACTTCTTTTCGATCTCGATGCCGGGCTGGGGCGTGCGATTGCCGTAGCGGAAGTTGGTGCGTGGCAGTGGATTCTTGCCATCTTCGAGGACGGTCATGTGGACCGAGGTCTCTTTGTAGGCGGGAGTGTGCGTGGCGCGATCGACGTGGCTGCTGGTGAGTTTATTGACGGGCTCTTCGACCGAGTTCATGGGCATGTAGAGCTGTTTGCCGGAGACGCGATCGGTGACCAGGACCTGGACCTTGACGCGGCCGTAGGGGCTGGTGAGCTGAACGTAGCGACCACTGGTGAGGCCGCGCTCTTCGGCGAGCTCGTGTGAGACCTCGACGAAGTTCTCGGGCGTGATGGCGCGAATGCCGGGTGAGCGATAGGTCATGGAGCCCTGCTCGAAGTGCTCGAGCAGGCGGCCGTTGTTGAGGTGCAGATCGAACTCTTCGCTGACTTCCTCCGAGGGTGGAACGTACTCGAGCGGGTGGAACATGGCCTTGCCGTCGGGAAAGGGGAACTTCTCCTTGTAGCACCACGGGGTGTCGGTGCCGTCGGCGGCGACGGGCCACTGCAGGCTCTTAAAGCCTTCGAGCCGCTCGTAGGTGACGCCGGCGAGGATCGGTGTGAGGCGGGCGACCTCGACCATGACGTCGGAGGGATGCCGGTAGTCCCATTTTGCGCCGAGCTTGTTGGCGATGAGCTGGATGATCTGCCAGTCGGGGAGCGAGTTGCCGAGCGGATCGAGGGCCTTGTAGAGGCGCTGGATGCGGCGTTCGGTGTTGACGAAGGTGCCGTCTTTCTCAAGCGAGGGGCTGGCGGGGAGGACGAGGTCGGCGTAGCGGCAGGTCTCGGAGAAGTTGATGTCCTGCACGATCATGAAGTCGAGCTTGCGGAAGGCGCCGTCGACGTAGTTGGCGTTGGCGTCGGAGGTGATGGTGTCTTCGCCCTTGATGTAGAGCGCCTTGAGTTTGCCCTCGTAGATGGACTCGATCATCTCGTGATTGTCGAGACCCTTGGTGACGGGGAGGACGCAGCCCCAGTCGGCTTCGAACTTCCCGCGGACGTCGGCGTCGTCGACGTGCTGGTAGCCGGAGAAGATGTTGGGCATGGAGCCGAAGTCGCTGGCGCCCTGGACGTTGTTGTGGCCACGCAGCGGATAGCCGCCGCAAGAGGGCTTGCCGAAGTTGCCGGTGGCGAGCAGGAGGTTGGCGAAGGAGGTGGAGGTGTCAGAGCCGCCGCAGTGCTGGGTGACGCCCATGGCCCAGAGAATGCAGACGCCGCCCTTGGCGTTGGCGATCTCGTGGGCGACGGCGATCATGGTTTCCTGGGTGAGGCCGGTGACGCGCTCGGCGTATTCGAGCGTGTAGGGCTCGAGCGAGGCCTTGAACTCCTCCCACTTGTTGACGCGTGCGTCGATGAAGGCCTGGTCGTGGAGATGGTTGTCGATGAGGTATTTGGTGACGGCCATGACCCAGACCTCGTCGGTCGAGGGATAGGGACGCAGGAAGATGTCGGCGCGTTCGGCCATCTCGTGTTTGCGCAGATCACTGACGATCAGCCGCTGGCCGCGATGCTTATGGGAGCGCTTGACGCGGGTGGCGAGGACGGGGTGGGACTCGGAGGTGTTGGACCCGACGATGATGACGAGGTCGGCAGTCTCGATGTCCTGAATGGAGCCGGAGTCTGCGCCGTAGCCGACGGTGCGCTGGAGGCCCATGCTGGCGGGGGTCTGGCAGTAGCGGCTGCAGTTGTCGACGTTGTTGGTGCCGATGACCTGACGGGCGAGCTTCTGCATCAAGTAGCTTTCCTCGTTGGTGCACTTGGAGGAGGCGATAAAGGCGAGGGCGTCGGGCCCGTGCTCGCGCTTGATGCGGGTGAAGTTGTCGTAGACGAGCTGCAGGGCTTCATCCCAACCGATCTCTTCGAAGGTGTCGCCGACGCGCTTGAGCGGATGGGTGAGGCGATCGGAGGAGTTGATGAAGTCCCAGGCGAACTTGCCCTTGATGCAGGTCGAGATGCCGTTGGTGGGGCCGTGAAGTGGCTCGATCTTGAGGATGTGGCGATCGCGCGTCCAGACCTCGAAGGAGCAGCCGACGCCGCAGTAGACGCAGACGGTCTTGGTGCGTTTGACGCGCTCGTTGCGTGCCTCGGCTTCGATCTCGGAGAGGGCGAGGATGGGGCCGTAGCCGCTGTTGGGCTCGACGCCTTTAACGACGTCGATCATGTCGTCGAGAACCCTGGGGGGAAGGTTGGTGAGGTAGCCGGCGTGGCCGATCATGGACTTTTCCATGAGGGCGTTGCAGGGGCAGACGGTGACGCAGTGGCCGCAGGAGACGCAGGAGGAGCCGGCGATCTCATGGCCGCCATCCCAGAGGACGCGGGGGTGCTCGCTGGTCCAGTCGATGGAGAGAGTCTCGTTGACCTGGACATTCTGGCAGGATTCGACGCAGCGGCCGCAGAGGATGCACTGGTCGGGGTCGTAGCGATAGAAGGGGTTGGACTCATCCTTCTCGTAGGGCTTGACCTTGAACTCGCGGGCCTGGTGCTTGACGTCGAGGTCGGCGGTGGCGTTGTGGACGGTGCAGTTCTGATTGTTGTTGTCGCAGACGGTGCAGTAGAGCATGTGGTTCTGAAGGATGCGATCGAAGGCTTCGCGCTGGGCGATGTCGACCTTTTCGCCTTCGGTCTGGACGGCCATGCCGGCGCTGACGGGGGTGGAGCAGGAGCGGACTAACTGGGCTGGTTGCCCGGCCGCAGCGCTGACCTGAACCATGCAGGTGTCGCAGCTTTGGATTGGACCCATCTGAGGGAGGTAGCAGACCTGGGGGAGTTTTTTGCCATGGGTGCGCTCGGCCATACGATTGAGGGCGTCTACCAGGAACTCGCCGATGTGGGCGTCTGTTTCCCTGCCGTTCACGGTGATTGTGGTGTTGGGAGTGGTATCGGGAGGGGTATTCAGGAGAACCTTGGTGGCCATAAAACCTCAGATATTTCGAGGCTAGCAGATGATGTTTGACGCGACGAGACGAGGGGATGGATCGTTTTCAGCCGCTGCGTTCTCTGTGCGATGCCTCGAAGTTGGAGGCTGGATTTCGCGGTGCGCCACGCTGTGGGAGTGAAGGAGATTGGGTGTTCCGGTAGACGTGATGCAGGAGTTGCCGATGGGGCGGATTCGGTATGGACGCAACGAATGGGCGTTCGTCCGCTTTGGCTAGATGGTGTCGAGGATCTGTTGGGCGGCGCGGAGACCGCTGCGGAGAGCGCCATGAACGGTGCCCCAGTGGCCGGTGGTGTCAGTGTGTTCGCCGGCGAAGAAGAGGGTGTGCTCGATTGGTTGAGCCATGCGGGCGGAGGCTTCGGTGCCGCCCACGGCGACATAACTGTAGGAGCCGAGGAAGTCGGGATCGGCGGACCAGTTGTGAGTGAGGCAGGCTTCGAGGAGCTGATGTAGATGGGATTCGGGTTGATGGAAGATGCGGGCGAGCGCGCGGCAGCCGAGGGCGGCGAGATCGGCTGATGGGCTGGCGAGTAAGGTGTGTGCACGCGGGCCGCCGACCCAGCCGGTGAGGGTGCGGCCGACGGTGTTGGTGGGGGTGCGCTCGGGGTGCGTGGACCACCAGACGGAGGGAAGCTGGCCGAAGTCAAAGAGGAAGCTGAGGTCCTGGAGGTCGGAGGAAGCGAGGGTTGGCGACGGTGGGAGGGTCTGCCAGAAGGGCTCGCGGAAGACGAGGGTGAAGCGGCAGACGGGGCCCATGCGCATGAGCGCGGCGGCTTCGGCGATGGCCGGAAGCTCAGGGACGATGTGGACGGATCCGGATTTAAGGATTCCGAGCGGAAGGGTGAGGACGGCTTTCGCGGCGGTGAGCTCGCCGGTGGTGGTTTCGAGGGCGACGCGGCCGGTGGCCCAACGGACGGCGAGGACGCGGGTGTTGAGGCGGAGCTCGCCGCCGGCGGCCTGGAGGCGATCGGCGAGGACGTGCGGCAGGCGGTCGTAGCCCTCGCGGATGTGGGCGATGCGATCGCCGTCGATGGAGTCTTCGGCGGTCTGCTGCATGCCGAGCGAGATGGCGCTGATCTCGGCGGCGTCGGCGGCGTTGAAGCCCTCGACGTAGCCGGTGGCGGCTTCGCGGAGATCGGGGTTGCCGGCGAACTCGGAGTGGGCGAGGAAGTTGGCGAAGCTGACGTCAGGGCCAGTGACGTTGCGGAGCTGCTCGATGGGATCGAACATGCCTTCCCGGCCTTCGCTGTCGGCGGTGAGACGGCCGTCTTCAAAGCTGAGCTGGGAGCCGTCGCGCTCGCATAGCGTCAGGCCTGCTTCGGCGATGAGGGCGAGGAGCTCGGGCGGGCGGCCGTGGACGAACTCGGCGCCAAGTTCAATGATCTGATCGCCGAGGCGCTGCGTAACGATGCGGCCGCCGATACGATTGCTGGCTTCGACGACGCAGACGCGCTGGCCGCGATCGGCGAGGGTGCGGGCGCAGGCGAGGCCGGCGATGCCGGCACCGACGATGAGGATGTCGCAGGTATCTGGAGTTGAGTTCATGAAGGCTGCTTCCGGCTTAGCTTACCTGCGGATCGGGTGGCCGGGAAGAAGAGGGATCTCTCCACTGCGTTCCGCTCCGCTTCACTTCGGTCGAGATGACGGGGGCGTGAGGTGCTGTACGCCGGTTTGAGGCGAGGGAGAGTAGGTCAGGGTTTGCCGAAGCGCCTGCGGATGAGTGCGAGACCTTCGGCGGTGGTGTGGATGGCGGCTTCGAGCTGGGCGTCTTCGGCGGCCTCGAGCATGGCTCTGAATTGCGTGCCCGGTTTGTAACCAGATTTGATCAGATCGCGACCGGTGACGAAGAGCTGAGGACTGTGCTGTTCGGCGGGTTCGGTCTCATAACGCGCTTTCATCGACTCCCAGATGCCGAGCTTGCCGTGGCAGGAGCTGCAATCGAGCCAGTGAAGCTGGAGGTGCTCGTCGAATTTTGGCAGGCGAAGGAAGCGTTTAATGGTGGATTCCTTCATCTGCGGGACGTCGCCGAAGCGCATGTGGTTCTTGACGAGAGCGAGGACCTGTTCGGTGTCTTCGTTCGAGAAGCGGAGGCGCTTGAGGATGACTTCGGCGATGCGGACACCGACCTCGACGTGGCCGTTGAAGCGGATGCGAGGGGTGGTGGGGCTGGAGCGATCGAGATGGTAGGTGGCGGGCTTGCCGATGTCGTGCAGGAGCGCGCCCCAGGCGAGGGTGAGGGGGCAGCCGGGCTCGAGCTTTTCGAGCAGGAGCATGGTGTGGATCCAGACGTCGCCCTCGGGGTGCCAGTCGGCGGGCTGCTCGACGCCGTGCATGGCGACGGCTTCGGGGAGCACTTCGGCGAGGAGGTTGAGCTCGTCGAGGAGCTCGAAGGCGCGGCGGGCGTGGCCTTCGGTGAGCATGCGGGAGAGCTCGTCGCGCACGCGCTCGGCGCTGACCTGATGGACGCCGGGAGCGAGATCGGTGATCGCCTCCGCAGTTGCGAATTCGATGTCGAAGCCGAGGCGAGCGGCGAAACGAACGGCGCGGAGCATGCGGAGCTTGTCTTCAGTGAAGCGGCGGACGGGATCACCGATAGCGCGAATGATGCCAAGCTTGAGATCATCGCGGCCGTTGACGAAGTCTCGGACGGAGCCGTCAAGATCGTCGGTCGCTTCGAAGTGGAGCGGGTCGAAGAGCATGCCGTTGACCGTGATGTCGCGGCGAACGACGTCTTCGCGTGGGTCGGTGGAGAAGCGAACGGCGTCGGGGCGGCGGCCGTCGGTGTAAGCGCCGTCGTTGCGGAAGGTGGCGACTTCGATGGCGTGGCGCGATGTTTCGCTCTGGTCCTGACTTGATGTGAGGACAAGGATGACGCCGAAGTGAGCGCCGACGGCCTCGGTTCGGGGGAAGAGGCCCTGGACGATCTCGGGGGTGGCGCTGGTGGCGACATCGAAGTCTTTGGGCTCGATGCCGAGGAGAAGGTCGCGGACACAACCGCCGGCGAAGAAGGCCTGGTGACCGGCCGCGGCGAGAGTGCGAACGACCTCGAGTGCGGCGCGATAGGCGGTGCTCTCGACGTGCTCGATGGGGGTGGATGCCGGGTGGGGATGGGCGGCCATGCTGCTGCTCCTCGTACACTACTTCAGATGCCTGAAGAACGCGCAGGTTCCAGCACGGCTTTCGAGGCGGCCAACATTCAGGGTGGCGGCTTGCGTTCCGGCGGTGGCTTGATTCTCGGCATTGAGAGCTCGTGCGACGAGACGGCGGCGGCGGTGGTGCGCGGCGGGGCCGAGGTGCTGTCGAGTGTGGTGGCGAGCCAGGTGGATCTGCATGCGATCTATGGAGGTGTGGTGCCGGAGCTGGCGAGCCGGGAGCATCTGCGAAACATTGTGCCGGTGGTGCGGGCGGCGATGGCGCGGGCCGCGGAGGTGGATGCGAGTGTGACGCTCGAGTCGCTGGACGCCATCGCGGTGACGGAAGGGCCGGGGCTGGCAGGAGCGTTGCTGGTAGGGATCACGTATGCGAAGGCGATGGCGTTTGCGCTCCGGAAGCCGCTGCTTGCGGTGAATCACCTGGAGGGGCATATTTATGCGGTGCTGATGCAGCATGCGGCGGCGCTGCTGGCCGCGACGGACGAGCGGGCGGCGCTGGTGGCGCTGGTGGTATCGGGCGGGCATACGCATCTATATCTGGCGGAGCGGGCGGGCGGGGTGCTTCGGTATCGGACGCTGGGGCGGACGGTGGATGATGCCGCGGGCGAGGCGTACGACAAGGTGGCAAAGCTGCTGGGGCTGCCGTATCCGGGTGGTCCGTGGATCGATGCGTTGGCGCCGCTGGGGGATGCGACCGCGGTTCCGTTCCGGTTTGGTGCGATCCGGCATCGTGCGGAGGCGGATGGTGCGAGCGCGCCGAAGACGAACTTCGACTTTTCGTTTTCAGGGATCAAGACGGCGGTGCTGCGGCATATGGAGAAGCAAGGGATGCTGGCGGCAGCGGCAGAGCGGCGGTCTCGGATTGGCCACACGGAACGGGCGACGGCGGAACGGATTGCGGCGCTGCGGGCTGAGGGTCTGTTGCCGGCGGAGGTGCTCCATCTGGCGGCGAGCTTCCAGGCGGCGGTGGTTGGGCGGCTGATGCAGCAGACGTTTCGGGCGGTGGAGGCGGCCGGGGCGCGGGCGGTGCTGGTGACGGGCGGGGTTGCGGCGAATGCGGAGCTGCGGCGGCGGTTCGCGGATGAGGCGGGACGGCGGGGGTTGGCGGTGGGATTCCCGACGATGGCGCTCTCGACCGACAATGCGGCGATGATCGCGGCGGCGGCGTGGCCGCGACTGCTGGCGGGAGAGCGGGCGGACGAGGGGATGACTGCGCAGCCGCAGCTTCGGCTGGACACGGCGGGTGGCCGACCGGGGTACACGGCCGTCATCGGCTAGAATCAGCTACGACAGACTCTATTCCGAGCACCGCGCACGCGGCTGCGGCAAGGCGTTCAAAAGAGCCACGTGGCAACTCTCGATCTCTTCAATACCCTGAGTGGCACGATTCAGCCGCTCACTCCGATTGGTGCGCCAGAGCTGCGCCTGTATTGCTGCGGGCCGACGGTCTACGACTATGGGCATATCGGCAACTTCCGGACCTTCCTGCATGTGGATGTGCTGCGACGGTTTCTGCGGCAGCAGGGCATGGCGATCCGGCATGTGATGAACATCACGGATGTGGATGACAAGATCATCCGCAACGCCGCGGCGGCGGGGCTGGGGATCGCGGAGTACTCGAAGACCTACGAGACGGCATTCTTTGAGGATCTGGAGGCTCTGGGGATCGAGCGGCCGGAGATTCTGGCGCGGGCGACGGAGTGCATTCCAGAGATGGTGACGCTGGTGGAGCGGCTGGCGGAGAAGGACTTTGCGTACCAGGCGGAGGATGGCTCGTGGTATTTCCGAGTCGCGCGCGATGAAGACTACGGCAAGCTTGCGAAGAAGGATCTGGACCAGATCGAAGACGGTGCGCGGGTGGATCTTGGCGAGTTCGACAAGGATGCGGCGCGGGACTTTGCGCTATGGAAGGCAGTGAAGGCGCTGCCGGATGGGGCCAAGGAGGCCTCGTGGCAGACGGCGATAGGAGATGGGCGGCCGGGGTGGCATCTGGAGTGTTCGGCGATGGCGACGAAGTTTCTGGGTGACGACTTCGATCTGCATGCGGGCGGGGAGGACCTGATGTTTCCGCACCATGAGAATGAGATTGCGCAGTCGGAGTCGGCGTCGGGGAAGCCGTTTGCACGGCACTGGATGCATGTGCGGTTTCTGCTGGTGGAAGGCAAGAAGATGTCGAAGTCCGAGGGCAACTTCTACACGCTGCGGGACCTGCTGCTGCGCGGGTATCGGGTGTCGGCAATCCGGTTTCTGCTGATCTCGGTGCCGTATCGGCACCAGCTGAACTTTACGTTTGACGATCTGGCGGCATCGGCGAATGCGATTGACCGGCTGCGCACGTTTTACCAACGCATGCAGAAGGGCGCGGACCCGGCGAATGCGGCGGCGCTGCCGGAGGGCATCGATCAGGGGATTGAGCAGGTGACGACGCAGGCGGCGGAGCTGTATACGGCGGCGCTGGCGAATGATCTGAACACGGCGGAGGCGCGGGCGGCGATCTTTGACCTGGTGCGCGCGGCGAATACGGCGGCGGACCAGGGAACGCTGCTGCGAGGCAATGCGGTGCAGATTCTGGCGGTTCTGGACCTATTCGACGGAGTGTTTGCAGTGCTGAAGGATCGTGACGCGGAGCTGACACGCGCGGCGCTGGCCTGGGCGGAGAAGGAGAACCGGCTGAACGAGGCGGATCCTTCGCTGCTCGAGACGTTGGCGGTCTCCGATGCGGAGATTGATGGGCTGGTGGCGGAGCGGACGCTTGCGAAGAAGCAGCGGAACTTTGCGCGGGCGGATGCGATCCGCAACGATCTTCTCAGCAAGGGAATACTTTTAGAGGACGCCAAGGATGGCGTGCGGTGGAAGCGCAAATAGATCTTGAATGTGTCACTGACAAAGGAGCGTATGCATGGCGCGACGATTTGACGCAATCATTGTAGGAGCGGGGCAGGCGGGGCCGGCGCTGGCGGGCAGGCTGACGAAGGCCGGCATGACGGTGGCGATGATCGAGCGCAAGCTGTTTGGCGGTACCTGCGTGAATACTGGCTGCATTCCGACGAAGACGCTGGTGGCGAGCGCGCATGCGGCGCACCTGGCACGGCGTGGTGCGGACTTCGGTGTGAGGGTTGGCGGCGACATCGCCGTCGACATGAAGGCGGTGAAGGCGCGCAAGGATGCAATCTCCGGCAAGTCGCGCGAAGGTGTCGAGACGATGCTGCGAACCATGGAGCGATGCACCGTGTTCCATGAGGCTGCGCGATTTCTTTCACCGACGGAGCTGCAGGTGGGCGAGGAGGTGCTGACGGCCGAGAAGATCTTTCTGAATGTTGGCGGCCGCGCTTCGATTCCGGACCTCCCGGGCTTGAACGAAGTGCACGTTCTGACGAACACGACCATGCTGGAGCTGGATACCCTGCCAGAGCACCTGGTGGTGGTGGGCGGAAGCTATATTGGGCTCGAGTTTGCGCAGATGTACCGGCGCTTTGGCAGCAAGGTGACGGTGGTGGAACGGGGCAAGCACCTGGTCGCGCATGAGGATGAGGACATCTCTGCCGCGGTAAAGGAGATTCTGGAGAAGGAAGGGATTACGATCCGGACGGATTCGGAGTGCATTCACTTCAAGGCACATCCGGAGGGTGTGCTGGTGGGTACGAGCTGCATGGTTGGCGAGCCGGATGTGGTGGGATCGCATGTACTGTTGGCGGTGGGCCGGCGCCCGAACACGGATGACCTGGGGTTAGACCGGGCGGGTGTGGCGACGGACGAGAAGGGCTACATCACGGTGGATGACGAGTTACGGACGAATGTGCCGGGGGTATGGGCGATGGGTGATTGCAACGGCCGCGGAGCGTTCACGCACACCTCCTATAACGACTTTGAGATTGTTGCCGCGAACCTGCTGGATCACGAGCCGCGACGGGTGAGCGACCGGATCCAGGCGCATGCCATGTACGTTGATCCGCCATTGGCGCAGGTCGGCATGACGGAAAAACAAGTTCGTGACTCCGGCAGGCGCGCATTGATCGGAACCCGTTCTATGAGTAAGGTAGGGCGAGCGGTTGAGAAGGGAGAGACGGAGGGCTTGATGAAGGTTTTGGTCGATGCCGAGACGAAGAAGATTCTGGGAGCGACGATTCTGGGTACCGGAGGTGACGAGGCGATCCACTGCATTCTTGACACCATGTACGCCGGAGCGTCTTACACGACATTGACTCACGCGATGCACATCCATCCCACCGTCTCGGAGTTGATTCCAACCATGCTTGAATCGCTGGAGCCGCTCTCCTGAGACTCTCAATGACGGGTTGCCGCCACCTTCTGTTCCAACGCTGTAACGAACGGTATGTCTGCCGATGACGGTAACTCTGGTACGGCCACGATCGAAGCTATCGCTGCACGTCTCAAGCTCGCTTGAGGATCTGGCGGCGTGGATCGAACGCCATCAGCGCTTCTGCCTGCTGTTCATCGTGCTGCTGTACCTGCCGATGGCGCTGGTGGAGGCACACGCGCATCCTCTGCGGCACGATGAGCTGTTTACGTGGGGGATCTCGCGGGCGCCCTCGATGGCGGTGATGCTTGAGCGGATTCACGCGGTTGATTTGAATCCGCCGCTTTCCTACGTCTTGGAACGCTTCTCGCTGATGCTGCCGGGGCCGCGATGGCTGCTGGCGCGGCTTCCGTCGATCCTGGCAGGACTGATCGCGAGCGTGATGATCTTTCTGGTGTTTGCTCGCCGGCTCAGCAACTTATTTGGAGTTTTTGCGCTTTCGGTCTTCTGGGTAAGCGCGTATGTGGAGTACTCGTGGCAGAACCGGCCGTACATGCTCTGGCTGGCGGCTCTGAGCGTGCTGCTGTTCGCGTGGCAGGAGCGCGCGGGTTTTCCGCGGCGTAAGAACATGCTCGGGTTGATCCTGGCGGCGGCGACGCTTGCGGCTGCAAGTCACTTTCTAGCAGTGCTGTCCTTGCTGCCATTTTTGGGCGCAGCCATCTTCGCGGGGCGGCGACGGTCGGTGGACTGGGCGGGGCTGGCCATGGTGGCGATTCCAACCGCGGTTGCGCTCATCGTCGACTTGAATGCGAGTTCGCAGGCCAGATCGGTTCGGCGTGTGCTGTATCCGCCGGACTTTCTGCCGCGAGTGGATACCGTGGGCTGGATGTACGTTGAGATGTTTCTGTACTTCGGCATCGCGGTGTTTGCGTGCGTGGTGGTGCGGGCCTTTCTGCCGGTACGGCATGGTCCGCAGGTGGCGTATGCCCGGGCCATGCGCCCAGACCCCCGAGAGATTGCGCTGTTTGCCGGGCTGACACTGCAGGGTTTGCTGGTGGCTCTTATCTTTACGTATCGGCAGGTTGCGTTTTTTCCGAGATACGGCATTGCAAGCGTGCTTGGAGTAGCCGGGCTGCTGACCTGGTTCTTCTACAGGAGAGTGGCTCGGGCGGCGGAGATCGCAACGCTTCTCGCATTTGCGCTGATTCTCGCGACGGTGGCGCGAACGGCGGTGGACCTGTTTGTGTTTGATTCGAACGGAAACCCGGGCTCTGATATTACGGCGCCGCGACCGCCGCTTGCAGCTTCTACGGGGAACGTTCCGATTGTGGCGGCAAGCGGTCTGACGTTTGTCGAGATGAGTGATCGTGAGTCCGCGGAGACACGGGCGCGGACCTTTTATCTAACGGATCGGGAGGCGGCGACGCGGTTTGCACATGCGACGCTTTTTGAGAATGAGGCCGATGTGCAGGAGGCGCTTGGTCTGCACGGGCATGTTGTTCCCTACCAGCAGTTTGTCGCGCAGCACTCGCACTTTTTTGTGATCGGGACGTATACGTACCCGGAGGACTGGCTGCTGCGGAAGCTGGATGCCGATGGAGCGATCTTAATTTATCGCGGAAAGATCCGCTCGACCTACAAAGATGACGACCTCTACGAGGTGAACGCCGCGCCGGCATCGCGACTTATCGGGGAGAGGAAGTAGGTCGAATGCGTTTACAGACGACGGCTTTGCTGGGTGCGCTTTGGACGTCGATGTTGCCAGGGCAGACGGCGAAGGTGAGTGGGGAGACGAGGCTGTTTGCGAGTGACTCGCTGAATCTTCGGCTGCAGTATCCGGCGATGCTGGAGTCACGCGATGGTGCCGAGGCCGTGGTGAACGGTCGTTTAGCCATGCCCGGCCTCTCAGAGACGCGGGTGGAGGCGAACAGCGTTGCGGGATGTCTTCGGCCGGTGTTGCTGGTGCGAACGCCGCAGCCGGCGAAGCCGTCCACAACGACAGAGCAGCCCGCGAAGGATGGGAGTGAGACGATTGTGCGCGTGACGCCAACCGCGGCCGGGACGATGCTGCTGGCGGAGCTGGATCCGACTTGCCTGAGCGATGCGGAGCAGGTCTCGGGCCGCAAGGAGTTGCCGGTGATGGCGCAGCAATTTCTGGCGACGCCGGGCATGGCGGCTGTCGCGCAGCCTGCGAGTTACACGATCGGCTGGCAGAAGGTGTACATGGCTGCCGCTCAGGGGCATCCGCAGACGCCTGCTGCTGCCGGATCAGACCCGACGCAGCAGCCCACGACGGCGCCGTTTACGATCTTCACGGTGGCGATTGCGACGAACTGGAACAGTCATCTGCTGGTGTGGCTGATGAGTGCGAACCAGATTTCGCTGCTGGACGCGATGAGCAAGAGCACGGTGCGGTTTGGGCGGGGAGCTGAAGCGCCGCTGTACCCGCTGACGATAGGGAACGGAAATGCCGGGGGCACTCCGCAGTAGGGCAGACTATTTGAGGGAGGCCGCGGGCGTGCCGGGTGAGATTGCGGGCTCGCGTTTGACGCGCGAGAAGATGACCAAGGCGACGGCAGCGATGATGATGGCCATGCCCAGAAACTCGGATGGGTTGAGCCGCTCGCCCAGGAGAACGACGCCGAGCAGCACCGCGACGATGGGATTGACGAAGGCGTAGGTCGAGACCTTGGTGACGGCGACGTGCTGCAAGAGGTAGGTGAGGCAGCTGAGCCCGACGAGCGAGCCGAAGACGCTGAGATAGACGATTGCGGCCACGCCGTTGCGGGTCCAGACGGCTGTGTGCAGGGTTCCGCCTGCAAGAGCGAGGACAACATTGCAGAGGCAGGCGGAGCCGATCTGCCAGGCCGTGGCGGCAAAGGGATCCAAGGCGAAGTGGAACTTGCGGCTGAGGACGGCGCCGACGGCAAAGGCGAGCGCGGCTAACAGCAGGAGAGCGTATGCGAGCGGATGGTGATTTGCGGGTGTGGAGGATCCGGTGCGGAGCGATGGCCAGACGAGGGCGACCATGCCGACAGTGCCGAGCAGGGTGCCTGCCCAGCCGCGTTTGTTGAGGGCCTCTCCGCCGGGAAGGGCGGCCTCGATGACGGCGACCATGATGGGCATGGTTGAGACGAGCAACGAGGCGATGCCGGAGGCGACCATGGTCTCCGCCCAGTTGAGCAGGATGCTGTTCACGGTCATGAACAGGATGCCGATGAGAGCAAGGCGCCAGAGCTGCTGACGTGAGACGCGCAGGCTGCGGCCGGTTGTGAGGCAAAGGATGACGAGGAGAGATGTGGTCAGCAGAGTGCGACACGCGGCGACCAGCGAGGGAGCGAGATGCAGGCCGGCGATGTGGATGGCGGTGTAGGTGGATCCCCAAAAGAAGTACACGCAGGCGAAGGCCACGACGATGTGGCGTGGCGGAGCGCCCGTGACGGAGGTTGAGAGTGATGTGGAGGTGGGCACGGCGATGTCTCTATGCTATCGCCGAATGCAGCGGGTTCCCCGCGTTTCGCGGGGCGTACCCTGGCTGCTAGCATGGCTGGATGACGGTGACGGCGAGCCAAAGCGAGCGCGGATCTGCCACGGGGAACGGAGTGCAGCGGCGACGGATTGTCGTAAAGCTGGGCACGAACGTGATCATGCGTGCGGATGGACGCGTGGCTCTTGGCCTGCTCTGCGGGCTGGTGGAATCGATCGCGGCGCTGCGGGAGAGAGGGTACGAGATCCTGGTGGTGAGTTCGGGCTCGATTGGCCTGGGGATGGAGCGGCTTGGGATGACGGTGAGGCCGACAGAGCTGGCACAGATCCAGGCGTGTGCGGCGACGGGCCAGTCGCGGCTGATGAGTATCTACGAGGACGCGTTTGATCGGCTCGGCTGCCGGACGGCGCAGGTGCTGCTGACGGAGGATGATTTTCGATCGCCGGTGCGGCACGCGAACCTGAAGCGGACGCTCGAGGCTCTGCTGGCGCTCGAGGTGATTCCGGTGATCAATGAAAATGATACTGTTTCGGTTGCAGAACTGGATGTGCCTTCGATCGAGGGTGAGCGAACGCGGTTGTTCGGGGATAACGACAAGCTTTCGGCGCTGGTGAGCACACACATCGGCGCGGATCTTCTGGTGCTGCTCTCGGATGTGGACGGACTCTACGACCGCAGCCCGAACGAAACGGGAGCTCGTTTTCTGACGGAGGTTGCGTCTATCGATGAAGCGGTGCTGGCGTATGCGGACGGTGGGAACGGCAGGGGGCGCGGCGGGATGCGATCGAAGCTGGAGGCGGCGCGACTGGCGCAGCAGGCCGGGCAGACGGTGGTGATTGCGAATGGGCGCACGGCACAGGTGCTGGAGCAGGTTGTCGCCGGAGAGCCGGTTGGAACGCGATTCCCGGGCGTGATGGCTGCTGGAGAGACAGACGATACGAGAGCGGCGGAGGTGCTTCGATGAGCCACCCGACGACCGGGCCGATCGCGATTTCGAACCATGCGGCGCATGCCGGGGCGGGCGTTCGTCGGCTGGCGGAGCGGGCACGGGCCGCGGCGCGAGTGCTGGCGCCGGTCTCTCTGGCGCAGCGGAACGCGGCACTTACGGCGATTGCCGAGACGATCGACGGGCAGTACGAGGCGATTCTGGCGGCGAACGCGGAAGACGTGCACCTTGCGGACGCGCTGGTTGCGACGGGTGATCTTTCGGCCGCAAATCGGGCGCGGCTTGCGCTGACACCGGCAAAGCTGGCGGAGATGTCGGCCCAGGTGCGGGCGGTTCGGGACCTGCCTGACCCGCTCGGTCGAACGCTCGATGCGATGGAGCTAGATGAGGGTCTCGAGCTTGAGAAGCGATCGGTGCCGCTGGGCGTGCTGGCAGTGATCTTTGAGGCGCGGCCGGATGCGGTGACGCAGATCAGTGCGCTGGCGCTGAAGAGTGGCAACGCCGTGATCCTGAAGCCGGGACGTGAGGTGGAACGCACGGCGGAGCTGCTGGTCTCGCTCATTCGTACTGCAATCCTGTCGGTATCGCTTACCGAGGATGCGGTGTCGCTGATCATTGGGCGAGAGGCGGTCGGAGAGCTGCTGACGCTCTCGTCGCTGGTGGACCTGGTGATTCCGCGTGGATCGAGGGCGCTGGTGGAGCATATTCAAGCGACGACGCGGATTCCAGTGCTGGGGCATGCTGACGGCATTTGCCACATCTACGTGGATCGGTTGGTCGATGCCGAGCAGGCGATGGCGGTGATTGAGGACGCGAAGACGGATTATCCGGCGGTGTGTAACGCGGTGGAGACGGTGCTGGTGCACGAGTCGATCGCGCGGGAGTTCCTGCCGACACTCGTCGCAAGGCTTTCGGCGAAGGGAGTGAGTGTGCTGGGTGATGCAGGGACTCGCGCTGCGTTGCCGAAAGCGCTTCGGGCAGAGATGGGCGAGGTCGACGACTGGCACACGGAGTATGGCGATCTGACGCTGGCGGTGCGGGTCGTTCCCAGCTTTGAGGCGGCGGTCGAGCATATTCATCGCTATGGTTCGGCGCATACCGAGAGTGTTTGCACGATCGATGTGGCTGTTGCGGAGCGCTTCCTGAACGAGGTGGATGCGGCGAGTGTGATGGTGAACGCGAGTACGCGCTTTGCGGATGGGTTCCGCTACGGACTGGGAGCGGAGGTGGGTGTGTCGACGTCGAGAATCCATGCACGGGGGCCGGTTGGGCTGGAGGGATTAACGACGACGAAGTACCTGGTGCGTGGGCATGGTCATGTTGCGGGGGCGTATCGCGGAGCTGGGGCCAGGTCGTTTACGCATCGGCGGCATCGAGCGAGCGACTCTGCTTGAGGACGGCGGCCAAGGTGGTGCGGTGAACGAGAAGCGGGCTTGGTGCGGGTTTGTGGAAGGCGGCACTACGGGACCGGGCGTACCGGCAGGCGCGCGGTGCTAGGCTCATAGAGGAGAGAATGTGCCCCTCGTGATGCAGGCTTCCGCAACGACTTTTCCCCTCGATTCGCAATCCCCAGCCGAGCCGCAGGGCAGCCGCTTCGTACGGGCGTGCCTGCGACAGCCGGTGGACCGCACGCCGGTGTGGTTTCTGCGGCAGGCCGGACGGTATATGCCGGAGTACATGGCGGTGCGGCGTCACCACTCGCTGCTGGATATCTGCCGGACGCCGGAGATTGCCGCGGAGGTGACGATCACGGCGGCCGAGCGGTTGGAGGTAGATGCGGCGATTATCTTTGCCGATCTGCTGCTGCCGTTTACGCCGATGGGACTGGACTTTGAGTTTGTCGCGGGTGAGGGACCGGTGGTGCACCAGCCGATACGGTCGATGGCACAGGTTGAGGCGCTGGTCACGGATCGGGCGGATGAGCTCGGGTATGTGGCTCTCGCGATTGAGAAGGTTGCCGCGCACTTCAACGGGCCTCGAGCGGACGGCGACCAGCTGGGGATTATTGGATTCATTGGAGCGCCGTTTACGCTGGCGTCGTACATGATCGAAGGTGGTTCGTCACGGAACTACGTGGAGAGCAAGCGGCTGATGTATGCCTCCGCCGAGCGTGGGCACACGGATGCCGGGGCGTGGCCGCTGCTGGTGGAGAAGCTGCTCTCGGTGTTGGAAGCGTATGCCGCGCAACAGGTGGAGGCGGGCGCGGATGTGATCCAGATCTTTGACTCCTGGGCGGGTGCGCTTTCAATCGCGGACTACACGGAGTTCTGCCTGCCCGCGACAACGGAGCTGGTTCGGCGGGTACAGGCACTGGGTGTGCCGGTGATTTACTTCGGCGTGGACACGGCGTCGTTGCTGCCGACGATGCGGCGAACGGGCGCTGATGTGCTTGGGTTGGACTGGCGCGTGGATCTCGATGAGGCGTGGCGCGGGCTGGAGTATGCGGTGGCGGTGCAGGGAAATCTGGATCCGATTGCGCTGTTTGCGCCGCAGGATCTGCTGCGCTCACGGACGGAGGCGATCCTGCGAGCGGCGGACGGAAGACCTGGACACATCTTCAATCTCGGACACGGTATTGTCCCGGGGACACCGGTTGAGAATGTGATCGAGGTCGTGCGAACGGTGAAGACGTTTGCGCACCAAAACAGTGCAAGGCCGCAGGGCCGAAACGTATGAACGAGAGCAGTCAACGAACCGCGATCCTGCTGCTGGCTCATGGCACGCCTGATGTTCTGGGTGAGATGGCCGAGTACCTGAAGTTCGTGACGAGTGGCCGCGCGCTGCCGCAGAGCGTGGTTGAAGAGCTGCAGCATCGGTATGCGGAGATCGGGTTGGGGGAGACGCCCGGGGAAAAGCCGCCGCCACTGACGCGATGGACGGTGATCCAGGCGAGCATGCTCGAGGGCTCGTATCCGCGATACGCGCCGAACGACCCACGGCAGCCACGGGTGTATGTCGGGATGCGAAACTGGCATCCGTTTATCGCAGAGGTCGTGGCCGAGATGCGCCGCGATGGAGTGAGACGGTGCAAAGCGATCTGCCTGGCGCCACAAAACTCGCGCACGTCGGTTGGACTGTACCGACGGGCCGTGATGACGGCCGCTGCCGCGACGGAGACTGATCCAGCCATTGAACTGGAGTTTGTGGCAGGGTGGGCGGCGAACCCGCTGTTGTCGCTGGCGTTCGCGGAGCGGCTGTGGCCGGTTTGGGCAGAGGCTTGCGCGCTTGAGAAGCGAAGAGTGCCGGTGCTGTTTACGGCGCACTCGGTTCCGTGCCGAACGATTCTTGCGGGGACCACGAACGCTCCGGTGCGCAAGGACGCACCTGCTCCAGCAGACGGAATCCAAGCCTACGACGCGCGCATTGAGCCGGATCCGTATCCGGTGGAGTGCAAGAACACGGCCGCCGCGGTGGCTGCGCGGATGGGCAAGCTGGGCATGACGGAGCGGGACTGGTACTTCGCGTTCCAGAGCCAGGGAGTGGCGGGAGCGCCGTGGATCGGGCCGTCAGTCGAAGACACGCTGAAGGCTCTGGCCGCGGAGGGTCACACGGGTGTGGTTCTGCAGCCGATCGGATTTCTTTGCGACCACGTTGAGATTCTGTACGACATTGATATCGCGTTTAGGGAGACAGCTCGCGAGTTGGGGATGAAGCTGTGGCGAGCGGAGAGCTTGAACGCTTCGGCTACGCTGATCCGGGCGCTGGTGGAGGTGGCAACCGGGACGTTTGCTGCTGATATCGACGAGCTGCCGCAAGCTCGACGAGGTAGTAGCGTCAGCGAATCGACGGCGGGAACTGCCACTGTGGAGACGCAGCCAGCAGGAGTGTCGGGCTAGCGATCGATGAGGCGCGTTGCGATCGTCGGCGGGGGGGTGAGCGGCCTGACCGCGGCGTGGCGGCTGACGCGGTCCGGCAAGGAACCGATACAGGTCACGCTGTTTGAGGGGTCGGAGCGAACTGGCGGAATCGTTCGAACGATTCGTCGCGACGGCTTCATCGTCGAGATGGGGCCGGACTCCTGGGTGAGTGAGAAGCCGGCGGCTCGGACGCTCGTAACGGAGCTTGGTCTGGCAAACGAGTTGATTGCTTCGCGGGATGCGACTCGAAAGACTTATCTCTGGCTTGATGGTGAGCTGCAGGCGATGCCGGACGGTCTGCGGATGATGGTTCCCCGGTCGCGTGCCGCCCTGGAGGCAATCGATGCCTCACCAATCTTCTCCGACAAGGCGAGGGATGCGTTTCGGGAGGAGCTGGCACGTGCGGAGGAGCTGCAACGTGACGCGCCGATCGAAGATGAATCGATTGCGAGCTTCACAGAGCGGCACTTCGGTCGCGAGGTGCTGGAGCGGCTGGCAGCGCCGCTGCTCTCGGGTGTGTTCGGGGGTGATGTGGAGACGCTGAGTGTACGCGCGGTAATGGCTCCGTTTGTGGCGATGGAGCGTGAGCGGGGATCGCTGATTGCCGCAATGGAAGAAAGAGAAGCGGAGCGGCGGACCACGGGGCTGCCGGCATCGGCGATCTTTACAACGCTGCGGTCGGGGCTGAGCACCTTGACCGACAGCCTGGCTGAAGCGCTTCCGAGCGGAGTTGTTCAGCTTGGGCGGCGGGTGGTCAGCGTTCGCCGGTCGGACGCGGTGACGCATACAGGCTGGACGGTGCGGCACCTGAGAGCGAGCGGAAAGACGGCTACGAACGCTGCTGAAGAGAATCACTTTGAGGAGTTGATCCTGGCCACTCCGGGGCACGTGACGGCTGAGCTGCTGCACCCGATCAATCATGATCTTTCCCGTCTTCTGCCGACGGAGGCGAGCTCTGCTCTTTTAGTGGCGCTCGGGTGGAAAGACACGGTGCTGGATCTGCCGGAAGGTTTCGGTTTCCTGGTTCCTGCGCGAGGAGCGGGAGAACACCGAAGGCCGGAGCTGCTGGCGGGGACGTTTGTGGATCAGAAGTTTCCGGATCGGGTTCCGGAGGGTGGCCGTCTGGTGCGTGCGTTCTTTGGTGGAGAGTCGGCACGGGAGCTACTGGCAGCGAATCGACCTGACGATGAGATTTTGGAACTCGCGCTTGACGAGCTCAAGAGGATTCTTGGGTCAAGCGTGCGGGGGGCTTTGCCAGCGCCGAGCTTTTCGTATGTGCAGCGATGGCCGTTGAGCCTGCCGCAGTACTCGGTGGGGCATCTGGAGCGTATGGCGGCGATGGATCGAGAAGTTGCCGGTATCGCTGGACTCCACCTGTTGGGGAATGCCTTTCGGGGTGTCGGGCTGGCGGATCTGATTCGAGAAGCGCAGACGCTGGCGGAAGAGATGCTCGGATAGCGAGCGGGTTCGAACTGCCGCGCAGCTTAGTTGGTTCTCTCGAACCAGAAGGTCCGTTTGTGTTCCCATGGGCCGCCCAGGTAACGCCAGAGGTCAAGACCTTCCGCCTGAACGGTCCACGGTGTAAAGCGCTGTTCCAACTGCTGTAACAGCTCGCGCGCCGCGGCTGGAGTGACCTTATTCTGCACGACGACGTGCGGCTGAAGGCGCTGGCGGTCTTGGGGGGTAAGATCGTCGGCAAATGCCTGCGCAAGCTGCGCGTGAAGGCTCTGAATGGCCGTTGCGGCGAGGCGATAGGCCACGCCTTTGCCGAGGGAACGGACGCCGGTGACCTGAAGCGGAAAGGAGGGCTGCGGGGCTGAGAGGTCCGCGAGGACCTGCTCGGTTTGTTGGGTATCGGGAAGTGTGTGGAAGAGAGTGATATGAGCGGCGATGTGGTTGCGCTCGGGCGGAAAGTAGCGCTGGCGCAGCTGATCGAAGTTCGCCTGCGAGGCCGGATCGAGACGAACAGTCAGCACGGTACTCATGGAAAGTGGGATGTTGCTTACGGTATGTTTCGCTGGCTGACAGCGTGAATCGATTTGTGACGAGACACAGCTAACGAAGTCTGTGAGCGCGGGCGGCAGTTTTTCACACGGGCAGCGACGGAGAGGTATACCGTCGAGTAGATCGATGCACATTCTCGTCATCAATAGCGGCTCCTCTTCTCTGAAGTTTTCTATCTACAGAACGGCTTCGCCGAAGGCCGATGAGGACCCGACGCCGGTGCTGGATGGTGAGCTGAGTGGGATAGGCGGCGCCCATGCGGCGTTGACGATGGAGGGCGACACGGGTGAGAGCGGGAAGGTAAGCCGGCCTGAACCGAAGGCTTCTGATCCCGCGGCTGCGGCTGATCTTGTTCTGGATCTTCTGGGGCAAGCAGGCGTGCCGACATTTGACGCTGTTGGGTACCGCGTGGTGCATCCTGGCGCGAAGCTTGCTGGTCATCAGCGGATCACGCCTGAGGTCCTTGCGGAGCTAGAGCAGGCGATCAGCTTCGCTCCTTTGCATGATCCCGCTGTGCTGGCAGTGATTCGATCAGCGATGAAGCGATATCCAGAGATGGAGCACTTCGCATGTTTCGATACGGAGTTCCATCGCACGATGCCGGAAGAGGCCTGGGTATACGCGATTCCGAAGAGCTTTCGTGATGATGGCGTGCGTCGGTACGGATTCCACGGGCTCAGCTGCGAGTCTGTGATTCATCAGCTGGAGAGGCGGCCAGAGGGGGTTCCCCGAAGGATGGTTCTGGCCCATCTTGGGAGCGGGTGCAGTGTGACGGCGCTGCGGGAGGGCGAGTCGGTGGACACCTCCATGGGGTTGACGCCGGACGGTGGCGTGGTGATGGGAACGCGCCCGGGCGATCTGGATCCGGGACTGGTGTTGTATCTGCTCCGGCAGCAGAGTGGCACGGCGAAGGAGGCGATTGCGGCGCTGGAGACGCAGCTCAATCACCACTCCGGGATGATTGCGCTGTCCGGGCTTGAGAACGATATGCGAGCCACGCGAACGGCGGCTGAGGAGGGATCAGCGGACGCGCTTCTGGCCCTGAAGGTGTTCACCCGCTGCGTCACGAAGGCGATTGGAAGTTTTGCATGGCTCCTGGGCGGCGTGGAGAGCATTGTCTTCACCGGAGGCATTGGTGAGCACGACGCAGCGACGCGCCGCGAGGTCCTGGCCGGGCTCGAGAGTTTCGGGATTCGCGTGGATGACGAGAAGAACGAGGCGAAAGGCAACGGGGTACGTGGAATCAATGCATCTGAGTCAACTACGGGCATCCACATCGTTCCTGCGCAGGAAGATCTTATGATCGCCTTGCACGTTGCGCGCATGGCAGATGGTAACCGGTAGTTCGAGCGACGCACCACCAACTTCCATTGCGGAAGAACGAGGTCACGATATGAGCAGTGCCACTGCTGTCAGCAACTCCACATCGAGTTTCCCAGATTCCGCGCTTTCTTCGGAAGAGCTTCGGCTCACGGATGCATACTGGCGTGCCTGCAATTACCTGTGTGCGGGCATGCTGTACCTGCGCGCAAATCCGCTGCTGCGCGAGCCGCTGAAGGTGGAGCACATCAAAAATCGGCTGTTGGGTCATTGGGGATCCGATCCTGGGCAGACCTTTACGTGGGTGCACCTGAATCGTGTGATCAAGAAATTTGATCTCGATATGATCTACATCTCTGGCCCGGGGCATGGCGCACCGGCGACGTTGTCGAACAGCTATCTTGAGGGCGTGTACTCCGAAGTCTACCCGGACAAGAGCGCGGACCTGGCTGGTCTGCAGAAGTTCATGAAGCAGTTCTCATTTCCAGGGGGAATCGGAAGTCACTGTACGCCGGAGACGCCCGGATCCATCCACGAGGGCGGTGAGCTTGGATACAGTCTGTCGCATGGGTTTGGCGCGGCTTTTGATAATCCGGAGCTGATCGTGGCCGTGATGGTGGGCGATGGCGAATCGGAGACGGGGCCGCTGGCGACTTCGTGGCACTCGAACAAGTTCCTGAACCCAGCGCAGGATGGCGCCGTTCTTCCTATTCTTCACTTGAATGGTTACAAAATTGCTAATCCGACGGTCCTGGCGCGGATCTCGCCGGAGGAGCTGAATAGCCTCTTTCATGGACTGGGATGGAAGCCGTACGTGGTGGAGGGAGAGGATCCAGCGATGATGCACCAGCTCATGGCGGAGACCGTGGAACGGTGCATCGTCGAGATTCGTGAGATCCAGAAGAAGGCTCGTGGCGCGGCGGCGGGAGCCATTCCGGAGAGGCCGCACTGGCCGATGATTGTTCTTCGCTCGCCCAAAGGATGGACTGGGCCGAAGGTGGTTGATGGCCATCAGGTGGAGGGATCATGGAGAGCGCACCAGATTCCGATTCTCGATCCGAAGACGAAGCCTGAGCAGTTACGCGATCTTGAAGCCTGGCTTCGCAGCTACAAGCCCGAGGAGTTGTTTGATGAAGCGGGGTCGCTCATTCCTGAGTTGAAGGCTCTGCCTCCCAAGGGAACACGGCGAATCAGCGGGAATCCGCACGCCAACGGCGGACTGCTGCGGAAGCCGCTGGAGTTGCCGGATTTCCGTGATTACGCGATCAAGATGGATCGGCCGGGTGAGGTGATGGTCTCCTCAACCGAGACGCTCGGCGCGTTTCTGCGCGATACGATCCACCGTAATCTGACGAGCTTTCGCGTCTTCGGACCGGATGAGACGGCCTCAAACAAGCTGCAGGTGATGTATGAGGCGAGCGGCAAGGCATGGATGGAAGAGCGTCTTCCGATCGATGAGGATGGAGGGTATCTCTCGCCGACCGGGCGCGTGATGGAGATGCTGAGCGAGCACACGCTGGAGGGATGGTTTGAGGGGTACGTGCTGACTGGCCGGCATGGGTTGCTGAACAGCTACGAGGCCTTCATTCACATCATCGACTCGATGTTCAACCAGCACGCCAAGTGGCTGGAAAAGAGCAAGCTGGAGCTTCGCTGGAGGGCGCCGATCTCCTCGATCAATCTGCTGATCAGCTCGCTGGTATGGCGGCAGGACCACAACGGATTTACTCACCAGGACCCGGGCTTCCTGGATATTGTCACGAATAAGAGTCCGGAGATTACACGGATCTATCTTCCGCCGGATGCGAACTGCCTGCTTTCGGTCGCGGATCACTGTCTTCGCAGCACGGACTATGTCAATGTGATCGTTGCGGACAAGGCGCAGCACCTGCAGTACCTCGATAGGGACTCGGCGATACGACACTGCACGAAGGGAATCGGCATCTGGGACTTTGCCTCGAACGACGCGGGGCATGAACCGGATGTGGTGATGGCCTGCGCGGGCGATATCCCCACATCGGAGTCGCTGGCCGCTGTTGCGATCCTGCGTGAGCGCTGCCCTGAGGTGAAGATTCGCTTCGTGAACGTTGTGGATCTGTTCCGGTTGATTTCAGATCGCGAGCATCCACATGGGCTGAGTGAGCGGGAGTTTGACGGGCTGTTCACGAAGGGGAAGCCGGTCATCTTCAACTTCCATGCGTACTCGTCGCTCATTCACAAGCTGACGTACAAGCGGACGAACCATGCGAACTTCCACGTGCATGGATATAAAGAAAAAGGGAATATCAATACGCCACTCGAGCTTGCCATTTTGAACGGCGTTGATCGGTTTACGCTGGCGATGGATGTGATCGATCGGGTTCCTTCGTTGCAGGCATCCGCCGCGCATACGAAGGAGTGGTTGCAGGACCAGATCATCGACAGCGTCAACTATGCTCACGAGAATGGCATTGATCGCGAAGAGGTTCGCGATTGGACCTGGCCGAAGACCATCTCTGCGCGCGGATAGCTTGCTCTTGCCGCCGAGCGGTAGATCGTAATGGTTGCATGAGAGTAGCAATAGGACACAAGCGGGTCACAACAGTTACGCGTGTTGCGCTCGGAGTGATCGCTACTCCGACAGGCTGTAGAGGACCGAGGCATGAGGCTTCAGCTTGATCGAGAGAGCCTCCGAAGGTGGTGTTGTGTCTCCGGTCCAGAGCTCACGAAGGGAGTTTGGAGGCTGCTTGAGACCGGCTCGCGACCAGGGAAGGCGTTGCTCGAGTGGAGCGTCGCCAAGATTGATGACGGCAAGGTAATGTTTTGGCGGGCCTGAGGTGCTGCTCGACGTCGCTGTCCAGACGCGAAGATCGCCCTTGCTGAAGACGAGATGATTGCCTGGGCTGAGCTGGTCAAGCGCGAGGACGTCGGCATTTGTGAGCAAAGATCTGGTGAAGGGATCAAGGGTGGGCAGGTCTCCACCGAACATAAGTGGTGAACGGAAGAGGCACCAAACGGTCATCAAGGTGCGTTGCTCATCGTGCGTGAGTTGTGACAGGCGATCGTTGCCGCGCTCGGCCCGGAGGCCGATGTGTCCGAGCGGAAGCATATCGGCATCGGGCCAGCTGCCTGGCTGCGAGAAGGATGCCCAGGCTTCGATGCGGGTGTTCATATTTTTGACGGAAGGCCAGTTGTCCCAGAGATCGTCCTCGATGCGCCACATCTGCGCGTTTTTTCGCAGGCTGGCGATCTGCGCGAGCGGTGCGGGCCCAGGGGAGAGGCTGAGAACGATGGGCCGGCCGGAGTGCAGGATGGCCTGGTGAAGCGCCTCTACTTCGGCCTGGTGATAGGGCCTCGACATGTCGTCTGCCTTGATGAAGTCGACGCCCCAGCGGGCGTACTGGGCGACGATGGAATCGTAGTACGCCTGGGCGCCGGGCTTTGCCATGTCGATGCCGTACATGTCGGTATTCCAGTCGCAGGTGCTGGTCTTGTCGACGATGTCGGCGGCGTGCACGGACGAGCCGAAGATCGGGCTGTTCTGGGCCACGGCCTGGCGTGGAATGCCGCGGAGGATATGGATGCCGAACTTGAGACCCTTCGCGTGGATGTAGTCGGCGAGCGGCTTGAAGCCCTGGCCATTCACAGCGGATGGAAAGCGATTGACGGCCGGCAGGGTGCGGCCGTTCGCGTCCATGGCAAGCGTCGCGTTAGGCCGATACCCATGTGCCTGGGCACTCGGCTCGTACCACTGAATGTCGACGACGATGTACTGCCAGCCGAATGGCTTGAGTGTGGCGGCCATCACATCAGCCTGGGCTTTTACTTCCGCTTCACGAACCGTCGTGCCGTAGGAATCCCAACTGTTCCAGCCCATGGGCGGTGCAGGAGCGAGCGAAGCGGCAGTTTGGGAGCGCGCGATCGCCGGTGGGGACAGAAGGAGGAGGGTGGTGACGATCGTCGGCGCGACGCGGTTGGCGGCGTAGGCGATTCTTGCATGGAGGTCCATCGTATCCTCTTAGGCGGATTCATAGAAGAAGCAGCGCGAAGGAGTGAGCGGTGCCGAGGCAGGATGACACTTTCTTGAGGCGTGACAATGCGTCCCCCACTGTATTGAACAGGAGTGCTTCCGGCAAGCTTCTCGCTGGAGAGGTCATCCCTGGAGTGTCGTGGGCCGCTGGTCTCGACGAGCTGGATTTGGAAGTGGCATATCCTACAGAAAGAAGGGACGGGCTTATGTCATGTCGTACAGGGATTGAATTAGAGCGCTTTCTGCACTCCGCACAGGCGGAGGGATCTCCGGGGCTGTTGGTTGGTCTCACGGAGGCAGGAAAACGGAACCGGTTGCATCAGCGGCAGGAGAAGATCCTGAAGCTCGAGACCGACTTGAAGAGGCACAAGGACTCGTGCCTAGAGTGCCGCGCTCACGCGGAAGCCGCCACCGTCACCGTGTAGCGAGACAGCGCACGACAACATCATCGGCTCTGGAGCGGTTTGGAGATGGACTCGAGCGACTTGCCCGCCGCTTCTACGCCGAGGATGAGTTCACAAAGAGCCGCGAGCAGCATGAGAAAGGCACCGAGCGCGTAGCCAAAGGCGACATGGGTGCGAGAGCCGCTGGCGATAAGGATGCCAAAGAGGTACGGCGCGCCGACCCCGCCCAGCAGAGTGCCGATAGCGTAGAACATTGCAATCGCAAAGGCACGAATCTCAAGCGGGAAGATCTCCGAAACCGTGAGGTATGCCGCGCTGGCAGCCGAGGACGCGACGAAGAAGATCACGGTGAAGCAGAGGTTGAGTGATCGGACCGTGAGCATTCCATGCGCGAAGGGATAGCAGACAGCCGCGAGAAGCAGGCCGGCGATGCCGAAGGTTGCGGCGATCATGGGTTTGCGGCCAATCTTATCGAACAGTGGACCGAGGATAACCGGCCCAAAGAAGCTACCCAGGGCGAAGGGGAGTAGCTGAAGGGGAAGCTGCTGATCGGAGATGTGGAAGAACTTCTTCACGACAAGGCCATAGGTGAAGAACACCGCATTGAAGAAGAATGATTGCCCGATCATCAACGTGAGCGCAAGGACGGAACGCTGCCTGTTCTCGCCGAGCATGCTGCGAAAGATCTCTTTCCACGGTGTGTGATCGCGCACGGCGATTTTGAGCTTGTCTCCGGTCAGTGGCGGAAGTTGATGCTCGGCTGTGTGCTGCTGTACTTTTTCTTCGATGTCGCCGACGATGCGATTGGCTTCTTCCTCTCTGCCGCGCAGCATCAGCCAGCGCGGGCTTTCCGGGACTTTCAGGCGGAGGAACAGAACGCCTCCACCTAGAGCCGCGCCGATGGCGAAGGCGATGCGCCAGCCGAAGCGCGGAGAGAGAAAGTGGCCGCTGAGAAGCGCCAAAGAGGCGAGCGATCCGATGGCCGCGCCAATCCAAAAGGTTGCGTTCACGATGAGATCGACCGTGCCGCGCACCTTGCCGGGAATCAGTTCGTCGACGGCAGAGTTTATAGCGGCGTACTCCCCGCCGATACCCAGGCCGGTAAGAAGACGAAAGATGGCGAACGATGCGAAGTTCCAGGACAGAGCTGAAGCAAGGGTGGCAATGGAATAGGTAGCGAGCGTGACGAGGAAGAGTCGTTTGCGACCAAGGCGATCGGTGAGGTAGCCGAACAGAACCGCACCTATAACAGCGCCTGCGAGATAGAAGGTAGCTCCGGCTGTGACCTGGGGGTCTGTGAGGGCGAGTCCGGCTTTGTCTTCGAGGATCCCGGCAAGAGAGCCCGCCAGCGTGACCTGCAGGCCGTCCAACAGCCACGATGTGCCCAGGGCGACGATGATGCGTGTGTGCCACCGTGACCAGGGCAGCCGGTCCATTCGCTCCGGAATGTCCGTTTCGATGGTACGTTCGGCGTCAAGCGGGAGAGCGGATGACATGCTGGGCTCCAGGCCAGAGTGCTGGCCAGTTTTAATTCTCTTCCGCTTTGATGATGCTGATGGCGCCATTGCGCTCAAGGATGGCATACGCAATCCCATCCAGTGCCTGCACTCCCTTGCTGCGAGCAGATGCCATCACGTCTTCCGGCGCGAGGTGCATCCCCTTCATCACCTCATCCTGCCATTCGCCATTCTTGAAGAGAACGAGTGGAGTTCCATCAATGAGAGCGCCGAAGCGGGCGTTGCGGCCCTTGGCCCAGGAGACACCGCGATGCATGAAGCCAACCGCGATCACAGCGCAGGTGCAGTTTGTGACGGAGCGATCATTGCCAACGGTCGAGAGAATGATGACTCCGCCGACCAGAAAGACGATGACGAACTCGAAGACCGTCATCTGCCCGCCGGGCCGGCGACTTAGTACTCTTACTGTGAGAAGAAGAAAGAAGTAGCCACAGATGGCGTGAATAATGGTGCTCATATAAGGGCGCTCTCAAGAGGGTCTGGCTAGGGAACGACGACGATACGGGATTGCACGGCGGGCGATCCAGGAACCTGCAAGGTAAAGACGTGCATGCCGGGAAACGACGGTTGCATGGCGAACTCCACGATAGCCGGAGTAGAGGTTATCGGGAAGGTGTAGGTAATTCCTTGCTGACTGAGGACGGAGCCTGAGGGCTGTGGAGAGATTCTTTGATTCCCCAGCTTCTTGATCAGGCTTTCACTCACAAAGAGCTGGACTTTACCGTCGTGAACCGCAGTGGGTCCGAACTCCACGGTCATAATGGAGGGAGTGCTGGCCCGTTCTGTTCGCTCGTATTTGACGAAGAGGCTTTGATCCGAGGCACGAAGCTCTGCTTTTGAGAAGTAGCCACGGCCGAAGACGCCAAGGACATCCGCGAGCAGAACAAGTGCGAAGAAGATCCAGATTGCATGTTCGAAGCGCCACCAGTTTTTTTGGAACGCAAGATCCTCACCTACCGCGACTGTGTCATCTGTCTTGGGAACCGAGTCTTCTACGGGTTCGGCGAACTTAGTTTCCGGCATGACATACCTTTCGGCTACTTTTGTTGCGCTTTGACGATGCTGATCTCGCCGTTGCGTTCAAGCGTCGCGACGCCGATCTCTTTCAGAGTCTTGAGTCCCTGATCCCGTGCCATCGCCATTACGTCGTCATCTTGAATTCCCATGCGATTCATGGTGTCGGCACGCCATTGGCCTTTCTCGAGAAGTATCAGGGGCGTTCCATCGAGAAGACGGGCGATGTGCGGACTCCTTGAACGAGCCAGCGTAAGAAGGTAGTGGGTGAGAGCGAGTGTGATGATCTGACAGATGGCATTTATCAGCGAGACCTCGTCGCCGACGATGCCGGTAAGCGTGAGGCCGCCAAGGAAGAAGATGAGAACAAATTCAAATGGAGTTAGTTGCTTGCCTGGTCGCCGACCAGCGATACGAGTAATCAGAATCAGGAAGAGGTAACCGAACATTGCCCTGAGGACGGTTGCGAGCGCCATTAAACAGCCTTTCCGAACACTTAGTCCGTTTCCATGGGAGTGCGACTGATCCCTGTAGGTTGCTGCTCTTGGTGAGGTGGATTTGCTGGCATGGATGCGTATGAACCGTTTGCTACTCAACGTCTAGGGAAAGATCCGTTAGCATCAGCAGATGGCAGATCTCTCAACAGCGCTGGCTGTCTCTCCTGACGTGCTCGCTCGCGCGCGCAGGATTAAACTCTTCCTGATGGACGTAGACGGCACGCTTACGGACGGCGGCGTCTGCCTGATCTCTTCGGTGTCCTCGAATGCGGGAGAGTCGCCGGTGGTGACCGAGATGAAGGTCTTCAATGCGCAGGATGGACAGGGACTGTCACTGGCGCACACCATGGGGATCCAGACGGGGTTCATCACCGGCCGGCGATCTCCGGCCGTCGCGCAGCGAGCCAGGGAGTTACACGTCAGCTACGTGTGCCTTGGGCAGGCGAGTAAGATGCAGGCGTTCGAGGACTGCATGAAGCAGGCCGGCGTGACTGAGGATGAGGTGGCCTATATGGGCGACGATCTGCCGGACATCCCCTTGGCGCAGCGCGCAGGGCTGGGAGTCTCCGTGGCGGATGGAGTGCCGGAGTTGCAGGCCGTGTGTGCCTACACCACGCAACGCCAGGGTGGCCGCGGTTCAGCCCGCGAGGTGATCGAACTCATCCTGAAGGCGCAGGGACGATGGGAAGAGGCAATTCCGAAGGCACTGGCCTAGCCAAGCGATCAACGTGACGCCGTATGTGCGAGACATGAAGGGACCTCGCCAGACGTGATCCTATAATCCGCGTATGACACTCTCAGAGATCGCGCCCCATCCCTGCGACGAACAACGATCCGGCCGGCGAGAGTTCCTGAAGCGCGCCAGCCTGACGGCAGTGGCCGTGGGCCTTCCTCTTTGGTTGCATGCTGAGCAGCTTGCGGTCCTCGATGTGGCGTACGCGGGATCAATGGGATCGCTGATGGAAGGTCCTTTAAAGCAGGCAGCGACGGCAAGCCTCAGGATGGAGCTTCACGGTCGAGGCCAAGGGGCGAGCGCGCTGGGACAGTTGATTGCGAGTGGAAGCCTTACGCCGGACGTCTTTCTTCCCATCACCGCAGGCCCCATGCTGACCGTATTCAGGGCAGGGAAGGCGTCCCTGGCAGAGCCGATTGCTCGCACCGAGATGGTCATTGCCTATAGCCCGAAGAGCCGGTTTGCCCCCAGACTGGATGCCGCCGCACGGGGCCAAGAACCGTGGTGGAAGGTGCTCGAGGAACCTGGGTTCCGCTTTGGTCGAAGCGACCCGGCAGCTGATCCGCAGGGTCGGAATATTATCTTCAGCATAATGTTAGCGGCCAAGCTCTACCGCCAGCCGGATCTAGTGAAACGTGTGCTCGGCGAGACGATCAATCCGCAGCAGATCAACATGGAGACTAGCCTGCAGGCGCGCTTGCAGAGTGGCGAGGTCGATGCTGCGTCCGCGTACAAGATACAACCTGGACCATTCAAGCTGCCGTACATTCCGCTGGCTGCGGAGGTGAACTTGAGCGGCGAACGCGTGCACGAAGACAACCCCGAGGTGAGCCTCTCAGCCGGAGGAAAGATGTATGTTCCGGAGCCGCTGCTCTACTACGCGGCTGTGCTGAAGGAAGCGCGAAACGCGACCGGCGCGGCGGCTTTCGTGCAGTGGTTGAAGGGAGCCGAGGCACAGACGCTGTTTCGCCAGCACAGCTACGATCCGCCGGGCCACGCCTCGGCGCTGCGTGCATGAACGAACGTACTCGATGGATGGCGCGCCTGGGCGCTCTGCTGTTCGCGGTTGTGTTGCTCTACCCACTCACGGCGCTGTTCGCGCGTGTTGGACCCTGGCAGTGGGGTGCTGAGATTCGCGAACCGGCGCTCGCGTCGGTGCGTGTCTCACTTGTGCTGACGGCCTTCGCGATTGCGATCATCGTGGCGATCGGAACGCCCATGGCCGTTTACATTGCTCGCTGCGGCGTGCGCGAGCGGCTCCTGTGGCAGGCGGTCCTATTGATTCCTGTGCTGCTTCCGCCGCTGGCGCTGGGCATCCTGCTTTCGCTGGCGTTCGGTTCGCAGGGGGCAGTGGGAGTGTGGCTGCAGCGAGGCGGTATCACCATGACAAACAATGCGGCGGCATATATCGCAACGCAGATCTATGTCGGGATGGGATACTTCGTTCTTGGCGCGGTGGCCGCAATCGATGGGGTTCCAACGATGTTGCAGAAACAGGCTGCGCTGCTTGGCGTTTCACCCTGGAAGGTCTTCTGGAGGGTTACCCTGCCGCTCGCGAGACTTGGTCTCGCCGTTGCTCTTAGCGTGGCGTGGATTCGTACGATCGGTGAGTTCGGCGCCGTGATGGTGACGGCATACTACCCAACTGGCATGCCTGTGCAGCTATGGATTAATCTGCAGAGCTTCGGTCTCCCTGCGGTCATGCCGCTGCTGGTGATCTTTCTCGCCGTCGCGCTGCCGCTACCGTGGCTGGTGCACGTGCTCGCACAGCGTCCTCGCCATGCTTAGGGCGCGCATCATTAAAGCGCGGCGGGAGTGGACGGTTGATGTCGCGCTTGATCTACAACCGGGGGGATCTCTGGCGCTTTTCGGCGCCTCGGGCGCTGGAAAGAGCACGGTTCTCGCCTGCCTTGCGGGAGTCGACACGCCAGATGACGGCTTTGTGGAGTTTCGAGGTGTCTCCCTTTTTCCGCCGCCGATGCCGCTGCACAAGCGCCACGTGGGTTATCTAACTCAGGAGCCGGGCTTGTTCCCGCATCTGCGGGTGCGCGAGAACGTCACCTTCGGGATCCACGCCGCCGATCTCTATCAGGCGGAGACCAGGGCGTGGATCGCAACGTTGCGCGATCGACTGCAGCTTACGTCGGTGTGGGATGCCTCCGCCGCATCGATCTCCGGCGGTCAGGCGCGTCGTGTCTCACTCGCGAGAATGCTGGCGCCAAAGCCACAGTTGGTGATGCTGGACGAGCCTTTTGCCGGGTTGGATCGACAGCTGGTTCGCGATCTGATTGATGATCTGGTGTTCTGGAATCGGACGCTTGGCTTCAGCCTGATTGTAGTGGATCATCAGATCGACGTACTCAGGCGGCTGTGTCCTGAGGCTGTGATCGTGATCGAGGCTGGTCGTGTGGTGCAGCGTGGGTCCTGGGCTGAGCTGTACACGGAACCGGCGACGGCGCTGCTGCGCTCGCTGCTGGACCCACTATAGCGAGCGCCCAGCGGGAGATTTCTGCTACATCTTAAGCCATGGCCATGACCAATCCTATGCTGACACCACGCGAAGCGGCCCGCCTGCTCGGAATCAGTTACCCGACCATCAAGCAATGGATCCTGGCGGGAAAGCTGAAGACGGCGACCACGCCGGGCGGCCATCATCGTATTGCGGAGAGTTCGCTCAAGCCCTTTCTCGCCAAGGATCGCGCAAAGCCGAATGAGCAGTCCCGGGAGCGGTATCGCCGCGTGAGCGGCAGGAACCAGTTAGCCGGCAAGATCGTCAGCATACGGGTAGAAGGGCTGTTGGCGGAGGTTGTGCTCGCAATCGGAGAGGTGCACATCACGGCGATCATCACAGCAAGTGCTGTTCACGAGCTGCAACTGAAAAAAGGCGATAGTGCGGCCGCGCTGGTCAAATCCACGGACGTAATGATCGAACGGCTGGATGATGCGCCAAAGTAAGAGGTCTATCCGGTGAGAGTTCAGATCGACTGGGCCAGTCAGGAAGTGGTGTTTGACCATACGATTCGAGTCATCTAGAGTCGAATGACGCGATTGGATGTTGCTTCACGCACGATCCTTCTCCAACTCCATACAGCTTTCGCGAATTCCTTTGGTCCAGGCCAGTGTGGCGCGGCTGCGCGCCACCAGGAGCATCTGTATGACGTGGCATCGCGGTCTACTAATTACCCTCTTCGCCGTACTCGCCGCATCGACCGCCGGGGCGCAGATTGCGGCTGACCTTCAGGGCCGGGTCGTTGATAGTTCTGGCGCCGTAATTAGCCGGGCCACGGTCGTGCTCACCGAAGAGGCAACGAGCTTTCGGCAACAGACGACGAGTTCCGCTTCTGGCGAGTACGGTTTCACACACCTGAATCCAGGTAGCTATCGGATCGACGTGACGGCGCCCGGCTTTGAGCGGCTGAGCCGCACCGGCCTGACAGCCACAGTAGGGCAGACAGCCAGCGTCGATCTGGTACTGACGATTGGGGCAGAGCAGCAGTCGGTGTCGGTGAACGCGGATGCGCCATTGCTGCAGGCCGCGGGGAGTGATATCGAGACGCACATCCCGGGACAGACCGTCGTGGCCATTCCGCTCAATAGCCGGAATTTTATTAATCTCGCGTCGCTCGCTCCAGGAGTTGCGCTGCCGCCTGGAACAGTGCTTCCGCGCATCAATGGCGGGCGGCCGCGTACGAATGAGTATCTGTACGACGGCATCTCCGCGCTGCAGCCCGAGCCAGGTCAGGTTGCGTTCTTTCCTATCGTTGATGGCATTCAGGAGTTCACCATTGAGGCAGACAATGTGCCCGCGGAGTTTGGGCGCTTCAATGGTGGCGTAGTGAACGTTGCCACGCGGTCTGGCTCAAATGCGTTCCATGGCAGTTTATTTGAGTTCTTTCGCAATGAGGACCTGAACGCGCGCAACTACTTCTCGAGCACGGGACCAAAGCCGGAGTATCGGCGCAATCTCTACGGCGGCACACTTGGCGGCCCGGTGCTGCGCGATCGATTGTTTTTCTTTGGTGATTATCAGGGGATCAAGGCGCTGATCGGGCGGACGGTGATCTCCACGATTCCGACTCTGGCAGAGCGGCAAGGGATCTTTACTGGTGTGTCGCACGTTTACAACCCGGCGACCACGACCTCGGTGGGCGGCAAGTTCGTTCGCCAGGAGTTTGCGAACGATGTTATTACAACTCCAATCGATCCCGTCGCAAAGGCTCTCCTGGCCAGGTTTCCCACACCGACGAATTTGACCGCCGCCGCGAATAACTATTCGCGAACGGCGAACGATGCTGACCACCAGAACCAGTTTGATTTTCGTGTTGATGGCGCGGTGCGCGGGAAGGATCGAGCGTTCGGGCGGTACTCGTACTTCTCCGATGTGGAGCAGCCGGTGACTCCGCTGCCGGACGGGAGTGGTGCCGTGACTGGCTCCGTGATCGGCACGGGCGGCGTGGTGGGCTTATCGCATGTGCTGGGCCAGCAGGCGGTGTTCGGGGAGACGCATACATTTACCGATCACCTGCTGAATGATGTTCGCGTGGGGTATACACGACGGGGAAACACGATCGCCGGACCGACCCTTGGCGACACTGCCTCCGCGGCGCTCAGTATTCCAGGGATCCCGACAAATGCGGCGTTCAACGACGCGCTGCCACTTTTTACGTTTGCGGGATTTCAGCAGCTTGGGCCGTCCGCAAGCACGTTTTCGCAGTACCAGACAGCAGTGTGGCAGATCGAAGACAGCGTGGTCTACACCCGTGGCCGACACTCATTTAAGGCCGGCGGAGACATCCGTTTCTATCAGCTGAATGCGGTCTCGCCACCCAATCCCACAGGATCATTTGCGTTTACAACAACAGGAACCAATCAACAAGGATTGGCGCTGCCGAGTACAGATAAACGGGGGAATGGGAGTGCGATCGCGAGCTTCCTGTTGGGGCAGGTCGACACGTTCTCAATCGATCTGCAACAAAGCAAAATACGGCCGCGTGACCATATTCAGGAGTATTTTGTACAAGACGACTGGCGTGCCTCCGACCGGCTGACGTTGAACCTCGGAGCTCGCTGGACACTGCACTCGCCTTCTACCGAGAAGAACAACCAAGGAGCGGTCTTCAACCTCCAGACACAGGTGCTGGACTATGCCGGGCAGGACGGGAACTCGAGGAGTGCGCGTGAACTGCACTACGACAATGTTGCTCCGCGGCTGGGTCTTACCTATCTGCTGACGCCGAAGACTGTGGTGCGGTCCGGGTTTGGCATCGTCTTTATCGATCAATCGGGGATCACAACACCTTTCACGTTGCCGCAGTTTCCCTTCATCCAGAATGTGCAGCAGAGAACGCAGGACAGCGTGAATGGCGCCTTCACGCTCTCTTCAGGACCGACGGTCGCACCGATCGCGCTGACGCCGAACGCAGGCCTGGGGCAGAGCGTCTACACGGCCAACCGTGCGGCAGGATCGGGATATGTGCAGCAGTGGAATCTCGCGGTGCAGCGCCAGTTGACGAACAATCTATCGGTCGACGTGGCGTATGTGGGATCACACATTGTGCATGTCGGCATTCCTGATTCGAATCTGAATCAGCTTACAGCTGCGCAGCTGGCGCAAGGATTGACGAATCCTGGATCGTTGACCGGGCCGGTGACGAACCCGTTCCTCGACCAGATTCCCGGCTCGAGCACCCTTGGCGGGAAGACGGTGGCGGCGGCGCAATTGTTGAAGCCGTATCCGCGTTTTCAGAACGTTGCAACCTACAGAAATAACAGCGGAACGACGAACTACAACGCGATCGAGGCGAAGGTCGAGCAGCGCGTGACAAACGGGCTGTATTTTCTGTTTGCGTATACGCATTCGAAGCTGATCGATGATGCGTCCTCGGTGTTTTCCTCAACGGTGTTGTCCTCGCCGAACACGAGCAGTTTGATTGCGGCGGATACGTTTCGGCCTTACCTGGAGCGGGATTCGTCGAATGGGGACATGCCGAATGTGACGTCGGTTGCGGCGACGTACGATCTGCCGGTTGGGCGTGGGCATCGGTTTGCCTCGCATGGCGTGACGAATCTGCTGGTTGGGGGATGGGCTGTGAATGCGATCGGGCTGCTGCAGTCGGGGATGCCGGTGACGGTGACGCAGGCTACGAATGCGAACTCGTTTGCGGGGTTTGCGTTGCAGCGGCCGAACGTGGTGGCGAAGACGGGGCTTGCGGCGGGGGATCGGACGCCGGCTAAGTACTTCAATACAGGGGCGTTCTCGCTGGCCCCGCAGTTTACGCTGGGAGATGCGTCACGCAATCCGGTGCGGGGGCCGGCGTACCGGGATCTGGATGTGGCGCTGGTGAAGCACACGCGGTTCACGGAGAAGACGGACGCGGAGTTTCGCGGGGAGATCTTCAATGTGACGAATACCCCAGCGTTTTCGCAGCCGAACGGGACGTTTGGGGCGGCGGCGTTCGGCAGTATTACAAGCACGACGACGGAGCAGCGTGTGGTTCAATTTGCGCTGCGTCTGAGCCGATGAGCGCAAGAGACGTGCTTTTTGGTCGAGGTAGAGGGGTGTTTTTTACTGTTTTGCCGAGGTCGGGAGGGTTCTCGACGAGGTTGCGCGGAGAGGCTGAACCCGGTCTGACGTTACGCCAACGTTGATGAACTTTTGTGACGCGGGTCTCCTTTCTGCGGCAAGCATCTTAGGTTGCATGAACGATCAAGACGCGCGAAGCGGAACGCAAGAGGCGGATCCCAGCGGAGGGAACACGGGAAAGGAGACGGTGGTTGCTCGAACGGTGGAGGACGAGCGGCTGGCGAAGTCCGCGGCGCGCGATGAGAACTGGCAGCGGTGGGGGACGTACCTGCCGGAGCGGCAGTGGGGGACGGTGCGTGAGGACTACTCGGCGGACGGGAACGCGTGGAACTTTACGCATGAGATGGCGCGGTACCGGGCGTATCGATGGGGCGAGGATGGATTGCTGGGATGGACGGACCGCGAGTGCCGGCTGTGCTTCTCGACGTCGCTCTGGAACGGCAACGATCCGATCCTGAAGGAGCGGTTGTTTGGCCTGGGGAACACCGAGGGCAACCACGGCGAGGACGTGAAGGAGCAGTACTACTACCTGGACGCGACGCCGACGCACAGTTATGCGAAGGCGCTCTACAAATATCCGCAGCGGGCATTTCCGTATGACGAGCTGGTTCGGGTGAACCACCAGCGCGGCTATGCCGAGCCGGAGTATGAACTGCTGGATACGGGCATCTTCGACGAGGAGCGCTATTTCGATGTGCAGGTGGAGTACGCGAAGAGTACGCCGGAAGATACGCTGATCCGGCTGACGGTGACAAACCGTGGACCGGAGACGGCGAGCCTGACCGTGGCACCGACGCTGACGCTGCGGAACAACTGGTCGTGGCGGAACCTGGAGCCGGGCCAGGATACGCGGCCGGGGATGTGGATGGACGATCGGTCAGTGATGGCGAGTCACAAGACGCTGGGGCAGTTTCGGTTTGTGCCTGTGGGCGATACAGATGGGTCGAAGCCGGATGAGGTGATCTTTACCGAGAATGATACGAACATCCATCGGCTGGACCCGAGCTACCAAGGGGACACGCGCTACACGAAAGATGGGTTTGATCGCTTCCTGGTACGAGGCGAGAGGACCGCGGTGAACCCGGAGCACGTGGGGACGAAGAGCGCCTTTCTGTATCGGCTGCACTTACAGAAAGAGGAGAGCGCGGTGATACGGCTGCGGCTGGTGCGGGAGGATGTGGCGACACCGGCTGCCATCGATGTGGAAACGTTTGAGGAGTGCTTTGCAAAGCGGGTGCGGGAGGCAGATGCGTTCTACGCGGAGCGGATTCCGGCGGGACTGAATGAGGACGAGCGGAACGTCTCGCGGCAGGCCTATGCGGGGCTGTTGTGGACAAAGCAGTTTTACTATTACATCTCTGAGCGCTGGCTGGAAGGTGATCCGGCACAGCCGCCGCCGCCGGAGTCGCGGAAGACGATCGAGAATCGAGAGTGGCGCCATCTGTTCTGCCGGGATGTGCTGTCGATGCCGGACAAGTGGGAGTATCCGTGGTTTGCGGCGTGGGATACGGCGTTCCACATGATTCCGATGGCGGAGGTGGATTCCCGCTACGCAAAGGACCAGCTCCTGCTGCTGCTGCGGGAGTGGTACATGCACCCGAACGGACAGATGCCTGCGTATGAGTTTGCGTTCAGCGACGTGAATCCACCGGTACATGCGTGGTCGGTCATTCATGTGTACGAGATGTCGGCCAAGAGAGATGGCGGCGTAAAGGATGTGGATTTTCTCGAGCGCGCCTTTCAGAAGCTGCTGTTGAACTTCACGTGGTGGGTCAATCGCAACGACGAGAACGGGCATAACCTGTTCGGCGGCGGATTTCTGGGATTGGATAACATTGGCGTCTTTGACCGGTCGATGAGTCTGCCGAACGGAACGATGCTGAACCAGGCGGATGGGACGGCGTGGATGGGACTGTACTGTGCGGCGATGCTGACGATCGCGATCGAGCTGGCGCAGACGCGACCGGCATATGAGGATGTGGCGAGCAAGTTCTTTGAGCACTACATTTCAATCATCGACGCGATCAACAACCTGGGCGGCAGCGGTCTGTGGGACGAGGAAGAGGGGTTCTACTTCGATCAGTTAACGTTCGACGGAGGGACGCCGAAGTCGCTGAAGGTGCACTCGATTGTGGGTATTATTCCGGTGTTCGCGGTGGGCATTCTCCAGAAGAAAGAGATTGAGCGGCTGCCGGGATTTACCAAGCGAATGAAGTGGTTCCTAGCAAACAAGCCTGACCTGGCGCGGTATGTGACGGAGGTGGAGACTTCGGACCCGAAGCACGCGGGATCGCACTTTGTCGCGCTGGTGCCGAAGGATCGACTGCTGCGGCTTTTGAAGCGGGTGTTCGACGAGACGGAGTTTCTCTCGGGACATGGAGTGCGGGCGCTCTCGAGGGTGCACCATGAGCAGCCGTACCAGGTGGACCTGGCGGGAGAGACGATGACGGTGCGGTATGTGCCGGCGGAGGGCGACAGCGGGATGTTTGGCGGCAACAGCAACTGGCGCGGGCCGGTGTGGTTTCCGATGAACATTCTGCTGATGAACGCGCTGGAGCGCTACCACGTGGTGTACGGAGATGACTTGAAGGTAGAGTGCCCGACCGGCAGCGGGACGATGATGACGCTGCTGGAGGCAGCGCAAGAGATAGCGCGGCGGCTGGTGGGCCTCTTTCTGCGCGATGAGACGGGACGGCGCGCGGCGCATGGGCAGGAGCGGCGGTACGTCGATGATCCGCACTGGCGCGATCTGGTGCTCTTCAGCGAGTACTTTGATGGCGACACGGGCAGAGGTGTGGGCGCGAGCCACCAGACGGGATGGACGGCGCTGGCGGCGACGTGCCTGGAGAAGATGCACGGCATTGATACGGAGAAAAAGTCACGCGGCCAGACAAAGGCTGGGTGAAGCGGCCGGACCACCCAACGTGTGCCGCGCTACTCCAATGCTACGGGGCGATGCAGCAAGAAGGCAAGCGGCACGCCGAACGGGAGATGCTTCTTTGACGATTGTTGTGCTATCGCCGCATCGGGACGACGCGGCTTTTTCGCTGGGACTGAGCATAGCGACGTGGCTTGAGGGTGGTCACAGAGTTGAGGTCGTGAACTGCTTCACGCGCAGTGAGTACGCGCCGCATGCGGAGTTTGAGTTTATTCATTCGAACGATCGGCTGCCGCGGGTAACGGCGCTGCGGCTGCGCGAGGACCAGAGCTGGCAGAAGATGTACCGCGCGAAGGCGCCACGACTGACGGACTTGAACCTGAAGGATGCACCGCTGCGGCTGCACGTTTCGATCGACCAGGTATGCGGGCTGGCGGTGAACCCGGACGACAAGGCGATGGTGAAGGTACCGAAGGCTGTGGCGGCGCTCGGGGCGGAGGCGCTGGTGGTGCCGCTGGCGCTGGGCGCTCATGTGGACCATGTGACGGTACGGGAGGCGATGGTGAGGGCCGGGCTGGTGGCGGAACTGCCCGTGGCGTTCTATGAGGATCTGCCGTATGCGGCGAGGCCGGGAGCAGCGGAGACGATTGCGGCGGACGCGATGGCAGTGAGTGAGGAGCTGCAGCCTGTGTTTGTAACTGCCGAAGGAGCAGACGGTGTGGCGGTGGCGCGCAAGCGGCGGCTGGCGCTGTGCTATGACTCGCAGATTGCGGACGACGAGGCGGATCAGATTGCGGCGTTTTGCGAGCGGTACGGCGGGCGGGAGAGGCTGTGGGGGAATGCGGCGTGGCGCGCCCGAATGACCGCGACGGTCGACGAGCCGCGATGAGATTTGAACCGGGAACAATGCTGGTAGAGGATGTGGCGGATCCGCGATGCAGTGCGGTGGTGGCGCTGCCAGCGCGCAATGAAGAGGCGTCTCTGGCGGCGACGCTCGATGCTCTGGCGGGACAGGTGGACCTGGCGGGAAGAGCCCTCGATCCGAGGAGTTTCGAGATTTTGCTGCTGCTTAACAACTGCTCGGATGGATCGGCGGCGGTGGCGGCGGAGTGGCGGCGGCGGCATCCGGAGGTGCGGCTGCATTACTGTGAGAGGGAGTTGCCGCGGGACGAGGCGCACATCGGCACGGTGCGGCGGCTGCTGATGGACACGGCGTGGGCGCGGCTGGCGCAATGCCGGGAACGATGCGTGATTTTATCGACCGACTCTGACAGCTACGTGGCGCCGGACTGGATTGCGCAGAACCTGTGGGCGGTGGAACGTGGCGCGGATGCGGTAGGCGGGGCGATTCGGTTGATTCGGCATGATTACGAGGCGCTGCCCGATGCGGTGCGTGAGGCGTACGGGAACGATCGGGCGTACCAGTACCTGGTGGCGGAGATGGAGGATCTGTTCGATCCGCAGGCGGGGGATCCGTGGCCGCGGCACCTGGAGCACTTTGGAGCGTCGCTCGGGTGTACGCCGGAGATGTATGCGCGAGCGGGGGGAATACCGGCGTTGGCAGAGCTGGAGGATGTGGCGTTTGTCGACCGGCTGCGGCGAGTCGATGCACGGCTACGGCATGAGCCGGCGGTGGTGGTGTACACGTCGGCGCGGCTGGATGGGCGAATTGCGACGGGGTTGGCGGGACAGCTGCGATGCTGGCAGGCTATGCATGCGGCGGGAGAGGAGCATCGGGTGCTGTCGGCAGAGTGGCTGCGGCACCGGTTTGAGACGCTGCGACGGCTGCGCGGGATTTATGCTACCGGAGAGGTTACGTATCTGGCGGGGTACGCCGCGGGGTGGAGGGTGCGGATGCTGGCAGAGCGGGCGCGATGCGAGCGAGTGGCGGAGTTTCTGGCGGCGGTGGATTGCGACCGGCTCATCGGTGAGACGTTTGGGGGCGAACGCGAGGGTGAGGTGGGAGCAGTGAACGCGGCCATCGGGGTGGTGATTGCGCGGGAGCGGGCGCGGCGTGTGGAGGGAGGAATCGTTTCGGCGGCGAAGGGGCTGCGGAAGGAGGTTTCACAGACTCAGGAGGGCAGCCGGTCGGTAGGGCGGCAGGGGATTCGGACAGCATAGAACGCGGCTGGGGGCTGGGGGCTGGGTGCGGTTGGGGGCTGGGTGCGGTTGGGTCAGGGGCGGCGTTCGAAGAGGTCGAGGCGGTATCGCTCGGCGCGGCTGCTGTCGATGAGGCGCCACTCCGGGCGGCGCAGCCAGGCAGTGTGGACCTGGTCGCCGGTAAGCGGGTAGTCGGGGACGACGGGGGTGAAGTGGACGAGTATGAGCTGGCCGCCGGATGGCTGGCGGGCGGCGAGGAGGGTTGCGGTGCGCTCGAGGTCCCCGAGCTGCCAATAGTAGCCGACTTCGGAGAGAACGATGAGGTCGAAGCAGGCGTCGGGGATTTGGCGGGGGATTTCGTTGGGAATGTGCATCTGGGCGAAGCGGACGTGCGGGAGATCGGCGCAGCGAGCCCGGGCGGCGGCAAGGGCGCGGTCGGAGACGTCGACGGAGAGTAGGTTGTCGCAGCGGGCGGCGAGCTGTCGGGTAAGGACGCCGATGGAGCAGCCGATCTCGAGGGCGTTGGTGTAGCGATCGCGGGGGAGATGGGCGAGGGTGTCGCGGTACTTGCCGGCTTCGTAGTCGCTGGTCTCGAAGTTCCAGGGATCGGGCGAGGCGGCGTAGACCTCTTCGAAGTAGGACGGGGGAAGAGAGCCGCTGGAGTCTGACGATCGATTGCTCCAAAGGCCACTTTCGGTGCTGTTGGATCGGAGATGGCTGTTGCGGACAGAGGCGCGGCCGATGTCGGCGAGAGTCTGATCGGGGGCGGGCTGGCGGAGGTACATGGTGAGATTGCGGAGGATGCGCTCGAAGGGGTGCGGCTGGAGGAGGCCGTGCGCGCCGACGCCGGCGATGATGCGCTCGATGAGCGGGGTGGCGACGCGCTCGATGGCAACGCGAGTCATGTTGGCGCACTCGACCATGCGCTCAGCGGAGAGCTTGTCGGCGGAGAGCGAGAGGCCGGTCTCAGCGAGGGCGGCGGCCCGTTCGATCCAGAGGGTGGCTTCCTGCGCGGCGAGGGCGACCTGGCCGAGGCGGGCGATCTGGTAGGGGTCCTCGGTGCGATTTCGTGACTGTAACCATTCTACGAACAGATGGTGCAGGCGAAGGATAGCGCCGGCCTGGACGGCAGCGAAGCGGATGGCGCCGCCGCGGAAGAGTGGGTCGCGATAGAAGTCGCCGGGGGCGCCGAGAAGATCGTCTTCCTCAATGAGGGCGCCGGTGAGGGTGATGCCAAAGCTTTCAGAGGTCTCCATGCCGAAGGGCCGCCAGAGATCGCGATCGAGGACGAGGGCGCGACGGACGAGAGGGGTTTCCATGCGGGGCATGGTCATCTGCCAGCCGGCACCGGTGAGCTCGGCGGTGATGATGGGGCGCTGGACGAAGGCGGCACCGGTGGCGAAGGTCTTCTCGCCGGTGAAGCGGAGGTGCGTGCCTTCGGGATCGAGGCGGAGGAGTTCGGGCGAGCCGGTGTTCCATACGCCGAAGACGAGGCCGGCGTGGGCGTCGTGCGCGGCGCGGGCGATCTGGGCGGGGGTTCCGAAGGTGGCGATGAGGATGAGGGCGTTGACATGACCTTCGTAGAGGCGGCCGAGGGCGAGATCGGCTCCCCCGATGAGGGCGAGGACGCGAAGCAGGGTGAGGTGCTGGCCGGGTTCGGTGCCGAGGCCGAGGCCGCCGTGGATGCGCGGGAGCGGTGCGGCGAGAAGGCCGAGATCGCCGAGCTCCGCCAGCTCGGCGACAGGAGCGGAGTCCGTGGTGGGGTGGGTGGCGAGATCGTCGGCGAAGCGCTGGGCGGTGGCGATTGGATCGAAAGAGAGCGGACGGTGCTCCGCAGTCATTTCCGAAGGCGAGGGGGCGATATCGGGCAACGGGACCTCTTGAAACTGGAAGATGATCGTGAGCACTCGCCGCGGACGAGGTGTGACCGTGCGCGGAGACGACTCTTTCTGAGATGCGGCAACTCGTCTGGGCATGCTGCGAGGTTGATGGGCGTCCCGTGTGGTGATGTTTGCGGCAGGAAGACTGTCTTACGTTGCTTGGCTTTGACAGGAAGAACGATGCGGGTTCTTCCCTTGGCGGGGAACCGCAGGTGAGTTGGTGGCCGGGCGAGTGTTCCCGGGATGCTGGTGTTCCCCGTGGAGAAGCGGGTCCTTCGCTGCGCTCAGGATGACAGCAAAGAGCGAAGCGTCGCTCCGTTTTCGGATGCGATCAGGGCCGTCGTGAAGGGTGAAGAGTCCTCCGCATCGCCTTAGATAACAAGCGAGAAGGACCTGGTCTATCAGCGGTTAGCGGTAGGGTCGGAGAAGGCTTCGGTTTCAGGGTCGGCTGTGGAGCGGATGGAGCCTACTTCGAGGTAGATGTATTTGATCTCGGGATGGGCGGTGCGGATGGCGCGCTCGATGCGGTGGATGGCGGCTTCGATGGCGTTGGCGGGGAGGCCGGGGCGGAACTGGACGTTCATGGTGAGCAGGACGGCGTGGGGGCCGAAGTACATGGTGAAGGGATAGGCGACCTCCTCGACATCGGGATCGGCCGAGGCGAGGGTGCGGATGGTGTGGAGGGTGCGGCGGTCGGCGCCCTCGCCGACCAGGAGGCCCTTGCTCTCGACGATGAGCAGGGTGGCGACGGTGAGAAGGATGAGGCCGATGAGGACGGAGGCGACACCGTCCGCGCGAAGCCAGCCGAGGCTGTGGCTGAGGAGGATACCGAGGAAGGCGGTGATGAGACCGAGGAGAGCGGCGGTGTCCTCAAAGAGGACGGTGAAGACGGAGGGATCCTTGCTTTGGTGGATGGCGCGGAAGAGGGGTCGATTGTGAGTTTCCGCGCGGAACTCGCGAATGCTGACGACGAAGGAGTAGCCCTCAAAGAGAAAGGAGACGCCGAGGATGGCGAAGGCCCAGGTGGCGTCTTCAGGGGCGGCGGGATAGCGGATGTGACGGACGCCTTCGGCGATGGAGATGCCGCCGCCGACGACGAAGATGAGAAGGGCGACGATGAGGGACCAGAAGTAGAGCTCCTTGCCGTGGCCGAAGGGATGGGTCTCGTCGGCGGGCTTGCGGCTCTGGCGCTGGCCGAAGAGAAGAAGGGCTCCGTTGCCGCAGTCGACGACGGAGTGGATGGCTTCAGACAGCATGGCAGAGGAGCCGGTGAAGGCGAAGCCGACGATCTTGGCGGCGGCGATGCCGACGTTGGCGGCGATGGCGACGAAGATGGTCTTCTGCGCGGAGGACATGGGGGCGGTGTCGCTGGTGTGATGCCGTCAGGCGATGGGATCGAGCTCGAGGACGAAGGCATAGTTGCCGGGAAGAGTTTGCGGGAGATCGACGTGGAGGTCTTTGCCGGAGGCGGACCACTTGAGTTTTCCGGTGGCGCCGAGGAGATGGATCTCGGAGCCGGGGCGGGCGGCGACGTCGACGAGAGTGACGCTGCTGGAACTCGGTTTGGCGAGAAGGATGGCGTAGAGCTTGCCGCCTTTGCGAGTGAAGCGGAGGCCTGTGCCGTCGGTGGTTTTACCTTCGGCATGGGACCAGGGCGTGGTGCCGTAGATGGCTGTGCCGTTCTGTTTGAGCCAGGCGCCGAGCTGGTTGAGGCGGTCCATCTGAATGGGCGGGATGGTGCCGTCGGCGGCGGGGCCTACGTCCAGGAGGAGATTGCCGTTTTTGGAGACGATGTCGACGAGGAGAGTGATGAGCTCGGCGGGTGCGATGGTCTCGGCTTCGCCTTCGGCGCGGTTGTAGCCGAAGGAACGGCCGAGGCCGCGGCACTCTTCCCACTTCTTCTCGCTGATGTGGTCGAGCTTGCTGTACTCGGGTGAGGTGAAGTCGGAGTGCTTGATGCCGAAGCGATCGTCGATGACGCCGTCGGGGACGGCGTTGTAGAAGTCGGCCATGACCTGGAGGGCGTTGCCGGATTTAGGCCAGTCGATGTCGTTCCAAAGGACGGCGGGATGGTACTTCGCGATGAGCTCTTCGATCTGGGCGTCGGCGTAGGCGCCGTAGGCGAAGGATTGTGGCTTGACGGTGTCGTAGTCGGCCTGTTTTTCGATGGGGCCGCGGTTGAAGGTCCAATCGTAGCCGCCGGAGTAGTAGAGGCCCATGCGAAGGCCGGCTGCCTGGACGCTGCGGGTGAGATCGCCGACGATATCGCGTTTGGCGCTGAGGTTTTTCTGGTTGGGGTTGGCGATGGCGGTGGGCCAGAGAGCAAAGCCGTCGTGGTGCTTGGTGGTGAGGACGACGTATTTGGCGCCGGCATCGCGGAAGGTCCTGGCCCAGGCATCGGGGGACCACTTCGCGGACTGCTCGTTGAAGGTGGGGGTGAAGTCGTAGTAGTCGGCACCGTTGAAGTGCTGCTGCTGATAGAGCTGGGTGGGTGAGCCCGCGATGCGCATGACGTTCGAGTACCACTCGGCGTAGGGATTGTTCTTGATGTAGTCGGTGTTGGCGAAGTCATGGTCGCCGTGCTGGAGCGGTGCCCAGCCGGGAACGGAGTAGAGGCCCCAATGGATGAAGATACCGAGCTTGGCGTCAGCGTACCAGGCGGGAAGCGGATGCGCGTTCAGGGACTCGAGGGTGGGCTGGTAATGCGTCTGGCCAAGCGAGAGCGCGGGAGCGAGGGCGAGCGGAAGGAGGGTAGCGGCGGTGCGGAGAGACATCAGGGCTCCTGAGAGGGGGCGGGGATCGGGTGCAGCAGGGCGCGTGCCGGCCTGGAAAGAGCAGGCTCAGCCACGGTAGCACGTCGGTGATGACGAAAGAGAGCGGCGAAGGAGGGGGACACGCTGACCCAAGGCCCGCGAAAATGAAGGTGCGGCGGGTGCGGCCGGAAGCGAGAGACGCGTAGGGTTAGAGAGAGGAGACCTCCCCATGACAGAAGTGACAGCACGCCCTTTGATGAACCTCGACGAGCCGTATCCGCGGCCGCAATTGCGGCGGAACGAGTGGCGATCTCTGAATGGGCAATGGGAGTTTTCGAAGGGACGGGACTCGGTGAGCGAGCACCCGGAGCAGGTGCGTTGGGACTGTGCCATCGAGGTGCCGTTCAGTCCGGAGACGGAGGCGAGCGGGCTGGCGGATACGGGGTTCTACGGCTCGGTGTGGTACCGGAGGACGTGGGAGCAGAGGCCGCTGGCGACGGAGGAGCGATTGCTGCTGCACTTTGAGGCGGTGGACTTTGCGGCGACGGTGTGGGTGAACGGGGTGCATGTGTGCTCGCACACTGGCGGGTATACGCCGTTCCACGCGGATGTGACGACGGCGCTGCGGGCGGAGGGTCCGCAGGAGCTGGTGGTGCGGGCGGATGATGATCCGGCGGATCTGGCGAAGCCGCGAGGAAAGCAGGATTGGCAGCTGGAGCCGCACTCGATCTGGTATCCGCGGACGACGGGGATCTGGCAGACCGTGTGGCTGGAGACGGTGCCGTGCACGCGGATCCGATCAGTGCAATGGACGGCGAGTCTGGAGCGGTGGGAGATCGGGCTCGAGGCGCATATTGAACAGCGACACGACCGGGCGGCGAGCGGGCTGTTGGCGCTGACGGTCCAGCTGACGGCGGGTGGACAGCTGCTGGCGAATGACACGTACCAGGTGATTGCAGACGAGGTGCATCGGCAGATTGTGCTGTCGGACCCAGGGATCGATGACTTTCGCAATGTGCTGCTGTGGTCGCCAGCGACGCCGACGCTGATCGACGTGGTGATGGAGCTACGGGATGAAGCGGGCGGGCTGCTGGATCGGGTGGAGAGCTATACGGCGCTGAGGAATGTGGCGGTGCAGGGGGATCGGTTCCTGATGAATGGGCGGCCGTTTCCGCTGCGGCTGGTGCTTGACCAGGGGTACTGGCCGAAGTCCGGGCTGACGGCCCCGAATGACGATGCGCTGGCGACGGATATTTTGCTGACGAAGCGGATGGGGTTTAACGGAGTTCGGAAGCACCAGAAGATCGAGAGTGCGCGGTATCTGTACTGGGCGGACCGGCTGGGATTGCTGGTGTGGGAGGAGATGCCGAGCGCGTACCGGTACACGACGCGATCGATCCAGCGGCTGACGCATGAGTGGCAAGAGGTGCTGCACCGGGACAAGAGCCACCCGTGCATTGTGGCATGGGTGCCGTTCAATGAGAGCTGGGGGGTGCCGAACCTGCCGGAGAGCATGGCGCAGCGGCACTATGTGCAGGCGCTGTATCACCTGACGAAGACGCTCGACCCGAGCCGGCCGGTGGTGGGCAACGATGGGTGGGAGAGTGTGGCGACGGATGTGATGGGAATCCATGACTATGACGACCAGCCGGAGCGGATTGGGACGCGATACGGGATCGACGACATCGAGGCCAAGCTGTTTCGGCGGGAGCGGCCGGGCGGCCGGCTGCTGCTGCTGGGGGAGAATGCGAGTGGGGGTAAGGACGGAGAGGTGGCGCACCCGATTGTGCTGACGGAGTTTGGCGGAATTGCGCTGAGCCGCGAACAGGCGACGTGGGGGTACTCGCGCTCGCAGACGGCGGAGCAGCTGCTGGAGCGGTACGGCGCGCTGCTGGGGGTGGTGCGGAATCTGCCGGCGCTCGCGGGCTTCTGCTACACGCAGCTGACGGATACGTACCAGGAGGCGAATGGGCTGCTGTATGCGGACCGGACGCCGAAGGCATCGTTCAAGGAGATTGCGGCGGCGACGAGCGGGACGACGAGTGACACGGAGGGGCGGGCGGAGGAGATCTGGCGGGAGTATGTGACGGCGCGGACGGGGTCTTAGGGTGCGGTGAGGGTGGTGGTAGAGAAGCAGATCCCTTCGGGACGACAACAGAAAGGCGAGAACAGAGAGGCAAAACAGCAAAGGGAAGACAGAGAGGCGTGGGTGCGTGAGGGCGGTGGTAGAGAAGCAGATCCCTACGGGATGACAACAAGAAAGGCGAGAACAGAGAGGCGTGGGTGGGGGCGGTAGAGAAGCAGATCCCTACGGGATGACAACAAAAACCAGCTGGCTGTTGATTGGCAAAACCAGCTGGCTACTGGTTGGCGGTGATGACGTCGGCGGCGTGTTTTTCGGCGGCGTCGTGCTCGGCTTTCTGGAGGGACGCGAAGCGGGCGCTGGCGGTTGCGGCGGCGGCGGGGTCGCCGAGGGTCTTGTAGACACGGGCGAGAAGAAATTGGATGGAGGGCTCGTCGGGCGCCTTGGTCTCGGCGGTCTTGAGCTCGGGGAGGGCTTCTTTGGCGTGACCGGTTTTGAGCAGGGCTCGGGCGCGATCGACGCGGGCCTGGGCGAGGTCTGGGCATTGCTTGAGGGCGGGGTCGATCTCGTGGAGGACGTCTTCGGGTGAGGCGTCCATCTGGCTGAGGGTATTGCCGAGCTTCCAGCGGGCGAGGCAGTCGGCGGGGCGTTTGGCGAGGTAGTCGGTGAGGAGCGGGCGTGCCTGAGCCCAGTCACCGGTGCTCCAATAAAGATTAGCGAGATGTCCCTGGGCTTCGAGGTCGGTGGCGTCAATGGTGAGGGCTCGTTTGTACTCGGCGACGGCGCCAGGGGTGTTCTTCATGCTCTCCATGATTTCGCCGGAGAGCTGGTGGGAGAGCGGGGAGTCGGGGCTGATGGCCTGGACCTGGGCGAAGGAGGCCTGGGACTGCTCGAGCTGGAGCTTGCCGAGGAGGTACCAGCTCTCCTGGTCTTTGGGGTCGCGCTGGACGAGCTGCTGGAGCTGGGCGACGGCGTCCTCGCGGCGCTCAAGGCGCATGTAGGCGCGGGCGAGAGAGATCCGGGCGAAGTGATCGTCGGGCAGGGCGGCGACGCCGGTTTCCAGCGGCGGGACGGCCCTGGTGGCGTTGCCGAGCTGCAGATAGCTGGCTCCGAGCATGACACTGGCGGGGGCCATGTCGGGTTGCAGACTGAGACCTTTTTCGAGGGTGGTGATGGCCTCGGGGAACCGATTGAGATTGAAGAGGAGGCGACCGAGGTTGTTATAGGCGGGGGCGATGGAGGCGTCGAGACGGAGAAGCTGGCGGTAGTCGGCGACGGCCTGCTCGGGATGGCCGGCTTCCTGATCCGCGTGGGCTTTCTGGTAGAGCTGCTGGACCTCGGGAGACTGAGCGTGGGCCAGGGCCGGCACGGAGGTTGCGATCAGGAGCGCCAGCAGCGAAAAGGGTTTGCTCATAGCGTGCCTGCAGTATAGAGAACGCGGGTGGGGACGGGAAGGATCGGGCGCGGGAGGCTCAGGGGGTGGCGTGTTCCAGGTTGGGGACGTCGGTGGCGGAGTGGGTGCCGGCGAGGGCTTGTGCGCGGGCGAACTGCTCTTTCGCTTCGGCTTCCATGCCGAGCCGGTGGTAAAGGCGGCCGAGAAAGAAGGGTGGCGCCTGCGAATCGGGTGCGAGGCGGGCGCAGATGGTCATCTCGGCGGCTGCCTCCTTGTAGCGGCCGAGCTTCTCGAGCGCGAGGGCGAGCTGTTGATGAGCGAGCGGGTTCGCGGTGGCGAGCTGGACGGCAGCCGTGAGCGGATCGAGTGCTTCCTGGGGCTTTTCCTGCTGGAGGAGGAGCATGCCGAGGTCGAGGTAGGGCTGGGAGTCGCGATGCGGGAGCTGTGCCGCGGGGAGCTGTGCCTCGAGAGCGATGGCCTCGCGGTAGGCGGCGAGCGCGTCCTCGGGGTGGCGCAGGCGCTCTTCCGCAAGGCCGAGGTTATAGCGGGCTTTGACGTTGCCGGGCTGAAGGTGGAGGCAGGTGACGAAGGCCTGTTTGGCTTCTTCGGCGAGGTCGAGGTTGTAGTCGGTGCGGCCGAGCAGGTACCAGGCGTTGACGTTGGCGGGATCGGTTTTGGTGGCGAGGGTGAGCCAGCGCCTGGCGTCGGCATAGTCCTTGAGGAGAATGTAGTCAGAGGCGACGGTGGTGAGTTCGTCGGCGGCGGGGTTGCGGAGGGTGGCTGCATCGGTGAAGGCGGCGAGCGAGTCAGCCGCGCGCTGCTGGCGAAAGAGGACATAGCCGAGGAGGAAGCGGGGCTCGGGGTTGCTGGGCGAGGCGATGATGACTGTGCGCAGGCGGGTTTCGGCGAGGGGAAAGTTCCCGGCGGAGATGAGGGCGCGGACCTCGCGAAGGGGATCAGGGGAGAGCGATGGAACGGCCTGAGCGAAGGCACGAGGCACGGCAAGGACAAGCAGGCTGCAGGCGAGAAGGCTTTGGATGCGGGTCAGGAGGGAGTACCGGACGGCTTGTGGGGCGGATTTGAGCGAGGTCTGCGGCATGCGTCGTTCCGGGGCCGGTTGGGATGGTAATTGGACTTGAGGCGCTCTGAAGGAGTCCGGACAAGTAGTGTCCAGAGTATCGTGCAGGGTGGTTGAGCGAGGCGGCTGGGGAGGGTGGGGGCGCGCGATCCAGGTTCAAGGGCGGAGGAAATTTGCAGTATCTGGCATGCAGATCGTTGAAAGCTGCGACTTTTCGGCTCAGCCCTCATAATTTAATCAGCGGTTTTCTCCGGGCGGGAGTTGCACGGAGATCGCGGCGAGGACCAGGGCCGGCAGTTAGCCTGGCGCCTCAGCAGGAGAGAGCATTGGCTTCCGTCGATAGGACGATTCAGCTGGTTCGGATTCAAGGCCTTGGTGAGCCGGGAACGCTGCGCGCGGCCCCGGCGGTGACGACCTGTGATGCGGGGCTTGCAGAGGGGCCGTGGGTGTTTGACGCGCTACCGTCGAGCTATGGGCCGGGGGCGTCGGTGATGGACCGCATCCCGGCGGACGCGCCGCGGCAGGGCGGGCTGCCGGAGGAGTACCGGAGGGCGTCGCCGGCGGAGCTGGATCTGCGGATCCGGGCGGCGCGGCACACACTGGGCGAGCGCGCAGTGATTCTGGGGCACTTCTATCAGCGGGACGAGGTGGTGCAGTACGCGGATTTCGTCGGGGACTCGTTCCAGCTGGCGCAGGCGGCGAAGACGCGCACGGCGGCGGAGGCGATCATCTTCTGCGGCGTGCACTTTATGGCGGAGACGGCGGACATGCTGTCGGGGCCGAATCAGTCGGTGATTCTGCCGAACCTGGCCGCGGGCTGCTCGATGGCGGACATGGCGGATCTGGACTCGGTGGAGGAGTGCTGGGAGCAGCTGGAAGAGATCTTCGGGACGGAGCCGGACGCAAGCGGACGGGTGCCGGTGGTGCCGGTGACCTACATGAACTCGTCGGCTGCGCTGAAGGGGTTCTGCGGGCGGCATGGCGGAATTGTGTGTACATCGTCGAATGCGAAGTCGGTGCTGACATGGGCGTTTGAGCGCGGACAGCGGGTGCTGTTTTTTCCTGATCAGCACCTGGGACGGAATACGGCGAAGGCGATGGGCGTGCCAATCGAGCAGATGCCGATCTGGGATCCGCGGAAGCCACTGGGCGGGAGCTCGGCGGAGACGCTGCGAGAGGCGCAGGTGCTGCTGTGGCATGGGTTCTGCTCGGTGCACAAGCGATTCTCGGTGGAGCAGATTGCGAAGGCGCGGGCGAAGTATCCAGGGGTGCGGGTGATCGTGCATCCGGAGTGCCCGATGGAGGTGGTGGACGCGGCGGATGAAGCTGGGTCGACCGACTACATCAAGAAGGCGATCGAGGCGGCGGCCCCGGGCGGCGTGTTTGCGATCGGCACGGAGATCAACATGGTGCAGCGGCTGGCGAATGAGCATCCGGAGCATACGATCTTTTGCCTCGATCCGGTGATTTGCCCGTGCTCGACGATGTACCGGATTCATCCCGGGTATCTGGCGTGGGTTCTGGAGGCGCTGGAGCGAGGTGAGGTGTTGAACCGGATCACGGTGGATGAGGCGACAGCGGCGCCCGCGCGTGTGGCGCTTGAACGCATGCTGAGCCTGAAGCCGGCGAACGCCGTGGCGGGTGCGCGATGAAGCATGTGGTGGTGGTGGGCAGCGGCATCGCGGGTTTGATTGCCGCGCTTGAAGTGAGCCGGAAGCATCGCGTGACGCTGGTGACGAAGGCGCAGCTGGCGGAGAGCAACACGCGCTATGCGCAGGGCGGTATTGCGGCGGCGCTGTTTCGCGACGACAGCGTGGAGGAGCATGTGGCGGATACGCTGCGAGCCGGGGCCGGGCTGTGCGATCTGGGCGCCGTGGAGGTGCTTTGCTCGGAGGGTCCACAACGGGTGCTGGATCTTGTCGATCTAGGTGTGGTGTTCGACCAGCGCAATGGCGAGTTTGCGCGGGCGCTGGAGGCGGCGCACTCGCGAGCTCGGGTGCTGCATGCGGGTGGCGATGCGACCGGGCTTGCGATCGAGATGGCGCTGGTTCGTGCCGTGCGAGCAAAGGAGATTGCAGTACTCGAGCATACGTTTGCGTGCGACCTGATGGTTCGGGACGAGCGCGTGGCGGGGCTGGAGATTCTGGAGGAGAGCGGTGCGCGCTGTGTGCTTGAGGTTGATGCGGTGATTCTGGCGAGCGGCGGCGCGGGCCAGCTGTACCGGCATACGACCAACCCAAGTGTGGCGACGGGCGACGGGGTTGCGCTGGCGTTGCGGGCTGGGGCCGAGGTGGCGAACCTGGAGTTCTATCAATTTCACCCAACGGCTCTGGCGCTGCCGGGGAATTTTTTGATCTCAGAGGCTGTGCGCGGGGATGGCGCTGTACTGCGTGATGTGGACGGCAACCGATTCATGCAGATGGTACACCCGGGGGCTGAGCTGGCGCCGCGGGATGTGGTGGCGCGCGGGATTGCGGCGCAGATGGCGAAGCAGGGCGGCCAACCGGTGTGGCTGGATGCGACGGCGCTGGGGGCGAAGTTCCTGATGGAGCGGTTTCCCACGATCGACGCGGCGTGCCGGCGGAACGGGCTGGACTGGTCGGAGGTGCCGATTCCGGTGACGCCGGCGGCGCACTACTGGATGGGCGGCGTGCGGACAGATACGTGGGGGCGGACGTCGCTGCCCGGACTGTTTGCGGCGGGTGAAGTGGCGTGTACGGGTGTGCATGGAGCGAATCGGCTGGCGTCGAACTCGCTGCTGGAGAGCCTGGTGTTTGCGTGGCGGGCGGCGCATCTGCTGAACGAGCCCACATGGCCGGTGGATGATGCTTGGCCCGTGTGGGATGAGGAGATGGCGCAGGCGGAGCCGCTCGGGACCGACGCTGCAGGAGTCGGCGAGGCGGTTGATCGTGAGGCGCTGCAGGCGCTGATGTGGCGGGCGGCCGGCATTCAGCGGACGGAGGGCGATCTGCTGGAGGCAGCGAATCGGCTGGCTCGATGGACGGGTGAGGGAGCGGCGGTTGCGGATCTGGAGACGGCGAATCTGTTGACGATTGCGCGGGTGGTGGTGGCATCAGCCCTGGCTCGGCGGGAGTCGCGCGGAGCTCACTTCCGGGTGGATTTTCCGGAGACGTCGACGGCGTTCCAACATGCGTCAGTGTATGCGCGCAGAGTGCCGGTTGCATGCTGACGCCGCTGAGCGCTGACAGCGTGGAGCGAGTGGTGCGGATGGCGCTGCTTGAGGACGCGCCGTGGGGCGATCTTACGTCGCAGACGCTGATTCCCGAGACAGCGACAGTGACGGCACAGCTGGTGGCGCGGGAGGCTGGCGTACTGAGCGGCGCGGACATCTTTGCCGCGGCGATGACGCTAACGGACGCGAGGATTCGCACGACGTTTCAGGTTGCGGATGCGGAGAGGTTTGAAAAGGACCGAGTGCTGGCAGAGGTGCACGGACCGGCGCGCGCGGTGCTGCAGGCGGAGCGGGTGGCGCTGAACTTTATGCAGAGACTCTCGGGGGTCGCGACGCTGACGGCGGCGTTTGTAGCGGTGATCGAAGGCACAAAGGCGAGGATCGTCGACACGCGGAAGACGACGCCGGGCCTGCGCTTGTTTGAGCGCTATGCGGTGCGCTGCGGTGGTGGACAGAACCACCGCTTTTCGCTCTCGGACGCGGTGATGGCGAAGGATAATCATCTGGCACTGCTGCTGGCGGATGGAACGAAGACGTTGACCGAGGCGTTGCGAGAGGCGCGCGCGCGATTGCCGCACACGGCGCACTTCGAAGTCGAAGTGGATCGTGCGGGTCAGATTGAGCCGGTGCTTGCGGCCGGTGTGGATACGATCATGCTCGATAACTTCTCGATCGACGATCTGCGTGCCGGAGTGCGGCAGGTGGGTGGGCGCGCCCTGGTGGAGGCGAGCGGAACGGTGCGGCTGGAGACGGTGCGAGCGATTGCGGAGACGGGCGTCGACATTATCTCGGTGGGTGCGCTGACCCATAGTGTGCGGTCGCTGGATCTCGGACTGGATGTGGAGAAGGGAAGCGGGGCGGCGTGATCTACCTGGACGCGGCGGCGACGACACCGGTGCGACGCGAGGTGCTCGAAGCGATGTGGCCGTATCTGACCGGGGAGTTCGGTAATCCCTCGAGTCATCATTCGCTGGGCGAGCAGGCGGCGAGAGCGTTGGCAGATGCACGATCCAGAGTGGCCGCGAGTCTGGGGTGCCGAGCAAGCGAGGTCATCTTCACGTCAGGTGGCACCGAGGCCGACAACCTGGCGATTAAGGGAATCGCCCTGGCGACGCCGCGTGGGCGGCATGTGATTATGACAACCATTGAGCATGAGGCGGTGCTGGAATCCTGCGACTACCTGCGGCGGCATCACGAGTTTCGCGTGAGCCGAATTGGGGTGGATCGTGTTGGTCGAATCGACCTTGAGGAGCTGGAGGCGACGCTTACCAACGAGACGACGCTTTGCTCGGTGATGATGGCGAACAACGAGGTGGGAACGATTCAGCCGATGAGCGAGATTGTGCGGCTGGCGCATGCGAAGAGCGTCCCTATACACACGGATGCCGTGCAGGCAGCAGGATCACTGCCGCTCGACGTGCGGGAGCTTGGAGTGGACGCGATGAGTCTCTCCGGGCACAAGCTGGGTGCGCCGAAGGGGACGGGCGTGTTGTATCTGCGGGGACGAGTGGCGGCGGAGCCGCTGCTGCATGGTGGTGGGCAGGAGCGCGGACGGCGATCCGGGACCGAGAACGTTGCGGGGGCCGTTGGATTTGCGCTGGCGCTGGAGCTGGCGATGACGGCGCAAGCGGATCGGGCGGCGCGGCTGCGGGGTCTGCGAGATCAGTTGATTCGCGGCGTTCTGGCGGGAGTACCAGAGGCGGTGCTTACGGGCGACCCGGTTGAGCGACTGCCGAACAGCGCGTCGTTCTGCTTTCCGGGAACGAGCGGGGAGTCGGTGCTGCTGCAGCTCGAAGAGCGAGGGGTTCTGTGTTCGAGCGGATCGGCGTGCGCGGCGGGAAGTGACCGGCCCTCACACGTGCTGCTGGCGATGGGCGTGGCTCCGGAGGTGGCGCAGACGGCGGTGCGGTTTACGTTGAGTGATGCCACGACGGAGGATCAGACTACAGCGGTGATCCGTGACGTTCAAGACGCATGCGCGGCAGTCCATGCGATTGCACGGTGAGTGGACCAAGAAGACCTGGGACACGGGTGTTATTGAGGGCGGACGGCACGATGCAAAGCTGCGGGCCGGGCTGGCATCCAATAGCAAGACTTTGTTCCGTGTCCGTCGTCACCTTGCGTTTGCTGCAGTTCTCTTCGTCGTCTTATGAAGGCGCGGGAGCGGGACTCGTGTTTCACTAAAGGTAAGCAGATACGTGGTCATACCCGATCGAGAAGGAAGATCCGAGCATGGAATTTCATATCTCCCGCGTCTTTCGAGAGAAGCTTGCACTCGATGATCTTTTGTTCGAGTTCGATGGCAATGTGATCTTCGGCAATGTTGCGGCAAGCCGCAAGCTGGCGGCGCAATGGAATGAGCTGCGCGCCGCGGAGGGTTCGGCAGCGAAAGCCTCTGACGTGGTGAATGCCGGTGCGTTGTTTGCCATGGGGCTAATCGACGAGCTGAGTCATGCGATGGTGGCCCGGTACCGCGAGGAGATGGATCCGGCGGTGATGGCGGAGGCGTTGCGCTGGTTCGGCACGCAGCTTCCGGCGGAGCAGGTTGCTGAACTGCTGCGTGAATTTTCAGCACAGTTTCCGACGGTTGCGGTGTTTCGTAACGAGTTGACGGTGAACGAGTGGCTGGCGGCGACAACCGACAGTACGCCGCATCGTGAGGCCGCGTTAGAGGAGTTGCTGCTGCTATGGCTCGCCAATGCAAATCCAGCCTTTGCGCCTTTTCGCGAACTCTTTGACGATCGGCCGCTGGCGCGGACGACGATGTACCCCGAGGTGACAGAAGAGTTTCCAGACTATTTCGCGACACGGCCGCTCTGGAGTCCGGAGGCGGGCACGCTGCTGGATGTGCTGCGATCCCCGATGCTGGCTGCGCCAGATTCTCTTTCGGGGCAGCTGGACTTTATTCGAGAGCAGTGGGCGCCGTACCTGGGCGAGGATCTGCGGCGAACGCTGCTGGCGATCGATGTGCTGCGGGAAGAAGACATTGCGATCTGGATGCGCTTTCATCCTCCCGTTCCGGGACGGTTCGGGGAACGTGGCGGACAGGACTTCGGGGCCGCGGGATTTGTCGGTGACGAGTTCATCGGGTTTGCCGAGGCGGAGGCGCGACGCCGTCGTTACGCCTCGGACCACCAGGCGCCGCTGAACGAGTACGAGGCCTTCAGCGAAGACCAGGCGTGGATGCCGACCGTGGTGCTGATGGCGAAGAGCACCTATGTGTGGCTCGAGCAGCTTTCGAAGAAGTATGGCCGGCACATCCACCGGCTGGACCAGATTCCGGATGAAGAGCTTCGTCTCTTGGCGCAGCGCGGCATGACGGGCCTGTGGTTGATCGGTCTGTGGGAACGCAGTGTGGCGTCGCGAACGATCAAGCGACTGCGTGGCCAGGAGGACTCGGTTGCGTCCGCATATTCACTGAAGGATTATCAGATCGCTGAAGATCTTGGCGGTCCGGCGGCATATGAGTACCTGCGAGATCGCGCAGCCGAAGCGGGCATCCGGCTGGCCAGCGACATGGTGCCGAATCACATGGGCATCGACTCGACGTGGGTGATCGAGCATCCGGACTGGTTTATCTCGCGGCCGGAGAGTCCCTTTCCTTCTTACAGTTTTGAAGGCCCGGATCTTTCGAGTGACTCGCGAGTCGAGATCAAGATTGAAGATCACTACTTCGATCAGACAGATGCTGCGGTGGTCTTTCGGCTGCGCCAGCAGAACAGTGGCGAGACTCGCTTTGTGTATCACGGCAATGACGGCACAACGTTTGCGTGGAACGATACGGCGCAGCTGGATTACTCGAAGGCGTATGTGCGCGAGCATGTGATTCAGGCGATCCTGCATGTTGCCCGGCTGTTCCCGATCATTCGCTTCGATGCTGCCATGACGCTGGCGAAACGACATGTACAGCGGCTGTGGTTTCCGCTGCCGGGAGTTGGTGGATCCATTCCATCCCGTGCTGAATCGGCTTTGACGCAGGAAGAGTTCGACGCCTTGATGCCGCATGAGTTTTGGCGCGAGGTGGTGGACCGTGTGGCGGTAGAGGTGCCCGGAACGCTGCTGCTGGCGGAGGCGTTCTGGATGCTCGAAGGCTACTTCGTTCGGACACTTGGAATGCATCGCGTGTACAACAGCGCGTTTATGAACATGCTGCGCGATGAGGAGAATGCGAAGTACCGGTCGTACCTGAAGAAGACGATCGAGTTCGATCCGGACATTTTGAAGCGTTACGTGAACTTCATGTCGAACCCCGATGAGCGCACGACGATTGATCAGTTCGGCTCAGGCGATAAGTGTTTTGGTGTGGCGACGTTGATGTCGACATTGCCGGGGCTGCCGATGTTTGGACATGGACAGATTGAGGGCTATACCGAGCGCTACGGCATGGAGTACAAACGCGCACGCATGGACGAGTGGCCAAACGATGCGCTGGTGTCGCGGCATCAACAGGAGATTGCGCCGCTGCTGAAGCGGCGGCACGTCTTCGCCGAGAGTGCAAACTTTGTGATGTACGACTTCTGGACCGATCACGGAGCAGTCGACGAGAACGTTTTTGCTTACTCCAACCGAGCTGGAAATGATCGTGCGTTGATTCTGTACAACAACACATACGGCAGCACGCGCGGAACGATTCATACCTCGGTTGCCTCCATGGATAAGATAAGCGGGCAGATGCGCCAACGGCAGCTGAGTGAGGCGATGAACCTGCGATCCGATGACGCCACAATCATCGGCTACCGTGATGCGGCACGTGGACTTTCTTTTCTGCGGCGATCGCGAGACTTTGACTATCACGGCCTGACGACTGATCTGCGGGGCTATCAGTATGTTGTGCTGCAGGACTTCCGTGAATTGCAGGCGACGGCCGAGTTGCCATGGGATCAGCTCTGCGATGCGCTTCAGGGTGCGGGTGTGCACAATCTGGACGAGGCGCTCTCGAAGCTGCGGCTTCGTCCGTTGCACCAGGCGCTGCGTCACGCGCTCAATCGAGAAGCGATTCAGACACTTACGCAGGTAACTCAGGAGCAGGCTGCAGGAGAGGCAAAGGGCTCCCCGGCAGCAGCGAAGAAGGCGCAGGCGAGCGTCGGGAAGGCGAAGGGCTTGGCTCGAGCCTTTGATGATCGGCTGGAAGCATTGGTCACAGCGGCAGCTCCTTTCTTTGAGCAGGTGCAGCGCTTCTCCGGAGCGGATCATGAGATGACTCTGCCGGTTGAGAGCTCGTCGACCAGTTCGTCCACAACGCTGCGTCATCTGCTGCAGGCGGCGAGCGAACTCCCTCTGCTGGAGCAGACCTTCTCCTCGGCTTGGCCGGCGTCGGTTCGCACTATGCTGCCGAGTTCAGCCGTCGGAGGGACTTCGTCGATCTGGGCTCCCGTCCTTGCGTGGGCGATCTTGCACGCGTCGGAGACACTGCTTAGCCCGGAGATGTTTGATCATCTGCAGCTTCGATCTTCTCTGGCGGAGATATTCTCCGCCCTCGAGCTGCACGGCGATGATGCGTGGCGTTTTGCCGCACGGGTTCGGCTGCTGCTGGCTCAGGGCAATGATGCCCCTGCCTCGTGGCTTGGGAATCCCGGGTTCTGGCAGCAAGGCGATGTGCAGTGGCTTGCTGGAATCAACCGATCTGACACTGTTACCTATCTGAACAAAGAGCAGTTTGAAGAGCTGCTGAGCTGGATCCAACTCCCATCGCTCTTCCTGGTTGCGGAAGAGACGCCGGCGAGGTCACTCGAAGTGGTAGAGCAGATTGTCTCGCGCGGGATCTCTGTTGCAAAGGAGGCAGGCTACAATCTCGAGCGCTTTTTGGCTCTTTGGAGCACTGCTCCCCGGCCGACGCCGGAAGAGGTTGTGATGGCTTCGGCTCAAGCGGCTCATTCTGCGGAGGCGGACTCGAACGGCTCTTCCACCACACGACAGAGTGCGGCGAGTGCGAACGCGCAGAATGGCAAAGGTGCGACGGCGGCTGCTTCTGCTACGGAAGCCGAGAGATTATCCACGAAGGGCGCGGCCGATAGCGATGCGAAGAAGTCATCGAAGGCTCCCTCGCGAAGTGCGGAAGGCAGTAAAAAGACGAAGCCCTAAGGCATGCATGGTTCCGCGGGTGCGGAGCATGTAGCTCGACCACTGCCGCGCTGCATTCGCGGAGAGGTGTTGGACTGTGGTTACATGGAAGCCGCACCGATCTTCTCGGATGGCAGGAGTCTTATGGATCGCAGGCATTTTCTCAAGACGTCCGGCACCGCTCTGGCGGCAACGAAGCTGGAGACATCCGCGCTGGCGCAGAGGCTAGCGGCTCCTGCGGCTGGCCGCCTGGTTCTCCCGATGAACCGCGGGTGGCGGTACTCGCCGAGTGGGTCCGAGGCTGCGCATGCGGTGGACTTCGATGACTCGGGTTTCACTCCTGTCATCCTTCCGCATACGAATACCCGTTTGCCCTGGCATAGCTTCGACGACAAGAGCTACGAGTTTGTATCGCTCTATCGGCGACCCATCAAGGTGCCAGCGGAGGCGCAGGGCAAACGCGTCTTTGTTGACTTTGAAGGTGTGATGACGGCCTCCACGGTTTGGCTCAACGGCAAGAAGCTGGGTGAGTACAAGGGCGGCTACACGCCATTTTCCTATGAGCTGACGGGGCTGTTCGATCCGGCAGGGAAGAACGTGCTGGCAGTGGATGTGGACTCGACCGAGCGGGAGGACATCCCGCCGTTCGGTAATGAGATTGATTACCTGACGTTCGGCGGTATCTATCGCGAGGTCTCTTTGCGTGTGGTGCCGCAGACTTATCTCGAGAATATCCATGCGCAGCCCAAGGACGTTCTCGGCAACAACCCGACAGTCGATGTGACGTGCTTTCTTGATCGCGCATCCGGCACATCTTCGGGCAAGTTCTACCTGCGTGCCGAGCTGCTGGATGGAGACCGCGTCCTGGCGCGCGCGACGTCACGGGTACCGACACCCCAGCCGATCGAGCGCGCGAACGTTGATGACGGACAGACTTCCGGCGCTGCGGCGAGCATGCCGATCGACGGCGCCGGGCACACGCTCACACTGACGAAGTTGGGAGCTATTGAGCCGTGGGATCTCCAGCATCCGAAGTTGTACACCGTCAACGTGCAATTGCTGGAGAACGGCCGCGTAATCGACGAGGATGCGCGGCGTATTGGGTTTCGCGAGGCGATCTTTACCGATCAGGGATTTTCTCTGAACGGCAACGTGATCAAGCTGCATGGCCTCGATCGCCACCAGACGTTCCCGTGGGTTGGGCAGGCGATGCCGGCGCGACCGCAGCGACAGGACGCACGGATTCTACGGCATGATCTTCGCTGCAACATCGTTCGGACGTCGCACTACCCGCAGTCGCGCCACTTTCTGGATGAGTGCGACGAGATCGGGCTGTTGGTGCTTGAAGAGATTCCGGGCTGGCAGCACATCGGTCCGACGCCATGGCAGGACATAGCGGTCGATAACGTTCGCCGCATGGTGCGCCGCGACTGGAATCATCCATCGATCGTTTTGTGGGGGGTTCGGATCAACGAGTCGCGCGACAACCATGACTTCTACGTGCGAACGAATGCGCTGGCCCATGCGCTCGATAAAGGCCGACAGACGGGAGGAATTCGATACTTTCAGGAGTCCGAGTTTCTCGAGGACGTGTTCACGATGAATGACTTCGGTTTTCCGTTGAAGGCGCCGAATCATCCGCGATATCTCAACACGGAGTTTGTCGGGCACACGTTTCCGACGAAGACGATTGACAGCAAGGAACGGCTGCAGGAGCACACGATCCGCCATGTGCGGGTGCACGATCAGCTGGCCTCGAATGCGCAGTATGCCGGCGGCATCGGTTGGTGCGCGTTCGACTACAACACGCACGATAACTTCGGTTCCGGCGATCGCATCTGCTACCACGGCGTGATGGATATGTTTCGCACGCCGAAACCCGCGGCTGGCTTCTACAAGTCCATGTGCGAGCCCGCAGAGGAGATCGTGCTGGAGGCTTCGTTTCACTGGGCGAAGAATGACGAGTCGATCAACTTTATGGACGCGCTGATCAGCTCGAATTGCGATCACCTGAAGCTTTTTATCAATGATGGCAAGGGGTGGCAGATGATCACCGAGAGTGATGCCGATCGCCAGCGCTTTGCTCATCTGAAGTACCCGCCGTTCAACATTCCGCTCGAGGGCAAGGTGAAGACGTGGGGGGATCTGCGCATCGATGGCTTCATCGCAGGTAAGCAGGTGATCTCAAAGAGCTACTCGGGCAAGGGGGTTGATCACGAGTTCGTGCTGCTGCCGGATGAGACGAAGCTCATGGCGGATGGTGCGGATGCCGTACGCGTGGTGCTGCGTGTCAATGACGAGTTCGGCCGGGTGCGACCGTTTGCCGCCGATGCTATCGAGCTCCGGGTGGATGGGCCGGCCGAGATCATCGGCGACACACCGTTTGCGCTGATTGGTGGTACGGGTGCGATCTGGATTCGGACGAAGGAACAGGCGGGCACGGTGACGCTGCATGCAAAGCATCCGATTCTGGGTGAGAAGACGGTCGAGTTCACATTGAGCGATGTGCCGGCCGAGACCGTTTGACGACGCTATCTTGCGGTCTCCGGCTTGGCCAGGGTTGGGGCAGCGACCCACTCGGCTGAAGTGCTCAGGTGTGGCTTGTTGCTGCCCATCAGGTCGAACAGGATCACGTCGTTGTTGCCAGGGTGCATCCACGCCCCAGGAGTCCAGAGAGCGTACTGCGGACCGATACTCCAGAATCGTCCGAGTGGAATGTTGTTGAACCACACAAAGCCTTTGGTGTTTTCGCGCAGGTCGAGGTAGGTATCAGCCGGGGCGCCCACCTTTAGCTTCGCGCGGTAGAAGCAGGGGCCGGTACATCCGCTGGGGCTGTAGGTGAAGTTGGCCGGGTTGGTGGCGCCGGCCAAAGGCAGGGAGTAGATCTGCCACGGTCCGAGCGAGGCCCCGGCAAAGGTCGCCGCGCCGGTTAGGCCCTTGCGCTCGGTCTGGATCATATCGGTGTAGTTGACCCGGCCCGTGTTCTCGACGAGGATCTCGAGCGTTCGCGGCACGGCGGCCGCTGGCAGAGAGAGGGTGTTCTGGTTCAGTCTCCGATCGAGTGTTCCCGCGAGCTTACGGTCAAGATAGATCTGCGCATAGTCATGCAGGCCATCGAGCTTTAGCTCGCCGCTCGCACTCGCAGGCAGCTTTGTGCTGTAGAGGACGTAGCCGTAGTTCTGGTCGAGATCCTCCATGGTGAGCGGGGTGGGTGAAGTTAAGGGCTCCGGAAGATTGGCCCAGAGCGAGGCTGCCTCGAAGGAGCCGCCGGTGGGGAAGGTGGATCGTTTTGCGGGCTTTGGCGGTGCGGACGGTGTTGTGCCTGTCGCCTTAGCGATGACGTCGCGGAAGGCGAGGAACTTCGGCGAGAGGTCGCCGTTTTCGCTGATCGGCGCGTCGTAGTCGTAGCTGGTGGTGTCCGGCTCGTAGTTCTTGCCATCGGTGTTGGCGCCGTTCATCCAGCCGAAGCTGGTGCCGCCGTCCGCCATGTACAGGCTGACGGAGTAGCCCTGTGAGAGCATCCAGCCGAGCTCGTCTGCTTCGGTCGCGGCGGGACGCGTCTGGTGCTTGTCTCCCCAGTGATCGAACCAGCCGGCCCAGTACTCTCCGCTCATGCGCGGGCCGTTGGGACGGATCTTCGCGAACTCGGCGAAGGAGCTGCGCGCGTCGCCGGTGCCGAAGTTGATGACGGCGGGCAGCCCCGGGAGGGAGCCCTTGGTCACAACCGAGGGACCATCGGCGGTGTAGAGGATGGGCGCGGCGAGACCGTGCGCGACCAGCACGTGGTGGATGGACTCGACGTACTCGTGGTCGTCGCCGAAGGAGCCGTACTCATTCTCGACCTGCGTGGCGAGGATCGGACCGCCGTTTTGTAGCAGAAGCGGTTGCAGTTGTTTTCCGAGCTGAGCGAACCAGGCGTCGGTTGCTGCCGCGAGCTTCGAATCGCGGGTGCGAAGGACGATCGAGCGATCCTTGAGCAGCCAGGCGGGGTAGCCGCCCAGCTCCCACTCCGCGCAGACGTAGGGGCCGGGGCGGAGGATGACGTAAAGGCCTGCCCCCTGGGCTTCCCGGATGAACTCGGCTATGTCGTTCCCGCCGGTGAAGTCGTAGTGGCCGGGCACGGCCTCGTGCTGGTTCCAGAAGACGTAGGTGGTGACGGTGTTCAGGCCCATCGCCTTCAGCTTCGTCAGCCGGTCTTTCCAGTAGGCCCGCGGGATGCGGGGGTAATGGATCTCGCCGGAGATGATCTGGAAGGGCTTGCCGTCGACGAGAAAGTGCTGTGCGTCCACACTGGCCGTGTGCTGCGGGGCCGCCGCGACGGCCGCGAGCGGAAGAGACGTCAGGGCGAGGGCTGCAGCGGCTGCGAGGAGAGGGGTGCGCACCCGCTCAGGCTACGGACTGCCTGCGCTTCCGTCAACGCGGCGGGTGGAACGGGGCAAGGCGGTTTGTTCCCGCTGCTCTGATCACCGTTTTGGTGACGCTTCGGCCTCGGGTGAGTTGCCCGCCGGAGGCTTGACTCCGGCGGCCTGCTCGCGCGCGGCTTCGCGTTCTACCTCGCGCATGACGCGGAGGAGATTGCCGCCATAGATCTTCTCGATCTCGGGCGCGCTGTAGCCCTTTTCAAGCAGAGCGCGGGTGAGTGCGGGAAACTTGTCGTAGGAGCTCAGCTCCTTCGGGACGCAGCCGACGCCGTCGAAGTCTGTTCCTATGCCGACGTGATCGACGCCGCCGATCTGTACGGCGTGATCGATCTGGGCGACGACGTCCGCGAGGGTTGCGGGCGGCAGCTTACCTTCCATCTCGTCCGAGATCTTCTCCATGGCGTCGTTGCGGGCGATCGGGTCTTCGATCTTGCGGGCCTCGGCCATGCGGGGGCGAAGCTCGGCCATAAGCGGCTTCGCGTCGTTCTGGTAGCGCTGGGACAGGTAGGCGCAATCGAAGTTGATCTCGATGGTGCCGCCCTTGGCGGCGAGCGCGCGGATCATGTCGTCGGTCATATTGCGGGTGTTGTCAGAGATGGCGCGGCAGCTGGAGTGGGAGGCGATGATGGGCGCCTGCGAGACCTCGAGCGCGTCGTAGAAGGTCTTGTCGGCAGTGTGTGAGATGTCGACCATCATGCCGAGGCGGTTCATCTCGCGAACGACGTCTTTGCCGAAGGGGGTGAGGCCGTTGTGGTGCTTGACCTTGGGGTCGGTGATGTCGCCCTGGGCGTCGGCCCAGGTGTTGGTGTTGAAGTGGGTGAGGGTCATGTAGCGGATGCCGAGGGCGTAGAAGTCTCGCAGGAGACGGAGGGAGTCCTCGATGGCGTGGCCGCCTTCGATACCCATGAGGGCGGCGATCTTCCGGTCCTTGTGGGCCTGCACGATCCCATCGGCGGTGGTGGCGAAGACGAAGTCGTTGGGGTGCCCGGCGACGATGTCGGTCTTGACGGTGTCGATCATCTGCAGGGCGCGGTTGGCGGAGTGGTTGCCGGTGACGTACTCCGCACCGACGTAGATGGCAAAGAACTCCGCGCCGAGGAAACCTTTCATGCGCGGTAGGTCAGTCTGGCCTTTCTTATTTGGGGAGGCGATGTCGAAGCCTTTGACGGTGAGCGAGGTGACGTCGTTGTGGGTGTCGATCAGGATGCTGTCGCGGGTGATGCGATCGACTTCGGCCTCCGTGACGGGTTTGGTGCGTGGGGTGTGCGGGTTCTGGGCGAGGAGGGAGGGGGCGAGGACGAGGGAGATTGCGGCGGCGGTGCGGACGCGGAGCGAAGCTTGCATGCGGTCGGTGCCTTTCGCGACGGGCGCGGGTTGGGCCTGCGAGACAGCGAGGTGCGGATGCATGAAGCATCCGGCGAGGAACGAGAGCGAGCGGGAATGGCACGAGTGTAGCGGATCCGGCGGCCGACACACGAGATTTGTGCCCGCTGCCGGCCCGGAGGACGGATCCGGGCGGGTCAAGCGATCTCTGCCCCACCCCCGGTTCCCTTTTGCGCAAAATATTCAAACGATGCAGGTTAGGTCTGGACCAGCTTAGGACCAAACGCGCAAGCGGATCTGTCGAGAGACAGGTGTTCGCGAGCGAACGTTGCTCCCAAAGGTTGCTCCACACACTCCCCTGAACCTGGCCCCGATCGCCTGCTTCAAGCGTAGCAAGGTGCGAGGGGTGGTTGCGCCACGTGGGAGGGCGGTGTAGGGAGCGGATGCGGGGTTCCCTCCGGTAGCATCGATCCCTATGACGATGATTTTTGGGATAGCGACCTCGCGCGGGTACCCTGTTCGACCACGATCCACGACCGCTCTGCTGCTCTTCGGGTTGGCGCTCTTGGCGGGGTTGCTGCCGGTGGCGAGCCGGGCGCAGACGCTGGCGCGGCCGGGGTGGGCGGGGTCGGGGATGAAGGTGGCGCAGTGGTGGCGCAACTCGGTGATTGTGGAGGTCTCGCCGGGTGGCGCGGAGGCGGGATCGGTGCTGGGTCATACGCGGCTGCAGCTGGGGGATCTGCAGACGCTGGGGACGGATGCGATTCTGCTGCGCGGGCTGGATACGGGGGCTGCCGGAAAGGCTGGGGAGCCGCAGCTAGCGGGCAACTACGGGACGATGGACGAGTTCGACCAGCTGATGCGGGAGGCGAGTGGGCGGCGGATGCGGCTGATGGTGGAGCTGCCGGCGGGGCTGACGGGCGCCCCGCTGCTGGGGGATGCGCGATTCTGGCTGAACCGCGGGGTGAGCGGGCTGGCGTTGCCGACGGAGGCGAGTGGCTCGGACGAGACGGTGCGGGCGCTGCGCGGGGTGCTGCACGGGTATGTGGGCGAGCGGGTGCTGGCGGCGGAGGCGGCGATGGGTGGGGCGGCGGCGGGCGGGGCGACAGGGGCTCGTGCGGGGAGTGGGCCGGACCTGGTGTTCGCGGTGCTGCCGGGGTTTGGCGCGGTGGCGCAGGCGACCGACGTGGCGGCGGTGCGGACGGCGATTGACGGCGCGGCGCGGCGCGGGGGGACGGGCGTGAGTGTGGCGGCTCTTGACCCGAAGGCGCCCCCGGTGACGGGCGGGGAGGCGAAGGCGCGGGCGACGGCGCTGCTGATGGTCCGCGGGAGTGTGGCGCTGCGGGCGCAGGATGTTGGTGTGGGGCCTGAAGAGCAGGCGCGGATGCAGGAGGCGGAGCGGGACGCCGTGGAGAAGCGGGCGATTGAGACGGCGACGAGCCCGGCGGCTGCCTCGAATGCGCGGCGGGCGGCGGCGGCGCGGAAGGCGACTGCCCCGTCGGCGCTGGAGCTGCCGGGGGATGCGACGTTCTCCTGGTATAGCCGCATGATCGGGATGCATCGGGGGAACCCGGCGATGCTGGGCGGCGAGCAGACGATGGTGAACGAGGATGAGAAGGGCGCGCTGGTGGCGGTGTGGCAGGGGCGTGGCGGGCAGCCGCTGGTGGCGGTGGTGAACCTGCGGGGCGAGCCTTGCACGATGGATCTGAAAGAAGATTTTGCGCGCTTGCGGCTGCGCGGATTGTTTCTGCGGACGGTGGTGCGGACGGACCTGGGGATGGGCGCGATGCCGCTGGCGAAGGTGAGTCTGCCGGGGTATGGGGTGTATCTGGGGCAGCTGGGGCGGTAGGGTTTGCTAGTTGTGCCAGTGTTGAGAACGCGTCGCTGCGCTTGTCGTGAAGGCGAAATGCGGGGGTTCCTCGCTTCGCTCGGAATGACAACGAAAAACAGGTGTATTGCTCGTCAGGTGCCTTGGCCTCAGCTGCCGGGGAGGATGGTGGTGTAGGCGGTGTAGAGCTTTTCGAAGACGGCGTCCCAGCTGCAGGTGAGGGCGTAGCGGCGGGCGGCTTCGCGCATGGTGTGGAGGCGGGCGGGGTCGTGGAGGAGGGTGGCGATGGTGGGGGCGAACGCTTCGTCCTGGACGACGAAGCCGGTGTCGGGGCGGACGATGTGACGGGGGCCGCCGTCGGGGGTGACGATGGCGGGGACGGCGGAGGCGAGGGCTTCGAGGACGACGTTGCCGAAGGTGTCGGTGTGGGAGGGGAAGACGAGGAGGTCCATGTTGCTGTAGGCCTCGGCGAGGGCTTCGCCACGGAGGACGCCGGCGAAGATGGCGTCGGGGAGCTGCTGGCGGAGTTCGGATTCGAGATGGCCCTGGCCGACGATGAGGAAGCGGGTGTTCGTGATGCCGACGGCGCGGAGGGAGGCTTGGATTTTCGGGAGGAGGGCTACGTTTTTCTCGATCGACAGGCGGCCTACGAAGCCCAGGAGGATAGTTTGTTCGTCGGGGTAGAGCGGGGTTCCGCCGAGGTTGAGGGTGGTTTGCGCGCGAGTGCGCGAGCGGCGCGCGGGGGTGAAGAGGGCGGTGTCGACGCCGCGCTGCATGAGGTGGCAGGGACGGTGGCAGAGGCGCTCGAGCAGGGTGCAGAGCTCGGGGTTGGGGGCGAAGAGGACGCGGGCTACCCGGTAAAAGCGGGTGGTGGCGTCGAGCGACAGGCGCTCGATGGATTTCTCGATTTTGATGGCGTGATTTGGGGCGAGGTGGCGGGTGAGCCAGTGCATGCGGCGGCCGGCGTACTCGTGGACGTTGGTGTGCCAGGAGGCGGCGAGCGGGAGGCGGTGGCGCCAGGCGAACCAGGCGCCGAAGATGCCGAGCTCGGAGGGGCCGGTGATGTGGAGAATGTCGGGGCGGAAGGCACGGAGGGCGCGGTCGATGGTAGCGGCGTGGCGGATGAAGAGTGGGTCGAAGTGGAGGTCTTTTTCGAGGGAGACGGCGGCGCGCGAGCGGGGGAGCTCGAGGGTGTGGAAGTCGTTGGCGGAGGTGGCGGGCGCGGAGCCGGCGCGGATGCTGAGGAAGGGAAGGCCGCGACGCTGGGCGAAGGCGGCGAAGTTGCGGGAGGTGTGGGCGACGCCGTTGACCTCGTGGAAGGAGTCGGTGAAGAAGGCGACGCGGGGCGGCGGCATGGAGTGTAGGGTATCGCGTGGGGACGTTCAATCGTTGAACCAGTTGAACTCCGCTGGCTGTTCCACGCGTTACTACAAGGCCTCTTGGAAAGGCCGGAGTCTTGCCTTGCGACTCTCCCGAGATGCCTGAGAGTATTGCGGCATGACTCGTCGGTTGTGGATCGCCGGACTACGGGTCGCCCTCTTCGTGTACGGGGGGTTCGCATTGATGTGCTTGATAGCGCTTCTAAGACACCGCCCTCTCAACATGAAAGGCTGGATCGTTCTGACCTGTGGCGGTTACATTTGCTGGATTACTGTCGCATTCTTGCGCCAGAAGATTGCCGAAGGCCGCAAAGCGCTTTCAAACTGATCCCCTCCCATCTTCAGACCCGTAACTGATGCTGCGGCCTGTTGCGTAGAATTGCCGGGCGAGGGGCGACATGCAGCAGCGGCCGCGAAAGAGTTTCTGGCAGATCTGGAATATGAGCTTTGGCTTTCTGGGGATCCAGTTTGGGTTCGGGCTGCAGCTGGCGAACATGAGCGCGATCTACGAGGTGCTGGGGGCGACGCCGGACAAGCTGCCGCTGCTGTGGCTGGCGGCTCCGCTGAGCGGGCTGCTGATTCAGCCGCTGATCGGCAATGCGAGTGACCGGACGTGGACGCGGCTGGGGCGGCGGCGGCCGTACTTTCTGGTGGGCGCGCTGTTGAGCTCGGCGATGCTGCTGCTGATGCCGAGCGCGTCGACGCTATGGATGGCGGCGGGCGCGCTGTGGGTTCTGGATGCCTCGATCAACGTGAGCATGGAGCCGTTTCGGGCGTTTGTGGCGGACCTGCTGCCGGAGGGGCAGCGGACGATCGGGTTTGCGATGCAGAGTTTGTTTATCGGGCTGGGGGCGGTGGTGGCGTCGGCGCTGCCATGGCTGCTGGCGAACGTGTTGCATGTGACGCAGGGGGATGTGGGGCCGCATGCGATTCCGCGGACGGTGCGGCTCTCGTTTTACATCGGCGCGGCGGCGTTTCTGGGGGCGGTGCTGTGGACGATCGTTACGACGAAGGAGTATCCGCCCGAAAACATGGAGGCGTTTCGCGCGGAGCAGCGGCGGCATGGCGGGATTGCGGAGACGCTGCGGGAGATTGCCGAGGCGTGGGCGACGATGCCGCGGACGATGATGCGGATTGGCCTCGTGCAGCTGATGAGTTTTCTCGGGCTGTTCTGCATGTGGCTGTACTTCGGGCCGGCGGTGGCGCACAACCTCTTCGGATCGTCGAATCCGGACTCCGATGCGTATCGGGCGGGCGTGGAGTGGGCGGGGCTTTGCCAGGCGGGCTACAACCTGGTGTGCTTTGCGTTCTCGTTTGCGCTGCCGGGGCTGGTGCGGGCGTTTGGGCGCAAGGGCACGCACATGGTGTGCCTGTTCTGCGGGGCGGTGGGACTGCTGAGCATGCTGGCCATCCACTCGAAGTGGACGCTGATGCTGAGCATGGTGGGGGTGGGGATTGCGTGGGCGAGCATTCTCTCGATGCCGTACGCGATTCTGGCGGCGGTGCTGCCGGCGAATCGCATCGGCGTTTACATGGGGATCTTCAACTTCTTTGTGGTGGTGCCCGAGATCCTGTCGGCGCTGTTCTTCGGATTTGTGGTGCTGCATGTGTTCCACAACGACCGGATGCTGGCGGTGGCGATGGGCGGGGTGTGCCTGCTGGTGGCGGTGGGGCTGATGACGCGGGTGACGGATCCGCAGACGCTGAGTGTAGCGGATGTGAGTGTGTCGTAAATCTTAGCGCCGGGCCGACGGGAGACTGTCTGGGCGTCTGTGCCGGGGGTTGGACGGCGAGGGTCAGGCTTTGCGGTGGTGGGTGACGGTGGCGAAGGGGCGCCCGACAGTGGTGAGCTGCGGGAGGACGGCGGTGTTGAGGTGCGTGGCGAGTTCGTCGGCTTCGCGGTTGGTGGGGCCGGTGAAGTCGGCGCCGTGCTTGTTGAAGCCCTCGCGATGCATGAGGGATTCCACTTCGCGGTCGGCTTCGGCGATGCGGCTGACGTCGAGATCGCGGATTTCAATGAAGATAGTGGCTAGATATTGCATGCCAGGTTGGATGCCTGGAGTAAGGCAGAGGGGCTCGCGGGTGCAGGATCACGCGCGTAAGTGCTTCGGATCTTTCCGTACCGGGCCGTTCCGCCGCTGCGGGCTACTTGACGAAGACGAGGTAGCTCCAGGGCTTGAGCTCGAGGTGGGTGGAGGCGTTGAGGTCGGTGGGTGGCTGGGTGAAGTACTCGGTGTCGTGGGCCGCTGGTGAGGGCGGTCACCGTGCTGGGGAAGCTTACGGTCTGGGGTTGGGCGGAGAGGTTTAGGAAGGTGAAGACTTTGTCTTTGTCGTTCTCCCGGACGAGGTGAGGACCTCCTTGGGGGTTCTGTTGGTGACGGGGATCATGCGGGCTCTCCAATGGGCGTTCCAGAGGGCGGAGTTGGCGGTTTTGAGAGCGAAGAGTTTGGTGTAGAGATCGCCTTCGGCTGATGGTTTCCAGACGATGAGGTCTTTCTCGAAGAGCTTGAGGCGGTGGTTGTAGCCGGCCTCCTGACCGTTGTAGAGGAGGGGCATGCCTTCGCCGAGGACGGAGAGGACGACCGCGGGATCGAGGCCGGGGCCGAACTGTTCGAACTCGGTGCCTTCCCAGGAGTTCTTGTCGTGGTTGGAGACGAAGATCATGGCGATGCCATCGCGGGGGTAGAACTTCTCGTTCCAGGAGTAGTAGGTGAAGATCTCGCCGAGGTCGGATTTTTTGCCGGTGGTGACGGCGCGGACGGCGTCGTACCAGCTCCAGCCGTAGAGCATGTCGAAGGCGCGGGCTTCCATGTCGCGGGACTGCCACTCGGCGAGGCAGAAGGTGGGCCTGATGGTGTCGGCCTGGCGGCGCGCCTCATTCCAGCAGTCGAGCGGGACAAAGCCGGCGGCGTCGCAGCGATAGCCGTCGATGGCGGCGGTGCGGATCCAATAGAGCATGGCGTCGGTCATGTACTGGCGCAGGGCGGGTTTCGACTAGTCGAGGTCGATGATGTCGTCCCAGTCCCATCAGGGCGTGGGGGTGAAGTCGCCCTTCCAGTTGCGGGCGTACCACTCGGGTGTTCCGTGACGAGGACGTTGTCCCAGGCGGTGTGATTGCCGACCCAATCGAGAATGACGTGGAGGCCGAGGGCGTGGGCGGCGGCGACGAAGTGCTTGAGGTCGTCGAGGGTGCCGAACTCGGGGTTGACGCTGCGGTAGTCCTGGACGGAGTAGGGGCTGCCGAGCGTGCCTTTGCGATGGGAGACGCCGATCTTATGGATGGGCATGAGCCAAAGGATGCCGACGCCGAGCTGCTTGAGGCGAGGAAGGTCGCGCTCGGCGGCGCGGAAGGTGCCTTCCGGCGTGAACTGGCGGAGGTTGATCTGGTAGAAGGCGGCGGTTTTGGCCCATGCGGGATGGTGGAGCTCGACGCAGGGCTTGGGCGGGGTAGAGCGCCGGGGCGGATGCGGGAGCGGGCGACTGCGCGTGAAGGGAGAAGGCGGCGAGGAGAGCAACGAGGCAAGGGAGGAGGCGAGCGCGCATGGGAACCTCGGGCGGGCGTCTCACAGAGAGAAGGTGCGAGTTGGAGAAGCGTACGCGAGGCGGGAGGGTGCGCTCGATGGCTGCGCTCCGGGTTCGCTGCGACGAGCAGATGCTGGGTGGCTCGGGCTCCTGCGCGACGAGGAGATGCGCTCGCTGGAGGCCATTCGGCTCGACGGGAGACGCGGCAGACGCGGTCAGGAGGGGGTGTGGGCGCGGAGGCGACTGGAGAGCGGAGGGCTCTCGAGTCACGCTATGCTTAAACGAAGCAGGAGAGCTCCGGGATCATCCGGATCTGCGAGCGCGTCTTGGAGTGCTGCTGACCTCTGAGCGGGGGCCGCGGTGGCCAGACGATGCCGGCTTCGTCGGGCATGTGTTTTGCCAGGAATGCGGCAGTTCCCGGCCTGGGTGGAAGAGTGGAGTTGCAGCCGCGATTCCGGCCAAGGTGGATCGCACGCGAGCGCGTTTCGGTTGACTGGAACCAGATCTATGAGTGAGAGAGCGATGGGAGAGACCGGCGGGAAGGGCTTGTTCAATGGCCAGATTCGCGCGACGGCGTCGAGCAAATTTCTATCGTGGCGAGGGGTTGCGGTCGAAGAGAATGTTCTGGAGCCGAGCGAGATGCCGGAGGGGATCTCCCATCGCTATTTTCTGGCGCTCTGGTGCAGTTCGGGCAGTGGGGAGCATGCGATTGGCCGCGGGGGATTCTGCGGGTTTCTGAAGCCTGCCGGGGTGCTGACGTTTGTTCCTCCGGGGGAGATTCCGGCGGCGCGGACGGCGAACCGGAACCGGCTGATCTGCTGCTCGCTCGACGCGGGGTATGTGAGCGCGATTGAGGATGAGGCGGACCGCCGGCCACGGACGCCGGCGCGATCGAGGACGGGGTTTACGGATCCGAGCATCAGCCGTCTGCTCGAACTGCTCAGCCTGGAGGCGAGGACGGGAGGCGAGGCGGGCGTGCTCTATGCCGATCAGCTTGCGCACGCGCTGGGGACACGGATTCTGATGCTGGGTGGGGATCGGTCGCCGGAGCGCTCGCCGGGGTACAGGGATGTTTCGAAGTCTGCGATGCGGCGGGTTCTGGACAGGATCCATAGCCTGGAGGGCGAGCTTGCTTTACCCGCACTAGCGAAGGAGAGCGGATACAGCAGACGGCATTTTCTGCGGATGTTCCAGGAGAGTGCCGGTTTGCCGCCGCACCGGTATGTGATGGAGGTGCGGCTGCAGCGGGCGCAGGAGATGATGCGGGATCGGTCGCGGCCGCTGATCGACATTGCGCTGGCCTGCGGGTTTGCGAGTCACTCGCATATGTCGCGGGTCTTTCGCGCGCAACGGGGTCTGTCGCCGGCGGCGATGAGGCGAGGCTTCGAGGCTGCTCCGACGGATTGACGCGACTGATTTGCGAGTAATGGCCGAAGGGTGACAATCCGGCCGTTTCAGGTGAGCGGCGCGGGGGAGCCTTTCCATAGGCTCGGACCATGATGACGAATCAACAGCAGGCGCGTTCGGTCTCCGGTGTGGGAGAACGCAGTGGATTGTCCGGTGGGAGGCTCTCGAGAGAGGCGGTGGTGCAGAAGCTTGCCGAGCCGCTAAAAGCTCACTACGACTTTATCGTGTGCGGCTCCGGGAGCTCGGGCTCGGTGGTGGCGCGGAGGCTGGCAGAGGACAGGTCGGTTTCGGTGCTGCTGCTCGAGGCCGGTGTAGATGACGAGGCGGAGACGGTGGCGGTGGCTGCGAAGTGGCCGATGAATCTGGGCTCGGAGCGGAGCTGGAATTACACAAGCCAACCGAATGCGAACCTGCATGGCCGCACGTTTCCGATCGACGCGGGCAAGACGCTGGGTGGCAGCTCGAGCATTAACGTGATGACGTGGGCGCAGGGACACAAGAGCGACTGGGAGTTTTTTGCGGCGGAGGCCGGCGATCCGGCGTGGGGGTACGACGCGGTGCGAGAAATCTATTGCCGCATCGAAGACTGGCACGGACTGCCGGATCCGGGCGTGCGGGGCGAGGGCGGTCCGGTGTACCTTGAGCCGGCGCAGAACCCCAATCCGATCGCGGCGGCACTGCTCGAGGCCGCGGCGATGGCTGGACTGCCGACGTTTCCGGGACACAACGGGCGGATGATGGAAGGTGGGGGCGGCGCCTCACTGCTCGAGAGCTGCCTGCGGGATGGACGACGACAATCGATCTTCCGCAGTTACATATTTCCCGTTCTCGAACAAACCAATCTCTCGGTCGTCGTTCGCACGCAGGTGAGGCGGGTTCTGTTTGACGGGACGCGAGCGGTGGGCGTGGAGGTGGTTCGCGAGGGACGAACGCAGCAGATCGTTGCCGACAGGGAGGTGATCCTGTCAATGGGCGCGATCCAGACGCCGAAGGTGCTGATGCAGTCTGGTGTGGGCGACAAGGCGGTGCTGGAGGGCCATGGGATCAAGGTGGTGCAGCACCTGCCGGGGGTGGGACAGAACTATCAGGATCATGTGGCGATGGATGTGGTGTGGGAGTATCGGGAGCCGCTCGAGCCGCGCAACAGCCTGTGTGAAGCTGTGCTGTTTGCGAAGAGCGAGCCGGGGCCTGGTGGTCCGGACATTCAGGGGGTTGGTGTGGAGGTTCCACTTGCGAGCAACGAGAATGGAAAGCGATACACGCTGCCGGCGGCGGGATGGGGGTTCTTTGGCGGGAACGTTCGGCCGAAGAGCCGTGGATTTCTGCGGCTGACGGGGCCCGATCCCGACGATCCGATCGAGATCCACGGCAACGACCTGTCGCACCCGGATGACGTGAAGACGGCGCTGGCGAGCGTGGAACTGTTTCGCGAGATCGGGAACTCCAAGCCTATGGAACCGTTCACGCGACGCGAGGTGATGCCGGGGCCGCTGCGAGGGCCGGAGATGGAGACGTACGTTCGCGATGCGGCGAGGACGTTTTATCACCAGAGCTGTACGGCGAAGATGGGGACGGATGCGATGTCGGTGGTGGACGGGGCGTTGCGGGTGTACGGGATCAGCGGTCTGCGGATTGCGGATGGGTCGATTCTGCCGCGCGTGACTACGGGGAATACGATGGCGCCGTGCGTGGTGATTGGAGAGCGTGCGGGGGACTTGCTTCGGAGGGAGCACGGGATTGCGAGCGAGCGTTGAGGGAAAGAGACGGTGCTGGCTCTTCAGCTGCTGCGCCGAGGAGCGAGCGCTTGTGGAGAGATGCCGTTTGCGCCGGGAGGCCTGAGCGAGAGAGCGGGCTTTAGCGCCGGCGGAGCTCGAGCACGCCGGCGACCCTCTCATCCTGTCCGAGAAGACAGACAAACGGGGAAAGCTTTCTGCCAAATGGACGGGCGTTCTCTCGCGGGGAATGCATTGCCTCATCCCATGGAGAGCTTCTGTCCGCTTCGCGACGGCTGGCGATCGGGAGGTGCAAGCCTCGTCCTGATGTCCGGTGTGCCGTGTCGCGGAGACAGAGACCTCCCCACGAAAGGAACAAAGGACTATGGACGAATACAGCAAGAGATTTGCCTCCGCGCGCCGGCAGGTCGACAACACACGGGCGTATACCGGGGGACTTGTCAGCTTTCTCATTACCTCCGCTGCTACCGAGGGCAACTTGTCGATGTTCGAGGCAGAGATGCAGCCTGGAGCGGAACCGCCGCTCCACATGCATGAGGAACGCAGTGTGACGTTCTATGTTTTGCAGGGTGAGCTCGAAGTCACCTGCGGCGACGAGAACCGAATTGCTCCGGCTGGAACTGCTGTTTTTCTTGCTCCCCGGGTTCCGCATACGTATCGCGTGCGATCGGAGACGGCTCGTTTTCTTGTCATGATGCAGCCAAGTCTGGGAATCGAAGGCTACTTTGAGGCGTTATCCCAGCCAGCGAGCAGCATGGAGCTGCCGGAGACGGGAGCAACGCCGCCGCCCGCACTGGAGATGGTTCTCGACGTCGCGACACGCCATGGAGTGCGGTTTCTCGGGGCTCCGAGTTGATGGTAAAGGGCGGCGTTCGCGTCGCTCCGCGGTGATGAGCGAGCTGCAGGAGTTCCTGGGCTACGTCTCGGAAGGACACGGTTGAGGTGGAGAGGCCGGGTCAGGGCCGGGCGAGGAGTCTGAGGGTGGGAAGGGTGGCGGTGGCTTCGGTGACGAGGATGGCGGCGGCGAGGGCAAGGAAGAGGCGGCGGTAGCGGGTCTCGAAGGTGTCCGCGAAGACGCCGCCGATGAAGGTGAGGAGGAAGGGGAGGGCCCAGATCCAGGGGGCCATGAAGGATTGCGTGGGAAGGAGAAAGAGGAGCGGGAGGCCGACGAGGAGGGGGGCGGTGTTGCCGAAGTAGCGGGAGCGGCGGACGCCGATCCAGAGGGTGAGGGCGATGGCAAAGGCGAGGGTGACGGGGGCGTTGAGAGTGTTGGCGAAGAGCTGGCGGGCGCCGAAGGTGGAGAACCAGAAGCGCGAGGAGCCGCCGGTGAAGACGTAGGAGAAGGGCGCGAGGCGAAAGGCGAAGAAGGCGAAGAGGATGGCGAGGGCGCCGAGGGCGGCGTAGATGAGGATCTGCATGACGAAGGAGCGGCGGCGCTCCGCAAGGTAGAGCATGAAGGCGAAGGAGGCGACGAAGCCGACCATGGCGGCGAGCAGATGGGCGGCGGCGGTGAGGCCGAGGGCGGCGGTGAGGAGGAGGATGCGGGGCCGCCATTTGCGACGGGGGCCGTGCATGGCGTGGGCGACGCCGACGGCGGTGTAGACGAGGCCGAAGAGCCCCCACATGGCGAGGACGTCGTTGTTGGGGGTGACGGCGGAGGCGATGACGGTGGGCGAGAGGATGTAGAGGGCGAGGGTGAAAGCGCCGCCCTCGTTGCCGAAGAGGCGGCGGGCGACCCACCAGAGGCCGGCGCCGAGCCAGGCGGCGAAGAGAATAAAGGGGAGGTGGAGGAGGAGTTTGAGCGAGGAGAGCTGGAGGTGGGCCTCCCAGGTGGAGCCGTTGAGGGAGGAGCCGGTGTAGAGGCGGTTGGCGGGGGCGCGGAGGGTATCGGACGCGAGCAGGGCGAGGCGCTGCAGGGTGAGGGGAAGGCCGGCGACGCGGTAGGCGAAGGTGCCGTCGCCCGAGAGGTTGCCGCAGGTGGTGAAGTAGCCGGCGAGGGGGGAGGGGCGCTCCCACATTTCGCGGCCGCAGCGGGCGTAGCGGAAGTCAGTAGGGGAGAGCCCCTGGCGGCTGACGACGAAGAGGCACTCCCCGAGAAAGACGAGCAGAAGCAGGGCGGCGAGCTGCTGGGGGCGGCCCAGGTGGAAACGGGGAAACTTCATGCGGTGGGGGTGAACTCCGGGTGCGCGTGCGTTGCTGCTGCGGGGTTTTGGCCTGTTTTGAAAGTGTATCGTGTGGGGATGGAGTCTCTTTCGTTTCGCCCGGGTCGCGCGTTTCTCTCATCGAATTCGGCGACGGTGCCGTGGACGGTGGTGTTTGAGGACGAGGGTGTGGCGGGATACTTCTATGCGTGCGACCGCTCGCAGGAGACGCAGGAGAACAGCATTCTGGATGCGATGCTGGTGTACAACGTAGGCGCGCTGAACGACGCGGAGCGGGAGCGGCTGGCGACGGTGGAGTGGGCGCGCGACGGGTTCCAGGCGGTGCTGTACCTGGATGGAACGGCGCAGGCGATGGTGGACTTTCGGAAGCGGGTGAGCTACTGCCGGACGGACTTTCCGAATTTTCTTGAGGAGCAGGGCGCGATGTGGCAACGGACGACGCACGCGTGGGATGAGGCAGCGGTGCAGGGGTTTGAGACCGCGCTGTACGCCTGAAGCGCGAGGGGATGCTGAGGCCGACATGACGGCCAGAAGGCCCGCGATTGCTGACAATGTGCTGCCGCTAAGTGGTTGACGGGAGGGATTTGAGAAACTTCCGCGGCGGTTCTGTTTCTATCGGGATATGAGATTTTCTTCTGAGCAAGGTGCGTGCGTTGATGCGCGTTCCGGGACGAGTTCGAGTGTTGAGGCGCTGCTGCGGCAGATCGGGTTTGGGTGTGGGCTGCTGCTGGTGGCGCTGATGAGTGTGGGGTGTGGCGGGTCGTCGAGCAGTGGTACGACGACAGGGACCGGGACGGGAACGGGAACTGGGACGGGAACGGCCTCGACGGCACCGCCCGGGATCCAGGCGGCGACGACGGTAGTGGTTTCGCCGATGTCGGGATATTTTCCGGATCCATTGCCAATTCACTTTACGTCGGGGATCGGCGGGAGCAATCCGCTGGTGTTCTCGGGGACGAACCAGGCGCTGCTGAGCTGCACGGGAGCGATGCAACCGAAGTGCTTTTCGAGCGCGCCAAGTCTCGTGGATACCACGGCGGCCAAGGCGATGGCGATGACGGGGGGATCGGCGTTTCAGTTTGTTGCGAACAACAACATCTACCAGGACGCGCTGGGACACTGGCAGATGGTGAGCACGGTGCATCTGTCCGGGACGACGCAGACGGATCCGACGTGGAGCGTGCTGATGCATGCGAGCCCAACGAACACGACCTCGCCGGTGCCGACGGCGTGGGTGCTGGACAAGCTGCTGGTGGGATCGTTTTCGACCTCGGCCAAGGCGAACTACGACGGGAAGTTTTTCGAAGATAGTGGGACGCTGTACCTGCTGTACAGCAAAGCTCTGTTCACGATGCCGAACCTGCACGACGGTGTAGTGGCGCAGGCGATGACGGATGCGATGACGCCGGCGACGAGCGGACCGGTGACCCTGCTGGCTCCGGATCCGGACACGGACAACGGTGGTTACAATTCCGAGCTCTTCTTCGGGCTGGGGGCGAACGCGACGTTCAAGCTGGTGGAGACGGGCAACGTCACGAAGATCAACGGCAAGTACGTGATGAGCTACTCGACGGGATCGTTTCAGCTGCCGGGATACAAGACGGGGCTGGCGTACTCGGACACGTTTCTGCCGGCGAGTGGGGCGACGTACACGAAGCTGCTGAAGCAGGACACGGCGGGAGTGTGGGGGGTGGCGAACCACACGGAGGTGCAGTACCTGCTGCAGTCGCAGGAGAGCGCGTGGCCGAACAATGTGGCGAGCCAGGTGGTGGCGCCGGGCGTGCCCTCGCTGCTCGAGGACTCGACCGGGACGTGGTTCCTGTTCTTCGCGGGGTACGACCCGATGGACGATCCACCGGATCCGATGACGCCGAGTAACTTCCTCGCGTCGCATCGGCGGCCGTACTTTATGAAGCTCAACGTGACGGTGCCATCGACAGGTACGGTGGCGGGGACGGCCAACGCGGATCTGGCGGGGTGGATTACGGCGGCGACGCAGTAGCGGTGACGGGAGGCTCTCCCTGGGCGATGCTGCCCCGGGAGAGGCTCTCGCTTCGCTTCAGCCTTGCTCGGCTCGTCGCGAAACGGGCACTTACACTAGCGGCATGCGGATGCTGCTTTTGTTGTTTGTGCTGGGGCCGATGGTGGTGGCCGCCAAGGGTGCGACGTCGCGCGCGGGGAAGACGAGTGGGGCTGCGAGTTTGGCGAAGGCGGCAGGCTTCACTGCCGTGATGGATCGCGACCTGATGGACGTGAGTGTGGAGGGGCTGCATGCGCTCTACCGGGCGCATCGATACACGGTGACGCAGGTGGTCGAGTGGCATCTTGCGCGGATCGCGCGGTATGACAGCGTGTATCGGGCGGTGCAGACGGTGGCCGCGCAGGCTGCGCTGGCCGAGGCGGCGCGAGAGGATGCGGAGGCGAAGCGGGCGGGGTTTGCGCCGGGGCTGCTGTGGGGCGTGCCCCTGGTGGTGAAGGCCAACACCAGCGTGCGGGGGATGGTGACGACGGATGGGTGGGCGGGGTATGCGCTGCCGGGGCACGAGCTGGTGGCTCCGCGCGATGCGACGATCGTGGCGAAGCTGCGCGGGGCCGGCGCGATTCTTATTGGAATTACGAACATGCCGGACTTTGCGGCGAGCGATACGACGCGGTCGACGGCGTTTGGGCGAACGGGGAATGCGTATGATGTGCGGTTCTCGCCGGGTGGGTCTTCGGGCGGAACGGTGACGGCGGTGACGGCGAACTTCGCCGTGCTGGGGAATGGGACGGACACGGGCAACTCGATCCGCATGCCGGTGGCGACGAGCAACCTGGTGGGGATCTTTCCGACGCGCGGGCTGGTGAGCCTGGCGGGGATTGCGCCGCTGGACTGGCTGCTGGACAATACGGGTCCGATTGCGCGGAGTGTGGCGGATGCGGCGGTGGCGTTGACGGTGATGGCGGGCGAGGATCGGCTCGATCCGGCGACGATCGGTTCCGAGAAGAAGGCCCAGGCGGGGCCGTACGGGCGGTATTTGAAGGCCGGATCGCTCGCGGGCAAGCGGTTCGCGGTGCCGGCCTTCGTTCTGAATGGGACGACGCAGGTGTTTCAGGGAGTCTGCCCCAACGCAACGGCGGAGGCGTTCACGAAGGCGGTCACGGGGGCGAGGATGCCGCTGCAACCGGAGACACGCGCGGCGTTCCTGCGGGCTGTCGAAGAGATCCGGGCGGCGGGGGCGACGGTGCTGATCGATCCGCAGATTCTGCCGGACAGCTTTGCCGTGGAGGCCTCGCATATCTGCACGTTGCCTTACCTTCGCGAGGGCACGGAGAGGTTTCTTGGCGGTTTCGGGACGGAGCAGTACCATTCCGCGGAGGAGTATGAGCGGGTGACGGGGAAGCCGCTGCCGGCGGTGATCCTGGGCGGCGACAAGGGTGGCGGGCTGACGCCGGCGGCGGGATTGGAACAGGTGAAGCTTGAGAGCGATCCGGGGGCGGAGGCGACGCTGCTGGGACCGCGGCGCAAGGTGATGGCGCTGTACGAGGCGGCGCTCGACCGCTGGCAGCTAGACGGATTTGTGTACCCGGCCGCACAGATGCCGCCGCCCGATGAGACGATGCCGCAGGATGGCAACGTCTCGGGCGGTCCGCACAGCGATACGGGCTGGGTGAACATGCTGGGGATTCCGGCGATCAGTTTTCCCGCGGGATTTTACGAGGACGGGCTGCCGTTCGGGATCGAGATCAGTGGCCGGAGCTGGCATGACGGGGATCTGATCGGGTGGGCGTATGACTACGAGGTGCGGACACGGCATCGGAGGCGGCCGGTGCTGGTGGAGGGTGGGATGTTGCCGAAGGCTACGCGACGGCTGGAGTGAGGGGGCGCCGGCACGTTTGCGTTCGGTGTAGATGGGACGCAGCAGGAATCTCAGCTACGGTATGCACCGTCTACGATTCTGAGGTTTCCAGACTTCCATAGTTGCCAGAGCTTATAGGTCATGTAAACGTCGCGCTCGTTGTCGCCTCGATATGTCGCCGGAAAAGCCGGACAATCGCTGAAGTGATAGTTGTAGGTCTCCGTTAAACTACTTCCGAAGATTCGGTTGCTCCAACAGATAGTCCTCATGTCTATCTGAGCACCTTTCACTTGGAACGACGGACCGCCTATCGACGCAAGTACCCGCATATCGTTCCAGTTTGTTCCGCCGTATACCACAATCTCATCGGCGGTCTGTATACGAGCGATGGCGTCTCCATAGGCCTGCGGATGATACGCATCGTAGGCCATCTGGTTCACGGTGAAGATGCCAATGATCGACTGCCCTGTATCGATGACGAGGGTGTTCATTGGAAGGACCTACTCGAGGAAGAGTTTCTCGACGTCGAGCCAGTTGTTGACGCGGCGGTAGCCGGTGATGTGGAGGTTAGTGGGCGAGGTGTAGAGGATGCCTTCGCCTTCGAAGCGGCGGAGCTGGCGGGGGTTGTCGTCGATGAGGAAGTCGGTGCGGAGGACGGACTTATCGCCGCAGAAGACGATGTGCGACGGCTGGATGAAGGGGAAGTGGCGCTCGAGCCATTCGAACTTCGCGGTGAAGGAGGTGGGGACCTCCATGGCGGCGGAGGCGATGAAGAGCTCGTAGCGGTGGGAGAGGCGCTCGAGGACGCGCTGGGCGTCGGGGAAGACGTCGAGGTCGGCGAAGAAGTCCGGGGTGCGGAGGGTTTGCTCGAGCATGGCGTGGCGGTCGGACTGGACGACGTCCCAGATCCATTTGCCTTCGAGGTCGGCCTTGGTGAGGCGCTCGTTGAAGTGCTGGTTGTAGCGGCGGAGGTGCTCGGTGACGGCGTCGGCGATGACCTCGTCCATGTCGATGGCGATGCGCTTCATTGCGGGCCTTGGCGGGGCGATCGCGAACGTGGCCCCGGGGGAGTGTGCGGTAGAGAAGCAGATCCCTACGGGATGACAACCGAAACGATGAGAGCAGACGAACGAGAACAGAGTAACGAGGTTCCCGGAGGTCTGGCTACTTGACCTAGAGGCTCCGGACGATGCGGGCGGCGATGCTTTCTTCACGGTCGGCGGGTTTCTTCTGCGGGGCGTCGCGGGCGGGGTCCCAATAGAGCATGCGGCCGCAGGTGTCGCAGGTGAGCATGAGGTCGTGGCGGGAGCGGTCGCGGAGGTCCTGCCAGATCTGTGGGCGGATCATCATCTGGCAGGCGGAGCACTTGCCGTTGACGCCTTCGGAGAGGGCGGTGCCGCGGGTGCGGGCGATGCGGTCGAAGGAGGTGAGGGCGGATTCGCCGACGGTGGGGCGGAGGGCGTTGCGGTCGGTGGTGAGGGCGGCGACGCGCGCCTGGGTTGTGGCGGTGTGCTCGGCGCCGCGGGTACGTTCGCGCTCGAGGTTGGACTCGGCGGCGGCGAAGGTCTCGCGGGCTTTGGGGAGCTGAGCCTCGAAGAACTCGGAGCGCGCCATCGAGTCGAGCTCGGTGTCTTCGATGCGGGCGATCTCGGAGGTGAGGAAGGCGATCTCGTGCTCGAGGGCGGCGGCCTGGGCGGTGGTGGTGACGACGTCCATCTGCTTGCGGAGTTTGGTGGCTCGGTCCTTGAGGGCCTGGATGTCGGACTCCTGGGAGCGGCGGAGTTTGTCTTCCTTGGCGAGGGAGTCTTCGAGGGTGATGCGGGCGGCCTGGGCCTCGGCGGATTTGCTGGCGAGGGAGGCGATGCGGGCGGGGACGGCGGCGAGGTCTTCGCGGAGTTTTCCGAGCTCGACGTCGAGGCGCTGGAGGTTGATGAGTTTCTCGAGATCGGGGTGCATGAGGAAGGGCTCCGAGTTGCTGTCGATGCGAGGAGAGCGGGAGGCACTCCGGGCACTGACCCTGCTGTCAGTATGCACTCCGGCACGGGCTGGCAGGAAGGCGGCGGTGGGCGGAGGCGTGGAGGGAACGAGAACGGAGAGCGGTGGAAGGCCGCGGCTTCGAGGACGAAGCGGCCGAGCTCGCCCGAAGACGAGAGAGGCTAGACTTTCGCAGCCTCGACGACGAGGCGGAGGGTGCGCTCGGCCTCGGTCGCGAACGGAATGGGACGGAGTTTGCTCTTCATGACCAGGTTTCCTGAGGGGTACGAGGGGCTCGCGGCCTCGAGCAGGAGGTCCGCGCCGTGGGCTGGTGATTTCGCCATGAAGCGAACGAGGGGTCGCATGAAGAGGGGCATGCCGGCGCTGGAGTTGAGAGGCGTATTGATGGGACCGGGCGTGACCGAGATGATGCTTACGCCGCACTTGGCGAGGGATGGGGCGAGGGCTTTGCTCCAAAGGGCGAGCGCCAGTTTGGAGCTGGCGTAGGGCCCGATGATTCTGCGGAAGCGGCCTGGCGGGTGGGCCAGCGTCTCAGGGTCGAAGTGACGCGTCATGAAGACGGCGTCGGAGACGGTGTTGACGATGCGGCCGTTGGCGGCGGCGAGGGCGGGTGTGAGGCCGTCGGCGAGGACGTAGGGCGCGATGCAGTTGACCTCAAAGTGCAGCTCGCGATTCTGGGGCGAGAGCTGCGGGGTGCCGGTGGCGACGCCGGCGTTGTTGAAGAGCAGGTCGAGGCGAGGCTCGTGCGCGGCGATCTCGGCTATGGCGATGCGGCGTGCGGCTGCATCGGCGAGGTCAGCGTGGTAGATGCGGAGGCGCTTCCGGGTGATGGCGCTGGCGAAGATGGGGTCGTCTGGCAGGTCGCGGCGGACAAGCGCCGCTACCGCCCAACCTTCTTCCAAGAGGCGGGTGGTGAGAGCCCGGCCGATGCCGGAGGCGGCGCCGGTGATGAGAGCGGTCTTTTCTGATACGGGCACGGATCTCTTGACTCCTATCGGTTCAGGATGGGTTGAGGTGGAGGAAGAAGCGAGAGAGAAGGGAGCTCTCCACTGCTCCTTCGGCGCGCTCCGGTTGCTCAGGTTCGGTCGAGATGACGATGCTTGTTTGTTAGCGGCGGAGGGCGGCCAGGAGGTCGGTTCGGCTGACTTTTTCCTGCTCTCCGCGGGCAAAATGTTTGACGGTGAAGAGGCCGGTGGCGACTTCGTCTTCGCCGACGATGACCATGCGGTGGGCGAGCTTGTCGGCGGTCTCGAAGGAGCGTTTGAGGCGGAAGTTGCCTTCGCCGATCTCGATGGAGAGGCCGGCGGCGCGGAGCTCGCGGGCGAGGACGAGGGCGGCGGGGTTCTGGGCGATGCCCATGGGGGCGATGAAGGCGTCGAGCTTGCGCTCGGGGATGCTGGCGTCCTGCTCGGCCTGGGCTTCGAGGGCGAGGATGAGGCGATCTTCGCCGATGGCGAAGCCGATGCCGGGGGCTTTGGGGCCGCCGAGCATTTCGCTGAGGCCGTCGTAGCGGCCGCCGCCGAGGAGGGCGTTCTGGGTGCCGAGGCCGCTGCCGTCGGGGATGGTGAACTCGAAGGTGGTGCGGGTGTAGTAGTCGAGGCCGCGGACGAGGCGCCCGTTCTCGTGAAACGGGACGGCGCAGGCGTTGAGGGCGGCCTTGACCTGGTCGAAGTGGGAGCGGGAGTCCGCGTCGAGGAAGTCGGCGATGCGGGGGAGGCCCTCGATGATGGCGTGGTCTTTGGGGTCTTTGGAGTCGAGGACGCGGAGGGGATTCGTGTCGGCGCGACGCTGGTTGTCAGGGGTGAGCTGGTGCTTGACGGGGGCGAGGGCGGCGCGGAGGGCTTCGAGGTAGCGCGGGCGATCGGTGGCGGAGCCGATGGAGTTGAGCTCGAGACGCCAGCCGCGGACACCGAGCTCGTCAAGCAGGGTGGCAAGCATTTCGAGGAGCTCGGCGTCGCGCAGGGGGCTTTCGGCACCGGACCAGGCGGGGCCGAGGACCTCCGCGCCGATCTGCCAGAACTGGCGATAGCGGCCGCGCTGGGGGCGCTCGCGGCGGAACTGGGGGCCGATGTAGAAGAGCTTTTGGAGGGTGCCGATGTCGTTGAGCTTGTGCTCGATGTAGGCGCGGACGACGCCGGCGGTATTTTCCGGGCGCAGGGTGAGGCTTTGGCCTCGCTCGGTGGAGGTGGGGAGGGTTGACTCGCCGCGGCCGGCGGAGCGGCCGACGTCGTCGGCGGGGGTGAAGGTGTACATCTCTTTCGAGACGATGTCGGTTTCCTCACCGACGCCGCGGGCGAAGAGCTGAGTGTCTTCAAAGATGGGGGTGCGGATTTCGCCGTAGCCATAGCGCGCGAAGAGGGCGCGGGTGGTGGCTTCGACGCGGTTCCAGAGGTCGGTTTCAGGTGGCAGGAGATCGCGGGTGCCACGGACTTTGAGGATTACGGCCATGAGCTTCAGTGTAGCGGAGAGAGTGCAAGTTTCTGCAATGGAAATGTCTCACGAGGCGGGAGTTAGACGCACCCTTAGAAGGGCTGGAGGATGAGTTTGCAGTCGCCGCGATCGCAGGCGAGGGAGGCAGCGAGCAGCAGGCGGGCGGGGGAAGCGGCGGGAGTCCAGGAGGAGATGTCGGTGGAGGCGATAAGCTGGCTGGCCTCGGGGATACCGGTCTGGGGGTGGTTTGGAGCGAGACGGCTTTCGACGATTTTGCCGTTCTGGACAAGAAGCAGGAAGTCCGCAGAGCCCTGTTTGCTGGCGGTTTTCCCGGCGGGGAGGATGCGGAGCTCGGCGAGGGCGACGGAGACGTTCTCGAAGGAGGGTTTGAGGCCGGCGGCGCGAAGGGCGTCGCGACGGGCGGCGAGATCCTGGTGGAGCGCGGGGGAGAGATGCTGACTGCGGAGGAGGTCGGTGTGCTCCTTATCCGCGGCCAGTTCGTAGAGGTCGAGGGCGGCTTGTTTGTGGCCGCGCTGTTGTTCGAATTCGCCGAGATGGAGGCCGGTCTCGGCAGCGGGTTGAAGTCGCCAGGCGCTGCGGAGGTAAGGCTCGGCTTCGTCGAGCTTGCCTCCTTGCATGAGGAGGGTGCCGAGGGTATCCCAAGTGGCGACGGTTAGCATCGCGAGACTTGCCTGGGCTGGGGTGATGCTGGTGAGGGTTTGCGTGGAGGTTTGATCGGCGAGGAGATCAAGGGCGCGGCGGGCACCGGACTCGGCCTGGGCGAAGTCCTGGTTGGCGAACGAGAGGGTGTAGGCGGCGTCGTTGAGGGTGTTGGGATCGGAGGACTGGTGAAGGAGGGAGAGGAGGGTGGCTTTGCCCTGGGGATCGCCTGAGGCGAGCTGGGCGGCGGCGAGCTGGATGCGGAGCGCATCGTCGGGTTTGGTCTCGCCAAGTCGGGTGATGGCCGCCTCGAGCGTGGTGACGGCGCCCCTGGCGTCGCTATCCTCGGATTGCAGGGTGGCGAGACGGGTGGTGAGCTGGAGGGATTCGGGTTTGCGTGTGAGAGCGCGCCGAAGGGTGGCACGAGCGTCGTCGCGCCGGCCGAGGCTGATCTGCGCGTCGGCCAGGGCGATGTAGACCCAGTCGGCGTCGGGTGAGGCTGCAAGCTCCTTGTTGTAGTCGTCGATGGCTTCAGCGAAGTGAGACTGCTGGTAGGCCATGAAGCCGAAGGTGGCCCAGAGCTCTGGCTGCTGCGGGTTGGCGGCGCGGAGTTTGTCGAGCAGGGGCTGGGCGAGATCGAAGCGGTGCATGGCGATGTCACGCTTGGCCTCGAGCATGGAGTCAGAGGGAGTGGAGCCGGAAGCGGGAGCGGCGTCGGGGCTGCCGGTCTGGCTTCCTTCGCTGCGGGTCTTGAGGCCACCGGTGCGAGTCTTTAGGCCTTCAGTGGCGATGGTTGCCTGGGTGGTGCTGCCGTTAGCGGTGTGGAGCTGGACGAAGGGTTCGCCTTCTTTGAGGGTGGCGTCGAACCACTTCTTGTAGGTGCGCCAATCGCTGACGGGAACTTCTTTTCTAAGGATTTCGAGCTTGCGGTCGACGGTGAGGGTGCCGTCCTTGAGGATGTAGGTCTTGTCGAGGGCGACGAAGGCGGTGTGCTCGTGGACGGCGGCGGGAAGATCGGCCTTCCAGCCGGCGGGGAGTTTGAGTTCGGTGTGGACGGTTTCGACGTGGGGCTCGCCCAGCTGGAGGGGGTATTTAGGCGGCTTCTTTTCGTCGAGGTCGGGGATGAAGACGACGGGGACGAGGGGGACGATGCGAAGGGAGTCCCAGTCGCCGAGCTTTTCTCGTTCGTAGTCGTAGCTGAAGCGGGCGGGGACGGTGGTGAGTTCTGGCCGGGTGGCGTCGACGTGGCTGGTGGTGCCGGCGAAGCCGAGCTGCCGGGAGAGGCCCTGGGCGAGATCGGGCCACTTTGCGGGTGGAATCTGGCGAAGCAGGGCGCGGAGGACGACTTCCCCATCGCCGCGCTCGGTCCAATCGACGTGGGCGTGAGCGGTGCCGGAGGTGTCGAGGGTGCCTTTTACGGTGAAGGTGCCAAAGGGCGTAAAGGGCGGGTTGGAGGGGGTGCGGGCGATGGCGGCGGCCTGCGATATGGCTGGGGACTGCGACGCAAATGGGGGCTGCGATGCGGCTGAGGGCTCTGGCGGAACGACGAGGGCTTCGTGATCGCGGATGACGGCCATGAGCATGCCCCAGGGGGCGACTTCGGCGGTGGCGTCGAGCCAGACTGCGTCTTTACCCGGCGCCGGGCCGGAGGCGGCGGTTGGGGATGCAGGGAGGACGGTGATGAGGTGGTTGAAGGCGCTGGGGGAGGGGACATCGGGGTTGAAGCGAACGCCGGCGCCGATGAGGACGGCGTCGGGCGGGGTGCCGAGGACGGAGAGCATGCTGGCGAGCAGGGTGTGTTTGTCTTTGCAATCGCCGTACTGGTTGCGGAGGATCTCGGACGCGGTGTGGGGCTGGAAGCGGCCGACGCCGAAGGCTACGCCGATGTAGCGGATGTCGGTGGCGACGAAGTCGTAGACGGCGTGCTGCCTGGCTTCGAGGGTGGGCTTGCCGGCGGTGAGGTCGGCGACCTTGGCGCGGATGGCGTCGTCGGGGGCGGAGCGGCCGGTGGAGAGGGCGCTGTACCAGGCGCCGACCTCGGCCCAGTCGTGGAAGTTGGTCCAGGCGATGTCGGGCAGGGCGCCTTTGGGGTCGAGCTCGGTGGTGTCGGCGGCGGTGCCGTCGGCTTTGACGCTGGAGGTGAGGTGCCTGGTCTTCCAGGTGTAGACGCGCTCGCTGCCCTGCTCAGTGATGACGGGCGGATGCGCGGGGGACCAGACCTTGCTGTAGCCGCTCAGGGGGAGGCGGAGCTCGGTGGTCTGGTCGAGGACGACGTAGCGATCCACGAAGGAGTCCTGACCCCAGAAGTGGCCGGGGGCTTCGGGATGGAGGATGTGGATGATGACGTCGTAGTCGAGGCGGTCGCCGGGGCCGAGGCTGCGGACGGGAAGTTGTAGCTCTTTGAGGTCGCTATAGAAGGGCGCCTCGCGGGTGACGGGCTGGGGCATGGTCTGAGCGTCGGCCGGGGGCGTGACGGTGACGGAGCCGTCAGGATGGATGACGCGGAGGGAGGTGACTTCGACCTGTTCGGCGTCGCCGGCGAAGGGGATGGTGAGGACGCTGTACTCGCGGGCGGCTGCGTCGGACTGGATGCGGGTGGATGCGGTGAGGTGACGGGAGCCGGTGCCATCGGCGGCAAAGGTGTAGGTAGTGCTGAGGTGCTCGACGACGAGAGACTCCGCGGCGAAGGGGGTGGCGGGCTTCTGGGCGGAGAGCATGACCGGGAGAGCGGCAGGCAAGAGAGCCAAGCAGGACAGCAGGAGACGCATCCCGAAGCTATATCGCGGGGAGAGCGGTGGTTCCAGCAAAATCAGCGGGGATGACCTGAAGGTGGCAGAGTTAGCTGTGCCGCGGGTCAAATGGGGGCGGGGGCGGAGTGGGACTCGGCGAGGTAGATGGCGGTGTAGTCGAGGTAGTTGCGGGCGTACTGGAGGATGAGTTCGAGGTCGGCGTCGGTGGTCTGGCGCTTGATGCGGGCGGGGACGCCGGCGACGAGCGAGCGGGGCGGGATGACGGTGCCTTCGGGGACGAGGGCGCCGGCGGCGACGATGGAGCCGGTGCCGATGCGGGCGTTGTTGAGGACGGTGGCGCCGATGCCGATGAGGACGGCGTCTTCAAGCAGGCAGCCGTGGACGGTGGCGTTGTGGCCGATGGTGCAAAGCTCGCCGACGGAGACGGAGTAGAGGTGGCGCTGGCCGTGGAGGACGGCGCAGTCCTGGACATTGGACTGCGGGCCGACGTGGATGCTGTTGACGTCGCCGCGGAGGACGGCGTTCATCCAGACGCTGGCGTGGTGGCCGAGTGTGACGTCGCCGATGAGCTGGGCGGAGGGATCGATGTAGCAGGTGTCGGGAACGACGGGGTGATGGTTCTGGAAGGGGCGAAGCATGTGGGGAGTTTAGAGCGTGGGCGATGATTTCCCTGAATTCAAAGAAGGGCGGGATTGCTCGATTCCTCGCGGGGACGAGTCAGGGCTCCGGACAGATCGCGAGAAGACCTTGTGGAACGTGAGACTTGGGCTGAGTAATGAGATTTTCTTCTCGATTCGCGAGAGAGAGGCGTATTCTTGTGATTGCCCTTGTATGGGTCGTTTGGAGGTGTTTTTCTTTTGGCAGAGGTTCGAGTACAAGAAGGCGAACCCCTTGAGAATGCGCTGCGGCGGTTTAAGCGCAAGGTACAGACCGAAGACATTATCAAGGAAGTCAAGCGTCACTCTTTTTACCTGAAGCCCGGTGAGAAGAAGCGCGTGAAAGAGGCGTTGGCGCGGAAGCGCAACCGCAAGAAGATCCGCAAGGAGCAGGACTAGATCCGCTTCGTTGAGGTAAAGAGCTGCCCTGGCAGAGCGAGCCGGGGCAGCTCCACATCAAGTTACAGCTGTTGACTCGTCCCACCCTCCCCCGCGAGTTACAGCGCCAGACTGGCCCGTTAGCAGCTGGTTTACCGCCTTACTCTGTAGTGCTTCCACATTCCTTCTGCTTTCGTTTCTGGGGCCCTGGTTTCTCTTCCGTTGGGGGGTAGTTCCATGGAATTCGTGGATCGGATATTGCTGTGTGCGGACTGCGGCGGGCAGTTTATTTTTACGGCCGGCGAGCAGGTGTTTTTCTTCGACAAACAATTCAAGAACGACCCGAAGCGGTGCAAGCCGTGCAAGGGGCGGCGCTCCGGCATGACGGCGGCACCCGGGTCAGGGCCGGCGGCGGCGGGGATCTCGCGGACGGAGACACGGACGACCTGTTCCGCGTGCGAGGTGGAGACGACCGTGCCGTTCAAGCCGACGCAGGGGCGGCCGGTGCTGTGCCGGCAGTGCTTTCAGGAGGCACAGAAGAACGGGACGCTGGCGAGCCGGGGAACGGTGGGGTCATCGCCCGGGCAGGTGCCGGTGCAGCTGGTTGCGGCTGCGCACGCGGGGGCGGGACGACCAAACGGCCACAACGGCGAGGGTTGATGGTGGGGCTGCACCACGCGCGCGGCGGTTCCGGCCGGCGATGTTGGCGATTGCCCGGAGAGCGGAACGTCCGGAGACGGAAGGTCTGGGCGGCGAGGTGGTTACTATTCCGTCGTTGGTACCCGGTCTGCTTGTGAGCAGACGGAGAGCGGAGACGGTGGTGACGGGTAGAATCCATCCCGACGATGTTGAGCGCGCAGCGGGTGTTGCAGTTCCGGGAAGATCTATCGACGTGGTACCGGGAGCACGCCCGAGAGCTGCCGTGGCGAGGGATTCGCGACCCCTACCAGACATGGGTCTCCGAGGTGATGCTGCAGCAGACGCGGGTGGCCGCGGTGCTGGAGCACTATGCGGAGTTTCTGCGGCGATTCCCGACGCTGCTGAGCCTGGCGCTGGCGAGTGAGGCGGAGGTGCTGGCGGCGTGGTCCGGGCTGGGATACTACCGGCGGGCACGGATGCTGCATCGGGCGGCGAAGTTCATTACAGAAGAGCGGGGCGGGGTGCTGCCGTCGACAGCGGTAGAGCTGCGGACCCTTCCGGGAGTGGGCGAGTACACGTCCGCGGCGATTGCGAGTATTGCGTTTGGGGAGAGCATTGCCGTGGTGGACGGCAATGTGGAACGGGTGCTGCTGCGGGTGACGGGGCGGGCCGAGGAGAAGACGGCGGCGGGACGGGGGTATGTGAAGCGGCAGGCCGACGCGCTGGTGCCGGCGCGGCGGCGATCGAGCGTGGGTGGTGAGACGCCGAACGTGCCGGGGGACCATAACCAGGCCATGATGGAGCTGGGAGCGACGATCTGCCTGCCGCGGGCTCCGCTGTGCCTGCACTGCCCGGTGTTTGCGATGTGCAAGACGCGCGGCGAGCATAAGACGGCGCCGCGCGGGCAGGTGCGGAGCCGGCCGGTGGCGTATCTGCTGGATGTGCGGAAGCGGGGGACGGCCACGGAGGTGCTGCTCGAAGAACGGAGCGGGACGGCGAGTCTGATGCCGGGGATGTTTGAGCTGCCGCCGCTGCCGGAGGATGTGGTGACGGATCGAGAGCCGGTGCTGCGGGTGCGGCACGCGATCACGAACACGAACTACTACGTGCGGGTGTTTCAGCCGGAGACGAGGGCGGATGAGGCGCTGCGACTGGCGGTGCCGGCGAGTGAGCGGGTGCTGCACTGGGTTCCCGCGCGGCGACTCGAGGAGAAGCCGCTGACGGGACTGGCGCGGAAGATTCTGATGCGGATGAAGGTGATGAAGCCGAGGCCGCTTACGGAGCTGGAGTAGAGCGAGGCGCGGACGCTATTTGGAGGCGTCCTGGGCTTTTTCGCTGGCGCGGGTGGCCTTGTCCTGATCCCCCTGGGTCTTGGCCTGGTCCTTGGCGGCCTTGGCGTTGGCCTTTGCTTCCTTTTCCTGGGCTTTCTGGCGCTTGTGCTCGGACTTGCGGGCGGACTTATCGGCGGCGGTGTCGGCGGGCGCGCTTTGCGTGGTGGTCTGGGTGGTGGTGCTTTGCGTGGCGGGAGCGGTGGTCTCCTGCGCGTGGAGGACGGGTGCGGCGGAGAGGATGGTGAGGAGGGTGGCGGCGAGGGCAATCGAGGACTTGTGTGGCATGGGATCTCCTTGACGATCTTCAGAGGTTTGGATGATTGGCGCGGGGGGACGATGCAGGGGTGCTGGGACGTGTGGCTGCGGATAGGAGGGGAACGTCGCTTCGCTCCGCCGGTTAGAAGCGAAATGCGGGGGGGGCCTCGCTGGGCTCGGAATGACAACCAAAAGACGGGAGGGATGAGAGGCGGGGTGGGTTAGTACGAGCGCTGGTACATGCGGGAGATGCGGTCGTGCCAGCCAAGGCCGTCTTCGTCGAGCATGGCCCAGAGATAGCCGAGGCCGAAGGGAAGGGCGGAGAAGGCCATAGCGAAGAGGCGGCGGCGCATGGCGGCGCGGGAGGGGTTCTCGTCGGAGAGGGTGCAAAGGGCGATGCGGGCGTAGCGCATGCCGGGGGTGGCGTCCGAGAGCAGAAAGAAGAGCTGGTGATAGACGATCCCGAAGACGAAGAGGCTGGCGACGGTGCCGGCGATGGCGAGGGGCAGCGGCATGGCCAGCGGGGTGTGGCTGATGCGGACGGCGGTGGAGACGAAGACGGTGATAGCGGCGAGGACGCAGACGGTAATGAGGCAGAGATCGACGAGGGCGGACATAAAACGACGGCCGAGGGGCGCGGTCTGGGGGACGAGGGTGGGGACGTAGTCGGTGTTGAGGGGGTCGAAGAAGGTGGTGGCGGGCTGCGCGGGAAGCAGGATGGAGGACCACTCGGGGGCTTCGGCCTCGAGGGCGGGCGCGACGGAGATGTGGTCGGCTTCGACCTCGAAGATGCGGAGCTGGGCGGGGTCGGCGTCCGGCTCGTCACGGAGCGGGCCTTCGGCAAGGCGGGGTCGGGCTTTACGGGCAGCGACCAGCTGGCGGGGAAATTCGATGAGGTTGGCGGGCGTGAGCTCGGGCGCGGAGGTCTCGAAGAAGGTGGGATCGTGGCGGAAGGCGATCTCCTCGTCGAGCAGCATGGTCTCTTCCTCGTCGGGCGCGGCGGTGATGGCGATGCTGTAGGCGACGGGCGGCGGGGCGGCGGGGCGGCCGGTGTCCTCATACATGCGAACGGTGTAGGAGGGGGTGGCGACCTCGGCTGAGGGAAGACGGGCGGGCGGCGGCTCCGGCATGAGAATGGCGCGGTTGGCGGCCTTCTGCTGGGCGAGGATGGCGGCGGCGACGGCGGCGGGCTGTGCGGGTGGAAGCGCGGACCTGATGGGAACGGAGGTGACGGGCTCCTGGGGCTGGTCCCAGTCGCCGAGATCGGCGAGGAGCTGCTGCTGGGCACGGGCGATGGCGCGGGCGTTGATGTTGGCGACTTCGGCGACGGCTTCGGCCTGGCGGAGGGCGCGCTCGGACTCTTCGGCGAGGACGGCGCGGTAGGTAGGGGACTCGGCGTAGCGCTGGGCGACGGCGGCGGCGATGGCGGCGGAGCGGCCGCGGGCGGGACGGGGGGACTCGGGTGCGGGCGCGAGTCTGGGAGCGGTCGCGCCGCCGCCGCGGCGGGCGCGATGGGCGGCAAGGCGCTCGGCGACCTGCTGCTTGAGCGCGAAGGGCTCAGGGGTCTCGGCGGGGATGTCTGGTTCGGGTTGCCGGTCGACCTGGGCTGCGCTCGTCATGGGGTGGGTGTGTCCTGGTTGATGTTGCCTGATGGTGCGTGCGGTGCGGCGGAGGTCGTGGGATCGGTTAGCCTGAAGCTGTGGGACGGTTAGACGAGCGCGGCGAACAGGAACGGGCGGATTGGTGTTGCACCAGGGATGCGGCGGGTGAGCGGTGCGGCGAGGCCGAGTTTCGTCGGCTTGCTGGTCGGCGACATAGCTGGTTTTCGTTCAAGTTAGGGCGCGGTGTGCGGCTCCCGTTCGCGATGCTCTGCTTCTTAGTAACTACCATGCAAACCGGGATGAATTCCATGGTTGCGCGGGCGCAGGAGGTGACGAGTAAGGCACCTGCCGAGACGTTGCCGGATGGGCCGGATCTGCCGGTGGCGACGGTGATCCCGGACGATGCGGGCACGGTGCCGGTGAGCCTGGACTCGGATACGCAATCGAAGATGGATAGTGTGTACACGCTCGACGGCAATGTGGTGATCCATTATCGCGATCGGGTGATCGAGGCAGACCACGTTGCGTACGACGAGGACACGGACGAGGTGACCGCGACCGGGCATCTGCATGTGACGGGCGGGCGGAATCATGAGGAGATCCGGGCGAGCCATGGGACGGTGAATTTGAAGACGCAGACCGGGCGCTTCTACGACGTGACGGGGTCAGTGGGGGTGAAGACGAGCGGGAAGCGCCTGACCTATGTGACGGCGAACCCGTTTCTGTTTACCGGGCGCGAGGTGGTGAAGACAGGCGAGGCGACGTACGAGGTGCACGACGGGACGGTGACCTCGTGCCGGCTGCCGCATCCGGACTGGCTGTTCTCGGCTGGGTTGTTCAGCGTGGATGAGGAGAAGGCGCGAGGGAAGAACAGCGTGTTCCGGCTGCTGAATGTGCCGCTGGTGTACCTGCCGTATGTGTCGCACCCGATCGACTCGGAGACACGGCAGACGGGGGTGCTGATTCCGATCATCGGGCAGTCGTCGACGAAGGGGTTGGTGCTGGGCGAGCAGATCTATTTTGCGCTGAGCCGGAGCACGGATCTGACGGTGGGAACGGAGTATTTTTCGCTGCGGGGATGGATGGATGATGTGACGTTCCGGCATCGCGGGCGCGGCGACGACATGATCCAGGCGCACTACACGCAGCTGTTCGATCGCGGGATCGGGTTTGGGCCGACGTATACGAACCAGGGCGGTGAGGATCTGACGTTTCTGGGGCGGCACGACTTCTCGCCGGAGACGCGGGTGGCGGCGAATATCGAGTACCTGAGCTCGTATGTGTACCGCGAGGCGTTCTCGGACAGCTTCAACCAGGCGGTGTCGACGGATATTGTGTCGTCGGCGTACGGGGTGCATGCGGACAACGGATACACGGAGTCGGTGGAGGCGGATCGCTATCAGGGGTTGAAGCAGGTCTCTACGGTGCTGGGGACGGCGACGTCGGGCTCGGGCCAGCAGGTGCGGATCTTTCATGTGCCATCGCTGAACTTTTCGGCGACGGATCATCCGCTGGGGACGACGGGACTGACGTGGAATCTGGATGCGTCGGCGGCGGGGTTGAAGCGGGTGCAGCCAAATTTTGTAACGAACGGAGTTACGGAACGGGTGGATCTGCATCCTTCGATTGCGTATCCGCTCTCGGGTGGAGGATGGACTCTGCGGCCGGCGCTGGGGGTGCGGGATACGTTTTACAGCCGGAGCCGCGAGGAGGAGCCGACGGCGCCAGTGATGGGCGAGGGACCAACGCCGGTGGAGCTGAATGCGACGCTGAACCGGGCGGATGTGGAGGCGGGCGTGGAGCTGCGGGCGCCGGTGCTGGAGCGGAACTTTGAGGCGCCGTGGCTGAAGCGGCTGGCGGGTGGATCGGTACGGCACGTGATCGAGCCGGTGGTGACGTACCGGTACGTGAGCGGGGTGGATAACTTCCGGAGCATCCTGCGGTTCGATGACCGGGACGTGGTGAGTGATACGAACGAGCTGGAGTACGGGGTGACGCAGCGACTGTTTACTCGGCCGCGAACGCTCGATAGCCGATGCGGTGCGGCGGCGGTGGATCTGGATGCGCCGGTGCCGGCGGCCGACGACGAGGAGAAGGCAGGGACGATGACGCCGAAGTGCACGACGCGGGAGTGGATCAGCTGGCGAGTGGCGCAGAAGACGTTCTTCGACCAGACGTTTGGTAACGCGGTAGTGCCCGGGCGGCGGAACATTTTTTCGAGCACGCTGGACTTTGCGGGGGTGGCGTTTCTGACGGAGCCGCGACAGATCTCTCCGGTGATCTCGCGGCTGCGGGTGAGGACCTCGGACACGTTAGACATTGAGTGGGACTTCGATCTCGATACGGGCGCGAAGAAGTTTACGGCGAATAACGTGCTGCTTGATCTGCATCGGGGGAACAGCTTCGCGGGGCTGAGCTATGCGCGGCTGAACGCGCCGGGGCGATCGTATGTGGAGGGGGTGAGCTCGCTGACGAGCGACTTTGACCAGATGCGGCTGCTGGTGGGGTATGGCAAGCCGACGAAGCCGGGGCTGAGCGCGGCGGCGAATGTGGGGCTGGATCTGGATCGAACGCAGGTACAGTATGGGGCGATTCAGGCCTCGTACAACTTCGACTGCTGTGGGTTTAGCGTGGAGTACCGGAAGTACGAGCTGGGATCGGTGCGGAATGAGAATGCCTACCGGTTCAATCTTTCGCTGGCGAACATTGGGACGGCGGGGAACCTGAAGCGGGCGGAGCGGCTGTTCTAGGCAGGTCGATGCGATGTCTTCCGGGTGGGTGGGAGGCATGTTCCCCGAGCTCTGCGTGAGATAATGAGACTAGTGTTTAACGCCTCCAGAAGCCTTCTTTCGCTTGCCCTTGTACTCTCGCTGGCCCCGACGGGATGTCATGGTCAGGGTGCGGCTGTCGCGTCCACTCCCGGTGTGTCGAGTAGCACGCTCTCGCCTGAGTTGACGCGGCGGATCGAGGTGCTGATCCGGTCGCGGTCCAATGTGCCACCGAACTACACGATTGCGATCGGGCCGCAGACGAAGAGTGATGTTCCGGGATTCAGGCAGGTCCCTGTCTCGTTCACGGCGGATGGCAAGGAGAGCAAGCCAGTGAACTTCCTGGTCTCCGACGACGGGAAGACGCTGGCGCAGTTCAGCAAGTACGACATCAGCCAGGATCCGAAGGCGGTGATCAGCGATGCGGGACGGCCGGGTCGCGGCGGGCCGGTTGCGGCGCCGATTACGATTGTGGGCTTCGACGATCTGGAGTGTCCCTTCTGCGCACGGTTGCATGCGCAGATGTTTCCGGCGCTGCTGGCGCGGTACAAGGACCAGGTGCACTTTGTGTACAAGGACTATCCTTTACCGATGCATCCGTGGGCGAAGCGGGCGGCGATCGATGCGAACTGCCTGGGCGCGCAGAGTGTGACCGGATACTGGAATGTGGTCGATCACATTCATGAGCATGCGGATGAACTCGGCGGTGCGGAGAAGAGCCTCGCGGTGGCGAACAATGCGCTCGACACGATTGTGCGCGACGAGGGAACAACGCAGAAGGTGGATGCGGTGAAGCTGAACGCGTGCGTGGTGAAGCAGGACGACAGCGCGGTGCAGGCGTCGATCAAAGAGGGGGACGCACTGGGGCTGAGCGCGACGCCGGTGCTGTTCATCAATGGCGAGAAGTTTGAGGGGGCGTACCCGGTTGCGGATCTTTACCGCATGATCGACGAAGCCCTGATCGCGCAGGGGAAGACGCCACCTTCAACGCCCGCGGCACCGGTACATGCAGGGGCAGAAGCTGGCAGTGCAGCGGAAAACACGAAGCCGGCAAGCTAGCCAAGACGGAACGCACGATCGAGGAACTCTGGGATGCAGTTCAGAACGAGGCACGCGGCAAGGCAGCAGGGCAACGGGCGAGGACGAGTTACGATTCTGGCGGTAGCCGGCGTGCTGCTTTCCGTAACGGGATGCCACACCAACCATGGCGCGGATGTGCTGGCAACGGTGAATGGCCACGCGATCATGCAGCCCGAGGTGGAGCGGGCGTACCTAGCGCAGATTGGCGAGACGCCGCAGGGACAGCAGCCCTCACACGATCAGGAGCAGGCGCTGCGGTTGAATGTGCTGCGAGGTCTGATCGATGAAGAGATTGTGGAGCAGCGCGCGGCGAAGATGAACCTGACGGCGACCAACGAAGAGGTGGACGCGAAGGTCTCCGAGATGAAGGCGCCGTACACGGAGGAGCAGTTCCAGCAGAAGCTGCAGGACAGCAAGCAGACGCTCGACAACTTAAAGCATGAGATCCGGCGCAGTCTGACGATTGAGAAGCTCCTGAACAAGGAGATCAATTCGAAGATCACGGTGACGGACGCCGATATCTCGAACTACTACAACTCGCATAAGGCAGAGTTCAACTTTATCGAGACGCAGTATCACCTAGCGCAGATCCAGGTGACGGATGTGCCGTCGCAGCAGCCGGGGAACCTGCAGGGATCGAAGGCGACGAACGACGCGGAGGCGAAGAAGAAGATCCAGGCGCTCAAGAATCAGCTGGACTCGGGAACGGACTTCGGCACGCTGGCGCTGAACTTCTCGGAGCGGCCGGAGACGGCTTCAAACGGGGGCGATATGGGATTCGTGGCGGAGTCGCAGATGCATGCGGATCCGGCGATCTACAGCGCGGTGACGGCGCTAAAGGCGGGACAGACGACGGACATTCTGCCGATTCTGGATGAAGGAACGAAGAAGCCGATGGGGTACGCGATCTACAAGCTGATCTCTCGCGAGCCGGCGGGACAACGTGATTTGAACGACCCGCGGGTGCAGCAGACGATCCGGCAGCAGCTTCGCGATGGGCGATCGCAGCTGCTGAAAAACGCGTATCTGCAGGTGCTGCGCGACCAGGCGAAGGTGGAGAATTTCTTTGCCGAAGGGGTTCTGAAGGCGGACGCGCGGTAGGACTCTCTCTGCTGGATCGATGAGGGCTGAAGGGAAGAGATGACAGAGTCTCGGAAGAAGCCTGGTGCGGTTCGGTTTGCGATTCTGGGGTTTGGGCACCATGCGGTAAAGCGTCTGGTCGGTGCGTTTGCTGCGTCTGAGGAGACGGAGCTGGTAGGGCTGTGGCGGCGCGACGCCGGGCAGGCGGCGCGGAACTGTGCGGAGTTCGGGATTGCGCGGAACTTCGCCACGCGCGAGCAGCTGTGCGCCTCTCCGGAGGTGGATGCAGTGTTTATTACGTCGCCGGATGCGATGCACATGGACGATACGCTGCTGGCTGTCGGGAACGGCAAGGCCGTGCTGTGTGAGAAGCCGCTGGCGATGACGGCGGACGAGGCGCTGCGAATGCAGGCGGCGGCGACACAGCATCGGGTGCTGCTAGGCGTGGCGCAAACCCTGCGATGGAGTGCGAGTGTGGTGTGGATGCGGCAGCAGGTGGCGGCGGGGCGCGTTGGCGTGCCACAGCTGGCGCGAGCGCAGTTCTGCTACAAGGCGCTCGGCACGCCACGGCGGTGGATTACGGATGCGGGTCTCGCGTGTGGAGGGCCGATCGGCGATGTGGGCGTTCATTGTCTGGATGCGCTGCGCTTCGTGTGCGATCGCGAGGTGCTGCGAGTGCAGACTCTGGCGAGAAGAGATGACTCGTACGGTGATCTGGAGGCGGTGGCGACGATCCAGGCGGAGATGAGCGACGGATGTTTTGCGAGTGTGAGTGTGTCCGCGCTGGCGCCGTACCGGACGCAGATCGAAGTGATGGGGAGCGAGGGACTGCTGGTCGCGGAGAACGGGCTTTCGGTCGATGATCCGGTGCGCGTTGAGGTGTGGAGCGGCGGAAAGCTGGTGGAGGCGCAGAGCTTTGATACCAGCACGAGCTACACGCGGATGCTCGACGGCTTTGCGCGGGCGATGCGGGGTGAGGCCTTTGCGGCGTCGGCACTCGATGGCGTCGCGAACATGCGTCTGCTGGATGCGGTGTATCGAGGCTGGACGAGCGGCGGCACAGAAGTTTAGGCGCGATTTCTGCTAATCGTGGTGGAAGACTTCTTCCAGGCGGGACCACCACTCGCCTTCGTCGCGATCGGGGTACGGGTGCTGCATGGGATTCATGATGGCCCACCACTCCTGCGTTTTGGCGTCGTCGGCCATGAGCTGCATGTCGGCCTTGAAGTCAGAGCCGTGGTACTCGAAGTAGCTGAAGAGGACATCGTCGCGAAGGAAGATGGAGTAGTTGCGGATGTTGCAAGCAGTGATACGAGCGAGGACTTCCGGCCAGACGGCCTGGTGGAAGCGGCGGTAGTCTGCTTCGTGTTCCGGTCGAAGGCGGATGGTCATGCCGAAGCGTTGCATGCGGTGTGATCCTTGGGACGTGTGGTGGTTTGTGGTCGTTCAACCGGGATGCTACATGCGGGAGTTGGGATCTGTCTGCTTGCGGCGCGCGCGTAGCTTTGTCGTACGAGTGCGTTCCGCCGCGGGGTGATGCGCATGAGGCAAAAAAGAGGCGCCCGTGTGAGGGGCGCCAGGAGGTCGAATACTCCATCAGGGTAGAAAGCCTCGCCTGTTTGCGCCTCAATCGATTGATCTGTTCTCAGTCGTCCGTTTGGAGGGCTGACGCTAGTGGGAATCGGGGTTCGGCAGGGTGTAGGGGAGCTGGAAGCGGCCGATCTGCAGGACGGAGCGGTCGGATGGCGGCCAGATGCGGAAGGACTCGACACGCACGCCGGTGGGCATGGGATGGGCGATGGCGGTGCCTCGCTCGGCGCCGCTGAGGGCGTCATAGAAGGTGACGCGGAGGCCGTCTTCCGCGCGTCTCCAGCCAAAGACATAGCGGCCGCGGGGAAGAGAGACGCCGCTGAGATCGATGGGCGCGTCGACGAGAAGGTAGTGCGAGTACTTGCCATCGGCGGAGTAGCCGGCGGTGATCATGACGACGCCGGCGATGAGCTGGCTCTGGGCGTTGATGATGCCGGAGGCGGTGCGCATCTCGGTTTCGATGTGCTCTTTTTCGACGGGGGCCCGGACGGGCAGGGCGGCTTCAAGTTCCCCCGCGGAGGCGGAACGCCAGGCGGCCTTCGTCTGGGCGACGAGCGGGAACGAGGCACAGACGAGAGTGAAAAGAAGGAGCAGAGAACGGCGAGTCATGCGGGGCCTCAGGGGAGATGGACCAGACCGCGCTGGAGCGCGAGGGTGGCGGCGTGCGTGCGATCGGCGACGCCCAGCTTGCTGAGCAGGCTGTTGACGTGTGATTTGACGGTGGTTTCGGAGATGTGGAGATCGGTAGCGATCTCTTTGTTGGCGCGGCCGGCGACGATGCGCTCGAGCACGCTGAGCTCGCGTGGGGTGAGCTCCTGGCCGCTGACGCGCTCGGCGAGTTTCTCCGCGATGGCGGCGGGGATGCGCGCCTTGCCACTGTGCACGACGCGAATGGTGGTGAGGAGTTCGTCGACCGTCATGCCTTTGAGGAGGTAGGCCTTGGCCCCGGCCTGCAGGGCGCGGTAGATGTCTTCGTCGCCATCGAAGGTGGTGAGCACGATGAAGCGGGCGGCGGGATGGGAGATGCGGAGCTGGGTGATGACGTCGGCGCCGCCGAGTTTGGGAAGGCGGAGGTCCATGAGGGTGATATCCGGCTGGAGGGCGTTGAAGCGCTCGATGGCTTCGTGGCCGTCGCCGGCTTCGCCGACGATCTCGACCTCGGGACTGGCCTGAAGCAGAGCCATAAGGCCTTTGCGAACGACGTGATGATCTTCGACGATGAGGATGCGGATGCGGTCGGTCATGACATGTGCCTCAGAGTTTGCCTCATGGAGTTCGCCTTTCTGTTCGGGGCAGGGGCAGGATCAGGCGCAGGGTGGTGCCTTCTCCTGGCGCGCTGGTTACGGAGAGGGTGGCTGCCAGGCCGGCGGCGCGTTCGCGCATGCCCTCGAGGCCGAAGTGATCGCCGGTGGAGGAGACTGCATCGGGATCGAAGCCTGTGCCATTATCCACGACGGAGAGCAGGAGGTGGTCGGACTCGTAGCGAAGCTCGACGTGGACCTCGGTGGCGTGGGCGTGGCGGGAGACGTTGGCGAGGGCCTCCTGCGCGATGCGGAGAACTTCTTTTTCGACCGAGGCATCGAGCGGACGATAGATGCCGCCGATGGTGACGCGGTCGGCGATGCCGTTGCGCTTGGACCGCTCGACGGCGCGGGAGATGCGGGTGGGGAGGCTGTCCTGCGCGACGCTGGCGCGGAGCTCCCAGATGCTTTGGCGCGCGTCGTTGAGACCTTCCTGGACGAGGGCGCGGGTCTGCTGGAGCTGATCGGTGATGCCAGCGGTGTTGTTCGCGGCGAGGTGCTGCTCGGCGATCTGCAGCTGGATGGAGATGCCGACGAAGTTCTGGGCGAGGGTGTCGTGGATCTCGCGGGCGATGCGGCTGCGCTCGGCGAGGACGGCGTCGAACTCCGACCGGAGACGACGGACGCGGAGGTAGTAGATGGCGTAGGCGAGCGACGCGAGAGCGAGTGCGACGAGGAGATAGAACCAGGCGCGACGGTAGAACGGAGGAAGGATGGTGAAGGCGAGCTCCGCGCCGGTGCGGTTCCATATACCGTCGCTGTTGGCGGCCTGGACCCGGAAGGTAAAGCGGCCCGGGGGCAGGTTGGTGTAGTAGGCGGTGCGGCGCGTGCCGGCTTCGGTCCACTGCTTGTCAAAGCCGCTGAGCAGATAGCGATAGCGGACGCGCGATGGCGCGGCGAAGCTGAGGCCGGCGTAGTCAAAGGTGAAGCTGTTGTGGCCGAAGGGAAGTTGGAGAGGTTGCGACGTTTGCGGCTGCGCGGCGTTGTCGACCAGGAAGCGCTGGAGGACGACCGGCGGTGGGAGGGTGGTCTCGTGCATGGTTGCGGGGTTGAGGGTGGCAATGCCCTTTGCGGTGGCGAACCAGAGAGTGCCATCCGAGGCGAGCAGCGCGGCGGGATGGCCGATGGCGGTGGTCTCTTCAGTTGGCATGCCATCGGCATAGCCGAAGCGAGCGACGGGCGGTGAGCACTCGGATGCAGTGAGGCAGCGTTGGAGATCGTCGGTGGCGACGCGGAAGATGCCGCGGGGTGTGCCGAGCCAGAGATGTCCGCGCCCATCGGCGAGGAGGGAGTTGATGTTGAGAGGCAGGCCGGAGGCCGGCGGAAGGCTTCGAATAAAACCAACGTCAGTCATGACGGCGAGGCCGTGGCTGCGGGTTCCGATCCAGAGCGCGCCGGAGGAGTCTTCGGCGAGGGAGGTGATGACGGCGGATGCCATCGTGTTGGGAAAATCGTAGTTCTGAACGATCGAGTTGCCGGAGATCTGAGGGATCGCGGGCGGAAAGTTGTCCATCCGGTGGAGGCCCTTGAGGCGGCCGTCATTGCGGTCGATGCTGGAGAGGCCGTTAAGGGTCGCGACCCACAGGGGATGCTGGGAGGAGGAGCCGAATGAAGAGCGCTGCCCGCGAAGCATGGCGCCGATGAGATCACTAGGCAGATGGTTGATGCGCTCGAAGGGAGCGCCCGGTGTTCCGGCCCAATGGACGAGGCCGCGACGGGTGCCGATCCAGAGAGAGCGGTCGTCGTCGACGAGCAGCGAGCGGATGACATCGTCGGGCAGGCCATCGGCGGAGGAGAACTGGTCGACGTGATTGCGCGTGATGTGGGCGAGACCATCGAGGGTGCCGACCCAGACGTCGTTCTGCCTGCCGGCGGCGAGGGCAAGGACGACCTGGCTGGTGAGCGGAGAGGAGAGCTGTGGCCGGGTGATCTGCGGCGCGGATTGAGCGGCGGGCGAGGTGGCAGGCAGGGCTGGTTTTTCGAGACGCAGGCCGTCGTCACGGGTGCCGATCCAGATGGCGCCGTTGGAGGTTTGCGCGAGAGCGGTGAGGGCGTGATCGTTGAGGGCGTCGATCTGGCCGACTTTCCGCGAACGCAGAATGTGAAGGCCATCGGCCTCGGTCCCGACCCAGAGGTTTCCTTCGCGATCGCGGGTGATCGAGAGGACGGAGCGATCCCCGATGGCGTCGATCTGCACTGGCTTGCTCGCGGGCGTGGAGGCGAGGAAGAGGCCTCGCTTGGTTCCGATCCAGAGCTCGCCCAAGCTGTCGTGGAGGAAGGTGTTGATGAGCGGAGGCGTGTTGGCGAGGCGCTGTAATGACCCTGCGCGGTGATCGTTGCCGGATGCAAGGGTGAGTGTGGCGAGACCGGCGGAAGATCGCAGCCAGGCTGTTCCGCCGGGGTCGACCTCGAGGCCGAGCACAGGTTGGATGGAGGATAAATCCCCGCGATCGACGAGGTGGCCGGCTGTGTCCTCGAGGAGGCGTGTGCCCGCGGCGATCCAGGCCGTATTGCTCGGGCCTTGTGTGAGGCTCTCGACTGCTGTGGGCGATTGCGGCAGAGGGCTGGCGCGACCGTCGACGACACGGATGAGACCGTCGGGGGTCAACACGAGCACGGAGCCGTCGTTGGCCGGGGCCAGGCCGAGTACGGACGCCGGAAGGCTGGTGCTGCCGAGAGAGATGGGGGTGAACTGGCCGTTCTGGAAATGGACGAGGCCGTCGGTTGTTCCGATCCAGAGTGCGCCCTGCCGATCCTCTGCAAGGGAGGCGATGTCGTCGCTGGGGAAGGCGGGCTGATCTTCGTGGCGGAAGACGGTAAAGCTAAGTCCGTCAAAGCGCGCGAGACCGCTCTCGGTGGCGACCCAGAGATAGCCGTCGCGTGTCTGCAGGATCTGATGGACGCTGTTCTGCGGCAGGCCGTCTTCGGTGGTCCAGGCCTGGTGGCTGAAGTGAGGCGCGACTTCCGCGAAGAGAGAGGCGGGCGTAAGGGCAGCGACGGCAAACGCGAGCAGGCAGAGGATGCGGCTCGCGAGCGCGGCAGCTCTGGTCCCTTGTGCTGATCGTCTGAGTCGCTGCCGCATGCCGTCGTATCTTTGCACAGGCTACGCCCATCTGCGTGGAGAGTGGAAGCCGAGTGGATATTGGAAGCGGCGCGATAGAGGGCGGCTCATCCGCTTGGGGCCAATGCGCGAGATGCGATGGCCCCGAAGGTTTCGAGAGCTGACGAAGCGCCTCAAAAGGTGTGCGAGAGCCCGACGGTAACGGCATAGTCCGCGAAGGCTGCGTCGCCGTGGGTTCCGTGGGCGAGATCGGTGACGCTGGCGCGGCGGTTGCGCTGGATGGCCCAGGGCGCGTTGACGGCGAGCATGGTGCGGCCGTGCTGGTACTGGAGGCCGGGATCGATGGAGATGATGTACCCGGGGCGGCGGAAGCCATCGCTCTTGCCGAAGGCGTCGCGGACGGGGATGCCTTCCATGCGGCCGCCGAAGCTGCCGGAGAGGCCGCGAACGTGAGGCACGTGCCGGGAGAAGCCGCCGCGGAAGAGGTACTGATCGGTGACGGACATGACCTGCTCGCCGGGAGCGGTGCGGAAGGTGGGAACGCCGTTGGTGTCGCGCGGGTTGAAGAGCCAGGATCCCTGGAAGTAGGCGATGGCGTGAAAGGGGACTTGCTGATAGGCCTGGGTGCCGAGAGTGAAGCCCCAGCTGCCGTCGCCTGGTTGCAAGGACTGGTCGGCTACGACCTTCTGCACGGTGCCGTTCGCGAGGCGGGAGGTTCCCATGCCGTCATTCAAGCCCGTGGGCAGTTTGAGGCCGGCGCTGAAGGCGATGTTGCCGCTATTCTCCGCAGGCGGACGGAGAACCCAGGCCTGGGCGCCGACGATCATGTCGCCAAGGCCGGCGATGTCGAAGACGCCGTAGGGCGGGTACTTCTGGTTGCGTGTGCCCTGCAGGACAGGAACGAAGGCGTTCACCGACCAGCGCGGCGTGAGCTCGAGATCGACGTTCACGTTGTAGATGTTCTGGTGGTTCTTGATCTGCGTGTTCAGGATCTCCCGCTGGATGTTCTCGACCTCTCCGCTGAAGTGCCGGAACGAGCTGAAGGAGCGCCAGTCAACTTCGACGGTGAGGGGATGGTTGTGCAGGAGCTCGCCGAAGGAGGGTCGCGTGTCCATCAGGCAGCCTTGGATGGAGGTGTTGGTGTGGGCCGCCAGGCACCCCTGGGCGAAGACCGGGGCCGCGACGGAGACGAGAGCAAGGGCGGAGAGGCGGAGCGCGATGGCGGTGCGGAACTTTGGCAATGTCATGATGGTTGGCCATTACACGCGCTGGTGGAAAGAAGACGCGACCATCCGAGGATCGATCCTTTCCTCCTCCGATGGATGGGGGACGGAAGTGCGTGAGAGGCGCACACTTGGGTGTTTTCGATCTCGCGCGAAGGGCTGTGACGGCCGATGAGAAAGACGGGTTTATTTGGAGTGGGTGCGAGTGCGCTGCTGGTCCTGCTGGCTTGCGGCACGATGCGGGCGCAGATGGCGCCGGGGCAGTTCAAGGCGATGGACGGCTCGACACATGAGCTGAAGGAACTTCGTGGACACGCTGCGGTCGTGAACTTCTGGGCGACGTGGTGCGGTCCATGCAAGGTGGAGATGCCTCGGCTGCAGAAGCTGGCGGATGCCTACGCGCCGCGCGGCGTGAGCTTTGTGGCGATCTCTCTGGACGCACCGGAGACGCACGGGAAGATCCCCGCGGTGGTGGCGAAGCGCGGTCTGCGGATGCCGGTGTGGACGGGCGCGACGGACCAGACGCTGGCGGGGCTGGAGCTCGGAGTGCTGGTACCGGCGACTCTGGTGCTCGATGCGGATGGCACGGTGATTGGCAAGATCGAAGGCGAAGCGCGCGAGAAGGATGTGCAGACTCGACTGGATTGGCTGCTTGAAGGGAAGCAAGGCAAGCAGCCGAAGGTGGTGCAGAAGAACGACTGGTAGCGCTAGACCACCATCACTTCGACGCCGAGCTGCTCGAGGGCCTTGATTGTTTCCGCCTCGACGCCTTCGTCGGTAATGATGGTGTGGATCTCCTTAAGCGAGCAGATGCCTGCCGCGCTGAACGCTCCGAGTTTGCTGGAGTCGGCGACGATGATGACGCGCTTGGCGTGAAGCACCATGGCGCGCAGGAGGAAGGCCTCGTCGGGTTCGATGACGGTGACGCCGTGCTCTGGATGGACGCCGCAGACACCGAGAAAGGCGATATCGAAGAAGAGACGTTCGATGGACTCGTAGGCCGTCTTGCCGACCATGGAGAAGGCGCCGGGCCAGCGAACGGAGCCGCCGGTGAGGGTGACCTGCAGCGAGGGAAGGCTGGAGAGCTCCATGCCGATGTTCACGGCGCTGGTGACGATGTGGATGTTGGTTCGATGCCGCAGGCTGCGGGCGACCTGCGTGGTGGTGGTGCCGGGCGCAAGGACGATGGTCTGTCCTTCAAGAACCAGATGCGACGCGGCGATGGCGATGCGGCGCTTCTCGTCGGCGAAGCGCTCCTCACGCAGCGGGAACGCGGCGTCAAAACGGAACGGCTCGTAGGTCATCTTGCCGGCGAGTTCCACGGCCCCGTGGGTGCGATGCACGAGGCCACGCTGCTCCAGCTTGGTGAGGTCCCGGCGAACGCTGGCGGCCGAGGTATCGACCTGCATGGCGAGATCGTCGACGCTGCACTTTCCGCGTTGCAGAAGGAGGTGCAGTATCTGGTTCGCGCGATCCTGTGTCTTCTGAGCCAACCCCGACCTCCTCACGGCGAAGCTGCCTGCGGCCGCTGAGTGGATGCCAGTGTATCCCGGACAGCTCGCCGGCCATTCTGCACATTTGGTTGCCTTACGTGCAGAACTGTGGCGAAATATGGTTGACTTTGTTCAAGTCTTGCTCTTATGCTGAGTCACCAAGACCATCCAAACCTCCGCTCCCGGTCCGCCTGCCGCACAGGTCTTTGCGAGGGCTGTAAGGGGGCGAGAGGCGACGCTGGTCTTCGTTTAGAGGATCCCTGCCATGAATTCGCGCCATCGTTTCTCCCTTTTTCTGTGTCCTGTGGTTTTGACCCTCGGTGCCTCGCCGATGCTGGCGCAGACCGTGACCGGATCTGTAGCAGGGACTGTTACAGACGCGAGTGGGGCGGTGCTGCCGAACGCGAGCGTGGTCGTTCGCAATGTCGATACGGGTGTGGCGACCACAACAACGGCGAACGGAGATGGCGTCTACAGCGTGCGGTTTCTGCCGATTGGGCGATACACGGTAACGATCACGGCGCCGGGTTTCACGCAGCAGACGATCCCACCGTTCGCGCTTGAGATTAATCAGACGGTGAAGATCGATGGAAAGCTGTCGGCTGGGGGTGCGCAGAGTACGGTCGAAGTCGATACGATCGCGCCGATTCTAAATACGAATGACTCATCGCTGGGTATCTCGCTTTCCACGAACGAGATCGCGAATATTCCGTTGAACGGTCGCAATTTCTCATCGGTAACGATCTTTCAGCCGGGTGCGGTCGTCACGGATCCACAGGGACTGACTGGCACGAACGCCATCGAGCGCAGCCAGCAGAGCAATGGCGTTGCCTCCATCAACGGTAATCGGAATCAGGCGAATAATTTCACACTGGACGGTGCGGACCAGAACGAGCCACAAAATAATCTCATCGCCTACAATCCTGCGCCGGATGCGCTCGATGAGGTTCGGGTGGTCAGTGCGAACGCGCCGGCCTCCTACGGCAATGCAAATGGCGGGGCCGTGGTTTCGATCTTGAAGAGTGGAACGAACCAGTTTCATGGCTCGGTGTATGGCTATCTCGAGAACGACAGTCTGAACGCGAATACCTGGAGCAACAAGGATCACGCCGCAAGTGAGCAGTTGGATGCGATGGGCAATCCGGTGCTTGGCGCGGACGGTCAGCCTGTTTTCATGAGTAATATCACGCCCCGCAATCCCTACACGCAGTCGATTTTCGGCGGAACGCTTGGCGGTCCGATCCTTCACGACAAACTGTTCTTCTTTGTAGACTATGAGGGAGTGCGAAATCACACTGGGGGATCTCAGAATGCCAGTGTGCTAACGCAGGCGATGCGCAATGGTGACTTCAGCACGCTATATGCGAATGGTGGCACGCAACTGTATGACACCCAGAATGGGTTCGCGCCCTATGCCAACAACCAGGTACCGATTCTTAACCCGGTAGCGAAGTATCTCTTTGCGCACCCGGAACTTTATCCACTGCCGAATGTTACGCCCAACGATGGCTTGATTGGAAATAACTACCGAGCGCCGCAGCGCAGTTTTGTTGTGAATAACCAGGGTGATATCAAGATTTCGTACAGCAAAGGGCAGAGCAACAAGTTTAATGCCTTTTACGCTCAATCGAATGCCAACGACTTCACGACGGCGCTGATTCCGGTGGCATTTCCCAGCCCGAATCAGTTTCCGACGAAGCTTGGTGGAGGGAACTGGATTCACACGTTCTCGCCATCGATTGTGAATGAAGCTCGTGTGACCTTTACTCGCGTTCGGTGGGATCAAGGTGTACCTACCGATCCGTCGGGCGTGTTCGGGCTTAACGGTAACTCGATTGTAGGAATACCCTTCGGGGTACAGCAGTACAGCGGCTTTTCGACTCAAGATGTTGGGGAGACGAACCCGGGTACCTCTGCAAATCCACAACAGTTTCGCGATAACACGTTTAATTATTACGAGAACCTTACATGGCAGAAGGGTAGGCATCTGCTCTCGTTCGGTGTTCAGGCGATCCGTTACCAACAGAACTATGTGAACTCCTCAAACTTCGGATTTCTCGGTCAGATGATTTATTCCGGAGTATTTACCAGTAATCCGAACGTGACCTCGGGTGGTAACGGCTATAAGCCGGCGGACTTCGTGCTCGATCGCATTAAGGAGACGAAGATTGCGTCACCGCTTGGCCGCATCAGCCAACGGCAGTGGCGGACGTCAGGATATGCGCAGGATGACTGGAAGGCGACAGACAAACTGACGTTGAACCTTGGTCTGCGATACGAGTTTGACCAGCCCTGGTTTGAGCGGCACAACAAGACGGCCAATGTGCTGCTAGCGACGGGCCAGCCGATCTATGCGGGGTCGGTTCCCGCGGGAGCGCCGGCCGGGGCGGGCGTGTGTCCGACGCGGGCGTGCTACAACGCGAACTACACACAGATCCAGCCACGCATCGGATTTGCCTACCAGGCGACGCCACGAACGGTACTTCGTGGCGGTTATGGCGCGACCAGCTTCTTCGAGGGGTACTCCTTCAACCAGCGCTTAACGACCAGCCCACCGTTTGCCAGTGGTGCGGACACCATCTTCAACGCTCCGTCGGCGACGAGTCCGGGTACGCCGAGTACCGTTGAGAACGGCTTCAATCAAACGCAGAACAACAATCCATCAGGCTACTCAGTGTGGCCGCAGAATACGCAGCCGGCCTATATCCATCAGTACAACCTAACGACTGAGTTTGCGCTTAACAACGCGCTAGCGCTGACGGTCGGCTATCTCGGCGAGTCCGGTCAGCACCTTGCTGATTATCGGAACGGCAACCAGCTGACGCTTGCACAGGCACAGCGAATCGCCACGATCGATCCGGATGCGACGCTTCCGAGCGACCAGGCGCCGTACTCCAATCTTGTCGGCCAGATTGGCGGCTTGCTGATTACGGAGTCGAACGCCGGGATGAACTACAACGGGGCGCAGGTCACGTTGCGACAGCGGGCGGTTCACGGTCTCGAATACACGATGAACTATACGTATGCGAAGTCGATGACGAACTCCGCCGGTGACTATGGCCAGCCGGGCATCGCCGGGCAGAACGGCTCCTTTCAGGACGGCTACAACGGATTCGCGGACTACGGTCCGGCCGGTCAGGATATTCGCCACAATGTGAACTTCGTCGGGGTCTACGCGGTTCCGTTTGGCCGTGGGCAGACGTATGGCGGTGGCGCGAATCGCGTCGTGGATCTCGTTGCCGGTGGGTGGAAGGTCTCCTCGTCGGTGCTGCTGTACTCGGGGCTGCCGATTACGATCAATGCGCCGGGAAGCAGCAACACAAACAGCTATGGCCAGCAGCGCGCCAATCACTATCGGAAGCTGGTGATCCGTAACCGGAGCACGGCGCACTGGTTCGGCACGGATCCATCGGCGACGCCGTGCACCGCAGGCGGAGATAATGGAATCTGCGCATATGGGATCTCGGCTCCGAATAGCTTCGGAACTGCGTCTGTCAACAGCGAGCGGGCGCCCGGGTACAAGCAGTTCGACACCTCCGCCTTCAAGGACTTCCATGTCACGGAGAGACAGTCGCTCGGCTTTCGGGCGGACTTCTTCAACATCCTCAACATGACGAGTCTGCAGAATCCGCAAAACGACAGCAGCAACCAGACGTTCGGACAGATCACAAGTGTTCGGTCGCCGGCACGGCAGATTCAGTTCTCGGCGCACTATAGCTTCTAGTTCGCAGCGGGCTAACGCAAAGAACGGAGCCCTCTGGCTCCGTCTTTGCGTTCTGGATCGTGTGTGATCGATGCTCGGTCACATCTGCTGACTGGTCCGTGGTTCCTCAGGACGATGTGATGTCATGCAGGCTGGCGATCAGCTGCTGCACGTCGTGCGGATCGACATGGGCCAGGTGATCGTGAGGGCTTGGGAGAAGCGTTTGATGACGCACGGAGCCGTGAAAGTGGCGGGCGCCGGTGGTGGCGACGAGGGTTGCGGCGCCTTCCGCGCGCAAGCCGCCGCCGACGGCGATCTCGACGCGGCCGCGGGCCAGACGGACGAGCTGTGCGAGGTGATCGGCTCCGCGATAGACATCGGTTGCACCGCCTGAGGTAAGGATGCGGCGGCAGCCGGTGCGGATGACGGCCTCGAGCGCCTCGGGAAGGGACGAGGTAACATCAAAGGCGCGGTGGAAGGTGACCTCGAGAGGGGCGGCGAGCTCGACCAGCTCGAGGGTTCGGTCGACGTCGACGGTGCCGTCGGGATGCAGGATACCGAGGGCGAAGCCGCTGACGCCGAGAGCCTTCGCGTGGAGAAGGTCTTCGCGGATGAGGCTGAACTCGAGGTCGGTGTAGACGAAGTTGCCGGCGCGCGGACGCAACAGGATGAAGACGGGAACGCCGCTCTGCTGCACAGCCTGATGGATGAGGGCGTGACTTGGGGTGAGGCCATCGACGCTGAGGCCAGAGCAGAGCTCGATGCGGGCGGCACCGCATGCCTGGGCGATCAGGCAGGCGTCGAGAGATTCGGCACACAGCTCGAAGACGATGTCCTGAACGGGAGAGAGCACGCAGATCCTTGACGAAGTTTGGTGACGATGGAGGGTTGTTGGCCCTCGGTCCACGATCACTTTAGGTCAGGTAAGCGAAAATTCTGCTCACAAACTGACCAGATGCTCGGATTATCGCAGATTGCGTGATCATTCCGAAGACTTCAAGCTGCCACCTTGGTGGCAGCTTGAAGACCTTTCGGTCGAAAGATACCGCTAAAGGGTAAGCGACGGGGGGAAGGATGCGGGGTCAGCGCCGAGGGTGGTGTTGGGATCCGGACCCATCTCCAGCAGCAGCGTTCCGCCGTGTGCGATCTCGCGGTGATTGAACCAGACGCGCTGCTGCGGCTTGCCGTTGAGGGTAAAGGCCTGGATGTACTGGTGGGCGGGATCCTTGCGGTCGACCTTGATCTCGAGGGTCTTGCCGCCGGCGAGGTGGACGGTGGCGTGCTTAAAGAGCGGTGAGCCGAGGATGTAGTCGCCGCTTACCGCGTTGCAGGGATAAAAGCCGAGCGCGCTGAGCAGATACCAGGCGGACATCTGGCCGACGTCCTCGTTGCCCTGCATGCCGTCGGGATTTGGCGAGTACATGGTCTCTAGGAGCATGCGGGCGCGTGCCTGCGTCTTGGCCGGGGCGCCGGCGTAGACGTAGAGGTAGGCAATGTGGTGGGAGGGCTCGTTGCCATGGGCATACTGGCCGACGAGACCGGCGATGTCGGGCGGGGCATCCTTGGGCAGAGTGGAGGGAACGGTGAACAGGGCGTCCAGTTTCTTAACGAAGGGATCGCGACCGCCAAAGAGCTCGATGAGGCCGGCGGGATCGTGCTGGATGCCGAAGGTGGTCTGCCAGGCGTTGGACTCGGTGTAATCGCGCCACTGGCTGAAGTGGCCCATATCGATCGGATCAAACGGATCGGTGAATGTGCCGTCGTCGAGCTTCGGCCGCATGAAGGCGGTGGACGGGTCGAAGTAGTTTTTATAGTTGGTGGAGCGCTTGGTGAGCATGGCCGCGTCATCGGTCTTACCGAGTTTTTTGGCGACGTGGGCGATGGCGAAGTCGTTGTAGCAGTACTCGAAGGTCTTCGAGACCGACTCTTCTTCCTTGTCGGCGGGGATGTAGCCCTTCGCGCGGTAGTAGCCGAGTCCGCGGTAGTTATCGACCATGGCGCGCTTCATCATGAGGGCGTAGGCCTTGTTCCAGTCGACGCCGGTGAAGCCCTTGTTGCAGGCCTCGGAGATGACGGAGGCGGAGTGGTAGCCGGTCATGGTGCCGGTCTCGCGGCCGCCGAGCGGCCAGACGGGCATGCCTTCGGGGCTCTCTTCCGCCATGCGCATCAGGCAGTTGACGAAGAGCGGAACCTTGTCGGCGTTGATGAGGGTGTAGGCGGGGTGGGCGGCGCGGTAGGTGTCCCAGAGGGAGAAGCTGGTGTAGTTATGCTGGCCGGCAGGAAGGGAGTGAACCTGATTGTCCATGCCGCGGTACTGGCCGTCGACGTCGTCGAAGAGCGTGGGCCCAAGCGAGAGGTGATAGAGCGCGGTGTAGAAGACCTTCTTGTGGGCGTCGTTCGTGGTCTGCACCTGAATCTTCGAGAGCTGGGTGCGCCACGCGGCGTGGGCCTGCGTACGGATCTTGTTGAAGTCCCAGGTATTGCACTCGGCGCGGAGGTTCTTGGCGCCGCCTTCGGCGCTGGCGCCGGAGATGCCGACGCGGACGAGGATGGCTTCGTCTTTCCTAGTCTTGAAGTGCAGGACAGCTTTCAGGTTAGGATTCGAAAGCTTCTGGCCGGCGGTGGGCGCGGGGGTCTCCTTGTTGTCGGAGAAGAAGACGATCCGCTCGGGGCGCCTGGAGGTCTCGAGGGTGAAGTAGATCTTGCGGTTCGGCGCCCAGGCGGAGGTCTCGTGACCGCCGGAGATGGAAGAGGCGTTGACCAGTGCGAGTTCGGCGGCATTGGTGCGTGACTTCTCGCCGCTGGAGTTGGCGTGCTTCAGATCGACGATGATCCAGGCCTGGTCGCTTTCGGGAAAGGTGTAGCGATGGAGGCCGGTGCGCTCGGTGGCGGTGAGCTCGGCGCGGATCTTTGGGTCGGAGAGCATGACGGAGTAGTAGCCGGGCTCCATGACTTCGTCCGTGTGCTCAAAGCGCGAGCGGTAGCCGGCGGTGGGGTTGTCGCGCGAGCCGGCATCGAGTTTGACCTCGCCGACGCCCGGCATGACGAGGAAGTCGAGCAGGTCCGAGCCGCCGGTGCCGGAGAGATGGGTGTGCGAGAAGCCCATGATGGAGGTATCGGAGACGTGGTAGCCGGAGCACCAGTCCCAGCCGTCGTTGTAGGTGTCGGGCGAGAGCTGGACCTGGCCGAAGGGGACGGTAGCGCCGGGGTAGGTGTGGCCGTGGCCGCCGGTGCCGATGCGGGGATCGACCCAGAGCAGGGGATCCTCGGCTTTGGAGGTCTGCGGCGCGGCGTGGGCTACGGCGGAGATCTGAGGGAGAGCCGTGGTGGTGAGGGCGGCAGCGGAGGCACGTTCAAGAAAGCGGCGGCGCGAGAGCATAAGAACCTCTTCCCCTCCTTGAGGGGAGGTGTGACAAGGGTATTGGTAACGCAACCATTCTGCGCGCTGAGTGCTCCGATGAGCAAACCGGAGGTCACCTGACATGATTCAGGTGGAGGAACCACGCGCAGGAGCCCCATTTCCGGCAGCGGCTACTGGCTGATGATGCCCTTGCTCAGGGCGTAGCGAGTAAGTTCCGCGGTGGTGCGGACGCCCAACTCATCCATTAAGCCGCTCTTGTGGAACTCCACGGTCTTGGGGGAGATGCGAAGGGCGGCGGAGATCTCCTTGGTGGAGCGGCCTTCCGCGATCAGCTGCAGCACTTCGCGCTGGCGGCCGGTGAGATCGACGCCGAAGAGATCGGCGGGGTCAGAGGGGCTCTGCTTCATGCGACCGTTGACTTCGGGTGCGGTGATGAGGGGGGTGATGTAATAGGTCCCCTGGAAGACCTGCCTGATGGCGAGCAGGAGCTCGGTCGCGGCGGACTGCTTGGCGACATAGGCGCGAACGCCGGCCCGGAAGGCGGCACGGAGGTAGTCGGGATCGAGCTGCTGGGTGACCACGACGAGATAGGTGGAGGGAAGCTGCGCCGTGAGCTGACGCGCGGTTTCAATGCCGTTCAGCTCCGGCATGCCGATATCGAGGACGATGAGGTCCGGGCAGAGGGTGAGCGCGGATTGTATGAGGGCGCGGCCATCGGCGGCGGTCCCAACAACGTCAAATTCGGTCGAAAGCAGGCGGGTAAGCCCGTCGAGCATAAGGGCGTGGTCGTCCGCGATCATGAGCCGCTTGCGCATTCATCCTCTGTCTCAGGCCCGCACCCCGAAGTTCGCCTGCTTACGCGCTTCTGTTGGATTCGAGTGGCACATCCACGCTAACGGTTGTTCCGCGGCCCAGAGCGGAGATGATTTCGACCTCGCCTCCGGCCAGGCGGGCGCGCTCTTTCATGCTGATAAGGCCGAGACCCTCGCGGGGGAAGTCGGTCTCCATGTCGAAGCCCTGGCCGAGATCGAGCACCTCAAGACGGAGTCCCGTCTCTGTGCCTTCAATCATGACCTTCACATGCGTCTTGCCGGCGTGCTTGACGACATTGCGAAGGGCTTCCTGCGTGATGCGATAGAGCGCGGTGACGGCGGGCTGCGGAGTGAGTTCGGGAACATTCAGGCTGACAAAGGTAACGGGCATGCCCTCGCGTTTACCGAACTCATCGACGAGCGCACGGAGAGCGGCGGTGAGGCCAAGGTCGGTGAGAATCGAGGGATGCAGGCGATGTGAGATCTGGCGGACGTCCGTGTTGAGGCTCTGGAGCTGGGCGCGCAGAGTGTTGATGTCGGCGAGGCGGCTCTCCGGCGTGCTGGCGGCCTGGGCGTTTTCGAGCCCCTGGGCCAACAGGCTGAGGCGCTGGCTGACGTCGTCATGCAGCTCGCGGGCAACGTGCTGGCGCTCTTCTTCCTGCGCGTTGAACAGATGCGCGGTAAGGCCGCGGAGCTCATCCTTGGTCTGATCGAGGGTGCGAGCGGCGATCTCGATCCGGCCCTGCAGATCTTTCTGTTGGTCGCTCCGGAGCTTCTCCGCGGCGCGGCGCACGGAGATGTCTTCCATGGTGAGCAGGATGACCTGATTCTTGTCCGACAGCATGGCCTGCCCCCGCACGCGCAGCGTCATCCTGCGGGAGGTCGTCGAGACATGCTCGAACTCGAGGATCTTCGACTCGTCCGCCTTCATCAGCTCGAGCAGGCGCTCAAGAAAGCCGTCGAGCCCCCACAGGCTATCGACGAGATCAGGAAAGGACTCGTTCGTCAGTTCGCGGTTTGCCAGCCGGGTGAGCTCGCGGAAGGCAGTGTTTCCGGTACGGATGGTGCAGTCGCGATTGAGCACAACGACAGCGATAGGCACACTTTCGAGCACGGTGCTGACGAAGTCGCTGGCGTCCGAGAGATCCTGCTGGCTGCTGCGGAGCTGATGAATATCCACGAGCACGACGACCAGGCCCTCGATATGATTCTCCGAGGTGCGATACGGACGGATGCGCAGCAGGTTCCAGCGGCCTTCGCGATCCGTCACTTCAAGCTCGCGGGCTGTCAGGGTTTCGAGCACCTCGAGCAGCAGCGGCTCGATATCCTCCACGCTGAGCTGCAGCCGAATCTCACTGATGGAGCGGCCGATGTCAGAGCCGCGGATATTCATAAGCCGTTGCATGGGCGGCGTGAACTGGCGAATCCTTAGATCGCTGGTGAGCATGAGCAACGGAATATTGACGCTGGTAAGTAGATTCGCCAGATCGTTGCCGGTCTGCAGCAGGACGAAGTTTCGCTGCTGCAGCTCTTCGTTGACGGTCTGCAACTCCTCGTTGGAGCTCTGCAGCTCTTCCTTGGTGGTTTCCAGTTCTTCGTTGGAGCTTTGCAGCTCTTCATTGGCGGACTGGATCTCTTCGTTGGCGCTGACGAGCTCCTGATTGTGAGCATCGCGTTCTTCCAGCAGCGATTGCAGATGAAGGCGGGTAGCATCGAGATCCGTACGCAGCTGAAGGCTCTGCGCCTCGGAGGCAATATTGCCGCTCAGCGGACGCTGCTCGGAGACAGAGGCGGGACTCACCAGGGGTTGGAAGAGGACGAGAAAGCAGCGCGAGCGAACGGTCACGCTGCTGATGGGAAGCACATCAATCTGGATCTGGCGGAGTCCGTTGCCCTCGCTGAGCTGAACCGGCGAGATGCTGATGGGAACGTTCTCCCGCACTGCGCGTTCGAGACGCTCCTGCACCTGCCCTGCCACCTCCGGACGCAGCAGGCGAAGCAGGTTCCAGCTGACCGTTCCGGAGGGAAGTTCGACGAACGGCGCCGTCTGTCCGCGGACCTGAAGAATATTGAGAGTCTCATCGATCACCACGCCTGCGGGAGCAAACCGCGCGAGCACAATGCGATCTGCGGCGTGCTGCAGATCAAGATCCGGCCAGTTGCGAACCGGAAGCAGCTCCGGTTCCTTGGATCGGACCGGAAGCACGGTAGCAAGCAGATGCGGAGAGTCAAAGATGGCGGGCGCGTTCGCGTTGCCGATCTTGGTGTAGGTCTTGTTTTTCCGGTCAAAGACCCCGAAGAGCTCAGGAAACTCGCGAAGACTCTCCGACATGCCAAGCAGCAGATAGCCGCCGGCTTCGAGCGCGTAGTGGAAGGTGGAGATCACACGACGCTGCAGGCTTTGCTGAAAATAGATCATCACATTACGGCAGCTGAGCAGATCAATGTGCGAGAACGGCGGATCGCCGGAAAGATTCTGCCGAGCGAAGATGCAGATATCACGGACGCGTTTTGAGATCTGGTAGCCGCGCTCGACCTTGACGAAGAAGCGGCGGAGGCGATTGGGAGAGATCTCGGCGGCGATGGTGTCGGGATAGATGGCGAAGCGGGCGAAGTCGATCGCGCGGTCGCTGGCGTCGGTGCCGAAGATCTGGACAGACGTATCGAGGTTATTGGCTGAGAGGTACTCCAGCACGGTGATGGCGAGCGAGAAGACCTCTTCGCCCGTGGCGCAGCCCGCGGACCAGATACGGATCGGTTTTTCGAGCGGCCGGCCGAGGAAGAAGGCCGGGAGCAGAGTGGTGGTGAGGAACTCCCAGAACTCGGGGTCGCGGAAGAAGCGCGTGACGTTGATGAGCGTTTCTTCCTGCAGGGTGCGGAGCTCTTCCGGCCGGGTCTGCAGATGACGGACGTACTCACCGAGCGAGTCGATGCGGAGCAGAACCATGCGGCGGGCGATCCGGCGGCGAACGGTCTGCTCCTTGTACAGGCGAAACTCCAGGCCGGAGACGCCGCGAAGCATCTGGAGGACGCGGGCAAAGTTCTGGTCGATGGGGTCGGAGACTCCGTTTGTGTCGGCACTGCTGGCAGGATCACTCTCGTCGAGCTCGCGAACACCGGGCCGACGGAACTGCTCGCCGACGCGCTGGAGCTCGGCGGCGATCTCCGCCGGTGGAAGAACGAGATCGACGTGATCGGCGGCGATGGAGCTGCGCGGCATGCTGCTATGCTGGGCGCTCTCCGGAGACTGGACCAGCGCGATGCCGCCTTCGCCCTTGATAGTCTTCAGGCCGAGGGCCCCGTCGGAGTCGGCGCCCGAGAGGACGACGCCGATGGCGTGATTCTTCTGATCGGCCGCAAGCGAGCGGAAGAAGAGATCGATGGGAAGGTGGTGTGCGGCGCCGCCCGGGCGAGGCTGCAACCGGAAGCGGCCATTCTGAATGGTGGCGTCGACGTTGGGAGTGAGGACGTAGAGGTGATCGGGCTCGGGGGTTTGGCCGTCCTCCATCGGAACCACCGACATGGCCGTATCCTTCGAGAGGATCTCGGTCATGTAGCTCTTGTGGTCGGGCGAGAGATGGGTGATGAGGACGAAGGCCATGCCGGTAGTGTCGGGCAGTGGTGCGAGCACGTCGCGCACGGCCTGCAGGCCACCCGCGGAGGCACCAAAGGCGACGACCAGGTAGGGCAGAGCGGGCGACTGCCGATCGGCTTCCAGGGTGTCGACGATCACAACTTCAGCGTCCGGCTGGGTCTTGGATTCGAGCGAGCGTCTGAGGTAATCGCCCGGGACCAGACTCTTGCGGTTCTCCGCCGGAACTGATCGCTGGCCGGCCGGAGTGCCTTTTTGCTTTGACATAGATCAATCCTAGACTCGCTGCTATTTTGGAGGAGCCTTGTTTTCTGCTGCCCGCAAACTGGAGGTCAGCTGCGTGGCGCATACTCTCAGGCTAGGACTCTGCCTAGTGTCTTGGTGAGTACTTAACAAGTACTTTAGGGCCTTATCGTACTTCCTTACGTTTATGCGGTACCCGGAAGGTGACCATGCCCCAGATCACTCCCCTCCTGTCTGAGCGAACGAAGCCTGCTTCCCCGGCGTCCCGCGCGTTGACGACCATTCTGCTGGTGGATGATGATGCGTTAGTCCGGAGCGCCCTCCGGGCGGTACTTTCGTATGCGGGATTCAATGTGCTGGCGTGTGAGGATGGCCCATCTGCGTTGAGCTTGTTTTCTTTACGGCCAAAGATTGACGTGCTGGTAACTGACTTCCAGATGCCGGAGATGTCGGGGTACGCGCTGGCAGAGGAGTTGACGCGAGGGACGCCGCTTCTGCCGGTGGTGCTGGTCTCCGGTGCGGCGAAGGACGAGATCCCGATGCGAGCGATTCTAGAACATGACTGGCGCTTTTTGCCGAAGCCTGTGAATCGAGAGGCGCTGCTGCAGACACTTGACGGGTTATGCACTGTGTCCAACAGACGCTGTCTGCGGGTCTAGGACGAGATACGTCCGACACCAACGGGCGCAAAGATACCTCCTCCAGGAGGAGGAGGAGGGTGCTGGCAACTGAAGTGGCTTCAGGACTTAGAGAGGCGCGGGAACCCGGCTGACCGCGTCGGCCTGCGGGCCTTTCTCTCCCTGGATGATGTCGAACTCGACTTTATCTCCAGCGTTCAGGCTCTTGTAACCGTCTGCCTGAATGGAGCTGTAATGAACGAAGACGTCCGGGCCGCTGTCATGCCCGACAAAGCCATACCCCTTAGCGTTGTTGAACCACTTGATTTCACCTTTATATTGGGCCATCACGTTCTTCTCCCGTGCAGAACTCATCAGTGATACGAGCTCCGAAGTAAGCCCACTTTATGCGCTCCGATTTCACGGTCCTACTAGGGGAAGCCCTAGCTCTCCCGATCTTCTGTTCCTCCTGCCAAGCAGATGTTCACCGCCACGAAGTAGCCATTTTTCTGCTCTGTGGCGCGGGCTTCGAAGGAGGCTTTGTAGGATGGGTGGAGAGTTGTCCGCGAGATGGCTCTGCACTCCAAACGATGACGGGGCACGAGATATGAGCGAGCGGAGCAGCGGGATCTCCCGGCGGCGCATCCTGCACTTCACCGGGACCATGGCAGCGGCTGTCTCCACGCGGGGTCTGGGCGTTGCAAGCGCGGCATGGGCGGTCGAGACAATGGCGCAGGATGACGGCTATGTGAAGGCGCCGTGGGATATGCGCGCGGGGCGGCCAAAGCCGGCGGAGCGCAAGTTTCACAGCGAGGCAGTGGAGCAGTTCCTGGTGGAGCGTTCGGCCAAGATCGGCGACGCGGAGCTGCGCGGGCTGTTTGTGAACTGCTATCCCAATACGCTGGACACAACGGTCGAGCCGGGAACGTTTGGAGGCAAGCCAGATACGGCGGTGCTGACAGGCGACATTCAGGCGATGTGGTTGCGGGACTCCTCCGCGCAGGTATGGCCGTATCTGCCGCTCGCGGGAAAGGACCGGAGGCTGCGGGATCTGCTGGAAGGGGTGATCCGACGGCAGGCGCGATGCATCCTGATCGATCCGTATGCGAACGCGTTTATGGCCGACCTGAGCCAGCCGCCGCTGGTGTGGAGCCGGACGGACAAAACCGAACTGAAGCAGGGTGTCGGCGAGCGCAAGTTCGAGGTGGACTCGCTCTGCTATCCGGTACGGCTGAGCCATGGCTACTGGAAGGCAACGGGTGATACGGGGCCATTTGACGCGCGGTGGCACGAGGCGATGAGGACGATCGTGGCGACCTTTCGGGTGCAGCAGCGCAAGCATGGGCCAGGACCGTACAGCTTTATGCGCGCGTCCACCGTGTCAACGGAGATGCTGCCGCTCGATGGCTTCGGCAACCCCGTGAAGCCAGTCGGGCTGATCTTTTCGGGCTTCCGGCCGTCGGATGATGCGTGCGTGTTTCCGTTCCTGGTGCCGTCGAACCTATTCGCGGTTGTGAGCTTGCGGCAGATGGCGGAGATGGCGAGCGCGATCCTGCACGACGAGGCGCTGGCGAATGAGGCGACGGCCTTGGCCGCGGAGGTGGAGGCCGCGCTGCGGCAGCATGCCGTGGTGCAGACGCCGGCGGGGACGATCTGGGCGTATGAGGTGGATGGGTTCGGCGCGCAGCTGCTGATGGACGACGCCAATGTGCCAAGCCTGCTGGGGTTGCCGTACCTGGGGGCAGCGGGGACGAGTGCGGCGGATAAGGCGCTCTACGCGCGGACGCGAGCGTTTGTGTGGAGTGAGCGCAACCCGTACTTCTTCAAGGGCGCCGCGGGCGAGGGCGTTGGCGGACCGCATGTCGGCCTGGGCATGATCTGGCCGATGTCGCAGATGGTGTACGCACTGACGAGTGACTCGGACGCGGAGATCCGGCAGGCGCTGGAGATGCTGAAGGGCTCGGCGCGGGGCTTCGGGTTTATGCACGAGAGCTACAACAAGGATGACGCGAAGAAGTTCACGCGGCCCTGGTTCGCCTGGGCGAACACATTATTTGGCGAGCTGTTGGGTGAGGTGGCGGTGAAGCGGCCGGGGCTGGTGCGTTAAGAGCTTCTAATATTACGTCCGGCCACCCAAGTGGCGGACGCGCTGGTGAGCGCACTGTCGTCATAAGCGAGGGTGACTGGCGTGCGCGTCCGCATCTCTCTCTGCTGGCGTGATGTGTGCCTGGGAACGTACAACCGGACGCATGAAACGCTTGAACTCCTTTCTGTCCACGCTTTGGAAGAACTACCTGGTTCTCTTACGACACCCGACGACGCCAACCGACGAGCTTGAAGAGCAAGCGCACCGGCTCTGACAGAATCCAGCACTGGCCGGCATTCACGGGAGTCGCTCGCTGCCTGAGCTGTTTGTGTGCGGCGGAGTCACGTCACTGCAGAGAAGCGATGTGGAAGAGCTGGAACTCGCGGACGCGGGCCGGACCGGCGCTCGAGAGGATCTCGAGACGAACTCGATCGGTGGTGACGGCTGGGAAGAGATCGATCTTCTTATGGCCGATCGCATAACTACTTACAACGGTCTGCCACTGCTTGTTCTGCCAGACCTGGATGCGGTAGCGCTGGACGGCCTGGCCTTCGTTGAGCCATTCCATGGTGAGGGCGTGATCGATAAGGGTGGGCTTCTTGAGGTCGACCTCGAGTACGCCATGATCGGGGCTGGGCGACGTCCAGAAGGTCGCGTCATCGCCGTCGAGCGCGCGGTCGCTGTTTCCCTCCAGGTTGGTATGGTTCAGGGCGAGATTGTCCGCGTAGCGCTGGTGAATGGTGACGCCAAGCTCGCGGAGGCGGGCGGCGTCGGAGTCGTCAAGCAGGCCCTTGTCGTTGGGGGCGACACCGAGCATCCACTGGCCGCCGCGGCCGACGGAGTTCTCGTAGGAATCCAGCAGCTCGGGGACGGTCTTGAGGGAGGCGTCGTCGTTCGGGTGCCAGAACCAGTGCAGCTTGCGCAGCGGCGTGTCGACTTCGACGGGGCGCCAGCGCAGGTAGCCGTGGCGATCGAGGACGTTCCAGTTCTCGTAATCGATCTTGCCGGTCTCGCTGCCGGCCCAGCGGGCGTCGCCGTACTCGAAGAGGCCGGCGTCGGCGAAGACGATGGCGTTGGGCTGGTAGGTGCGCAGGGTCTCAATGATCTTGGGGAAGTTGTAGACGTGGCCGCCAGAGCCGGCGCCATCAAGCCAGAACTCGACCAGGTCGCCGTAGTGGCTGGCGAGCTCCTCGAGCTCGGCGTTGTAGTAGGTGTCGTAGGCGGCGGAGTCCTTGTAGCGCGTGTCGTGGCGATCCCAGGGCGAGAGATAGACGCCGAACCTGAGGCCGTGGCGGCGAGCAGAGGCGGCGACATCGCGGACGATGTCACCCTTGCCGTTCTGGAAGGGGCTTGCCCTGATGGAGTAGGCAGTCTGGTCCGTCGGCCAGAGGACGAAGCCGTCGTGGTGCTTGGCGACCAGGACGACGTACTTGGCGCCGGAGGCGGCGATGGCGTCCATCCACTGGTCGGGGTTGAAGGCAGTGGGGTTGAAGACCTTGGGGTCGGCGGTGCCGTCGCCCCACTCGCGGTTGAGGAAGGTGTTGGTGGAGAAGTGAAGGATGACGCCGAATTCGAGGTCTTGCCAGACGGTCTGCTGGGGGGTGGGTTTGACGTCGGGGGAGGATTGTGCCGGGGTGGCGGGGGCGCGGGTGGCGAGGGCGCCTGCGAGGAGCAGGCGGGCGAGGGTGCGGCTGGGCAGGGTGGTCATCGGGGGTGGTCTCCGTGGAGGCTGATGGTCAGGTGAGCTGGCGGGCGCGCCAGAGGGCGCCGAGGACGGGATCGACGACGCCGGGCAGGGGCTGGAGCGTGGGAACGTCCTGCTGGAGCAGGGTGAGGATGTGGTTGCGGACGAGCGGGACGTGCTCGAGGATGGAGCCGGCAAGGGCGAGGCGCGGCGTGAAGCCGGACGTGCTCCCGGCGCTTTCCACGACGCGGCGAAGGATGATGCGCGCGATGTAGGCGAGGTCGGCGGATTCGTTTTCTAGAACGTGGGTGGCGACGGGGTCGCCGGCGGTGGCCTGGGCGACGACGAGCGGGGCGAGGCGGGAGAGGTCGGGTGGGGGCTGCCGGTTGGCGACATCGACGAGGGACTGGAAGTCCGGAAGCTGCCAGAGGTTGAGGATGGCCTGGAGCAGGGGGCTGGCGCCGTGCTCGTCGTGCTCGACCACGGCGGCACGGAGGCCGGCGCGGCCGATACCGTAGCCGGAGGCCTGGTCGGAGAGGGCCGGTCCCCAGCCGCCAGCGGTGACGATCTCGCCAGTGGCGAGGCGGCCGGCGACGTTCGAGCCGGTGCCGGAGAGGAGCAAGATGCCGGGCTCGCCCTCGAAGCCGGCGTCGAGGGCGATCTCGACGTCGCCGGCGAGGTGGAAGGCGCCGCCGACGCGGGCGGCGAAGGCCTCGTGCATCCAGTCGACGACGAGCGGGACGGTGTAGCCGGCGGCGCCGACGCAGGTGGCGGTGACGGCGGACATCGGCAGGCCGGAGGCGAGGGTGAGCTCGCTCAGGGCCTGATCGAGGTTGCTGGCGGTGGTGGCGGCATCGGCGCGCATGCGCTTGATGGTGCCGGTGACGGTGCGGGCAAGCTCGCGATGGTCGTCGGCGAGGAGGAAGGTGGTGCGTGTGCCGCCTGCATCCGCGGCGAGGTAGAGACCCATGGAGACTCCTGTAGCGCCCGTGCCTACCCCAGGGTCACTTTTGATCTAAAATATTCGATCTATTGCTGTTAGGTCTGGATCTTGGTCTACCCAGAGGATGAGTTCTCGAAGGGAGCTACTGCGAGGATAGAACACGGGGAGGGGTTGGAACGCCACTGGATTGCGGGGCGTGCTCCGATTGATCCGGGCTTACCTCAGCGGCTAAAGCCGCGAGGTCTCTCAGAGGCGATGGTGGCATGGCTGAAGCAATGTCCTTAACGGGGCTAGGGCGGCTGGCGGAGGCACAAGGGGGCTTAGGGCGGGTGGCTGAGGTACGAAGGAGCTAAGGAGCAGCTGACTGAAGCATGTCTTGAGGAGGTGAGAGGTGATGGAGGGCATGGCTGAAGCCATGTCCTCCATCATGTCCCGGTTCGGTGCGGCCGAAGGTTTATTCGGCCTGGCCGCCTGTGGCCCGGAGGGCGCGGGCGGTGGCGAGGCGAACCTGCTCGGCGACGGAGCTTTCGACGGCGGAGTCGGCGGCGATGGTGATGGTGGCGGAGCGGTGGGCGACGGTCCTGGCCGCACCGGTTGGGGCGGCACCTGTTGGGGCGGCACCGCGGGGGGCTGCGGAGATGGCGGCGCGGTTGAGCAGGGCCTGGTCGGCTGAGCTCTGGTCGGTGGATGCCTGGTAGGCGGGTGCCTGGTAGACCGGCGCCTGGTAGACCGGCGCCTGGTAGACCGGCGCCTGGTAGGTGGGCTGCGGGGCGGTGGTGGTGGCGTTGCGGGTTCCGGTGGGCTGTGAGGCGGTGGAGGCGGTCTCGAAGGCCGGGGCTGCGGCTGACTGGCGGATGCTGGCGAGGGCCTGGGCCTTGAGAGTATTGGCGGGGGTGGAGTTGTAGGCGGCGTCGAGCAGGCCGTAGCGGTCTTCGCCGTTGATGCCCCAGTAGGTCCAGCCGATGGAGGGGTGGCTGCCGAGGTAGGCGACGAGGGCCTGGAACCACTGGCCTTCGGAGCCGGGCTCGGTGCTCGAGACGTCGACGTCGTTGTTGGGGGTGCCGAACTCGCCGATCCACACCGGAGCGATGCCTGCTTCGCTGATGAAGCCCCAATGGCGGTGATAGAGGGCAGCGAGGGTGGCGGGGGTGGTGGCGGCGTTGAACCAGCTCTGGGCGTACTCGGTGGGGCCGTAGACGTGGGCGGAGTAGACGAGGCGGCCGGGGACGGCGAGGCGGACGGGCGCGGTGCGGACGCCGGCGAGGTTGCCGCCCCAGAAGTCGGACTCGGAGCCGACGGTGTCGGTGCCCTCGACGAAGATCAGGAGGCTCCCGTTGACGCGGAGCACGGCGTTGCCGGCGCGCTGAGCGGCGAGGTGCCAGTCAGTGGAGCCGCCGCAGGACCAGCAGGCGCCGCCCTGGGTAGCGTTGTGGGGCTCGTTGCGGAGATCGAAGCCGATGACGGCGGGGTTGCCCTTGTAGCGGGCGGCAAGCGAGGTCCAATCGGCGATCCAGGCGGACTCAGGATACTCGGCGGTGTACCAGAGGCCGTTTGCCTCGGCGCTCGAGCCGGCTTCGGAGCGGTGGTTGTCGAGGATGACCTTTAGGCCGGTCTGCGCGGCGGCGTCGACGATGTGATCGAGGATGCCCATGGCGTCGAGACCTTCGAGATCGCTGTTGATGGTTTTGCCGGCGGCGTTCTCAAAGGCGATGTTCGCGGGGACGATGGGCGACTCGATCATCTGGTTCGAGAAGGGGATGCGGACGGTGTTGTAGCCGGCGGCGCGGACCCCGCGGAGGATCGTGCGGTAGTCCTGCTTCTGGAGGCCGCCGGGGACCATGTTGGTGGTCTCGAAGCCGCTCCAGTTGACGCCGGAGATGCGGACGGGGGCGCCGGTGGAGGAGACGATGCGGCTGCCCTCGGTGTGCCAGACGGTGCGGTCCATCGTGGCAGAGGCAGAGGAGACGGCGGCGAAGGCGGTGCGGGAGCCGGCGAAGACGGTGCGGCCGAAGAGCTGCGCGGCGGGAGCGGCGAAGCGGGTGGAGGGGGTCTTTGAGAGGGCGTCCTGGGTGAAGGGGCAGGAGAGGACGGCGACGGCGATGACGACGGAGGTGACGAGGAGGAAGAGGTGCTGACGGCGGGAGCTGCGGGTGACTGCGGGGGCCGAGGCCGGGGAGTGTGTGCTCATTGGAAAGACGCTCCTTGAAGTAATGCATCCCGTTTCGGGAAGTTCTGCAGTGGTACATCGGCCAGATTCGGCCTTTGTTGACTCCCTGGCTCTTTGGGACGCTTTGGGTGTCTACGGGAGGGGTAGAAGCACGGCGGGGGCCAAACCTGCCGGGTGGGGGTAGTTACCGAAAATGCTGGAGTTTGCAAACTTTTGCACTTTCGGTAACCGGAAAAGCTGGGAAGTTTCCCCGCGTGTGGGGAAAGTGGTTACCCATGTTGGCCAAGTTTGGGGAACTGTGGTTCTCACTTTGGTACTGCTTTGCTTTGGGAGAGGTGGCGGGTGGGAAAGTGGGGGCTCTTCTAAGGAAGGGGTCTCTCCGCTTCGTTGCGCTGCGCTCCACTTCGGTCGAGATAACGGCGGGTGGGTGTGAGCGGGGTGAAGAGTGGAAGCTCTTTGAAGGAAGGGGTCTCTCCGCTCCGTTGCGCTACGCTCCACTTCGGTCGAGATAACGGCGGGTAGTGAGTCACGTCGCTTCGCTGCTTTCGTAAAAAGCAAATTCGGGGGTTCCTCGCTGCGCTCGGAATGACAACCAGAGAGACGGAGTTGCGGTGGCGGGAGCTGCTGAGTGGTCGATGTTGCTGGGCTGAGCGAGTGTGGCGGGGTGGCGGTGTTGCTGAGGTGGGCGGATACAATCCGAGGACGATGATTGCTCACGTGCGCGGGCGTTTGATTCTGAAGTCTCCGAACCAGGCAGTGGTGGAGTGTGGGGGGGTGGGGTACGACGTGGCGATCTCGGTGGAGACGTTTGGGGCGCTGCCGGAGGAGGGGTCGGAGGCGTCGCTGTTTGTGCACACGCATGTGCGGGAGGACCAGATTGCGCTGTTCGGGTTTGCCGAGGTGCGGGAGAAGCGGCTGTTTGAGAAGCTGCTGACGATCTCAGGGATTGGGCCGAAGCTGGCGATCACGGTGCTGAGCGGGATTGCGACGGACCGGCTGATCGGGGCGATCCGGGGGCAGGATCATGGGACGCTGACGAAGATTCCGGGGATCGGGAAGAAGACGGCGGAGCGGGTGGTGCTGGAGCTGAAGGACAAGCTGGACGACCTGGCGGTGGCGATTCCGGAGGTGAGCGGACGGGCCGCGGCTGCGTCGTCGGGCAGCCTGGGGGCGCATGGGGAGGATGCGGTGTCGGCGCTGGTGAATCTGGGGTATCCGCGGGTGTCGGCGCAGCGGGCGGTGGAGGCGGCGCTGGAGAGAGATGCGGGGAGTGGGCGGGAGTTCGAGGTGCTGTTCCGGGCGGCTATGAACGCGATTCGGTAACGGGGGTCGTGGGCGGGTCTGGGCGGGGTGGAGTTTGGGGTGGAGAAGCGGGTCCTTCGGCGTTGCCTCAGGATGACAGGCGGGGTGGGGGTTTGGGGTGGAGAAGCAGGTCCTTCGGCGTTGCCTCAGGATGACAGGGGGGTGAGGGTTTGGGGTGGAGAAGCGGGTCCTTCGGCGTTGCCTCAGGATGACAGGCGGGTGGGGGTGGGGGCTAGCTGTCGACGTCGGAGGCAGCCAGGCGGGGAAGGAGGGTCGGGCCTTCTTCAAGGTGCAGGGCGGGCGTGGTGGTGGGGGCGTCGAGCTCGCCGACGTCGCGGAGGGTGCGGTTGATGGCGCGGGTGCGGGTGCCGAGGTCCTGGATGGTGTTCTGGACGGTGCCGACCTGCTTTTCCATCTTGCCCATGAGGGCTTCGAATTTGGTGAACTCGGAGCGGGTCTGGCCGAGGACCTTCCAGACTTCGTCGCCTTTCTGCTGGATGGCGAGCATGTGAAAGCCCATCTGGAAGGAGGAGAGGATGGCGGAGAGGGTGGACGGGCCGGCGATGGTAACGTGGCACTTGGACTGGAGCTCGGCCTGGAGGCCTTCGCGGCGCATGACTTCGGCGTAGAGGCCTTCGGTGGGGAGGAACATGATGGCGTAGGGCGTGGTGACGGGCTGCTCGATGTATTTGTCGCAGATGCGCTTGCCTTCGGTGCGGATGGCGGCCTCGAAGGCGCGGCCGGCGACGGCGATCTCAGAAGGGGAGCCGGCGTCGTAGGCAGACTCGAGACGCTCGAAGTCTTCGCGGGGGAACTTGGCGTCGATGGGGAGGAGGGTGGTTTCGCCGGAGAGGCCGGGGAAGCGGACGGCGAACTCGACGACCTCGTTGGTGCGGGGCTTGATGCGGGCGTTGCGGACGAACTGGGAGGGGGCGAGCATCTGCTCGAGCAGCATGCCGAGCTGGACCTCGGCGAAGCCGCCGCGGGATTTGACGTTGGTGAAGATGCGGGAGAGGCCGTCGACGCCTTCGGAGAGCTTGGACATTTCGCCGAGGCCGGAGTGGACTTTGGTGAGCTGGTCGGTGACCTGGCCGAAGGATTCGGTGAGACGGGTATGGAGGGTGCTGGTCAGCTTCTCGTCGACGGTGGCGCGCATGGCTTCGAGGCGTTCGGCGTTGGTGGCGTTGAGGGCGTCGAGGCGCTTTTCGACGGTGAAGCGGAGGCTCTCCTGATGGGCGGCCTGGGCGGTGCCGAGCTCGGTGAGGCGGGTGTGCAGGGCTTCGCGGGAGTCGGTCTGGTGGCGGCCGCTGACATCGATGAAGTGCGTGAGACGGTGGGAGATGGCGTCGAGATCCTGCTTGACGGCGTAGCGGAGGGCTTCGGCGGCGGCGGTGGTGTCGGCGCGATGGGCGCCGAGGGTGGAGGCGGACTGGTCGCGGTGATCGGCGAGGTGGTTGGTGAGGGTGCCGCCGAGGTGCGAGAGGATGCGGGTGACTTCGTCGCGGAGATGGAGGGCGGACTGGTTGATGGCGTCGCGGTGGGTCTGGGCGTCGGCGGCGGCGTCACGGCGGGTGGCGGCGAGCTCGGTGTGGACGGTGGCGACGGTGTTGCGGAGGGCGGCGTCGAGGGTGTCGAGGCGGGTGGCGGTGGCGGTTTCGAGGCGCGCGAGGTGGGAGGGGAGGGTGTCGGCGAGGGTGAGGAGGCGCGGCTCAGGGATGGCTGGCGCTGGCGCGCCGGGTCGCCGCAGGAGGAGCGCTAGGACGGCGAGGAGGGTGAGGGCGGTGAGGAGGAGGAGGGCTGGGAGCATTCGCGTTCTCTTCGCCATAGGATACATGGGGTGAGTGGGTGGGAGTTCTCCTGCCTTGGTAAGAGGAAGAGCGTGCGGTGTGGGTGAATCATAGTGGCGTCACCATGAGGCCGTTCGATGGCGGCGACACAGGGGTCATGGTTATCTGCGACCTAGGGGTCGTGACGTACACCGTCGAGCTCGATTTTTGAGCACCAGAAACAGAAGCGCACATCTCTCCCGCGTGCGAGTTGACTTGTGTCCAGACGTCGCCAGTAGTGCATACCTACTCGACACATCAATCCGGTGACCGCGCTGGATTCATGCTCCCTGTTCGGCCAGAGACGGGCCAGTGAGGCTATGAGCGATGCATCGGAGCTGTTGTCCGTTTTCAGTCGGTGCTCCTCCCGCTACGGCGCAGATGCTGAAAGAGTAGACACCGGCAGGAACACGGAGGTTCCCTGCTGGAATGCGTGCATCTGGCACGTTGGTACCGAGAAGTCGATCTTTGCGGGACGCAAGAAAAGAACGAGGTCGGCGCTGTCGTCACCGAAGGGACGATCCGGCGGCACGGCATTCCGGCGGCACGGCGCTCGGCGTGGAGGAAAGGAGAAGTCTCGGTGATCGTCTGCTGTATAAGGGTCGGCAAAGGAGATCCCGATGCGCCTGTTACGGCTGGTGGTCGCCGGTTTGTGCTGGATGGTTTACCCGGGGTATGGACAGGGTGCCGGTGGAGTGGGAGCGCAGGGGACGATGCCTGCGAGCGCCGCGAACGCGCCGGAGTTTGAGGTGGCCTCGATCAAGCCGAGCCGGCCGGATGCTCACAGTTCAAACCTGAACTTTCGGCCCGGCCACCTCATCACGGAGAACCTGAACCTGCGGTTTGTGCTGCAGTATGCGTATGGGCTGAGCTCAGGATCGAACGACCAGATGCCTGGAGGGCCGAGCTGGCTGGAATCGGCTCGGTTCGATATCGATGCCACGGAGAGCGAGGGGTTGGCAAAGCAACTGGAGGCGATGCCGACGGAAGAACGATCCCGCGTTCAGCGGGAGATGGTGCAACGGCTGCTGGCGGAGAGATTTCAGCTGAAGATCCATCGCGAGACGAGGCAGCTGCCGGTGGATGCGCTGGAGGTGGCGAAGGGTGGATCGAAGATGAAGCCGACGGCGGCCGCAGCCATGGCCGATGCGTCGGCGCCGCCGAGATGGGGCGGTCTGCGACATGATGGACGCGGGCACATTGAGGGCAGGGGCGCGACGATGGAGATGTTCACGGGCATGCTGGCGATGCTGCCGGAGGTTGGGGGGCGGCTGGTGGTGGATAGGACGGAACTGCAGGGGAGGTACGACTTTGTTCTGCAGTGGACTCCGGATGATGGCGCGGGCGGGTTTGCGTCGGGGGGCGGGGGTGGATCGGAAGGTGGGCCGTCGCTGTTTGCGGCGATGGAAGAGCAGCTTGGATTGAGGGTGGCGCCGCGGAAGGCGCCGGTGGAGGTGCTGGTGATTGATCATGTGGAGAAGCCGTCGGAGAACTAGGACGAGGAACGTGCCAGCGGGTGGCTTAGGATGGCGGTTACAAGGTAGCGATCAGGCCAGACGTGTGACGCTGCTGTGCTCTTCCATGGCGAGGGTGTCGGCGTTGCCGCGTTCAGCCGGAGCTGGTTCGGTAAGCCGGTTGATCGTCCGTGAAGTGGCAACCGACGGTACGCGCGAGTTCCTGTCCTGCTTTGGAGGGAGCATGCTTCAGCAGACGAGGACGAAGGTGAGGAGGAGGGCACCGGCGGCGAGGGCGGCGATGCGGATGCGGTGTCTCTGGTCCCAGAGCCGATGGAGGTGCTGCCAATCAGCAGCACCTGCCGCTATGCGATTGTTGAGTGGAACCAGGAAGACGATCGATGCGACGGAGGTGAGGACCCAGATCGCGTCGGCTGCGAGCAGGATGGAGCGGTCTGGCGTGTGCCAGCGGAGCCAGGTCTGGATCAGGAAGAGCAGGGTGGAGACCGGGTACCAGACCGGCATGACTTTTCCGAGCACGAGAGCGAAACGGCTCAACATCTTCAACTGCGATTCCCGATCGAGCCGCCAGGCGGCGGGGTTCACGAAGGCCGATACAGAAAACTCGACGCCTACAAGAGCGAGGACGACGAAGAGGGTGGCGGTGTTGAGCAGGTGCATTTTGGAGCTCCTATTGACTCTTTGCAAGAGACGCCTTGGAATGGAGCACTGATGCAAAAAGCAGCGCTGACAAAGATGTCAGCTGGAGCGAGCGATGGGCGTTTCTAAGAAGGAGATTTCACCATGTCCCATCGATGTGACGCTCAGCGTCATTGACGGGCGATGGAAGGGCACGATTCTTTGGCGGCTGTTGGACGGGCCGATGAGGACGAACGAATTGCGGAAGAGTATTCCCGAGATTACGGAGCGGATGCTTCTCCGTCATCTGCGGGAGATGACCGGGGCGGGAATTCTGGAACGGCATCAGGAGCAGGGTCTGCCGCTGCGTGTGCGGTACTCGCTGACGGCGTACGGACAGACGCTGGTCCCGGTGCTTGATGTTCTCTGTTCGTGGGGCAGAGAGCATTTGAAGCGGGAGGTCTCTTCCTGATCTTTGGTGAGGGTCTCTTCCTGATCTTGGTGAGGGCTGTTCCCTCCGCGATGGGGGCGCGACGAGGTGCTGCTGCCGGCGGGACGGTTCGCAGGCAAGGACCTGGACACACGAGGAGAGGACGGGAGGAGCGATTTGCTGCGAGGGCGTGTTGTAGAGGGATCGCGACGGAGAGGCCGGATAGACTGTGGGACGGAGGCTCGATGCGACTGAGCAACCGTGGTCTGTGGAGCGGCGTTTGGGCGATGGTGATGGCATGCGCGGCGCTGGCCGCTGAAGGTCAGACGGCGGCGGGGCCCCCACCGGCGCGTTTCGACTTTCAGGGCAAGCTGCTGGTGGTGGCGAGCGATACGGATATGCTGCCGTCGGCGTATGCAGATGGAAAGCTGGGACCTGAAGCGGGGGTGGATGTGCTCTCGGTGATCCGGCTGGGCGGGCCGATTGGCGGGATGCGGGTCGCGACGGCGGAGGTGACGAACTCGGTGACCGGGCCGCCGGCGGCGGTTGCGGTGACCCCGGATGGGCGGTTTGCGATTGTGGCGGAGACGCAGGGCAAGCGGCCGGCGGGAAAGCCGGACGCAACGATGAAGGATCTAGCGCCGGGGCGGCGGCTGACGGTGGTGGACCTGACGGAGCCGGACCGGCCGAGGGTGGTGCAGCAGATCGACTCATATGAGCGGGCGGTCTCGGTGGCGGTGAACGCGGCGGGGACCCTGGTCGCGGTGACGTTCTCGCCGGAAGGCCATGCGGCAGTGCCGCTGGTGCTGTTTCACCTGCGGAACGGAAGGCTGACGGAGCCGACGGAGCCGAGCCTGCCGGGGTACGGGCCGACCGATGAGCTGAGCGATGCGGAGTTTCTTGACGCGCAGGGAGCACTGGGGGTGGTGTACACCTCAGACGACAATTCGAGGCTGCAGCTGCTGCATTACGCGGACGCGAATGGCCGCGTGTCGCTGACACCGTGGGGTAATGAGGTGAGGGTGGACGCTTCGCCGTATCTGGTGAAGTTCTCGCCGGATGGTCGATTCGCCGTGGTGAACTCGATGCATGTCTTTGGGAATGGGCGGGGAACGGTGACCAGCATCCGGCTGGGGGTAACGGACGCGAAGGGAGTGATCCGGCATGAGATTGTGTCGCGCGTGGACGCGGGAAAGTTTCCTGAAGGGCTGGCGATCAGTCCCGACGGGCGATGGGTGGCGACGGCAAACCTGGAGAACAGCTATCTGCCGGTGAACGATCCCGAGCAGCGATATTTTGCGTCGATTTCGCTCTTCCGGATGCAAGCGGCGGAGGGAACGCTGGAGAAGGTGGGGGATTTTGCGTTTGACGGGCTGTTACCGGAACCGCTGGTGTTCGACAACTCAAGCCGCTTTCTGGCGACGGGGAGCTTTGGGCGGTATGACGATCCGCATGCGGGAGGGCAGATCGACTTCTGGCGCATCGTGGAGAGAAATCCGCAGCCAGGCCGGGTGGAGCTGGTGCGGCTGAACGAGTCAGTTCCGGTGGCCCGGGGGCCGCAGTCGATGGCGATCGTGCGGTAAGGGATGCGAGGGCGGCCGAGGGGCTGATGCTCCGGCTGGCTGAGATGGTCAGGGCGATAACCATGGAGGAGAGAGTGCGATGCCGATTGCGAGTTACAGCGTTCTGAAGGGACTGCCGACAGCGGGCAAGGTGGTGACGGGGGCGAGCCGGCATTATCAGATTACGGTCGAGGCGGAGTCGGAAGCGGGGACGCCGGCGAGGACGTTTACGGTCGCGGTGAACATTGAGAGTGTGGATGGCAGTGAGGTGCTGTACGCGATCGAGCAGAGCTTCCTGCCGCCGGATGCGGCGGGGCTGGGCGCACTGGTGGCTGGGGTGACGGCGCTCGCGAGTGAGCCGGGCGGGCTGGCGCTGGACTATGTGCGCGAGGAGATTGCCGGCAAGCCGATGATTACGCGGCCGGCGATGACGCTGCTGCCGAAGGCGGTACGGGGCGCCGTGCAAGGGGCGGCGGAAGAGGCGAACGAGGTGGCGAGCCGGGCGCTGGAGAACGCGGTGGTGGCGCTGCTGGATGCGGCGATTGCGGCGGGGGATGCGACCGTGTATGCGTTTGGCAGTGCCTATACCGACGGCGGGGTGGTGGACGGGATTCACGACATTCATATGAACCAGGGAAATCCGGTTAGTGGCAAAGGCGCCGGCCACGGCGGGGACAACGGGGTGTGGCAGGATGGGGCGTTGTTTCTGGAGATGGGCGGAACGTGGACGGCGGTATTTCTGGCGTTCCAGACGGAGAGCTGGATGACGGATGCGGCGGGGGATCCGGCGGCGACGGTCCGTCGGCACCACGTGCTTGAAGGATGAGACTGGCGGCGACTCTGTAGAAATATTCTTGAACACGTTCAAAATAGATGCAGCGCAGACAGAAATCTGCGTTATCTTACCTTCATGTTGAACGTGTTCAAAATATGCGGAGTTCCGGCGAAGAGCCGGGGATGGAGGGTAGGGCGATGAATATTGCTGCGTGCTATTTCGGATATCTGGCGATCACGGTGGCGTTGACGGTGTGGGTGGCGCGGACACTGCACACGAACGGACGGGTCTTCCTGATCGAGGCGTTTCAAGGCAACGGCGAGCTGGCGGACTCGGTGAATCACCTGCTGGTGGTGGGGTTCTACCTGGTGAACGTGGGGTACATCACGCTGGCGCTGAAGACGCCGTACGCGATGAACACGCTGCGGCAGGTGATTGAGCTCGAGAGCTCGAAGATCGGGATGGTGCTGTTGCTGCTGGGGGCGATGCACTTCTTCAACATTTTCGTGTTCGCGAAGATGCGGCGGCGCGGTGCGGGACCGTTGTTTCCGGAGGGCCGGGAGGCGAAGAGCTAAGGCGGGATGGCGCCGGACCGCCTGCACGGCAGGACGGAGCCGGAGGTGGGTGAGCCGCTACGGCAGCGTGAGGGAACGCCGCTTGCTGGAGGCCGAGAGGCTTCAAGTAAGCGGCGCTTGTGTTCGGGATCGGGCAGGATGGAGGGGCATGGCGAAGGCGTTGACGAAGGCGGCGGAGGAGATGGCGGTGGCGGGGCCGATGGCGCGGCGTGGTCGGAGGTCGGTGGAGGGTGGCGGAGCGAAGTCGGAGGAGACGCGCGCGCGGATTCTGGAGGCGGCACTCGGGGTGTTTCGCGAGCGCGGGTTTGACAGCGCGACCATGCGGGAGATCGCGGTGGAAGCGGGGGTGGCGACGGGGGCGGCGTACTACTACTTCGATTCGAAGGACGCGATCGTGATGGCGTTCTACGCGCGGGCGCAGGAGGAGATGCGGCCGGAGATCGAGGCGCGGCTGGCGAAGGCGAAGACGCTCGAGGCGCGGCTGCGGGCGGTGATCGATACGAAGCTTGAGTACTTTGCGCCGGACCGGCGGCTGCTGGCGGCGCTGAGCGCGCACACGGACCCGGAGCATCCGCTGTCGCCGTTCAGCGCGGAGACGGAGGCGATTCGGGAGGAGGATGTGGCGCGGTTCGGGCGGGCGGCGGAGGAGTCTGGCGTGAAGCTGCCGGCGCGGATTCGAGCGTATCTGCCGCGGCTGCTGTGGATGTACCAGATGGGGCTGATTCTGTTCTGGGTGTATGACCGGTCGGAGGGCCAGCGCAAGACGCGGGTGCTGTATGAAAAGACCTTGAAGATGCTGCTGATCACGCTGAAGCTGGCGGGCTTTCCGCTGCTGCGGCCGCTGCATGGGCTGGCCGCGGATCTGCTGGACGTGGTGTATGGCGATTGAGGCACGGGCCGGAACGGAAGGGCAGCAGCTGCGACGGGTGCGAGCGGTGCGGTATGCGATGCCGCTACGGGAGGGCGGGTCGCTGCCGGCGCTGGTGGAGGGCGAGGACCTGGGGCTCTATGTGCTGAAGTTTCGCGGGGCGGGGCAAGGGCCGCTGGCTCTGGTGGCGGAGCTGGTGTGTGGCGGTGTGGGGCGGGCGCTGGGACTGGCGATTCCGGAGCTGGTGCTGATGGAGGTGGATGCGGAGCTGGGGCGGAACGAGCCGGACGCGGAGATTCGGGACCTGCTGAAGCGGAGTGTGGGACGGAATGTGGGGATGGACTTTCTGCCGGGGGCGCGGATGTTTGACCCGGCGGCGGGGGATGGGGCGGAGGCGATGGAGGCGTCGGTGCTGGTGTGGTTCGACGCGCTGATGGCGAATGTGGACCGGACGGCGCGGAACCCGAATCTGCTGGTGTGGCACAAGGAGTTGCGGCCGATCGACCATGGAGCGGCGATGTTCTGGCAGCATGACTGGCCGCGGGATGCGGCGAGCGGCGAGCGTGTGATGGGATCGGTGTTTGCGGCGAGCAAGGGGCATGTGTTGCTGCCGTGGGCGGCGGCGATGCGGGAGGCGGACGAGTTTGGGCGGGGGCGGCTGAGCGAGGGCGTGTTTCGCGAGGTGCTGGCGGAGGTTCCGGGGGCGTGGTTTGGGGTGGGAGAAGATGATGGGGTGATTGCAGAGCGGCGGGCGGCGTATGCCGAGTTTCTGACGCGGCGGCTGGAGCGGAGTGCGGGGTTTACGGAGGAGGCGGCGCGTGCGCGAGCGGAGCTGGGGTGAGCGGATGGAGACGGGATTGGTGACGGAGAGCGCGATGAACGAGATGCGACGCGCCGCGCCGCGGAGCTCGTTTGACTATGCGGTGATCCGGGTGGTGCCGCGGGTGGAGCTGGAGGAGTTTGTGAATGCGGGCGTGATTGTGTTCTGCCTCGAGCGGCGGTTTCTGGAGGCGCGGGTGCGCTGCGAGGCGGAGCGGCTGCGGGCGCTGTGGCCGGGGCTCGACACGGAGGAGGTGGCGCGGCAGCTGGAGGCGTTTCGGCGGGTGGCGGCGGGGGCGGCGGAGGGTGGGCCGATTGCGCGGCTCTCGCTGCGGGAGCGGTTTCATTGGCTGGTGTCGCCGCGGAACACGATTGTGCAGGTGTCGGCGGTGCATACGGGGGTGACGGAGGATCCGGCGCGGGTAGTGGGGGAGTTGCTGGAGCGGATGGTGCCGGGGCGGCCCTAGGGTTCGAGGAGGCGGTCGGCTACGGTGGCGGCGGCGCGGGCGGCGGGAACGTCGTGGACGCGGAGGATGTGGGCTCCGGCGAGGATGGCGGCGGTGTTTGCGGCGACGGTGGCGTGGAGGCGGGCTTCGCTGGCGGCGTCGCTCTCGGGGGCGAGGAAGCGCTTGCGGGAGAGGCCGATGAGGAGGGGGCGGCCGAGGGTGTGGAGGCCGGCGAGGTGAGCGAGGAGGGGGAAGTTGTCATCGCCGCGCTTGCCAAAGCCGAAGCCGGGGTCGAGGACGATGGTGCCCGCGGGGATGCCGGCAGCGGTGGCGGCGGCGAGGCGGTCGCGGAGGCCGGCGAGGACGAGGACGGGGATGGTCTCGGAGGCGAGGACGGGGAGGGTGGACCACTCGGCGGGGGTGCCGCGAGTGTGCATGAGGACGAGGCCCGGGGCGGGGCGGGCGGCGGCGAGGGTGGCGGGCATGCGCGGGTCCCAAAGGAGGCCGGAGACGTCGTTGATGAGGTCGGCGCCGGCGGCGAGGGCGGCCTGCGCGGTGGTGGCGTGGTACGTGTCGACCGAGAGAAGGGCGGAGGGGCGGGCGCGGCGGAGGGCGGCGAGGACGGGGAGGAGGCGGGCTTGCTCGTCGGCGGCGGAGAGCGGGGTGGCGTTGGGGCGGGTGGACTCGGCGCCGAGGTCGAGGAGGTCGGCGCCCTCCTCGAGGAGGGTGAGGGCGTGGGTGAGGGCTTGTTGTTCGGTGGGGAAGCGGTTGCCGTCGGAGAAGGAGTCGGGGGTGAGATTGAGAATGCCCATGAGGACCGTTCGGTCACCGAGGGCGACCGGGCCGCGGGGGAGATGCCAGAGGTGGCGTGGGCGCGGGGGCATGAGGGCAAGTGTACGAGGGTAGTGCGGGCAGGTCAGGGCTGTCGCCGGGAACTGAATTGGATTGCGAGTTTTCGGGGAGAAGTCGGGTCCTCGAGGTTCGGGACAGCGTCTGACAGATCATGGTAGGCTGCCTGCCATTGGAGATCTCTATGAGCCGATATTCCAGACGTGAGTTTATGAAGGCGGGCGTTGCTGCCGGGGCGCTGCTGGCGGCGACGGGCACGGTGGCCGATGCCGAGGTACAGACGGCGACGGACTCCGTGGAGCTGGGCCGCTCCGGCGTGACGGTGACGCGGCTGGCGTTTGGCACCGGGAGCATGGGTGGTAAGGTGCAGCGTGACCTGGGGCAGGAGGAGTTTACCCGGCAGGTGCGGTATGCGTATGACCACGGCATCCGGTTCTTTGAGACGGCCGAGAGCTACGGGGACATGCACCGGAGGCTGGGGATTGCGCTTGAGGGGCTGCCGCGGGAGAGCTACCGGCTGATGTCGAAGGTGACGACGAGTGATGGGGTGGATCCGCAGGCGAAGATTGACGAGCTGCGACGGCTGGCGAAGACGGAGTACTTCGACATTATGCTGCTGCACTGGCAGCACGATGCGGACTGGCCGCGGGAGACGACGCGCTGGCAGGATGGGATTGCGGCGGCGCAGCATCGCGGGGCGGTGGTGAAGCGGGGCGCCTCGGTGCATGGGCTGCCGGCGCTGCGACAGGTGCCGGGGAACCGGTGGCTGGACGTGGCGATGATCCGGGTGAACCACAATGGCACGCGGATGGACGCGGAGGAGCATGACGCGCCGGTGCTGGGCAACGTGCCGGAGGTGGTGGCGCATGTGCGGCAGGTGCGCAAGGAGAACATGGGCGTGATCAGCATGAAGCTGATTGGGGAGGGCGTGTTCAATCACGAGGACCGGCAGCGGGCGATGCGGTTCGCGTTCCGGAACGCCGGCGTGCAGAGTGTGACGGTGGGGTACAAGAGCACGGCGGAGATTGACGAGGCGATTGCGAACCTGAATCTGGCGCTGGCGTAGCGCCTTCGAACGGGACGGCGACGATGTGGATGCGATGGCGGCCGCTGGTGCCGGGTGTTGTGGGGACAGGACTGTGTGCCGCGGCGATGCTGGGGCAGCAGGGTGAGGTGCCGCTGGCGGCGATGGCGAAGGACGCGAATCCGCAGTTTGAGGTGGCGACGATCAAGGCGGCGGATCCGGCGAACGGTAGTCAGGGATTTCATACGCGGGGGCGTCGGGTCTTTGTCGAGAACGAGAGGCTGGCGGATGTGGTGTCCGTCGCGTATGCGGTGCATCGGGCACAGATTGTGGATGCGCCGGCGTGGTTTGACCATGACCGGTATGACATTGAGGGAGTGCCGGATGTGCCGGGGTACCCGGACCTGCGGCAGCTGCAGGGGATGCTGCGGAAGCTGCTGGAGGAGCGGTTTGGGCTGAAGCTGCGGCGGGACCGGCGGGAGCTCCCGGTGTATGCGATCACGGTGGCGAAGGGTGGGGCGAAGATCCGGAAGAGTGAGGGGGATCCGAATGGCGTGCCGGACCAGACGGGGTACGGGCGAAACGGGCAGCAGGTGGTGAAGTTTACGAACGTGGGCATGTCGGATATGGCGCTCGAGATGCAGGGGTTTATGGAGCGGCCGGTGGTGGATATGACGGGGCTCGAGGGGCGGTATGACTTTACGCTGACGTGGACGCCGAGTGTGGCGGCTGCCGGTGATGGCGCGGCGACGGCGCCGGGGATCTTTACGGCGGTGCAGGAGCAGCTGGGGCTGCGGCTGCAGCCGACGAAGGCGCCGGTGGACGTGCTGGTGATCGAGCATGCGGAGCGGGCGTCGGCGAACTGAAGTGGGATTGGGTCTCGGGGAGTGGCATTGCCAGACTGCGCCCTATGCGGGGAGTCTGGTGGGGAATGATGGCGATGCTGGTGGCCAGCGGAGCGCCGGCTCAGGAGATGAGGTTTCGGACGCCGAAGGAAGCTCTGGGACCGCCAGAGGTACATCTAGCGGGCGAGGAGATCGGGCGGAAGGCTCTACTGAGGGTGGAACGGCAGTTGATTCAGGAGGGGTATCACGCGCCAGAGCAGGACAGCCGAGGTGGGAGCCAATCGGGCGTGGACGTTCTGTCGGACACGCAGGGAGTCGACTTCAATCCCTACCTGCGGGAGATGCTGCGGACGATCTATACCAAGTGGGTGCTGCTGATGCCGGCGGAGGCTCGGCCGCCACAGATGGTTGCGGGAAAGGCGCTGATCCGGTTCAAGGTGGATCCGACGGGAAACGTTGTGGCGATGTCGCTTGATGGCAGCTCACATAATGATGCGTTGAATCGAGCGGCGTGGGGCGCGATCACGGAGACGGGGCATTTTCGCTGGCTGCCAGCGGAGTTTACGGGGCCGTATTTGGAGTTGCGGATTCATTTTCTAGTGAATAAAGGGCCGGTTGGTGGCGCGGCGAAGCAGGCGGCGCCGCCGTAAGGTTCTGATCGCAGGCGCGGTGTGGGACGGATGCTAGACTCCGCGGATGCGAGCGGCGTGGATTGGTGTGGTGGTGGTGCTGGGGTGTGTGGCGCGTGGCGGATCGACGCAGGCTGTTGCGGCGACCGGGGATGCTGGCTTGCAGCGGCAGATTGAGGCGATGGTGGCGGAGCCGGCGGTGGCGCGGGCGCACTGGGGCGTTGCCGTGCAAGCGATGGATGGGACGCCGCTGGCGCAGGTGAATGCGGGGCAGTTCTTTCAGCCGGCGAGCAATGCGAAGTTGTTTACGACGGCGGCGGCGACCGCGCTGCTGGGGCCGGCGGCGACGGTGGAGACGACGGTTCGCGGGTATGGGGTCTGGGATGGGACGACCAAGCTGACGGGCGACCTGACGCTGGTGGGCAGCGGAGATGCGTTTCTCTCCGGGCGCGAGGTGCCGTATGTGGGTCCGGCGGAGCGGGCGGCACGGAAGGCGGCGGCTAGGGTTGGCGCGGGTACGGCGATTCGGGTGGGGCCGGCTGCCGGCGTTGGTGCGGAAGGGGACGTGACGGTGGATCCGCTGCGTGGGTTAGAGGTGATGGCGGACCAGGTGGCGGCGACGGGGCTGACGGTGGTGGAGGGCGATGTGGTGGCGGCGGATGTGTGGGAGCCGTATCCGCCGGACTGGTCGATCGAGGATGCGACGTGGTACTACGGGGCGCCGGTTTCGGCGATGTCAATCAATGACAACCAGCTGGACGTGGTGGTGACGCCGGGGAGGCAGATGGGTGAGAGGCCGACGGTGGTGGTGACGCCGGCTGAGCCTGTGTACTACTCGGTGGATGCGTCGGACCTGCGGACGGGGGCGGCGAAGACGGGGAGCCATGTGGGGTGGGAGCTGGCGATGGGGTCGAAGGTGCTGCGGCTGCACGGGACGATTGCGGTCGATGCCGCGCCCGATGCGGAGGGGATTGCGATTCACGATCCGGCGGAGTTTGCGGCGATGGCGTTGAAGGAGATGCTAGAGGCGCGAGGGGTTCAGGTGACGGGGAAGGCGCGGGTCTCGGATGGAGTGCGGATGGACACGGGGGAGTTCACGGAGACGGTGAAGGCGACGGAAGCGGCGGTGGAGGCGAGGTGGCGGGAAGGCACGGGATTTGGGATTGCCTATGACAGGTTGGGGACGCCGGGAAGCGAAGAGCGGGTGCTGGCGACGCGGCGGTCGCCGACACTGGCGGAGGACGTGGTGGTGACGAACAAGACAAGCAACAACCTGCATGCGGAGCTGATGCTGGATCGGCTGGGCGATGTGGAGCTGCCGGCGATGCTGCCGGCTTTGGGCAGCAACAAGACGGCGCGCGGGGCGGGGGTGGTGCGGGCGTTTCTGACAGTGCGGGCGGGAGTGGATCCGGGGGACTTTGTGTTCTTTGATGGATCGGGGCTGAGCGGGCACGACCTGGTCACGCCGCGGGCGACGGTGCGGCTGCTCCAGTATGCGGCGGGGCAGCCGTGGTTTGCGGGGTGGAGGGCGAGCCTGCCGGTGGGCGGGGTGGATGGGTCGTTAGCCAATCGCTTTGGGAGGGCTCCGCTGCTGGGGAAGGTCTTTGCGAAGACGGGGACGCTGGGGGAGGCGCGGGCGTTGAGCGGGTACGTGGAGTGCCGGAGCGGGCGGACGGTAGCGTTTTCGATCATGGTGGATACGCACGCGCCGGCGAGTGCGGCGGACCGGGAGGTGATGGACCGGATGGTGGCGGCGGTGTGGGCGGCGGAGTGACGGGGGCTTGGGCGGGGTTGGGCGGTAAGCAGAAGCGGGTCCTTCGCTGCGCTCAGGATGACAGGTAGCTGCGCTTAGGATGACAGGTGTTTGGGGACGGACGGGCGAGAAGCAGATACCTACGGGATGACAACAAAGACAGGCGCTGTGGATGGGGTGAGGTGCCGCGGCAACTCCGCTGGGGCAAGGGTTGGAGGCCAATGCGGGCGATGCGAGAATAGGAGGGATGAAGCAAAGGATTGCGGGCGGGTTGATGGTGGTGGGGTTGGGTCTGATGGTGATGGCAGGTGTGGGTTGCCGGCGGTATCCGGCGCCGGTGCCGCTCGACCAGCTGAATGCGCAGCAGGCGGCAGGGCGGATGGTGTTCAACTCCCGCTGTGCGCAGTGCCACTATGAGCGGGCGGATGATCCGAAGAATGGGCCGAGCCTGATGAGCGTGTTCAAGAAGCCGAGCCTGCATAGCGGGGCGGCGGCGACGGATGAGCGGGTGACGGCGACGATTGTGAACGGGCATGGACTGATGCCGGCGATGGGCGCGCAGGTAGATGAGCAGCAGATCCAGGATCTGCTGGCGTATCTGCATACGGTGTAATGATGATGGAGGCTGGGATGGCGGAGGTTGAGGGACGGCCGGTGGCGCCGAAGGGGATGTTGCTGCCGGGTGTGGCGGGTATTGCGATGTTTCTGCTGGTGCTGGCGCTGCTGAATACCTTTGCGGCGATCAAAGGCGTGTACGGCGCGGGTGGCGGACGGTATGGCGTGCTGGGGGTTTGTACGCTGCTGGTGGTGGGAATCTTTGGGCTGCTGAAGATGCGGCGGTGGGGATGGGCGATTACGACGGCGGGGGCGCTGCTGCTGGCGGTGGGGTATATGTTTCTGTTCACGCGGACGCACGCGGGGCCGTTTGCGGTGCAGTCGCTGTTTGGGATGGTGTTTTTTCTGTATCTGGTGCGGCCTGAGGTGAGGGACCGGCTGCGGTGACGGTGATGGCAAAGCGTGGACGCGTCGCTTCGCTCCGTGATTAAAGACCAAATGCGGGGGTTCCTCACTGCGCTCGGAATGACAACTAAAAAGGCTGGCGACGGACAGCAGGGGTTGGGCCGACGTGCGATCAAAACGGCCGATTTTGGAGGGGCAGACGTACAATGGTGGGGATGACTCCTCCTGCCGCGATGGCCGAGCTGGTGCAGATTGATGTGTCGCCGCGCAAGCCGGTGCGGAAGCCTGAGTGGCTGAAGGCGCGGGCGCCGATGGGAGAGACGTTTCACAATCTGAAGAAGCTGGCGCGCGAGCTGAACCTGCACACGGTGTGCGAGAGCGCACAGTGTCCGAACATTGGCGAGTGCTGGAATCATAAGACCGCGACGTTCATGATGCTGGGGAACCTGTGCACGCGGCGGTGCGGGTTTTGCGCGGTGCCGAAGGGACGGCCCGCTCCGATCGACCAGGAAGAGCCGGCGCGGGTGGCGTACGCGGTGGCGCAGCTGGGGATTGCGCATGCGGTGATCACGAGTGTGAACCGGGATGATGACAATCTGGGTGCGGCGCGGGCCTTTGTGAACGTAATCACAGAGATTCGGCGGCAGGCGCCGGGATGCCAGGTGGAGGTGTTGACGCCGGACTTCCAAGGTGTGGATGAGGCGCTGCGGATGGTGGTGGAGGCGGCGCCGGAGATTCTGAACCACAACATCGAAACGGTGCCGCGGCTGTACCGGGTGGCGAAGAGTGGCGGGCGATACGAGCGGTCGCTGGGGTTCTTGGCAAATGCGAAGCGGCATGCGGCGGCGATGGGACGCGAGCTAGTCACCAAGACCGGCATCATTGTAGGGATGGGCGAGGAGATGCACGAGCTGCTGGGGGTGTTTCGCGACCTGGCGGAGCGGAAGGTGGATATTTTGACCGTGGGGCAGTACCTGCGGCCTAGCCGGGATCATCTGCCGATGGCGCGGTTTTATACGCCGGAGGAGTTTGCATTTTTGAAGCATGAGGCGCTGGAGATGGGGTTCCGGCATGTGGAGTCGGGGCCGCTGGTGCGGTCGAGCTACCACGCGCACGAGCAGGCGCAGTCGACGGGGTTGAAGTAGATGCGACGGGGTGGGGTGGTCGCGATGGTGGTGTGCCTTGCGGCGCCGGGGGCGCAGGCAAAGGATAAGAAGGGCTTGGTGGACGAGGTGCGGGTGGAGGGTGCGCATCTGGAGCAGACGTCACGGTGCAACAAGGGTGGGGCAATCCGGGTGCTGGCGAATGACAGCCGGCTGCTGCTTGGCGGCGACTGTACGGAGGTGGTGGTCGAGGGAGCGCGGAACTGGATTCAGGTGGAGCACGCGGGCGTGATCCGGATGGTGGGCGGGCTGAACACGGTGATGTATCAGGATCCGGGAACGCGGGTGGACGATCGCGGGCGGGGTAACACGGTGGCGCCGAAGTGGCCGCAGTAGGCGGAGATCGACGAGCGGCGCGCCATGGTAGAAAACGGGTAAAATCGGCGTTGGCGCATCGGCGCCGTGAGGGTTGATAGAGATGGCGTCTGCGATGGCGAGTATTGTGGCGTTGAAGGATGTGCATGGTGAGTTGAAGTCGCGCATGGAGAAGTCGGTGGACGACTTTCGCGCGAATCTGGCGTCAACGCGGACGGGCCGGGCGAATGTGCACATGCTGGACCAGGTGAAGGTGGACTACTACGGGACGGATACGCCGGTGGCGCAGATGGGACAGATCTCGACGCCGGAGCCGACGCTGATCCTGGTCTCGCCGTATGACATGGCGATGGTGGGCGCGATTGAGAAGGCGATCCGGACCTCGGGAACGGGACTGAATCCGATGACCGACGGCAAGGTGATCCGGGTGCCGATTCCGGCGATGACGGAAGAGCGGCGCAAGGATGTGGTGAAGCAGCTGAACAAGACGCTTGAGGATCATAAGACGGCGATCCGGAATATCCGGCGCGATGGCAATGAGCAGATCAAGAAGGCGGCAAAGGACAAGCTGATCTCTGCCGATGATGAGAAGCGGGCGAGCGAGGAAGTGCAGCAGCTGACGGATGCGGAGATCAAGCGCATTGAAGAGCTGTTCCGGTCGAAGGAAAAGGAAGTGATGACCGTCTGACGGTTGCTGCTTCGAGGAGTGTCCTGTTGAAGCTGAATCGCCGTGAGTTTCTATCGAGCAGCGCGCCGGCGGTGATTGCCGGGGCTGGGCTGGTGAAGGCTTCTCCTCTCGCCGGGCAGGGTTACGGCGGGGCCTCGCCGCCGCCTCGGCCGCTGACGGAGCGAACGGTGGCGCTGGTGGGGGATGCGGTGCCGATCACGCCGCAAGCGCGCGTACAGCTGCTGGGACATTTGCTCGAGAAGCAGACCAACGCGAACGACAGCTACCTGGCGGGCGGGGCCATTGCCGAGCTTGAGGCGGCGATGGCGGCGATGCTCGGGAAGGAGGCCGCGGCTTTCTTCCCAACAGGCACGCTGGCGAACAACGTGGCGGTACGGGTGCTGAGCAGGGAGAGCCGGCATGTGCTGGTCCAGCACGACAGCCACTTGTACCTGGACGAGAGCGACTCGGCGGAGATGCTGGGCGGGTTGAACCTGGTTCCGCTGGCGGCCGGCAAGGTGGGGCCGAGCTATGAGGAGGTCGCGGCCGCGATCGAGGCAGCGGAGCATGGGCCATATCCGCTGAAGGTCGGGGCGATCTCGCTTGAGAGTCCGGTGCGGCGGCATGATGGCGGGAGCATTCCGTTTGCGGAGCTCGAGCGGATCTCCGGTCTGGCCAGGCAGCATGGCATCCGGATGCACTGGGATGGGGCGCGGTCGCTGCTGCTCGCAGGGACGCCGGGATTCGATCTGCGGCGAACGAGTGGCGTGTTCGATACGGTGTATGTCTCGCTCTACAAGTATCTTGGGGCGCCATTTGGGGCGGTGCTGGCGGGCGACAAGGAGACAATCGCGAAGGCGCGCGAGCTGCGGCACATCTATGGCGGGTTGATCTACCAGGGCTGGCAGGCGGTGCTGCCGGCGCTCGATGCGCTGCCGGGATTCCAGCAGCGATTCGTGCAGGCGCGGGCGCACGGAGAGCGTGTGCTGGCGGGGCTTGCGGCGAAGGGCTTTGCGGTGGAGCGGGTGCCGAACGAGAGCAATATCTGCCTGGTGCGGATGCCGGCGGAGCGGGTAAAGGTGACGACGGAGCGGCTGGCGGCTGCGGATATCCGGGCGCGCCTTGCCGCGGATGGAACGATGCCGTTTTTCATCAACGAGAGCATCGTGCGGCGATCGCCTGAGGAGCTGGTCCAGGCCTTCGTCGGGTGAGGACGCGGGTACGGAGTGGTACGAGGCCCAGGTTGAGGATCTAGGTGGTGTGGTCGACGATGATGCGCCAGCCTTCGGAGGTTTTTTCGAGAATGAGGGAGAAGACGCCGTCGGCGTTGCCACCGGCTTTCTTGGTGCGTTCGAGGTGATACTTGCCGAGGGTGACGGCGAAGTGCTCGTCGAGCGGGTGGACCTCGAGGTCGGAGAAGGTGAGGGTGCCCATGGCGGCGCGGTTGGGGTAGTCCTTGTGGTAGCTGTCGAGCAGGCCGGTGAAGCCGCGGTTGATCTCGCGCGAGAGGAAGAGGGTGTCGGGCGAGTTTTTGTAACCTTTTGCGAACTTATCAATATCGCCTTCGTTCCAGGCGCGCTCCTGGGCGAGCAGGACCTTGATGCAGGCGAGCTCGACGGGGGAGGCGGTGTGGAGTGGCTCTGGCTGCTGGGGAGCCGCGGCGAAGGCGATGCAGCCTGGGGCAACAGGTGCGAGGAGGGCGAGGACGAGGGCGAGGGCGGCGGGCTTCATAGAGATGCGGGGTCACCGGGCTGCTGGGAGGCGCGATCGTGTGGAGAGAGCGCGTGGGTGTTGGGATGGAGGCGACCATGGCGGGTGCCGAGGTCGGGAAGGATCCAGACGAGGGTCACGGCGGCGTCGACCAGAATGGCAAGGGTGGGCCGGTAGAAAGCGACGGGAATCGCGAAGAAGTAGAGCGCGAGGGAGAGCCAGTGCTTGTGCTGGGTAGCGGCGTCGACGGCGGTGTGGCTGCCGGAGAGGTGAAGGCGTCGCTCGATGGCGAGGCGAAGGAGCATGAAGGTGAAGCCGCTCGAGAGCAAAGAGACCGTGTAGAGGATGACAGAGAACGTGTCGCGGTCTTTCTCGAGGACCCAGGAGGTGAAGTAGGGAAGAAGCGACGCGCAGAAGAGGAAGAGCAGGTTGCTGTAGAGGATGCGGGCGTCTACCTGCTCAATGCGGCTGAGCAGCAGGTGGTGATTAACCCAATAGATGCCGGTGAAGGTGAAGGAGAGGATGTAGACGAAGAGGATGGGAACGATGGCGTGGAGGCCGGCGGCGCCGTTTTCGTGTGGGACCTTGAGCTCCAGGACCATGATGGTGATGATGACGGCAAGGACGCCATCGGAGAAGGCCTCGAGGCGGGCTGGGGTGAGGGGGCGGGAGTGGACTTCCTGTGTCATGGGCGGTAATGGCAGCACTATACACGGGGTGATGGGAGCAGGAGGCGATGGACAGGGAGCGCTGGTGTCTGGTGCTGGTGTGCGCTGGTGGAGACTATGATTTCTTCAGGATGACGAACTCCCTTGAGGACGGGGTGGGGGCGGCCTTCGGCGGGGTGTCTGCCGGGCCGACGCGGACGGTGCATGCGGTGTGCTCGCATGATTGCCCGGACAGCTGCGGCGTGCTGGTGACGGTGGATGAGTTGAGTGGGCGGGCGACGAAGGTGCAGGGGGATCCGGCGCATCCGGTGACGCGGGGATTTTTGTGCGGCAAGGTGGCGAAGTATCTGGACCGGGTGTATTCGCCGGACCGACTGCTGTATCCGATGCGGCGGAAGGCAGGTGTGGCGAAGGGGCCGCTCCCGCAGGGGAGCGAGGTGGAGGCGTTTGAGCGGATCAGCTGGGACGAGGCACTGGGCGAGATTGCGGAGCGGCTGACGCGAATTGCGGCGAAGCATGGGCCGGAGAGTGTGCTGCCGTACAGCTACGCGGGGACAATCGGACAGCTGGGGTATGGGTCGATGGATCGACGATTTTTCTATCGGCTGGGGGCGTCGCAGCTGGACCGGACGATCTGCGCGAGCGCGGGCACGGCGGCGCTGATGAGTGTGTATGGAGCGCGGCTGGGAACGCGGCCGGAGGACTTTGCGCGGGCAGGGCTGGTGATTGCGTGGGGCGCGAATATTCATGGCAATAACATTCACCTGTGGCCGTTTATCGAAGAGGCACGGCGGGCAGGAGCGCGACTGGTGGTGATCGATCCATACCGGACGCGGACGGCGGCGCTGGCGGATGAGCACCTGGCAATACGGCCAGGCACGGATGGACTGCTGGCGCTGGGGATGATGCAGGTGCTGCTGCGCGAGGGGATGGAGGATCGCGGGTACATCGCGCAATGCACGATGGGGTTTGAGACGCTGCGGGCGCACGTGATGAGGGCGGAGCATGCGCCGGAGGCGGTGGCGACGGTGACAGGGATCGCGGCGGAGCGGATCGTGGCACTGGCGCGGGAGTATGGGACGGTGTTCCGGCGGACGGGGCGGCCGGCGGTGATCCGGCTGAACTACGGGATCCAGCGAAGTGAGAATGGCGGGACGGCGGCGCGGGCGGTGTGCATGCTTCCACTGCTGACTGGGGCGTGGACGAAGCGCGGGGGTGGGTTGCAGCTGTCGACGAGCGGGGCGTTTCCGTTCAATCAGAAACGGTTACAGATGCCGGAGTTGATGCAGGCGAGCCCAGTGGGGCGTCCGACGCGGATGGTGAATATGAGCCGACTGGGAGCGGCGCTGACGCGAGAGGATGCGGGCGTGGGCGGCGGCCCGGTGAAGGCGCTGTTTGTGTACAACTCGAATGCGGCAGCGGTGGCGCCGAACCAGACGGAGGTGCTGCGCGGGCTCCGGCGTGAGGATCTGTTCACGGTGGTGCACGAGCAGTTCTTCAACGACACGACGGACTACGCGGATTATGTGCTGCCGGCGCCGACGTTTCTCGAGGTGAAGGATGTGCAGGGAGCATACGGGCACCTGTTCGCGCAGGTGAGTGAGCAGGCGATTGCGCCGTTGGGCGAGGCGTGGTCAAACGTACGGCTGTTTGGCGAGTTGGGACGGCGGATGGGATTTGCCGAAGCGTGTTTTGCCGAGCGCGAGGAGGAGCTGATTGCGCAGGCGCTGGAGACGGATCATCCGTGGTTTTCTGGTGTGACGAAGGAGCGGCTGGAGCGTGAGGGGCAGGTGGAGCTGCAACTGCCGAAGGATGCGCGGGGCGAGGCGTTGCCGTTCTCGTCGCCGGAGTGGTTTGGGACGGCGAGCGGCCGGGGTGAGCTGGTGCCGGCGCCAGTGTTTGTGGCGCCGAGTGAATCGCGCGGCGGGAGTGAGCGGGATGCGGCGTATCCGCTGGAGTTCCTGCCGAGGAAGGCGGACAACTACATGAACACGACGTTTGCAAATCTGCCGGTGCACCAGCGGATGGAGGCGAAGACCGATGGCGTGCTCGAGATGCATGCGGTGGATGCGGCGGAGCGTGGCGTGGTGACGGGGGACGGGGTGGAGGTAGTGAACGGGCGTGGGCGAATCACGCTGCGCGCGCGAGTGGGGACGGCGGTGGCGGAGGGTGTGGTGGCGGCACGGCTGGACTGGGCGAAGCTTTCGGCCGGTGGGATGAATGTGAATGCGCTGACGAGTGAGCGGGTGACGGATCTTGGGGGCGGGGCGACGTTCTACTCGACGATGGTTGAGGTACGGAGGCTGACGGTGATGGATGTGGCGGCGGACTCATGCCTCAACGCGCGGAGCACCGGGAACAGCAGATCCCTCGGGAAGGCAAGAGCGATATGAGATCGCCTCATGCTACGGAGCAATTTCTTACGAACGTCGATGAGAAAGCAGGAGCGGATGTACGCGGCGAACTATCAGTGTGCGGGATGTTTTGAGTGGGTGGAGACGACGGTGGATGAGAGCGGCGGATCGCGGCAGCAGTATGTGGAGGATTGCCAGGTGTGCTGCAAGCCGAATGTATTGACGGTGCGGTGGGATGCGAGTGCGGACGAGTTCACGATCGCGGCGGAGCTTGAGAGTTGAGAAGAAAGCTGTTGCAGGAGTGGTGCAGTGGGTGGTGCGGTTCGCTAAGCGTTCTTCCGTCGCCTATAATCAAGGCTCTCCCTGGAACGCATGTGGACGCGTGCTCGGGGTGCGATACCGAGAGCAGTGAGGGTGTAGTTATTTTTACCGTGGACCGAGAGAGCCGAGGCTCCCTGAGACGCAGCAAGCATGATGTTGGCCGACGCTTTTCTTTAGGCGGCCTCGTTTCCTCGGTGTCTCTGGCTGCGGTTCTGGTATCTGGGGGCGCGATCTCATGGGCCCAGGCGCCGGCGGCGAGCGCTCCGCAGAACATCTTCAGCACGGGCAGTGCGCAGGGCGTGCAGACGCTGTGCCAGCCGCAGGTGGTGGGCAACCGGCGCATCCCGAAGGAGAGCGTGCTGGCGCGTTTGTTCTCGCACCAGGGCGATCTGTACGACCCGGCGGTGGTGGAGCGGGACTTCAACTCCCTGTGGAACACGGGCTACTTCGAGGATGTTCGGATCGAGCGGGCGGACACGCCGAAGTGCGTGCAGCTGGTGGTATATGTGCGCGAGAAGCCGACGATCAAGTCGGTCGAGTACAAGGGCCTGAATGCGATCTCGCAGTCGGACGTGCTGGAGCGGTTTAAGAAGGCGAAGGTTGCGGTCTCGGTAGAGAGCCAGTACGACCCGACAAAGATCAAGCGAGCCGAGGTGGTGCTGAAGGAGCTGCTGGGCGAGCACGGCCACCAGTTTGCGCGGGTGACGACGGAGATCAAGACGATTCCGCCGGCGGGTGTGGCACTGACGTTCAACATCAAGGAAGGCCCCACGGTGAAGGTGGGCAAGATCGCCTTCCAAGGCAACAACTCGGTGCCGGACCGGCAGCTGATCGCGGCGATGAAGAACCTGAAGCCGATCGGGGTTCCGCACTCTTACATTCTCGAGAATCTGTTTGCGCGGACGTTTGACGCGAGCAAGCTGGATGAGGACACGGAGCGGGTGCGGCAGGCGTATCGCGACCGCGGCTATTTCAAGGCGCTGACGAGTGAGCCGACGACGCATACACGCGACGCGGGCGGCATTAATCCGCTGACGCTGCGGCCATCGACGGGCAAGCGGGTGGACATCCTGATGCCGGTCGAAGAGGGTGAGCGGTATCGGCTGGGTGGCATTACGTTCAAGGGTAATGTGCACTACCCGAACACAAAGGCGCTGCGGGCGCAGTTTGCGCAGAAAGATGGCGAGTACTTCAACGCTACGGTGTTTGGCAAGGGGCTGGAGCAGCTGCGGAAGGCGTATGGCGAGGGTGGATATATCAACTTCGTTGCACAGCCGACGCCGCGGGTTGATGAAGCGAAGAAGCTGATCTTTCTCGACATTGATATCGATGAAGGCAAGCCGTTCTACGTGTCGCGGATCGAGTTTACGGGCAACACGATTACGCGCGACAAGGTGATTCGGCGTGAGCTGCTGCTTGAGGAAGGGCAGGTGTACAACAGCCGGCTGTGGGATCTGTCGATTCTGCGACTGAATCAGCTGAACTACTTCGAGCCGCTGAAGGCGGAGCAGGACTCCGAGAGCCGGCAGAATGCGGATGATTCGACGGTCGACCTGCTGCTGAAGCTGAAGGAGAAGGGCAAGAACTCGATCGGACTGAACGGCGGCATCAGCGGTCTCTCGGGAACGTTTATCGGGTTGAACTACGAGACGAACAACTTCCTGGGACTTGGCGAGACACTGAGCCTGGTGGCGAACGTCGGCGATCTTTCGCGCAACCTGAGCTTCGGGTTTACCGAGCCGTATCTGCGCAACAAGCCGATCTCGCTGGGCGTGCAGGTGTTTACCAGCAAGTACGATTTCAACCCGGCGAAGAGCTACTCGACGAGTGGAGCGAGCGCGAACCTTTCGACGGCGCAGAACTCGCTGCTGACGAACTACAACCAGTCGTCGACAGGCTTGACGCTATCGCTGCAGGAGCCGCTGCGGCATGTGTTTGCGCGGTCCGGTGTGACGCGCGTGGGTGTGTCGTACTCGCTCTCGCGGGCGTCGGTGACGACGTTCAACGACAACACGCGGAACGTGTTCCAGTCGCTGGCGTTCCGGTCTGGTGTGGCGGGACAGAACCAGCTGAATGGAATTATTACGTCGATCTTCTCGCCGAGCTTTACGTTCTCGAGCCTGGACCGGGCGACGGGGCCGCATAGCGGTAAGGACTTCAACGCGACGGTGGCGATTGCAGGTGCGGGCGGCAATGTGAAGTACTACCAGCCCGCGGTGAGCTACCGGCAGTTCTTCCCGATGAAGAATCTGAGGGTGAATCGCGAGGGCCACAATGTGCTGGGATACAGGATCCAGCTGGCGCACGTGGCTGGATTCGGTGGGGAGGTCGCACCGCCACAGAATCGCCTCTATGGCGGTGGCGAGTCGGATGTGCGCGGGTTCGATATTCGATCGGCTTCGCCGTACACCTTTATTCCGCAGAAGCTGTTGTTCAACCTGACCAACCCAGACGGAAGTGTGGTGCCGCGCGATGCGACGAACCCAAGCCTGGGGAATGTGCAGGTGCCGCTGCCGATTTACCGGCTGGTGACGATCGGCGGCGATACGCAGCTGACGTCGAATGTGGAGTACCGCATTCCGATTGTGAGCCAGGTGACGTTTGCGTTCTTCACGGACTTCGGACTGACCTTCAACTCGCAGGCGAGCCAGCTGCGACAGAATGCGGCCGGACAATCCCAGCTGACTAGCCCGCTGTATGGATGCGCGGTGGTGGTGAACGGCGCGTGTAATGGCGGGCAGCAGGTGACGTTCCCGTACTTCCTGAAGACGGCGCCGAACACCAACTTTGTGCCGCGCATGTCCAATGGCGCGGAGCTGCAGGTGATTCTGCCGATCGTGAATGCGCCGTTCCGGATCTTCTACGCATACAACCCGCTGCGGCTGTACCACGACCTGCCGCCGGCGCTGGGAACGCCGGTGGGCTGCACGCAGTCGTCGACGGCTTGCTTCCGACAGTTCTTCCCGGCGACGAGCGCGGGCGACTTCAGCTACGCGCAGGCGCTGCAGTACTACGACGCGAACTACACGCTGCGGGAGCCGCGAAAGACGTTCCGGCTATCGGTCAGCACGACGTTCTAAGGCAGTATGACTTGATACACAACGGCGGGACTTCGGTCCTGCCGTTTCCTTTGGAGAGGGCGATTGCCTGACGAGTCGGACGTGGGTGGCTTTGTCCATGTCCGCACGTCCGTGCATCCAATGATCGATTCCGTGCGGTAAGGCGGACGAGGAGACACAATGGATCGCAGCGCGAGTGCAGTGTGGCAGGGTGGGTTGAAGGACGGTAAAGGCACGATCAGCACGCAGAGTGGGATGCTGAAAGAGACACAGTACAGCTTTGGCAGCCGGTTTGAGACTGGCATCGGAACGAACCCGGAGGAGCTGATTGCGGCAGCGCACGCGGGATGCTTCACGATGGCGCTGAGCGCGCAGCTGACGGATGCGGGGATGGTGCCGGAGTCACTTGAGACGGCGGCGGTGGTGACGCTTGAGAAGACGGACGATGGTCCGACCGTGACGAAGATCCACCTGAAGACGAAGGCGAAGGTTCCGGGAGCGGAGAAGGAGAAGTTTGACGAGCTGGCAAAGAAGGCGAAAGAAGGCTGCCCAATTTCGCGGCTGTTGAAGGCGGCGGAGATCACGCTGGACGCGCAGCTGGTTTAGGTTGCGTCAGGCCAGCTGTTGGGCGGCATGTTCGATGGCTGGTTTTCACGCGACGTGGCGCTGATTTGCGGTTAGAGTTTGCGATACGGGGTTGGTGGAGATCGCCGCTCGTCCGATGCTGATGCAGGGCACCGATCTAGGTAAGGTAAGGCAGGTGTGCTTCTATGACAGGATCCGTCTTCCTTGGAGTTGCTGTTCTTGTAGGAATTCTGTTGTACCTCGTGCTTCGCCGCAGGGGCGCCCGGCAGAGTGAGACTCCGGGAGTCACTTCGTCGATTGCTGCTGGCAAGAGCAGTGTGCGATCGGCGGAGGCGTCCGGCGATCTTCATCCGGCGACGAAGACTCCGCTGCCGACGCGGCCGGGGTACCCTTCGGGGGATAGTGGAAGCTCGCATCCGGCGTACCCGATCGCTCCCGCGAAGTATGCGGGAAAGACTTCGGTGAAGCCAGGATCGTCGGCGCGGCACGAGGTGGCGACTCCGGTGTCGCGGCGGGATGTGAATCCTGTGCTGGAGGCGCGGCGGGCTGCGAATGCGCCGCCGCCGACGGAGCCATGGTATCCGCAGGCTCCGAAGAGCTACACCGAGGGGGAAGAGCCGCAGGATGGATCGCGGGCGGGGACTGAGCCGAAGGATGGCAGCGGCCGAACCTAGAGGTACAGGTTGCGGCTTTTGTCTGCTACCAACTTGTTAGTGCGAATGGCCAAAGTGACTGTGGCTGTGGTCGTGGGCATCTTCCGCGGCGGCTTCGGCGAGAAGGGCGGCACCGCAGTCATGGGTCTGGCCGCAGTCGCTAGCTTCGAACTGTAGCGTGGTGTGGCGGATGCGGAACTGGTTGCGCAGCGTCAGGTTGATGCTATCGACGAGCGCGGTGCAGGCGGAGATAGGCATCTCGACGACGGTGACGTGGCTGGCAAGCGCGAGGGTCTTGGGGCCGAGGCTCCAGACATGGAGATCGTGAACGTCAACGACTCCGTCGATACCCTCGATGGCGGTACGAACTTTGGCGAGCTCGACGCCGCGAGGGGTGCCTTCGAGGAGGATGTTAAGGGTCTCGCGCACGATGCCGATGGAGCTCCAGAGAATGAGCGCGGCGATAAGAAGCGAGAGCAGGGGATCGATCCAGTTGTAGCCGGTGTAGAGGATGCCGAAGCCGCCGAGGATAACGGCGGCGGTGGAGAGGGTGTCTCCCAGCATGTGGATGAAGACGGAGCGGATGTTGACTTCGCCCGAGAAGCGCCAGAGCAGGGTGGCGATGAGGCCGTTCATGATGACGCCGGCGGTGGCGACGAGCATCATGGGGTGAGGCTGGACGGCGAGTGGGACGCCGAAGCGATGAATGGCGGCGAGGGCGATCCAAACGGAGAGGGCGATGAGGGTGATGGCGTTGACGAAGGCGGCGAGCACGCCGGCGCGCTGATAGCCGAAGGTTTTCTCGTCGGTGGCGGGGCGCGCCTGGAAGTAGATGGCCAGAAAGGAGAGGCCGATGGCGAGAAGATCGGAGGTGTTGTGGCCAGCCTCTGAGACGAGGGCGAGGGAGTGAATGCGCAGACCGACGAGCAGGGTGGTGAGGACGTAGGCGAACGTCGCCACCATGGAGAACTGGAGGACGTGGCGGACGTTGCGGTTTGGCGTGGCCGCCATGTGCATACCCCCAAGTGTATGCCTGGGGGTTGCGGGACTTCAATGAGAGTGGCGAGGTAGACGCAGGAAGGTCAAGGTTCCGGGGGCTCTTGTTTGAGTGGCCGCGGCCGTGATGCGTTGGTGGAAGTTTCGTCAGGCGCACCTCAGTGGCTAAGGCCGATTTCAGGGTGGGGACGGGTGGCGTGGCTGTAGCCATGACTTCTTGAACGATGAATGGAAAGAGCGGGAGCGGTTCAGCCGACGGGGCTGGGTGTGATGCGTGGCGGGGGGCCGGGGGCGTGTTCGTGGTCGATGCGGAGGCCGGACCAGGTTTCGGCGACGACGATGGAGTCACCGGGGTTGCGCGGGTCGAAGCGGACCTGGACGGGGAGGTCGACGCGGACGTGGCGGACGTGGTCGATCAGGGGGCGGACGTCCTGGGCGCACTCGTAGGTGACGCCGGCGATACGGTAGCGGTAGATGAGGGTGTTGGGGGTGGCGTCTTCGGACTCGTTGGCCCAGCGGGTCTCGGTGATGCTGCCATCGACGATGCGGCCGGTGGCGGCGAGATACTCGCGCCGTTCGCGCTCGATCTCTTCCTCGTCGGGCTCCTCCTTGTTCATGCGATACCAGGAGATGCTGGCGGCGGTGGCGAGGCCCAGTCCGACGATCGCGAGGGTGCGCGGGGAGCGCAGAACCGGCGGGATGAAGGACGAGATGGCAAGAAGCATGGCGGCCCAGCCACAGGATAGCGCAGGCGGCGAAGAAGCGGAACCGGCGGCCACCGGACGATATACTGAGAGATACACGTATGACGACAGAGACGATGAGAAGCAAGGAACGGAGCCCACGAAGGCTGCGGACTCGAGCAGGTATGGACGGACAGGGCGGGCATCCGCTGGACCTGGGTGACGGGCGGCGGATCCGGTCGACGACAGTGATCTGTGTGCGGCGGGGCGATGCGGTGGTGATGGCAGCCGATGGGCAGGTGTCGCTGGGATCGACGGTGATGAAGCATTCGGCGAAGAAGATTCGCAAGCTCTACCAAGACAAGGTGCTGGCGGGGTTTGCGGGATCGACGGCGGATGCGTTCAGTTTGTTTGCGCGGTTTGAGACGAAGCTCGAGCAGTATGCAGGAAACCTGGGGCGAGCGGCCGTGGAGCTGGCGAAGGACTGGCGCACGGACAAGATGCTGCGGCAGCTTGAGGCATTGCTGATTGTGACGGATGCCAAGCAGACGTTTCTGCTGAGCGGGAATGGCGATGTGATCGATCCAGACGAGGGCATTGCGGTGATCGGCAGTGGGGGAAGTTATGCGCTGGCGGCGGCACGGGCGTTGATGGAGAACACGGAGATGGGGGCGCGCGAGATCGCGGAGAAGAGCCTACTCATTGCAGGGCAGATCTGCCTGTATACGAATGATCGCATTATGGTGGAAGAGCTGAAGGCGGAGTAGCAGGCGTCGGCTGGCACCCATGGCCAGGATTGAAGATTCATGTGTAACACAACGAGGAACACATAGATGGCGATTTTTCTGCCGGGAACGGCTGAGGACCAGGCGCTGGCGCTCGATGAGATGACGCCGCGCGAGATTGTGGCGGAGCTGGACAAGTATGTGGTGGGGCAGCAGGCGGCGAAGCGGGCGGTGGCGATTGCGCTGCGGAACCGGATGCGCCGGCAGAAGCTGCCGCCGGAGCTGGCGGACGAGATCATGCCGAAGAACATCATCATGATCGGGCCGACGGGCGTGGGGAAGACGGAGATTGCGCGGCGGCTGGCTAAGCTGACGAACTCGCCGTTTCTGAAGGTGGAGGCCTCGAAGTTTACCGAGGTGGGGTATGTGGGGCGCGATGTGGAGTCGATCGTGCGCGATCTGGTGGAGATTGCGATCGATATGGTGCGCGAGGAGAAGCTTGAAGAGGTGGAGGACAAGGCGGAGCTGGCGGCGGAGGACAAGCTGCTGGATCTGCTGCTGCCGCCAACGCCTGCGGCGGTGACGGCGACGAGTGTGACGGCGGCGAATGCGGCGGCGGCGAAGCAGGAGCCGGGCACGAACGTGATTCAGCTGCCGGAGTCGATGGATACGACGGCGGCCGCGGCGCCGACGACGCCGGATGTGGATGCGAGCAGCGCGGAACGGACGAGGGAGAAGCTGCGGCAGCAGTTTCGCGAGGGCAAGCTGGACGAGCGGATGGTGGAGCTCGATGTGCGAGACCGGAACCAGGCGAGCTTTGAGGTGATTACAAATCAGGGTTCGGACGAGATGGACTCAAGTAGCCTAAAGGACATGCTGCCGGGGCTGTTTGGCCAGCGGACGAAGAAGCGGAAGATGAAGGTGGTGGATGCGTTCGACTACCTGGTGCAGGAAGAAGAGGGCCGGCTGATCGACATGGACCAGGTGACGCGGCTGGCGGTGGAGCGGGTCGAGGACTCTGGCATGGTCTTCCTGGATGAGATCGACAAGATTGCCGGGCGCGAGGGTGGCCACGGGCCGGATGTGAGCCGCGAGGGCGTGCAGCGGGATATTCTGCCGATCGTCGAGGGGACGACGGTGAATACGAAGTACGGCATGGTCTCGACGGATCACATTTTGTTTATCGCGGCGGGAGCGTTTCATGTGTCGAAGCCGAGTGATCTGATTCCTGAGCTGCAGGGACGATTTCCGATCCGGGTGGAGCTGCAGTCGCTGACGGTGCAGGATTTTGTACGGATTTTGACGGAGCCGAAGAGCTCGTTGGTGAAGCAGTCGACGGCGATGCTTGAGACCGAGGGGCTGAAGCTGGAGTTTACGCCGGAGGCGATTGCGGAGATGGCGCAGTTTGCGTTTCGGGTGAACGAGACGACGGAGAACATTGGCGCGCGGCGGCTGCACACGATTCTGGAGCGGGTGCTGGACGAGATCAGCTTCCAGGCGCCGGACTTGTTCAAGAGCCCGCGGGCGGCATCGACTGAAGAGGGCGTGGTGGCGGAGATTGGCGCTTCGGCTTCGTTGACAGCTGAGACTCTGCCGCCGCAGCCGCCGCTGCCGGTGATTGAGCGACAGACGGAGAACGGGGTGGAGAAGGTGATTGTGGTCGATCCGGAGTATGTGCGGCAGCAGGTGGCTTCGATTGTGAAAGACCAGGATTTGAGCCGTTACATTTTGTAGGGCCTTTACGGACGTGATGTTGCGGACGTGGTGAGTTTTTTTACCTGATGATGGAGCAGCCAGAGGTAAAGGGCGCACGGGAGGGCCGGGATGAGGGCGGTGAATGCTTCCTGGTACCAATGGATCATCTGGATCTTAGACCGTAAGGCGGCGAGATCGGAGATGCCGAGGAAGTTTTGAAGCAGGACGAGGGGGACGCTTGCGGCGAGTATCATGCCGTACCAGTGGCGCAGCTGGAGCCTTACCGGGACGAGTAGGACGAGGGGCGCGGCGATCAACAGGAAGCAGGCTCTTGCGAAGTAACCGCCGATCAAGAACACGAGAGCGCCAGCCTGGGCACCGCCGCCCTGCTTGAAAAAGGGTTCGTGAAGTTCGCCGAGGCGAGCGGCTCCGCCGATGGCGAAGGAAGCCGAGTAGACGAGAAGGCAGATCAATGGCGGCGAAAGCCAAAATCAGCCGCTTCGACCATGGGACCTTGACTGTCGATTGCATGCCAGCCACTGCACGTGAAAAGGCCAGCCTTGGCGGCTGGCCTTTTCCGTATGAGCGACGAGGGAGTTACTTCGCGCCGACAGGTTGTTCCTGCTGGGTCTCTTCCTTGCTATGGCCGATCTCGGCGAGGCGCTTGGTGAGAAGCTGTTCGAGGTCTTCGAGGGCCTTTGAGAAGCCTTCGATGCCTTCCTTCAGCTTGTCGTGGGCCATCTTGTCTTCTTCGTGCATCTTCTCGAAGGTGTCCTTGTCGATGTGGAGCTTCTGGATATCCATCGATTTGGCTTTTTCGGGATCGAGCTTGCGGGTGAGTTCGCCTTCGGTCTTCTCGAGCTCGGTGAGGAGCTTGGGGGAGATGGTGAGGAGATCGCAGCCGGCGAGTTCTTCGATTTCGCCGATGTTGCGGAAGCTGGCGCCCATGACGACGGTCTTGTAGCCGAACTTTTTGTAGTAGTTGTAGATCGTCGTGACGGAGTGCACGCCGGGATCATCTTCACCCTGGTAGTCCTTGCCGGTGGCGCTTTTGTACCAGTCGAGGATGCGACCGACAAAGGGCGAGATGAGGGTGACGTTGGCCTCTGCTGCGGCGACGGCCTGGTGCATGCCGAAGAGGAGCGTCATGTTGCAGTGGATGCCTTCTTTTTCAAGGATCTCGGCGGCCTTGATGCCCTCCCAGGTGGAAGCGATTTTGATCAGGATGCGATCGCGGGAGATGCCGGCCTTGTCGTACTGCGCGATCACATCGCGCGCCTGCTCGAGGGTTTTCTCCTTGTCGTAGGACATCCGGGCATCGACCTCGGTCGAGACGCGGCCGGGAACGATCTCGAGGATCTTGCGGCCGAAGGCGACGGCGAGGGATTTGAAGGCAAGGGCGGCGACATCCTTGTCGGAGGCGTTGGCGCCGGCGTCTTTTCGTGCCTGCTTGAGGACGTCGTCGACGATGGACTGGTAATCAGACTTTTCGGCGGCCGCCTGAAGAAGTGAGGGGTTGGTGGTGGCGTCCTGCGGATGAAACTGCTGGATTGCATTGATGTCGCCGGTATCGGAGACGACCGTCGTCATACTACGGAGCTGTTCGAGTAGGGATGCCATGGGAACTCCTTGCGCTCTTCCATGCTAACAAAGACGCGGCTACGGCGTAGAGGGATGCGTGGTGGAACGATCAGGGGGCGGCCGTGCCGGAGAGTTGGACGGTTGCGGGTGCGGAGGGCGGGCTGAGATTGCCGGTGGTATCGGCAGCCAGAACACGGTAGAGGTACTGAGGCCGGCCGGTCGGCGGGGTGTCGCGAAACGAGGGAGCGGGAAGCGGTGCCGGATTCAGGCGCTGCCAGGCCTGGGTGGTGGAGGAATTCGGATTGCTGGAGGCTACGGCGCGTTCGACCCAATAGCCGGCGAGGTCGGGATCGGCGTCCGGCTCCCAGGAGAGATCGACAGCGGCGCCATCGACGATGGCTTCGAGGCCGACGGGTGTGGCGGGTGGAGTTTTGTCGCGGACGGTGACGGTGAGGGGAGGCGAGTCTGCGCTACGCAGGATGAGGGTCTTTCCGCTGAGGGTGACGGAGCGGGAGCGCCAGGCGACGTAGGTGTAGGTGGTGTCGCGCTTGCTGGAGGGATCGAGGGCTCCGCCGGGGTCGGGCCCTTTGTTCGCGGCCTGGAGGTGAACTGGCGGTGCGGCAGCGGAGGTGTGATGCGCGCGGGCGGGGGCGACGCTTGCGGCGGATTGCGACGGCGCCGTGGCGGGGGGTGGCGAGGCCACGGTGGCTCGTGCGAGGAAGACGGCCGCGGCGGGCGCGTTAACCGGAGACCAGAGGATGCGGGTTCCGGCGGGAGAGGCGGCGGCATGCAAGCCACTGATGGGGTTAGGGGCGGTGCCGGCAGCGGCGAGGGCGACGTTCGAGGGATCGGCCGCATGTCCTGCGGCGTTGAGGAGGCGGACGCGATAGCGGAGGAGGTGGACGGGATCGAGCAGGAGCGCGGGCGGCAGGGGATCGACCGTGGTGCTGGGGCCGGAGGTGACGGCGAGATGGCCGACGACGGTGCAGGGTGGGGGACCGGGCGAAAGCGGAAGGGGATCGCGGCAGATCTCGGCGGAGAGCGGCGGCTTTATGGCAACGCCATCAGTCGTGTCGGTGGAGGTGGTCCAGGAGAGGCGGACTTCCATGCCGATGCGATCGGCGTGGAGATCCTTTGCGGAGGCGGGAAGATGGAGCGACGGCGGCTTGGGCGGACCAGGGTTGGCGCAACCGAACGTGGCGAACGGCAGCGCAAGGAGCAAGGACGGAGCCAAGGTGCGGAGGGTGCCGCGGAAGCCGACGCTTGGTGAGGTCCACACAATATTCACCCTAGCATTGAGTTTCGTGATGCTTTGTTGACAATGCGGTGTGCGGCGTTTCCAAAAGCGGGAGTCCAGACCTCTTTTTTGACCAATTCCACGTCTGCTATAGAAGACCAAGGATCACCTTTATATGGCAGACACAGCGAATTTGACCGATATGACGACGGTACTTCCCGGGATGGATCTTCTTCCCGGCGGCCTTGCCGATGTAGAAACCATTGGGGAGATTGAGCCGGTGGGAAAGGTTTCTCCCCTGCAGATTGCGAGCGAGCGGGCTGAGGCTTTCATCTCCGAAAAGCGGATCGGGGAACGGATCAAACATCTGCGGCTGAAGAAGACGATGGGCTTAGTAGAGTTGGGCAGGCATACCGGTCTGTCCGCGAGCTTCCTCTCACAGCTGGAGACCGGCCGTGTGGTGCCGACGTTGCGCAACCTTGCACGCATCGCCATGGTGTTTTCAAAGGATCTAAGTTACTTCTTTGAACCAGAGCCGCAGAAGCTGTTCCGGATTCATCGCTCGAAGGATCGCACAAGACTGCCGCAGTCAGGTGTCGAAGATCCTACGTACTTTTTTGAGAGCCTGGGATTTGTGACACCGGACCGGATGCTGGATCCCTATTTCGCAGAGTTCCTGCCGCAGAAGGCTGGAACCGAGGCGAAGGCGCATCAGCACGCAGGCAATGAGTTTCTCTATGTGATTGCCGGCGAGCTTGATGTGCGGCATGGCGACGAGCTGCACAAGGTCCAGGCCGGGGACGGCATCTACTTCGACGCGTCGACGATTCATAGCTATCTGTGCAGTGGGGAGGTTCCCGCGACGGCGATCATCATCGTGTCGCTGCAGCCGATCGCTTCAGAGACGGCGCGGACGTTGTCACGAATCAACGGGGCTCAGTCTCGTGCGCGGCTGGGTCGACAGATCACAGCCAGCTAACGAGAACGGATTGCGGGCAGGCTCCTTCGAGGAGTGTGGCCCGCGGCCTCTTCCAGGACAACCGGCGGAGTATGCCTGGTCGGCAGTTCCCAAAGAGCGGCAAAGAGCTTGTCAAGCTCAGTGGCCTCTGGCGATGACGGAGTAAAGACGCGGTGGCCTTGTCCGAGGGTTTCGGCTACCTGCTGAAGCGTAGGTAGAGTTTGCGGAATAACCGGTGCGCTCCTGCCGAAGTAGCGGAAGTTTCTGCTGAAGAGAGTTCGACCATTCTTATAGTAGGGATACTGGCCGATGTCGCGAGCGCGATACGCAGAGTCCGCGTGGAGCGGGGTCTTGCCGCTGTGGACCAAGGTCCCGTAGATACAGTCTGGGCGTGAACGGAAGCGGCTGCGTGGAGCGTAATACTCGCGCGCGTCCAAGGCGTCGTCGACGGTGGCGGCATAGATGACGGCATTGGACGGGTAGCCCTCGCGGAGGATGAGCGAGCGGCTGGTGATGCCGAGGATGCGATCGCCAGATTGGGCGGTGCGGCGAATAGCGGGCTTGCAGATGGAAAGGGTGAGCAGGGGAGCCTGCCCGGCGCGCGGAGAAGGAGCGCAGGGTGCGCCGCCGCGATCACTAGTGAGTTTGTAGAGGTACGTTCGAGGCATGCGAGGATTGGCCAGCCGACTTTGCCCTGCCGAAGAGGTAGCGAGCAGAGGGTGACGAGCGGCAGGCTGATGATACTGCACTCTGCCGTTTGCCGCGGAGAAGGTGACCCGCGACGGCGCACTTCGACGGATAGGAAGGTCGTGGATGTGAGATGAAAGTGGATCGCAAGGGTGTCGGCGCGATTGGGACGTCGCAGGGGTCCTCCGGCGCGCGCGATGCCATCCCACCGAGAGACTGTCGCACTGCAATGCAGGCGCTGACAGAGAACGGAGGCGTTGATGGCGACTGAGGTTATTCCGACCGATGCGACGAAGTTGAAGAGTGTAGCGGGGATCGTGCCGGGCACGACGTACAAGCCGCTGCCACAGAAGACGGATGATGGCTATGTGACCGCGCATGCGGTGCAGACGATTAACGCTGATGCGCAGCGTCTGTATGCGCTCTGGCACGATGTGGAGTCGATTCCGCGATGGCAGGAGTACGTGGTCTCCGTGAAGAATCTGGGTGGCGGCAAGAGCCATTGGGTGATGGGCAATCCTGAGGACAAGGATGGCAAGCAGATTGAGTTTGACTCACAGGTGGAGCGGGACGATCCGGGCAAGCGTATCGGCTGGAAGTCTGTAACCGAGGGCGTGGAGCAGGAGGGCGTGGTGACATTCGAAGCGGCGGAGAACGGGCGCGGAACGATCGTGACGCTGATCCAGAAGCAGCGAGTTCCCGGCGGATTTCTGGGCAATGCCGCGGCGGCCACGGCGAAACGCGGGCCAAAGCAGATTGTGATTGAGGATCTTCGACACTTCAAGGAGATGGCGGAGGCAGGCGAGATTCCGAGCGTTGCCGGACAGCCGCACGGGCCGCGCGGCGTGATTGGCGGGATCAAGGAGTGGGCGTTGGGCGAGAGTAATCCAACACCGCCGGGATCGAGCGAGCAGAAGTAACGCTGCTGCCCGTAGGACGGACCTGCGGATACGAGTGAACAAGAGACGCGTGCGTATGCGCGGCGGTTTAGGAGATTAAAGTTATGAAAGCTGTTTGCTGGATGGGGACGCACTCGATTGAGGTGCACGACGTAAAAGATCCGGAGATCATCAACCCGCAGGATGCGATTATTCGCATTACGCGGACGGCGATCTGCGGTAGTGATATTCACCTGTACGACGGCTACATTCCGACGATGGAGTCGGGCGACATTCTGGGCCACGAGTTCATGGGCGTCGTGGAGGAGGTCGGGAGTGAGGTGAAGAAGCTGAAGCGTGGCGATCGCGTCGTAATTCCGTTCACGATCGCGTGTGGCAATTGCTTCTTCTGCAAGGACAACCTGTGGAGTCTGTGCGACAACTCGAATCCGAACGCGCATGTGGCGGAGGAGATGTACGGGTATTCAGGCTCAGCTCTGTTTGGCTACTCGCACATTTATGGTGGATATGCTGGCGGGCAGGCGCAGTATGCGCGAGTGCCGTTTGCTGATGTGGGGCCGATCAAGATCGAAAGTGATCTCTCGGATGAGAGTGTGCTGTTTCTCTCAGATATTTATCCGACTGGATTTATGGGAGCGCAGAACTGCAACATCTCACCCGGCGACAACGTTGCGGTGTGGGGGTGCGGACCGGTAGGACTCTTTGCCATCGCGAGCGCGTACATGCTGGGCGCTGGAAAGGTGTTTGCAATCGATCGCTTTCCTGAGCGGCTGAAGCTGGCGCGGGAGTGCGGCGCGACGACGATCGATTACAGCGAAGACGACGTGATCATCGTGGAGGCTCTGCGCGATCTTACGGGCGGAGTCGGGCCGGACTGCTGTATCGATGCGGTGGGCATGGAGGCTCACTCGTCGACGCTGGTAGGAATGTATGACAAGGTGAAGCAGGCGCTGATGCTCGAGACGGATCGTCCGTTCGTGCTGCGACAGGCGTTTATGGCGATCCGCAAGGGCGGCACGCTGTCCATTCCTGGAGTGTATGGCGGCGTGCTGGACAAATTGAACTTCGGTGCAGCGTTTGGCAAGGGCATTCACATGGCGATGGGACAGACGCACATGCACAACTATCTGCAGCCGCTGCTCCAATCGATAGAGGATAAGAAGATCGATCCAACGTTTATGATCTCGCACCGAATTGGGATCAATCAGGCGCCGGAGTACTACAAGCTATGGCAGGAGAAGGCACCGGGTGTGACGAAGATCGTTATTGATCCGTGGCAGGATACGATTGCGAATCCTCAGGTGCGGGTCTTCGAACGCTAGGCTGTATAGAGATTGTCTAAGAAGGGCCTGCCCGCGTGGCGGGCCCTTTCTGCGTGTGAGATTGCGAAGATAAGAGGGCGGGCCGTAGACTCGGCTGCAGTGGATCCGAAGACAATGAAAGCGAAGACGAACCTGCTGGCGGGGGGGGCGGCTGATGATGCGGAACGGCTGGTCTCGGCCGGGCGGCTGGAGGATGATGCCGCGTTTGAGCTGAAGCTGCGGCCGAACCATCTGCGGGAGTTTATCGGGCAGGAGCGGGCGAAGGAGCAGCTGGCGATTGCGCTCGAGGCGGCGCGGAATCGCGGCGAGGCGCTGGACCATGTGTTGCTGTTCGGGCCGCCGGGGCTGGGGAAGACAACACTGGCAACGATTATTGCCAATGAGCTTGGGGTGGGATTCCAGCAGACGAGCGGGCCGGCGCTGCAGATACAGGGCGATCTGACGGCGATTCTGACGAATGTGCGGGAGCGGCAGGTGCTGTTTCTGGATGAGATTCATCGGCTACAGCCGGTGCTTGAAGAGAAGCTGTACACGGCGCTCGAGGACTACAAGCTGGACATCATGATCGGGCAAGGTCCGGCGGCGCGGACGCATGTGATGGATATCAAGCCATTTACGTTTGTTGCGGCGACGACGCGGCCGGGCTTATTAAGCTCTCCACTGCGGAGCCGGTTCGGGATTCTGCTGCGGCTGGAGTTCTATACGGATGATGAGCTGCGGTTTGTGGTGGAACGTTCGGCGGAGGTGCTGGGGGTGCCGATTGACCGGGACGGGGCGGCGGAGATTGCGATGCGGTCGCGGGGAACGCCACGTATTGCAAACAGGCTACTTAGGCGGGTTCGGGACTATGCACAGGTGCGTGCCGGGGGGGTGATCGACCGGCCGACGGCGGAGGCGGCGTTGAAGCTGCTGGAGGTGGACGCGCACGGGTTTGACGAGCTGGACCGGCGACTGCTGCGGACGATTATTGAGAAGTACGACGGTGGGCCAGTGGGGCTAAACACTTTGGCTGCGGCACTTGCCGAGGAGCAGGACGCGCTCGAAGAGGTGTATGAGCCGTTTCTGATCCAGATCGGGTTCCTGGACCGAACGCCACGGGGACGGGTGGCGACGCGGCTGGCGTATGAGCATCTGGGGATCGAGATGCCGCGCAAACCGACACTTTTTGGCTGAGGTTAAACCGTGTTCGCCGAGGTTGAGGGCTGTTTCGGCGCTACTTTGTTGCGGTCTGATTGGTTGGGTCGGCCGGATCGTCTCCGTAGGTGGGAAAGGCGACAGGTTCGGTGCTGGTGGGGATGGCGGCGAGGGTGGTGAGGTCGTGCTGGACGGTGGCCCAGGCGGCCGGATCTTTCTTTGTGGCAAATGGCGCGGACAGATCGGCGAAGTAGGCGAGGATGTCGGACTTGATGCCGGGCGGAATGGGCTGGGCCGGTGTGGCGACGATGCGGTGAAGAAGCCCGGCGTAGGTGGAGTCGGTGAGGGGATAGCCGCCGGGCCGGACGGTGGTGCCGGTGTCGAGGTCGCGATTGGGAAGCGGATGACGGGGGTTTGGAGTTCCCTGGCTGTCGCGAGAGTCACGGGGGACATCCTGGCTGCTGCCGGGTTTGACTGGCAGGGGGGCTGCGGGCGCGGGCTCGGAGTGTGTGTCCGAGGCGGCGGCGACGGCTGCGGAGGTCCGGGTGGTAGGCGGCGGTGTGAAGCGAGCGAGGGCGGTGTGAAGTGCGGTGTTTGATGCGACAACGCTGTGGAGGTACTCCCCCTCGGTGACTGCCGTTGGGCCTTTGACCGAGATGAGCTTGAGCGAGCCGACCTTAGGAAGGACGAAGAGCAGGCCGGCGAGCGAGTAGGTGCCGATGCCGGGCTTGCGACGGAACTGATCCCAGTTGTTCTCCGCGGCAACGGCTGCGATCTGCTGCTGGAAGTCGAGCATCTCCGGGGTGGACGCAGGGGCGGGGAGCTTGTCGCGATGGAGGATGGTGACTGCGTAGGCGATGCGCGGGATGAAGTTGCGGACGGCGAAGCGGTAGCCGCGAACGTTGATGCGTCGGCCACGGCCGGCAGAGAAGTCTTCGCTGAGGCCGTAAGTCTGATAGAAGGCGAGAGCGACCTGTTTGACGGGGACCTCCAGGCCGACGTGGCGCAGGTAGTGGACGGGTGCGAGGCGATGGTTGGCGATCTCGTTGATGTCGAAGGCGAACTCGGTCTGGACGTGCTGGTGCTCGCCTTCGGCGTAGCTGACGGAGCTGCCGAAGCGGGCGCGGAGCTTGGGGAACTCGACGGGAACGGCGAGGTTGGTGGCGGAGGAGTGGCCGATGCTGTCGCCGATGTAGTGGGAGAGGGCGCCGACGGCGAAGGCGAGCTCGTCCGCGTTGCCGGCGTTGCGGAAGAGGTTGACGACGAAGTCTCCGGAGCGGACGTAGTGGGTGAGGTTAGAGAAGAAGGGATCGCCGAAGGGGTAGTAGCCGATGTCTTGAATGACGCAGCCGCCGTAGGCGTAGGCGCGGGCGTGCTCCAGCTCCGCCGGGGTGAGGGTGGGGTAGCGGCTGAGCAGCAGAGGGACGATCGAGCTCTTCCAGGTGAGATCGATCAGCTGCTCGTGGGTGAGCAGGGAGTAAGCCTGGACTGGGCGTGACGCAAGAAGGGTGAACGGGAGCAGGAGGAGAGCGATGGCGCGCGCGCGACGGAGAACTCGGAGACGCTGAGATCGATTAGTTGCCAGGGTCATGCTCTTTCTTTCGCTTGGGACGTCGGTACCGTGCCGGAACAAGAAAGCGAGAAAGACTTCCTGGCCTGCTCTGCATCGTACGGGAAGCGGCAGATCGAGACGACGAGAAAACGTGCATGCTGCCTAACGGACCGCGATGAATCGTCCACGGGATGATCGCGGAGTGAAAGAGGAGACGAGATGGCCTTTCTGACGACGGATGACGGAACAGAGATCTTTTACAACGACTGGGGAACGGGCACGCCGGTGGTGCTGATCCATGGCTGGCCGGTGCAATCGGATATGTGGGAGGGGCAGGCGCGGTTTCTGGCGGAGAATGGCTGCCGCGTGCTGGCGTATGACCGGCGTGGTTTTGGGCGGTCGTCGCAGCCATGGAACGGCTATGACTATGACACGTTGACGGACGATCTGGAGGCGCTGCTCGAGGATGCGGAGGTGCAGGGTGCGACGCTGGTCGGGTTCTCCATGGGCGGTGGCGAGGTGGCACGGTACTTCGGTCGGCATGGAAGCTCCGGCCGGGCGGACAAGGCTGTGTTTGTGAGTGCGGTGACACCGTACCTGATGAAGGGCAACGACAATCCAGAGGGAGCGGACTCAGAGATTTTTGCCGAGATGAAGGATCTGATTGTGAAGGACCGGGCGAAGTTTATGAAGAGCTTCTTTCCGAAGTTCTTTGGCGGCAACATGCTGCATACGCCGGTGTCGGATGAGGTGATCGACTGGTCAGTCGCGATGGCGTTGCAGGGTAGTTCGCGAGCGACGATGGCGTGCATGGAGTCGTGGTCGGGGACGGACTTCCGTGAGGATCTAAAGCGGGTTACGGTGCCTACGTTGTTTATTCACGGGACCGGCGACAAGACGGTGCCGATAGATGTCTCGGCGCGGCGTGCGGTGAAGCTGGTACCGGGCGCGACGCTGACGGAGTATGATGGCGAGCCGCATGGGCTGACGGCGACGGCGGCGGATCGGCTGGCGAAGGATCTGCTGAACTTCGTTGGGGCCTCGGGTGTGAATGCGAAGGCGCCGATCTCTCAGCCGACGCTGGTGTAGCGGTAAAGCGCAACAGGAAAGCAGACGGCTCCGCGATGGTTTTGCGGAGCCGTTCGTTTCATGATTAAGGCTTGATGTTCCTCTTCATGGACGAGCGCTAGCCTTTGAGGAATGCCAGGAGATCCGCGTTGATGGTGGCGGCCTGGGTTGTAGGCATGCCGTGTGGGAAGTCCTTGTAGGTCTTCAAGGTTCCGTTCTTTAGCAACTTTGCCGCCAAGGGCCCGGCGGCGGCATACGGCACGATCTGGTCGTCTTCGCTGTGCATGACCAGCACGGGAATGGTGATCTTCTTGAGATCGTCCGTAAAGTCGGTTTGCGAGAAGGCGACGATGCCGTCATAGTGTGCGTTGGCGGCTCCCATCATGCCCTGGCGCCACCAGTTCTGAATGGTCGCCTCCGAGGACTTCGCACCGGGTCGATTGAAGCCGTAGAACGGACCAACCGGCAGATCGCGATAGAACTGCGAACGATTGGCGGCGAGTTGCGCCTGCAGGTCATCAAACACCGTCTTGGGAAGACCCAGCGGATTGGCATCGGTCTTGAGCATGAGGGGTGTGACGGCGCTGATCAGCGCTGCTTTACTCGCCCGGGCTTCGCCATGTCGACCCAGGTAGTGCGCGACCTCGCCGCCGCCGGTGGAGTGACCGACGTGGATCGCGTCCTTCAGGTCAAGATGCTCGGTGAGGGCGGCGAGGTCGTCCGCGTAGTGATCCATGTCGTGGCCAGTCGCGGTCTGAGTCGAGCGCCCGTGGCCGCGGCGATCATGCGCGATGACCCGGTAGCCATGGTGGAGGAAGAACAGCATCTGCGCATCCCAGTCATCGGCTGAAAGCGGCCAGCCATGGCTGAACACGATGGGCTGGCCCGAGCCCCAGTCTTTGTAGAAGATTTCTGTGCCGTCGCTGGTCGTGATGGTAGGCATGTGAGCTCCTTCGGTGGGAATCGAACGCGCCCATTAGAGCACACTTCGATGCTCCGCACGATGAGCTCGCGTGACCGACGGGCAGCCTGGAATGCGTCAGCCGAGACGGCGGGAGCTAGCTGTGCAGGGCGCTGCGGAGGACGCCTTTTGCAAGCTTGAGGCGGGAGCTGGCAGCGGCGAAGGGGAGGCCGGAGAGCTCCATGAGGATGGCGACCTTGACGTCGCCGGCTTCGCGGAAGAGCTGGGCGGCGCGGGCGGGGGTGCAGCCGGTGGCGGCGGCGATGATGCGGTGGGCGCGGTCGACGAGCTTGGCGTTGGAGGGCTTGAGGTTGACCATGAGGTTGCCGAAGACGGCGCCGGTGCGGACCATGACTCCGGTGGAGAGCATGTTGAGGACGAGCTTGGTGGCGGTGCCGGCCTTGAGGCGGGTGGAGCCGGTGAGGATCTCGGGGCCGGTGACGGGGGTGATGGCGAGGTCGGCGACGGCGGCCATGCTGGAGCTGGGAACGCAGGTGAGGGCGATGGTGAGGGCTCCGAGTGCCCGGGCTTGCTGGAGGGCGCCGAGGACGTAGGGGGTGCGGCCGCTGGCGGCGATGCCGACGAGGGTGTCCGTGGTGTTGAAGGCGGGAGTGATGCTGAGGAGATCGCGAGCGCCTTCTTCCTGGCGGTCTTCGGAGTGCTCGCTTGAGAGGCGGAGGGCGGGGTCGCCGCCGGCGATGAGGCCCTGGACGAGCGTGGCGGGGACGGAGAAGGTGGGGGGGCACTCGCTGGCGTCAAGGACGCCGAGGCGGCCGCTGGTGCCGGCGCCCATGTAGACGAGGCGGCCGCCGCGAGTGAAGCGCTCGGCGATGCGCTCGACGGCGGTGGCGATGGCGGGGAGTTGCGTTGCGACGGCTTCGGGGACGGTGCGGTCTTCGTCGTTGATGAGGCGGAGCATGCTGAGGGTGGAGAGTTCGTCGAGGCGGGCGGAGCGCGGGTTGCGGGTCTCGGTTGGGAGCGAGGCGAGATCCTCGGCGTCGATGGGGTCAGCGGGCATGGGTACGAGCGCCTTTTCGGAGAGGTGAGATTCTGCCCCCCTGGATGGAGTTTGATCCAAAATCTTCATTCCGTATGAGTTAGCTTTGGACCAAACTCGACCACGGAGCGTCTTGGGAGAGCAGTGCTGCTGCTGATGCTGGTCCCTTACAGATGAGTGTAGGGGCGGCGGCGTGGTGGTTGCGCCAGTTCGGTGCGAGTTGTTGCTGCTGAAGGGAACCTGGTCCTTCCAATCGACGTTGCTGTGGGGGCGGGAAGCAGAGCACGACAAAGGATCCACGGCAAGGGACTATCCCCGTGAGGTGCTACCGAGAATGACCTAGAATAGAGACCAGCCGCGACCGCGTCTGCCTCCGACGCCTCTGTTCCCGCGATCTCCTTTGACGCAGCGAACTGGTGGTTTTCAGGTATTGTCATGCGTTCTGCATGAGCTTCGAGGCGGGCGGCGAGACCTCTCAGGACAAGGAAGATTTGGACTCTATGACAAGTTCCACGGTGACACAGGCGGCGCAGATTGAAGCAGCCGCGAAGGCAGCGGGTTTGACGGCGACACAGGATGAACCGGGTTTGGATTTCTCGGGGCGGCCGACGTCGCGCTACATGCTCTCGCTCACGAACGGCAATGGATTCGGTCAGCTGCTGGAGCTGAGTGCGGAGTTTGATCCGGACGGCAAGCCGGGGCTGGCGGCGCAGGTGGGAATCTACCTGGGCGAGCTGGCGCGGCGGCTGCGGAATCCGCGGCCAGACTGCTATCTCACGCTGGGTGGGCTGCCGTTGAGCTTCGGGAAGTTTGCGTGGCCGTTTCATGGGTCGACAAGCGGCGCGGATACGTTCATCGTGCATGGGGAGATCCGGCTCGAGAGTGGCGAGGAGAGTGTGCTGCATGCGAAGCTGTCGGCGGCGATGACGCAGACCTTCAAAGAGGTGGTTGCGGCGATGGAGCAGCCGTTCGCCGAGGGCTTCATCTATAACGCGGTGCGCAAGACGATGGACCAGGGACAGCTGGAGCTGGTGAAGAGCGGCAACCGGCAGCCGGTGCCGGTGACGACGCGCTACTACAGTGCGAAGCAGCAGCGATTCATCTTCAACGACACGACGGAGACGCAGCGGAGTGAGTACCTGGCGGCGAAGGTGTTCTGGCTCTCGGGTGTGCTGGGCAAGGGAGCGCCGGTGTGGCTGATTGATCCGCGGGATGCGCAGTACCTGAACACGTCGCCTGAGGCCCTGGTGGAGACGGCGAAGGCGCTGGCGGGGGATGGGTTGATTCATCTGGCGGCGGATGTGGAGTTTGCCACGCCGACGGAGGCGCTGATGGGACATCGGGAGATGTACCAGACCGAGATGCAGGAGGCGCTGACGTTTATCAAGCCCACCTTCAACGAAGAGATGCGCGGCGGGTATACAAATATGTAGCCGCGGCGGAACACCCCCGTACGCGCCGCAACCATCACAGGGAAGGTGTGTTTAGGAAGGTGAACGGAGGTACGACGCCATGAAGTCGAATTTGATGCGATTTGCGGGAGCCGGTGCGCTGGCTCTTGTGTTTAGTTTGGGCGCTGCAACGTTGCAAGCTGCGCCGATGGCTGGAGCATTCCAAGGCTATGGTCAGGGACCTGGAGGTCCGGGTGGATGGGATCAACCTCCAGGAAGCTACCAGAACGATGTCATGCGGCAGGGCTACCGAGACGGCATTGAGGGCGCCCGGAAGGACGTCGAAAATCATCGTCGGCCGAATGTAAATAACCGTGACGAGTATCGTCATCCGAGCGTGCCTGGGCCGGCACGGCATGACTATCGTCGCGGGTTCCGCGATGGATACCAATCAGCGATGGCACACATGGCAGGTGGCGGCGGACCTCGTCCCTACTAGGACGATGCGTTGAAGCTGTTGAGTCTCCAGATGCTCTGAAGAGAATTGGCCCGCGGTGATCGATGCCGCGGGCCATTCTGTTTGCAGGAGATCACTGGCTTTGAGCAGATACGGCAGCATCGCGCGTGGTGTGGCAATGGGAGCCGTGTGGCTGCTGTCCGGTGTGGTTTCCCGATGCGCGGCGCAGGGGACGACGACGCCGGCAAGTGCGGCCGCGCAGGCGCCGCGGGTGGAGGCGCCGATCGACGGTGCGACGCGGCGGGATGCGGACAGCGTGGTGGTGAAGCTCTTGCGAGGGGCGGGAACGAGTGCGGCTGCGGATCTGGTGCTGCATGGCTTTACGTTCAACGGCGATCCGGTGCTGACGAACAAGCTGCATTTGAAGCAGCTGGCTCCTGGAGTGATCGAGATTACGAGCCTGGCGTATTCGCTGGGCGACTGGGAGTTTCTGGTTACGGATCGCGCGGAGATCTATGGGCTGGGCGAGCACTTTGACACGCTGAACCATGCGCACACAGTGGTGCGGAATGCCTCGCAGGACAACGGTGGGACGAAGGGCACGTCGACGTACAAGCCGATGCCGTTCTACATGAGCACGAGTGGATACGGCCTGTGGGTGGATACGACGGCAGAGGCGACGTTCGACTTCAACACGACGCACCTGAACGACATTGGCATTACGGTGCCGACGGAGCGGTTTCGGCTGGTGCTGTTTACGATGCCTGAGTTTCCGAAGATTCTGGAGGCGTTTACGAAGCTGACGCAGCGGGCGGTGGTGCCGCCATATTGGGCGTTTGCGCCGTGGATGGGCCGCGACTTCCACCGTAGCGAGGCGGAGGTACGGGAGGATGTGGACAAGACGCGGGCGCTGGGGCTGCCGGCGAGCGTGATCCTGATCGACTCACCATGGGCGACGGCCTACAACAGTTACAAATGGAATGCGCAGCAGTTTGCCGATCCGCCGGGGATGATCAAGCACCTGCACGAAAGTGGTTACAAGTTGGTGGTGTGGCATACGCCGTGGATTGATTCGAACTCGTCGACTCCGGGCGAGGAGGGGATGGCGGGGAAGATCGCGGCGCACTCGCCGAACTATGACGAGGCGGCCTCGCATGGATACTTTGTGAAGCGGCCGGATGGAACGCCGTGGGTGGGGCAGTGGTGGAAGGGTGAGGGATCGCTGATCGACTTTACGAATCCGGGGGCGAAGCTGTGGTGGCAGGATCAGCTGCGGCAGGTGACATCGGCGGGCGTGGATGGCTTCAAGGATGATGATGGTGAGGGCAGCTTCCAGGGCGATGTGCGATTCGCGGATGGAACGCCGCGCGAGCTGATGCGGAACCGGTATGGCGTGCTTTACAACAATGCCGTGCAAGAGGTGATCGAGAAAGATCTGAAGGGGAATGGGGCGCTGTTCGTGCGCAGTGTGACGCAGGGGGCGAATGGGCTGGGGATGCTGTGGGGCGGGGACAACGTGTCGAGCTTCAGCCCGGAGAATGGGTTGCCGACGGCCGTGACGGCGGGGCTGAGCGCGGGGATGAGCGGGCTGCCGCTGTGGACGGCGGACCTGGGTGGCTACAGCAAGACGGCTGGTGTGCCGGATGGGCAGGTGCTGGCGCGGTGGGTGGAGTTTGCGGCGTTCTCGCCGGTGATGGAGATTCTGTCGCAGACGAATCTGCAGCCGTGGGACTGGGATGCGCATGTGGCGGGCGGGGGCGGTGGGACGAAGCTGCTCGACCTGTATCGACGCTATGCGGTGCTGCACATGAGCTTGTTTCCGTACCGGTATGCGGCGGCCGAGGAGGCGGCGATGACGGGGATGCCGATCCTGCGGGCGTTGCCGCTGGTGTACCAGGAGGATGCGGCGGCGCGGACGGCGAAGGACGAGTACCTGTTTGGGCCGGAGCTGCTGGTGGCTCCAGTGACGGATGCGAATACGCGGCGTGTGGTGTATCTGCCGAAGGGCGAGTGGGTGGACTTCTGGACGGGAGCTTCGATGAGCGGCGAACGGACGATGGTGGTGGATGCGCCGACGGAGACGATTCCGGTGTATGCGCGGGCGAGTGCGGTGCTGGCGGAGGTTCCGGAGGACGTGATGACGCTGGTGCCAGCGGCTGAGAGCGGGAACAAGACGGTGAAGACGCTCGATGAGAGGCGGGTGTTTGAGGTGGTGAGCGCGACGTCGGGTGGGAGTGAGACGACGCGAGATTTTGAAGGGCGGGAGCTGAAGCGCGAGGGCACGTCGCTAGTGATTGGCGCGCCGCTGCTGATCGGGGTGCCGGAGGAGAAGGCGGCTATGCTTCCGGCGAAGGTGACGGTGCGATGGCGCTTCGGGAAGGTGGCGAGTGCGACGGTGGACGGGAAGTCGGTTCGGGTGGAGACGCAGGGCAAGATGAGTGCGATCAGCTTTGTGCAGGAGAAGGCGGCGGTGGTGGTGAGCTGGCGGTAGGAAGTGGAGCACGGATGGCGACCGATTCGGTCGGAGATGCAGGCTCGTTCAGCGACCATAAGAGTCGCGATTTACACGACTTAGCGGCGGGGCTACTGTTGAGAAACAGCTGGAACCGAGGCAACATACGCGGTGCGGCGAGAGTCACAGTAAACGGAGGGTTTGATCATGCAGACAGTTCACGATGGGCAGTGCGGACTTTGTAACCACTTTGGCGAGAACCACGCGAAGAGCCAGGTTCTGGTGTCGATTTTGACGAGCAAGAGTGCCGATGCTGGCGTGCTCGACGAGTGCGGACATCCGAAGCATGCGGCGCTTCACCTGAAGGTGACGCCGATCAGCGGCTGCGATGGATTTGTTCCGGCGGCTCAGGCGTAACAGTTTGTAACGGGTTCGGTTTCAAGAAAGCTCTCCTTTTGTGAGGAGAGCTTTTCTGCGTTAAACCGCGTCGTACGTTTCGATGAAGGTCTCGGGGGTACCGTCGGCTGGATCGACGAAGTGGATGTCGCTGAATGGGCGGCGCGGGGTATCGATCGCGAGAACGGTGAACGGAGCTTCGAGGATGCGGGGCAGGGCGTGCGGCGTCTCTTTGCGGAAGAAGACGAGGTCACCGGGGTGCAGGATGCTTGGGGAGTCGCTGCCGATGAGGATCTCAGCTGAGCCGGAGAGGACGTAGAGATACTCGTCGCAGCTGCGATGGAAGTGCGCGGGGACGGGACGATAGACGCGGAAGATGCGACAGCTGGCGGCGGGCTCGTCGGTGAGGCGGAGATCGGTGAGCATGGTCGCGGCGGTGTCGGGGAGGGTAGCGGCGAGGGCCGCGATGTTGACGATGGCATGAGGTGGCATTTGGAGTCTTCTCTCCCTACAAGGTAGCGGGCCGGAGTGGTCCTGTCGCGGCGCGGACAGATGGGTCCCGTGGCGCGACGAAGGAAGGAAGAACGATCGTCGCGGGAGGAGGGGCGACGCGGATCAGGCCATGCGGATTCGCGCTGCAACGTCATAGGCAAGATCATCGTTATAGCGGCGTACCCGACCGGGAAGCAGGAAGCACTCGACGAAGGAGACCAGGTGAGGGATGAAGGTCCAGCAGAACAGCAGATAGAGGATTCCCCAGCCCGTCTGACCCAAATAGAACCGATGGGCTCCAAAGCTCCCTAGAAAGAAGGCGAGGAGAATCGCGGAGACGTCGCTCTTGCGGCTGGCCGCCATCTGGTTCATGAAGATAAACCGCTGCTGCTCGTTCAAGGAACTCATGGCTGCGATCTCGCTCATGCTTGTTCTCCTCAGCCGGGACAAAGGCTTTTGTTGGCTTGCCGGGATGAAAGGAGAGGGGCTGCTATGAATCAGCAGCCCCTCTCAGTTGATTCCTTAGATGTCCTTGACGCCGTCTACGAAGGCTTTCAGCTTGCGGCTGCGGCTGGGATGCCGGAGCTTGCGGAGAGCTTTGGCTTCGATCTGGCGGATGCGCTCGCGGGTGACCTGGAAGGACTGGCCGACCTCTTCGAGGGTGTGCTCGGAGCCGTCTTCGAGGCCGAAGCGCATCTTGATGACGCGCTCTTCGCGCGGGGTCAGGGTGCGGAGGACCTGCGAGGTGTACTCCTTCAGGTTGACCGAGATGACGGCGTCGGACGGGCTGACGGCCATGCGGTCTTCGATGAAGTCGCCGAGATGCGAATCTTCCTCTTCGCCGATCGGGGTCTCAAGCGAGATGGGCTCCTGGGCGATCTTGAGGACCTTGCGGACCTTGGCGACCGGGATATCCATGCGTTTGGCGATCTCTTCGGACGAGGCTTCGCGACCGAGCTCCTGCACCAGCTGACGCGAGGTGCGGATGAGCTTGTTGATGGTCTCGATCATGTGGACAGGAATCCGGATGGTGCGGGCCTGATCCGCGATGGCGCGGGTGATGGCCTGCCGGATCCACCAGGTGGCGTAGGTCGAGAATTTGTACCCACGGCGGTACTCGAACTTGTCGACGGCCTTCATGAGGCCGATGTTGCCCTCCTGAATGAGATCGAGGAACTGGAGGCCGCGGTTGGTGTACTTCTTGGCGATCGAGACGACGAGGCGCAGGTTGGCTTCGATGAGCTCGCGCTTGGCCTTCTCGGCGTCCATGTCGCCCTGGATCATCTCGCGCTGGGTGCGCTTGAGATCTTCGAGCGGGATGCCGGCGTCCTGTTCGACGCGTTCGAGGTCGGCGCGGCAGTTCTTCTGCTGGCGGCGGTACTCCTTCTTGAGCTCTTCGGAGCGCGATGCCTCGAACTTGGCGTCAAGTGACTTGATCTGCCGCTCGAGGGTGCGCATCGAATCGACGGTCTTGTTGACCTTGTCGAGCAGCCGCTTCTTCTCACCGTTGGTGTACTTGAACTCGCGGACGATGCGGTTGATGAGGACGTGTTCACGGCCGATCAGCCAGCGCGTCTTGCGGACGTCGCGGGTCTTGGCCTTGGCGTCCTTGAGCTCATGGGCGGCGGTGAGTTTTTCTTCGAGGGCCGTGACTTTCTTCTGGTGCTTGACGATGGTGTCGACGCGGCTGACGGTGGAGCGGACGCGCGCCTGGAGGATCTCCTCGGTGAGCTCCTCTTCATCGAAGGTGACGACTTCCTTGATGTTGCGGACGCCACGCCGGAGATCTTCGCCGAGGCCGACGATCTCGCGGATGACGATCGGCGAGCGTGAGATGGCCTTCATGACGCGGATCTGCCCGCGCTCGATGCGCTTGGCGATCTCGACCTCGCCCTCGCGGGTGAGCAGCGGCACGGTGCCCATCTCGCGGAGGTACATGCGGACGGGGTCGTTGGTCTTTTCGAGGGTGCCTGGCGAGAGGTCAAGCTCTACGTCGTCGGACTCTTCCCCGGCTTCGACCTCGCGTTCTTCACCGCGTTCTCCGCGGCCACGGCGCTCTTCGCCGGAGAGCACGTCGATACCCTGGGTGTTGATGGTGGTGAGGAGATCGTCGAGATCGTCCGGCGTGGTGATAT